>NZ_BNEA01000007.1 GCF_016860525.1 Streptomyces rubradiris
GATCGAATGAGTCCGACCCAGCGTCGCAGTAGCTAGCTGCGGCGCCCCCTTCAGAGCAGGTTCCTCACCCACCAGTTCTGGTACTGCGTGCCGTTACACGGGAAGCCACGCAGTCCGTACGGGGAGCTGTAGTCCATGCATGCCCCGGTGTTCACGTTCTGGAAGGTCCTTTTCTGCATGTTTACGTCAGAAGCCATGAGCTGTGACGCGAAGAACTGGTAGGTCATGCCGTTACACGGGAAGGCTCGCAGCCCGTAGGCGGAGCTGTCGTCCACACAGCGCCCGGTCTCCAGGTTCTGCATTGCGTAGCCGAGGCCAGGGTTGCCGACTGACCACAACTGCCACCTCGTTCCGTTGCATGTGATGACGCGAAGGCCGTACGCCAAACTGTCATCGAGACACATGCCGCCGACCGAAGCAGGCGAGACAGTGGTAGTGACTGCTCCTCCAGCTTGGAGCAGCGGCTGAGCGGCCGTACTTATCGGTTGCCTGGCTGTGACGACTTCCGTTGCCGGGGCCGCGCTTGCCGGTACGGCGTTCAGCACGATCGCCACCAGGGCGGCTGCCGCGAGCAGCAGATGACGGAAGCGCACACTGACCGTCCTCGTGCGGAAGCGACGAGCAGGAGGGCTAGAGGCACTGGAGGCCTCGCGAAGTAACTGCATGCAAGATCCTTCTCTCTCGACAAGGCCGGGCGCCCGCCCGTCCTTTGCTTTCAGCCGGCCCGCAGCCGAACTGGCCACGGTCACCGCTTCTCCGCCCGTCAACCGCCGCTCTGGTGCCGTCACCAGGCCCGGCCGTACACGCGGATCCGACGCCCCCGTGCCCGCAGCGCGCATGCGGGTGTCCCTGGCTCCGGGCCAGGGCCTGCCTCCCCCCGGCGAGACCATCCTTCACCGGACCTATACGCGGTGAGAACAGTTCTCCTATCGCTGTTCGAGCCCGATCGATAGCCTTCCTTCCATGGAAGGCGCTCCGGATGAAATCCGGTCGGCGGCGGAGGCGGACGGCCTCGCACTCCCCGGCGGCGACCGTGACCCAAGCACCCACCAGCTGCGCCTGTTTCTCGCGCTGGCACAGGAACTGCACTTCGGACGGGCTGCGGCACGCCTGTTCATGGCCCAGCCGACCCTCAGCAAGCAGATCCGCCTGCTGGAAAGCAAGCTGGGAGTCATCTTGCTCGACCGGACAAGCAGGGCGGTGGCCCTCACACCAGCGGGCCGGGCGCTGATCCCTGAGGCCCAGGAAGCGGTGCGGGCCATGGCCCGGTTACGGCAGCGCGCCGCCGAGCACTCCCGCCAGGTGCGCGGCCACCTCGTCCTCGGGTTCATCGCCGGCGAGGCAGCCATGCCCTACACCCACGCCATCCTCGACGAACTGCACCGGCGCCAGCCCTGTATCCAAGTCGAACTGCGGGCGCTGTCCTTCGGTAACCAGTTTCAGGCGCTCGCGAACGGTGATGTGGACGCGGCGCTGCTCAGGCACCCGCTCCCGCGTTCGCTGCGTACCATTCGGCTGGCCACCGAGCCTCGGGTCGCCTGTATACCGGCGTCGGACCGGCTGGCCGCCCTCCAGGCCGAACGGCCGGTCACCCTCATGGATCTCGCAGACTATCTCGTGGTGGACATGCCCACGCAGGCGCCACGAGACTGGTGGGACAGCTGGGCCGTCAATCCCCGCCCGGACGGCTCATCCGTAGAGTTCGGCCCCGTTGCCGAAAACATCGAAGGGCTGCTCCACATCATCGCGCGCGCACACGCGTTCAGCTTCCTTCCGGCCGCCGCCCGTCTCCTGTACCCCCGCCCTGGTATCGCCTACCTCGACGTGGCCGACGCGCCGCCGTCAACGGCCGCACTCGCCTGGATGCCCACGAACCGGGACCGCCCGACCTTGGCCGCTCTGCTGGACATCACCCGCAGGGTAACGGGAGCGGCGGGGGGCCTGCAGGCCCACAGGCACTCTGGTCAGTGAACTTCCCGATGCCACCGCATGGGTCGGTCTGGCGAAGAACCCCGACGTCCGCGCCACCCTTATCGAGAACCAAGAGCGTGTGAACGGCGGCGAAACCTGATGGCCACCACCACGCAGGCCCGAACCGTCCTGAAGCGGTTCCCCGCCGGAGGCCCCGCGGCTCCTGGTCGGCCGAAGAGTACGCCGCCACCCAGCGCGCCCAGGGCATCAAGGCCCAGGTCGTGATGGACCTGCGGCGCAGGACCGGGCCCTTGCGGCCGCCGCCGCGCGTTGAGGGCTGCCCCGCCCCTCCCGGCCGGGGCGGCCCTCAACCCCTTCGTACGACTCACCAGCTGCGGGTGCGACGCCCCCCAGACCGTGTTTCACCTCCACGGCCACCTCGTCCCTCGCCGAGCCAGCGACAACCTCGCGCTGCCCTGGGACCTGCCCCGCCCGCGAACAGGAGCCCACCCGATGAAGCGTCCCTCCTTCTTCCGCCGCTGCGGTCACGTCCCCGGCGCCCCCACTCCTGAGGACACGGCCGCCCTACGACGACCTCGGGCGGCAGAAGACCGTCACCGACGGCCGCGGCGTCACCACCGCCTACACCTACGACAACCGCGACCGCGTCAAAACCCAGACCGCCGGCAACACCACCGCGACCTTCACCTACGATGCCGACGGCAACCTCACGTCCCGCACCACCCCGGCGGGCACGTCGACGTTCACCTACGACGAGCAGAACCGCGAACGCACCCGCACCCTGCCCGGTACCGGCACCACACAGATCACCTACGACCCCTCCGGCAATGTCGACACCGCCACCGACACCGCGGGGACCGTCACCTACGGCTACGACGACGCCAACGAACTCACCTCCGTCACCGAACCCGGCGGCGCCAAGACGACGTTCGAGTACGACAAGAACGGCAAGCGGACCAAGACGACCTTCCCCGGCAGCACCACCCAGACCGTCACCCCGGACGACTCCGACCGCCCCACCAAGGTCGAAGTGAAGTCCGGCTCGACCACACTGTCGTCGATCTCCTACGACTACTCGCTGTCAGGCAAGGACACGGACAAGATCCGCAAGCGCACCACCGACGGCGCCACCACCACCTACACCTACGACACCCTCGGCCGCCTCACCAAGGCCGTCGAAACCAAGTCCGGCTCCACCACGGCCGGCTGCGCCTACTGCTACGACAAGGCCGGCAACCGCACCGGCCGCTCCTCGGGCACCAGCCTCCCCGCCTGTGACAAGCCCCAGCACACCTCCACCTACAACGACGCCGGAGAACTCACCGCCTACGACAGGCGACCGGCTTCACCTACGACGGCGCCGGCAACGAAACCTCGGCCGCCAGCCCCACCGGCACCCGCACCGACGAGAACTGGACCCCGTACACCCAACTCGCCGCCTACACCCAGTCCGGCGCGACCACCAGCCACACCTACGCCGGCATCGACAACACCCAGCGCCTCACCCGCGACAGCACCACCTTCACCAACGCCGCCGTCGGCACCACCGGACAGACCGTCTCCGGCACCGCGACCGGTTTCGTCCGCGAGCCCTCGGGCACCCTGGTGGCCATGAGGAGCGGGGGCGGCAGCCAGTACTACCTCACCGACGCCCAGAACTCGGTCATCGGCCTGATCGACACCTCGGGCAAGCGCACCGCGACGTACGCCTACGGCCCCTACGGCGAGCCGCGCACCAACTCCGGCACCCAGCAGCCCTTCCGCTACACCAGCGCCTACCTCGACCCGACGGGGCTGTACAAGATGGGCGCCCGCTACTACGACCCCAACCTCGGCCGCTTCACCCAGCCCGACCCCAGCGGCCAGGAGGAGAACTCCTACCTCTATGCGGCGGGCGATCCGATCCCATGAATGGCACAGACCCCACGGGGCTGTCTGCCTGGGACGTACTTGGAACAGCAGGAGATGTGATTCAAGCAGGTACCCACCTCTTTCAGGGAGACACCCAGGGTCTCTGGGGGGACGTAGCTGGATTCGTAGCAGGCGCAGCCGTCGGGTCCTTGTGCGAGTCGGTCATGCTCGGTGGGGCACCAGTAACTGGTGGCGCCTCAGCTATCGGAGGACAAGCAGTGTGCTTCGCCGGCGCGTGGGGAGCGAGTCAGGCTGCTTCGAACCTCGTATCGGGTTGAGACAGCCGAGTACACGAAGAGCAGTGCCCTGACGCCGGATAGGAGCAACTGTGCCTCTCGGTTGGACCAGTGAACAGAAGGCCGGTATCAGACGGTGGTGGCAATTCGGCACGATCTTCTCAATGATCGGCGTGCTACTGGGCGTCATCCTCATCGTCAAGGGAAACGCTGGCGGTTGGGGACTGCTCGTGCTACTCCTCGCGGTATGGGGAGCTGCCACCTACTGGTTACATACGGCACGACGAAGCCAGCCATAGAGCAGCTGAGAAGCAGGGCCGGATCTGAGACCGGCCCTGCTTCTCGCTCATTACTGTGGCATCAACCTGGCTGAAAACGCGGCTCATACTCCAGCCTGTAGACCAATGTCCTGTCCCCCGGCGCCGGCGCCGCAGGCCGGTCCGGTTCCCCCGCAGTCACAGGTTGATGCGGGGGCGTCGGAGCCGGTGGCCGAGGTGGACGACTTCCTTCCCCCGGAGCTGCGGGTGCCCAGCCACGACCAGGTCGACGGGTGGATGATGCCGTGGCCGTGGCCCCTCGTCCTGGCCGGCGAGGTCGTCACCTGCGGCGAGTGCGGCGCCTACCGGGACTGGATCATCATGGCCACCCGCGCCCAGATCTGGCTGCGCTGCCGCGCCGGTCACCAGCAGCAGGAGAGGCGTCTGGACGTCGCCTGGTTCAACCGGCACTCCGGGCCGGCCGCCGACAACGCGCTCTTCACGTTCGAGGACTGCCTGCGCCATCTCGGCCACTGACCCCTTACCCCTACGACCATCGGGCCCGCGGGCCCGCACTGCCCAACCGTCTCCCAGCACAAAAGGGGTCACCTCGTGCGCGTGCGCGTCACCACCACCGCCGCCGGCATCACCGCCGCCGCCCTCCTCGTCCTGCCCGCCTGCTCCTCCGACGCCGAAACGGCTCCTTCCGCCACGTCCTCCTCCGCCCGCGCCACCAGCCCGGCCGTGCCGGAGCCGGGCAGCAGCCCGCTGTCGTCAGCCGCGCTCACGGAGCGACTGCTCGCCGCCGGCGACCTGGGCAGCGGCTACACCCGCAAGCTCGAACGTGCCGAGCACAACGACGACGTCACCGTGCTCGGCTGCCCCGCCCTTGACGAACTCGGCGGCGACGCGGCCACCGGAGGATCACTCGACTTCCCCCGCCAGGCGACGACCGCCTTCACCTACGCCGGCGGCGACGACTCGGAGATCTCCGAAGAGCTGTACAGCGACACCCCCGGCAAACTGTCCGACGGCATGGGGAGGATCTTCGACGCCATGACCGGATGCCCGAAGTACCAGATCCTCGTCGGCGGCTCCGCCATCGACATCGCCACCCGGAAGACGACTCCGCCCCACCTCGGTGACGAGCAGTGGAGCCAGCTGCTGACCTTCTCCGCCGGCGGACACGACAGCGTGATGAAGCAGACCGCGATCCGCGACGGCAACGTCCTCGTCATCGTCTCCGGCTCCCCCGCCCTCGTCGACCGCCACCTCGACAAGGCCCTCGCCAAGGCCATATCGCGTTAGCGTCCGCCGTCGAGGCGTCGCCGACTGCCCGTTGCGTGCGGGTATGCCAGAAGCCCGGCCATCCCATCGGGATGGCCGGGCTTCGCGGTTCCGGGCCGGCAGGCACGGCCGGGCGCGTCAGATGGCCGGCGCGCGCAGGAGCCGGTCCCGGGTGCTGTCCGGGAGCACCCGGCGCAGGACCGGTGCGGTGGAACTGACCGAGCGGGCGAAGGCCGCGACCAGGTCGTCGGGGACACTGGAGCTGAAGGATGCCGCCCACAGGCACCGCCCGCCGAGCACCGGCTCGGCCCACGCCTGCCACCCGTCCAGCTCGTCGCGGGTGAGGGCCTGGGGGTCGCCGTCCTGGATGAGGGGCGGCACCGTGCCGTAGCTGAGGTGGGTGGTGAAGGTCGCGTCCATCGCCCCCGCATGCGGCTGGTCGATGTCGAGAAGCCACCCGTGCCCGGTAACCGCCTCAAGGACCAGCTCCCTGCCGCCGGACGGCGCTGCGGGGTGCCGGCGTACGTCGAGCGCGACGAGGAAGTCGGCGACGGCCTCCCCGGGGACATCCGAGGTGAAGTACGCGGACCACTGGGCGAGCGGACTGCCCGTGTCCGCTCGGGCCGATACATGCCAGGCGATCGGCAGATCCCCCAGCAGGAACGGCTCGTCCGCCAAGACCCACTGGGCCCACCGGAGGGTGTCGGGGCTCAGGTGCAGGACGGTGCTGCGCACAACCTGCCGGTCCTCCGGTTCCTCGTCCGGCTCCTGCCGGCCGCGGACCATCGTCAGGCTCGTCCAGCCCAGAGTGGAGAGGGTGTCGGCGACGGTGTCGTAGAGGCGGCCGTCGTCGCCGGCCAGGTGGCGGGGGCCGACCCAGCAGGCCGCCGGGAACTGGTCGTGGGCGGCGGGGTCGAGCGGGACGTCGGGGTTCAGGGGCACCTCCAGGGATGAGGGGATTTACTGGCCGCCGCGGGCGGTGCGGCGGGCACGACGCGGTGGCGGCTGAACGGGAGACTGCCAGGCCAGTTTCACGGCGACCTCGGGCGGCAGGGCACCGAGCTGGCTGTGCTCATCACCTCCCTCGGCGAGATAGACGACCGTCTTCCCGGTCGCGTCCATGGCCTGGATGACCTGAGCGAGCCGGTGCTCCACCGGGAAGAAGGGGTTCAGCGCCTGCCGAACCGGAGCATCACGCTCACAGGCGGACAGCAGGTCGATGAGATCCTGGACGGTCATTTCCGCGGACGACACGGAAGCCTCCTCACGAGGGAAAGCGGCGGATACGACGCTCGGCCAGATGAACCGTCGGTCAAACAGGAAGGCGCCTGCACGGCGCGGAGACCAATGCCCGCCGGCGTCTCGGCCTCAAAGGCCATCCAGTCCCCGACCCAACTGCGGTGGCATGCCGCCCTCTGCGGCTGACGTCGGGCGCGGATCGCCTTCCTGACCTGGGCTTTTCCGGGGAGGTCGTCTACCTTGACATGCCCCGGACGCGTTGGCCAGTCTTTCGCGGATCTTTCCTGTCTGCCCCGGGCGAACTGCTGTACACCGCCGTTGTCGGCGGAGCGGAGTGCCACTGGTGGCGGACTCCGCCACCAGCGCGCTCGGTCCCTACGCCGTGATCGCTTCGGCGGACGAGAACGTGCCGATGTGGCTTTCGGCGCGCGGTGCGGGTGAGGGGCGCGTAGAGGTGGAGGTGTGTCCCTGACCCCTCCCATCGAGCCGATGCTCGCTGAGGCCCGGCGGCAGCTGCCGCCGGCCAATGCCCTGCCCGGAGGCATCGTCGCGGAACAGAAGCCCGACGGGTTCCGTGCCATCGTCTTCGCCCGGCGTGATCTGGTGATGGTGCAGTCTCGCCAGGGCGCGGACCTGACCTCGGCGTTTCCCTATATCGCCCGGGCGGCCAGGGCCCTCGGGGACAGCCTCGTCCTGGACGGTGAGTTGGTCGTCCCCCGTCAGGGGAGGTTGGACTTCGCCGCACTCCAGCGCCGCGCCCGTCGCCGAGGCCGCAGCGCGGGGCAGGCCGCCGTGGCGGACCCCGCCTACCTGATCGCCTTCGACGTACTGGAATCGGACGGCACCAACCTGATGCCGCTGCCCTACCGGGACCGGCGCGCTCGGCTCGAATCCCTTTTCGCCACCGGAGCGCTCGACTCGCCCTTCACGCTGTGTCCCGCCACGACCGACTGTGCAATGGCGCAGGACTGGCTCGACCCGGCCTGGGGAAGCGCAGGCATCGAAGGTGTGGTGCTCAAGGGCCTGGACCAGCCATACCTGCCACGCAAGAGGGCGTCCGAACACATAGCGGTTACGGCGTTGAGGTGGTCTTCGGCCTGATCAGCCGATGTGACGCATCGATGATGCATTGAATGCGTCCCATGGAAGGGCGAGTCGACCTGCCAGGTGCGTCGCACCTCGTGCTCGCTCACGGGCGTGGCCCGATCAGCCGTTGCCCGGCACGTACTGAGATCGCCGTCGCCGGGCAGGAGTCCGCGGCGTCCAGCGCACGTTCGTCCTCGGGGATGTCCGCGGCGAGCGGCTCCGCCCGGCCCTCGTCGTCCAGCCGGTACAGCTCGGGTGCGATACCGGCGCACATGCCCGATCCCATGCACAGGGCGCGGTCCACCCCGGTCGTCCAGGACACCGCCCTCACCACCCCACCGGCATCTCGCGCGGTCCACGGACCAGCATCTGGTCCTTCCATCGCACGTCGCCCGCGAGACGCAGACCGGGGAAGCGTTCGAGCAGGGCCCCCAGAGCCTCCTGAAGCTCCAGCCTGGCGAGCGGTGCGCCGAGACAGTGGTGCACCCCGTGCCCGAACCCGAGATGCTGGACGCCGCTCCGGGTGATGTCGAGCCGGCCGGGGTCCGCGAACTTCAACGCGTCGCGGTTGGCGGCGCCGATCGCGACCAGGACGGGCTCACCGGCACGGACGAGGGTACCGCCGACCTCCACGTCCTCGGTGGCGTACCTGGGGAAGCCCGCGCCGCTGCCCAGGGGCACGAAGCGCATGAGTTCCTCGACCGCGCCGTGCAGCAGCTCGGGGCTCTTGCGGAGTATCTCCATCTGCTCGGGGTGGTCGAGCAGTGTGTGCACGAAGTTGGGGATCTGTGTGGCCGTCGTCTCGTGGCCGGCGATGAGGATGCCGTCGCACAGATCGACCAGTTCCAGTTCGCTCAGCCGGTCACCGGTGTCACGCGCCTCGATCAGGCCCGTCATCAGGTCGGGCCGCGGGTTGCGCCGGTGGTCCGCCACCAGTTCGGTCATGTAGGCCCGCAGTTCCTGCCTGTTGCGTTCTGACTCCGCAGCCGTCAGGGAGCTGGTGGAGAGCGCCGCGTCGCTCCAGGCCCGAAACCTGGGGCGGTCCTCCTCCGGCACTCCCAGCATGCGGCAGATGACGGCGACCGGGATCGGCAGCGCGTAGTGTTCCACGAGGTCGGCGGGCTGCCCCATGGCCTCCATCTCGTCGAGCAGCCGGTGCGCCAGCTCCCGGACCGCCGGACGCAGTTTCTCCACTTGGTGCACGGTGAACGCCTTCGCCACCAGCGTGCGCAGCCGCGTGTGCTCGGGCGGGTCCATGCTGAGGATGCCGCTGTCCTGGCTGCCCTCCGAATGACGTGGGGCGTCGTGCCGTAGCGCCTCCGCCCTGCTGAAGCGGCGGTCACCCAGAACCAGGCGCGCGTCGGCATACCGGGTGGCCAGCCAGGCGGGCTCCCCGTACGCCAGACGCACGCGGATCAGGCCCGGTTCCTCCAGCGCCGCCTGGTACGCGTCCGCCAGGCTCAGCCCGTCGGGCTCGTTGAACGGATAGGGGACGGGCTGTTCGGCCGTGACCGTCATGGCGTGACCTCCCGGTCGCTCGGTGGATCGCCAATCGATGGTCACGGCCGCTCACCGGCGTCGGCAACAGCGCTTTGTCAGCCACCGGACGGCCCCCGTGGCAGCGCCACCGGACGAGGGAGGCGCGCCTGCACCTCAGCGTTACGCGCCCTTGCGGGCCACCACCGTCCAGCCCGCGCCGGCCACGTCGCCCTGGCCGAGAATCGGCCTCCCAGACGGCAGGGCTCGCGCGGCCAGTTACGGTCCTTCGCCGCCGTGCGCGTCCGCCCGGCCGGCACCGGCGCCGCAGCGGCCCTGGACGCCGAGCGCTGCCTCGCATCCCACAACACTGCACAGGCCGAGCCGGAGACCGCCGCAGTCCCTGCTTGAGCCCGCATTCAGTTCGGCCCTGTACGGAAAGGGCCCGAACGGTGGACTCGTCTGCGATTCTTTGGATTCTCGCCGCGCACCGGGCGAAGAGCGGGAAGGACTCGCCCCGTACCCGGCCTCTTCGTTCACCCGGACAATGCTTGCCCCATCACCGGATGGGGCGAGCACAACATCGGCCGACAGAGCCGCGCCGGAACTCCCTCGAAGGCCAGGTGGGCGTTCTGGCCCGCTGTGTCGTAGTGGTCCAGCAGCACGGTCCGTGGCGCGGTGAGTGAGCCGGTGACGGCTCCGATGACGGCCTCGGTCGTGACCCGCTCCTGTACTTCCGCCAGGAGCGCTCGGCCGGTACGGCTCATCGAGTCGCTTGAAGCACAGTCCCGCCAGCCCGGCTGTCCGTGCCCGCCCGGCGGATACCGGCCAGGGCACGGACACGCATGTCAGCGGCTGCTGCCCGTGGGTGTCATCGGGTGTGTCAGCAGGTGATGGACAGCGCGTGGCGGAAGACGTTCCCCGGGTCCCACTCGCCCTTGATCCGTTGGAGCCGCGGATAGTTGTCCTTGTAGTAGAGGGTCTGCCAGGGGATGCCGGAGGCGTTCCACTCCGGGTCCTTCAGGTCCGTGTCCGGGTAGTTGATGTACGAGCCGTCGCTGTCGCCGTCGATGACCGGGACGCCACCGGTCGCCGCGTACGTCTCCTTGTAGAGCCCCCGCATCCAGTCGACGTGCCGGGCGTCGTCGGCGGGGTCGGCCCAGTAGGTGATGAAGTTGGCCTTGAGGACCGAGTCCCGCTGCGGCATGGCGGTGTCGGCGGGGGCGGGCACGTTGGCGCGGCCGCCGTAGGTGTAGAGGAGCACGGAGGCGTGGCCGTCGTAACCGGGGTCGGACAGCCGCCGGTACAGGGCGGCGATCTGGTCCTCGGAGTAGCCCCGGCGCAGGTAGGCGCCCTTGGACTTGGAGCGGTCGTAGGCCCCGGTCTCGTACGGGTTCTTGAGGGTCTCCTTCAGCCACGGCCCCGTCGCCCGGGTCCTGGTGTGCGCCACGTCCACGCCGACGGTCACCGCGCCGATGTAGTCGTCCACCAAGTCGGCCGCGTTCGCCAGGGTGCCGTCGACCTGGACGTTGAGGCCCACCGTCCCGAGGGCCGCGTTGTGCAGCAGTAGGACGCTGTTCAGGCTGGCGTACGGCCCGCCGTCGCCGTCGTTGTCCGTGTGCCACTGGCCGTGGTTGCGCACGATGCGGGTGAACGCCTCCTCGGTGAGGTCGCTCCACTTCCAGCTGACGGACGCCTTCAGCAGCGCGCCGGGCGGCCTGGGCAGCAGGTCGCCCGGGTTCCCGGTGACGCCGGGGGTCCTGAACCAGTACTTGGTGACCACGCCGAAGTTGCCGCCGCCCCCGCCGGTGTGGGCCCACCACAGGTCGCGGTGCGGGTCGTCCGCGTCGCTGGTGGCGATCACCGCCCGCGCCTCCCCCGCGCCGTCGACGACCACCACCTCCACCCCGTACAAGTGGTCGACGACCGCTCCGTACTGGCGGCACAGCGCCCCGTAGCCACCGCCCTGCACATGGCCGCCGACGCCCACGGTCGGGCAGGTACCGCCGGGTATCGTCACGCCCCAGTCCAGGTACAGCGTCCGGTACACATGGCCGAGCTGGGCGCCCGCCTCGACGGCGAACGCCTGCCGCTCCTCGTCGAAGTACACGGCGTCCATCTCGGACACGTCGAGCAGCATTCGTACCTGCCCGTCGTCGACCAGCCCGTCCAGGCAGTGGCCGCCGCTGCGGACGGCGATCCGCGCGCCGTCCCGCACCGCCTCCGCGACGGCGGCCGTGACCTGCTCGGTCGTGTGGACGATCCGCACGGAGTCCGGCTTCCCGACGAAGCGGCCGTTGTACCCGCGGGCCGTCAGGTCGCCGTACCGGAAGTCGTCCGGGGTGACGGTGACCGCGGGCGGGGCGCCCGCCGCCCGGCCCGTCTCCCCGGCGGTGTCCGGCGCGCCCGCGTACGCGGGTCCCACGGTGGTGAGCGCGGCGACCGTGCCGCCGGCTCCGGCGCCGAGGAACCCGCGGCGCGTCAGTGCTGACATCTGCATCTCCCCGTTCTCAGCGATCTTGTTTCTCAGGGCTCGTGCTTCCGGGCGGTCGTCCTTCCCAGGGGTCGTGCCGGGTGTGCCCGGTCGTCTTCCGGCCGGCCGGGCGGGCACGCCGCCGGCACCTCGCGGGGCGGCCGGAACGAGATGGTGCTGCCCTCCGCCAGCACCATCCGCAGCAGGGCGTCCCACAACCTGCGCAGCCGCCGGTCCAGGTCGGCCCCCTCCACCGCGAGGGAGAGCAGCCGCATCCCGGTGAGCGCCTCCACGAAGACGTGGGCGATGTCCACGGGCAGCAGGTCCGCCCGTATCTCCCGCTGCCGCTGGGCCAGCGCGAGGAACTCCGTGACCAGGGAGAGCCACCGCAGTTCCGCGCCGTGCGTGCCCTCGCCGTCGGGCTCGCCCTCCACCCGGAGGCGGAACCCGGCCCGGGCGACGGGGTCGTGCGCCATGCGGCACGCGGCCTCGTAGGAGAACTCGACGAGGCCCCGCAGCCCGCTGCGCTCCCGCACCCGGACGGCCATCGCCAGGGCCGGCCAGATGTCGTCCTCCAGTTCCAGGACGGCGGCGGCCAGCTGCTCCTTGGAGTCGAAGTGGAAGTAGAGCGCCCCGCCGGTCACGCCGGCTTCCCGGCTGATGTCGGCGACGCTCGTCCTGTGGTACCCGTGTGTGCCGAAGCCTTCCGCGGCCGCGAGGAGGATTCGGCTCCGTGTGCTCTCGCCTCTCGACAGCAGAACGCACTCCTTCCGTTACGCCGTCCGGCCGGCCCGCGGTCGGCACGGAACGCCGTCCGGCCGGCGGACGGTCAGCGCGGAGAGGCGTCCGCGTTCACGGCCGGCATCGGGGTGCCCGTCAGCTCCTCGCTGAGCCGGCGCAGGCGGGCGCGCGCGCCCTCGTCGTGCGCCTGCGCGTGGGCGCGCGCCACCTGCGAACGGTTCACGTAGAGGCCGCTGTTCCTGGCGTACTCGGGGTCCGTGACCAGGCGCGCGGTGTTCCGCACGCCCTCCGCGACCGTGCTCTGCGGGGTGAAGAGATGCGTGACGATCTTGGTCGGCATGTACGAGGCGGGGTGCAGGGAGTTGACCGTCACCCCGGTGCCGTCGAGCACGTCCGCCAGGTCCATGGTGAGCATGATCTGGGCGAGCTTGGCCTGGCAGTAGGCCTGGCCCCCGCTCCAGCCGCTGCGCAGCATGACGTCGTCGAAGTCGATGGGGGCCTGGCCCGCCGAGGTCACGTTGACGATCCTGGCAGGCGCGGAGTCGACCAGCAGCGGGGCCAGCCGGCAGCTCAGGATGTACGTGGAGAGGTAGTCGACCTGGAAGGTCAGCTCCAGCCCGTCCCGGCTCTCCCGGCGGTCGAGTTCGACCCCCATGCCCGCGTTGTTGACCAGGACGTCGATCCGGGGCCGGGACAGCAGCCGGTCGGCGAGCGACTGGATCTCGGCGAGCGAGGAGAAGTCGGCCCGCTCGTAGCTCAGCCGCTCGTTGCCCGTGGCGGCCCGCAGCTCCGCGAGAAGCTCCTGGCCCTTTTCCTCGCTGCGCCCGTGCAGGACGAGTTCGGGTCCCAGCGGGGCCAGTTCATGAGCGAGCGCGCGGCCGAGGCCGTCGGTCGCGCCGGTGATGACGATGGTCTGGTCCGCGATGGACGTCATGTCGTACCTCCGGTAACGGGCAGGACCCTGCCCGGTGGATGACGCGCCCCCACGACGGCCCGTACGGCCGCCAGGAGGTCGCGTGGTTCACGTGCTGCGAGTGGTACGTGTGGTGTGCGCCTCGGGCGCGTGATGCGAGTCGGGCTCGCGGTGCAAGTCGTACGTGTGGTGCCCGGCCGTGCGGGTGCGAGGTGGTGGGCGCCCGGAACGCGATCCCCGGAAGGGGCGTCCCGGGCGGTGCCCCGGGCGGTGGGCGTCCCGGACGGGGTGGCCCGGACGGGGATGTCCGGAGCCGGGGCCCGGAGGGGCGTCCGGAGCGGGGCGCGGGGTCAGGGGGCGAGGGCCGCTCCCCCGCCGTCGAGCCGCGCGGCCACCGCGACGGTGTCGGCGATGGCCGCCGCGTACCCCCGGTCCAGCGATACACGGTCGAAGAGCAGCCGGTACCACATCGGACCGAACACCAGATCGATGAGGAACTCCTCGTCGGGGTGGCTGACCTCACCGCGATCCCGGGCACGCCGGATGATCTTCGCCACCTCCTCGCGGCGCGGGCCGGTCAGCCGCTTCCAGAGCAGTTCGGTGAAGTCCTCGTCCTGGAGCGCCTCACTGATCAGCGCCCGGTTCAGCACTCCGCTGACCCCCTGCTGGGCGGCGAAGGTCGCCGTCAGCAGCACACAGATGTCGTCCCGCAGCGAGCCGGTGTCGGGGGTCGGCAGCCGCGCGGCGGCGAACCACGCCAGTGCGTCGAGGATCGCCTCGCCCTTGCCGCCGTAGCGCCGGTAGACGGTCTGTTTGGACACCCCGCTGCGCGCGGCGATGCCCTCCATGGTGACGCCGGGCGCGCCTGCCTCGGCGGCGAGTTCGAGGGTGGCACGACGAATGGCGTCGTCTACGGCCGGATCACGAGGACGTCCTGTCATGGAACCCACCTTAAGACCTCTAGATACGGTGCGGTGCGTATCGTAATCACGAACAGGCGGCTCCTGCCAAGCCCGAAGCCTCCTCAAGTGCGCCCCGAGCCCCGCCCGGTCGTCCGGCCACCCTCATCGACGCCCGCGAATATGCTGTTCAGGCCCCATTAACGCGGGATTTCACGCCCTCGACGACCGGGTGGCGCATCCGATGTGCGGACATCGGCGGCGCCTTCCAATCCGCCATTGACATACGGACACGGCGCGTGCTGGTATTGCAATACGCAACGCTCCGTATTGGAAGGAGGACGGATGTCTTCCCGTGGCTCCACCCCGGCGTTACTCGCGCTGGCGCTCGGCTACTTCACCCTGGGGACCACCTCGCTCGCCGTGGTGGGCCTCAGCGCGCCCATGGGCGACGGTCTCGACGTCGCGCCGGCCCGTATCGGACTCCAGGTCACCGTGTTCGCGCTGACCTTCGCCATCGCCGCTCCCCTCGCCCCGATGGCACTCGGCCGGATGGGCCGGAAGCAGGTCCTGCTGCTGGGCATGGCCCTGCTGACCGCCGGCTCGGTGGCGGCGGCACTCGCCCCCAACTACGCCTTCCTCACCGGCGCCCGCGTCGTCGCCGCCCTGGGTGCGGCGATATTCGGCCCCGCCTCTTCCGCGGCCGGATCGCTGATCGTCCCCGAGGAGCGGCGTCAGCAGGCCCTCGCCGTGGTGTTCGGCGGCATGACCGCGGCATCCGTCCTCGGCGTTCCGCTGGCGTCCTTCCTCGGGGACGTGCTCGGCTGGCGGCAGGCCCTCATCGGCGTGGCCGTCCTGTCCGGGGTCGCCCTCGTGGGTGTGGCCGTCCTGATGCCCGGGCTCGACCCCGGACCGCGCCCGACACCCGCCGCGTACCGCGGTGTGCTGGCGACGCCCGGCGCGCTGCCCACCGTGGGCACCACCCTGCTCTTCATGGCGGCGCAGTTCACGGTCTACGGCATCGCCGGCGCCTATGTGGCCGACCGGTTCGACGCCTCGTCCGGCTATGTGACGGCGACGCTGCTCGCGTTCGGCATCGTCGGTGTCCTGGGCAACGGCTTCGCCAGCAGGGCGACCCGCGCCATCGGCACCACCCGCACCGTCTCCCTGACCGTCGCGGGCGTGGCCGTCGCCTTCGCCGCGCTCCTCGTCGCCCCCGACGCGGCCATCGGCGGCCTGCTGCTCTTCGCGCTCTGGGCCTTCTTCAGCCAGCTCTACCAGGCGCCCCAGCAGGCGCGGCTGGTGGCGCTCCTGCCCGAGCAGCGCGGTCTGCTGCTCGCCCTCAACGCCTCGGCCCTCTACCTGGGCATGAGCCTCGGCAGCTTCATCGGCAGCACCGGCCTGCCCGCCTGGGGCTCCGGCATCCTGCCGGCCACCGGGCTCGGCCTGCTCCTGTTCGCCGGCGCCACCCACTACCTGTCGGTCCGCAAGGCCGAGACGGCGCCCCGGCCGGTGCCCGTCTCCTCCTGACCCGCCGGTCCGGCCTCACCACCAGTTCTCCGGTGACCGCCCGGACGCCAGCCGTCCGTCCGGCCACCGGCACCACCCGCATACCTCGACGAAGGAATGAGTCCACCATGACGACGAACCACGTGAAGCTCGCGCACGACTACCTGGAGCAGGTCTGGAACCAGGGCCGCACCGACCAGGCCGCCGACTACCTGGCCGAGGACCTGATCCAGCACAACCCGAACCTGCCCGACGGCCGCAAGCCGCTCGTGGAGTTCATCGAGGGCCTGCGCCAGCAGGTGCCGGACGGCCGCTTCGAGATCCGTCGCAGCGCCGCCGAGGGCGACCTGGTCTTCGTGCACAGCCTGTTCACCACGGGCCCCGAGGACCGCGGCACCGCGGTCGTCGACATCTTCCGGATCGCCGACGGCGCGATCGTGGAGCACTGGGACCTGCGCGAGAGCGTCCCCGAGAACACGGTCAGCGGTCACGAGATCGTCTGACCCACCACACGCGCCGTCCCCGCCACCGGCGGGGACGGCGTACCACGGGCCGCGTCACATCCCCCGTCCGCGGCCCGGCCGTCCGCCCCGCCGGTCCACCACGACCGGCGGGGCGCACCGGTGTCCCGAGGCGGAGGCGGCGGGCCCGTACGGCACGGCACACGCGTGCGGGGCGCGGCACACCAGTACCGGCACGGCACACGCGAACGCACGGCGCGGCAGGCGCGTACGGCACGCGAACGGCGGCCGGTCCCTTTCGGGGCCGGCCGCCGCTGTCATACCGCGTGTGGTGCTTACGCCACGGGCACCCGGGCCGCGACCACCGTGACCGAACGGTCGAGGCCGCTGAAGCGCAGGGCCTCCAGAACGGCGTCACCGGCGCCGTCCACGACGATCTCCGCGCCCGCGGGGAGCTGTTGCTGGGCGAAGGCCAGGCAGCGGGCGCCGCCGGCGTCCATCGACGTCAGCTCCGCCGCGTCCAGCACCAGCCGGCGCACCGGCTGCCGCGCGGCCTGGTCGATCAGCGAGCGCAGCCGGGGCACATCGTGTTCCGAGAGGTCGCCGGCGAGGTGAATGCTCGCGGTGGTTCCGGCGAAGCCCAGGTAGGCGTCGAAAGCCATGGTCATGTCCTTTCGTCGGGCGAGTGGCAGGACGGCCCCGTTCAGGAGCCGTCCGGGTGTGCGGTCAGGGCGACCGCCGTGTGGGGGGCCAGCCGGAGGGTGGCCGGTCCGTGGACGCGCCCGGGCGGCACCGGGGCCTCCGGCTCCGTGGCCGCGCCGGTGTCCAGGGACAGGCGCCAGTGCGTGCCGGACGGGGGCGCCGGCGGTTCGACGGCGCGGTCGGCGCGGCCGGTGTTGACCGCGATGAACACGGTGTCCCGGACGCCCTCGGGAGGCTCCTGGTGCAGCAGGACGGCCAGCAGGGTCGAACCGTCACTCCAGTCCGGCTCCCCCGGCCGTTCCCCGTGCCAGCTCACCGGCGGCAGCTTCCAGCCCTCGGGCGTGACGCCGTCGGGGTGCCGGACGCGCCGGAGGACCGGGTGCGCGCGCCGGAAGGCGACGCACCGCCGGGTGAAGCGGAGGAGGTCCGCGTGGGTACGGGTGCCCGTCCAGTCCAGCCAGCTGATCGGGTTGTCCTGGCTGTAGGCGTTGTTGTTGCCCTGCTGGGTGCGGCCGAACTCGTCACCGGCGAGCAGCATCGGCACCCCCTGGCTGAGGAACAGCAGCGCCAGCGCGGTGCGCCGCTGCCGGTCCCGGGTCAGGAGGACGGCCGGGTCACCGGTGGGGCCCTCGTGGCCGCAGTTCCAGCTGTCCTCGTCGGGGATGCCGTCCGCGCCGCCCTCGCCGTTGGCGTGGTTGTGCCGCTCGTCGTAGGAGGTGAGGTCCGCGAGCGTCATCCCGTCGTGGCAGGTGATGTAGTTGACGGAGGCGGTAGCGGTCCGTCCGCCGTAGAGGTCGGGCGAGCCGAGCAGGCGCGGTGCGAAGGCGGCGGCGCTGCCCGGGCGGCCGAGGAGGAAGCGGCGGATGTCGTCCCGGTAGCGGGCGTTCCACTCGCTCCACCGCCCGTAGGAGGGGAAGCCGCCGGTCAGGTCGAGCCCGGTGGCGTCGGTGGCCTCGGCGACGAGGAGCCGGTCGGCCAGCACGGGGTCGTGCGCGATGTCCTCCAGCAGCGGCGGGTTGTCGAGGAGTTCGCCGTCCTGCCCGCGCGCCAGGATGCACGCCATGTCGAACCGGAAGCCGTCGACGCGGTACTCGGTCGCCCAGTGGCGCAGGGAGTCCAGGATCAGGGCCCGGGTCCTGGGGTGGTTGGCGTTGACGGTGTTGCCGGTGGCGGTGAGGTTGCGGTAGCCGCCGTCCGGGGTCATCAGGTACGACGCCGGCCCGTCGAGACCCCGCAGGGACTGGGTCGGTCC
Organism: Streptomyces rubradiris; assembly: GCF_016860525.1. Classification (NCBI taxonomy): domain Bacteria; kingdom Bacillati; phylum Actinomycetota; class Actinomycetes; order Kitasatosporales; family Streptomycetaceae; genus Streptomyces; species Streptomyces rubradiris. Next base: position 18,375 of record NZ_BNEA01000007.1, read on the forward strand.
GCGGTGGTCGCCTTCGGCGGTGTGGTTGAAGACCACGTCGAGGACGACCGCGATCCCCGCCTCGTGCAGCGCCCTGACCAGTTCCTTGAGTTCCCTCGCCGCCGCGTCCGGGGTGGGCGTCGCCGCGTAGGCGGCCTTGGGCGCGAAGAAGCCGACGGGGTTGTAGCCCCAGTAGTTGAGCAGCGGGGCGCCGGTCTCCGGAGAGGTGTACGTGTTGTCCGTCTCGTCGAACTCGAAGACGGGCAGCAGCTCGACGCAGTTGACGCCGAGGCCGAGCAGGTACGGGATCTTCTCGCGCAGGCCGGCGTAGGTGCCCGGGCGCGCCACCTGGGAGCTGGGGTCGCGGGTGAAGCCGCGGACGTGCAGCTCGTAGACGACGAGGTCCTCCGGGGCGGTGCGCGGCCGCCGCGTACCGCCCCAGTCGAAGGTGTCCTCGCCGATCTGTGAGCGGTAGCGGGGCCGCTCGCCCCAGGCGCCCCCGCCCGCGAGCCCGCGCGCGCGGGGGTCGAGGAGCACCGGGGCGGCGGCGGTGCCCGCCCCGGTGCCGACGCGGTAGCCGTAGTGGAGCTGTTCGACGCCGGGCCCGGAGACGGTGACGGCGAAGACGTCGCCCGTCCTGCCGTCCTCGGGGAACGGCAGTTCGGCGACGACATCCCCGCTCTCCGGCGCCATCAGCACCAGCCACAGCGCCCGGGCGCCGGGTGCGCACACGGCGAAGTTGACGCCCGTGGGGACCACGGTGGCCCCCAGGGGCGCCGGCCGGCCCGGGCGGGTGCCGAGGCCGGGCTCCGGTAGCCGGCCGTCGTGCGGTGCGGACGTGCGGGCCATGGTCACGACCGGACGGGGCGCAGCCGGACCCGGACGGTGCTCCTGTCGCCGGTGTCCGGCAGCGACACCGTCATCGACCGGGCGTCGAAGTCGGTATGGGGAGCGCCGTCGACACGCACCGACTCCAGCTCCACGCGCCCCGGCGGCAGCACGTCGGGCGCGACGCGCAGGAGCCGCTGCGGGAAGTCCGCGCCTGCGCCGGGCCGGAACCACAGGTCGAGCGGTTCGCGGTGGACGAGGAGACGGGTGTAGACCTCGGCCAGGTAGGCGAGTTCGGCCTTGTGGTACATGCTCATCGCGTGGCTGCCCTTGAGGCGTTCGTCGCCCACCAGGTAGGGCAGTCCGTCGGCCAGGACCGTGAAGTGCACGCCGCCCTCGTCGTGGTCGAGGAAGAAGGAGTTGTAGAAGGCCGACGCCTCGCGGGCGTGCAGCAGCGCGTCCTGGTCACCGGTGTGCCCGGCCAGCACCAGGTAGGCGAGGATCGCCTGCTCCTGCTGCCACCAGGTCTTGCGGTCGTGCCAGACGAAGGGGTGCCGGCCGCGCTCCGGCAGCCGCTGGACCATGTCGTACCAGCCGCCGCGCTGCGGGTCCCGGCCGACGTCGGGCATGGTCGCGCCGATCCGCTCCGCGAGCGCCAGGTACTCGCGCTTGGGCATGGTGGCGTTCATCCGCATGAGGTTCCAGGCGATCTTCAGGTTGTGCCCGACGACGGCGCGGTCCTGCTGCCATCCCCAGGTGGTGTCGGGTGTCCAGTCGGCATGGAAGCGTTCGTTGACGAAGGGGCTGTTCCTGTCCGGCATATGGGTGACAATCATGTCAAATGTATGTTCGAGTATGCGGCGGTAGCGCTCCTCCCCGGTGGCGAGGAACAGGTTGAAGAGGTAGGCCGGGGCGTGGTCGCCCACCGAGTTCCAGTTCTTCCGGGAGCGGTTGGGTCCGAGGGCGTCGCTGTGCGGGCTGAGCGTCACCGGGTCGATGTGGGAGAAGTAGCCGCCGAGTTTGCGGTCCGCGAAGTAGCGTTCGAAGAGCCGCACCGTGCCCTCGATGTCGGCGCGGATGACCGGGTCGCCGGTCAGGCGGTACGTCTGGGTGAGGCCCACCAGCGCGTAGATCTGCTCGTAGGCGGGGATGGCCCGGTAGTCGTCGCCGAACTCGGAGGCGAACAGCTTGCTCTCGCGCGGCCCCCGTACATCGATGCCGTGGTACCAGTAGACGACGTCCTCGGCCGGGTCGCTGAAGCGCATGTGGTCGTGCAGGTACCTCGAACCTCTCTCGGCCACGTCCAGGAAGTCCTCCTCGCCGGTGAGCATGTAGGCGGTGGCCATGCCGTAGACCATGCGGGAGATCGTGTCGGTCTCCTGGACGTGGCGCCCGGTCTTCGCGCCGCCCGCCCGGATCTCGGTCCGGTAGTCGGCGAAGTCGACCGGGCCGGTGCCGAACTGCGAGGTGCGGTAGAAGGACGCGAGCCGGCCCAGCTGGGAGGTCCACCAGCCCGCCCTCTCGTACGGCGGCGTGCCGCCGGCCTCGGTGACGAAGATCAGCTCGGTCGCCTGGTAGTGCAGTTCCCCGCCCTCCGGGTACACCGGCCCGTAGCTGAAGAGGAAGGCGCCGGGGCGCAGGTGCTCGTCCATGCTGCCGGTGGCGTCCTGGTAGGGCTCACCCAGGTTGCGCATCCGGTGGGCGTAGGTGACGTCCGTCAGGTGCACGGTGACGAGGCGCCCGTCGAGGGTGCGCAGTTCGACCTCGCGGCCGCGGCGCCCCACGACGTAACCGGCCGTGCGGTCGGAGAAGGTGAAGGGGACCGCGGCGGTCGGGCCGGCATTCACCGCGCCACCGCCGGGTCCTGCTTCGCCGCCGCGAGGAGTTCGATGACCGCGCGGGCGAGCAGGTGGCGCTCGTCCACGGTGCGCGAGGTCACCAGGTCGCCGTCGACGACCAGGTCCTGGTTGGTGTAGACGGCGCCCATGTTGCGGACGTCGCCGACCAGGTTGTTGTGGGCGGTGACCCGCCGGTCGCGCATGCTGTCGCGGGCGGCCGACATGAGCAGCAGGCCGTGGCAGGAGAAGGCCTTGATGAGGTGCGGGAGGCGGAAGGCGCGGCGCAGGAGGTCGACGGCGGGCGCCTGCCGGGTCACGTCCTCGCTGTAGCGCAGGCGGTCGGCGACCATGCCGGAGGGCACGATCAGGGCGGAGTACTGGGAGAGTTCCCCGTAGTCGAGGCTCTCCAGGTCGTTGTGGACGGTCACCTCGGCGCGGTAGTCGTGCCCGCGGAAGGTGAGCGAGGGGCGGCCCCACAGCCGGGTCAGCAGGACGACCTCGGCGCCCTCCTCCAGGAACCGGTGCTGGTAGTAGGCGATCTCGTCCTCGACGAAGTCGCTCTCCATCAGGATGCCTATCCGGCGGCCGGACAGGCGCCCGGGAGGCAGGATCGTGGACGGTGTCGCGGTGGTCATATCGGTCGGTCCTCTTCCGTTCGTCGGTCGGAGCGGGTCGGTGCGGTACGAAGGCGGCGGGCCGGTCCGGGCTCCGGTACGAAGGCGGCGGGCCGGTCCGGCACGGAGAAACGAAGGAGGCGGCCCGGGGCGGTGATGTGCAGACCCCGGGCCGCCGGGGGCGGTGCCGGCTCAGGCTGGCTGCGGAGCCGGCTGGTGGAACGCCATGGTGCGGATGCGCGGTACGCCGTCCTGGAGGACGACCCACCACGTCTGGCGGGCGAGCGGGGCCGGGGCGTCGGGCGACGAGCCGGGGTCCTGGAGGGTGACCTGGGCGTGGACCGGGGAGACCACCCGGACGCGGACCTCGTCCGCGCCGGGGCGGTCGTCGCAGAGCGCGGCCTGGCCGCCGCTCTCCCCGTACCAGTGCCTGAAGTCCTGGGCGCCCCGCACGATGCGGCCCGGCAGCTCCACCAGCAGGCCGTTGGCCAGGTGGGGCAGCAGCTCCTCCACCGGTGCCCGCCGGGCGAGCGCCGCGCGCCACTGGTCGACGAGCCGGTGGACGGCGTCCACGGAGAGTACGGACCGGGAGGGGGCAGATGTCATGGTGATGTCCTTTCGGGTGCGCGCTCGGGTGCCCTCAGTCGGTGGCCAGGTCGATGAGGTAGGGGCCCTGGTGGGCGAGCATGGTGCGCACCGCCTGCTCCACCTGGTCCGGCCGCTCCACCCGCTGGGCGGGCACGCCCATGGACTCGGCCAGGGCGCTGAAGCGGAGTTCCGGATCGGACAGGTCGAAGGCGTCCGGCTCGGCGTGCGGCGGGATGCCCAGCTCGCGCCAGTACTGCTCGATGTTCAGGTCCAGGAGCCGGTACCGGCGGTTGTTGCAGATCACCAGCTTGGCGTCGATGCCGTAGCGGGCCGCGGTCCACAGCGCCTGGATGGTGTACATGCTGCCGCCGTCGCCGGTGAAGCCCACGACGGGCAGCTCGGGGCGGGCCAGCTTGACGCCGAGCGCGCCGGGGATGCCGACGCCCAGGGAGCCGCCGCGGGTCTGGAAGAAGTCCCCGGGGCGCCGCGCCGGCAGGTGGGCGGCGATCGGGCCCGACGCGGTCAGCGCCTCGTCGAAGACGGCCAGGTCGGCGGGGGCCTGCGCGGACAGCTCCCGCACGAAGCGCTCCATCAGGGAGTCCCCGTCGGTGGCGGCCGGGACGGGCGGGCGGGCGGCTGCCGGTGCCCGCGGCGTGAGCGGGCCCCGCCGTTCGAGCTCGCCGGCGAGTGCCCCGAGCGCCGCCCGGGGGTCGGCGACCACGCCCAGCTCCACGGGGAAGTTCTTCGCGATCTCGTACGCGTCCAGGTCGATGTGGACGATGCGGGCGTCGTCCCGGAAGGGGCTCTCAAGCGAGGGGAAGACCTCGGGGAAGACATAGGTGCCCACGATCAGGACGCCGTCGGCGTCACGGACCACCCGGGCGCTGTCCGCGCCGAACATGTGGCCGAGCTGCCCGCCGTACAGCGCGTGCGTGGTGTCGAAGTTGGTCTCGGAGGAGTTGACCCCCCACACCGGGGCGCCCAGCCGCTCGGCGACCCGGGTGAGTTCCTCCTGCGCCCCGCTGACCGCCACCCCGTCGCCCATCAGGACGAGCGGGCGCCGCGCGCCGAGCAGGATGTCGGCGGCGCGCGACACGGTGGCGGGGGCCGGCGCGGCGCTCGTGTCGAGCAGGGGCGTGGGGACGGCGGGTTCGGTGGTGATCTGGTCGAGCACGTCGGCCGGAAGCACTACCACGACGGGGCCGCGGGGCGGCGTCATGGCGATCTTGACGGCGCGCCGCAGCACCCGCAGGGTCGACGCCGGGTCCAGTACGCGGGTCGCGTACTTGGTCACGGGTTTCGCCATGGACACGAGGTCGGCCGCCATCTGCCCGTCCATCGCGTCGTAGCGCACACCGGCCTCGCCCACCAGGACCACCAGCGGTGAACCGCCCCGCTTGGCCTGGTAGAGCATGCCGATGCCGTTGCCCAGGCCGACCCCGCTGTGGAGCTGGACCAGGGCGGGCCGCTGGGCGGCGCGGGCGTAGCCGTCCGCCATGCCCACCGCGACGCCCTCGTGGAGCCCCAGCAGGTACGAGACGCCGGACCGTCGCACCTCGTCCAGGAAGCCCTGTTCGACGGTGCCCGGGTTCCCGAACATGTAGGTGATGCCGTCGGCCGCGAACTGCTCGAAAACAGCGGTCTTCCCTGGTCTGGCTCGCATGGTGCTGTCCTTCCTCTGATCGGGGGTGTGGTGCGGAGCCCTACCAGCCGTACCGGCGCAGGCCGTTCTCCAGCGTCTGCACCAGCAGCTCGCCGGAGAGGACGGAGTCCGGGGTGGACCGGCCGGTGACGAAGGGGTAGTCGACGATGACGGACGTCTCCTTGCCGACGTTGCCGTGGAAGCCGCCCTCGGGACCGGTGGCGTCGCGGAGGATGTACTCCAGCGGGTACGGCGGCGGGCCCATGTTGAAGTCCACGCCGATGAAGCCGGTGCCGTCCTTGTAGTCGTACTCCTTGGGGTGCCCGGTCACGTGCTTGCCCCGGAGCAGGCTCTCCCGCGTCTCCAGGTCCCGGGCGAAGGCCAGCACGGCCACGCCGTAGCACTCGGCGAGGATCGGCTTGTTGGCGGCGGCGAAGGCCAGGACGACCTCGTGCAGCCGCTCGTTGTTGGCGAGGTCCACGATCGGGCCGCTGCCGCCCACGATGACGAGCGCGTCGAACCCTGCCACCAGGTCGGACGTGGCGGACTGGAGCCGGCGGTTGTAGTCCTCCAGCTCCCGCAGGTGGTTGAGGGCGCTGTAGTACGGGCGCTCCGGAATCAGGTCCGCCAGGCTCAGCGGGTTGTCGAGGCGGGAGGACTCGTCGAGCGCCCGGGCCTTGCGGGCCATGTCGTGGCTGGTGACGGAGCGGCCCAGCGGCGGGTCGATGTAGTCGGGGTCGAGGCTCGGCGGCAGCGCGCGGGCCCGCTTGCCGGTGGGCGTGGCGAAGGTGACGCGGTACCCGCGGGCGTCGAACGCCTCCAGCGGGCCGACGAGTTCCTCACCCCAATAGCCGTATTCCGAAAGCACCACGAGAATTCGTTGCGACACTTTTTCCTCCGTGTGAATCACGAGTTACGCGGGTCGGTCCCCGCAGCCGGCGGAGAATGACCTCCGCCGAACAGGACCGAGTAGATACGGGAATTGACACATGCCGCAACGAACGGCTCGGACATGACTACAACTATGGGAAGTTGACGCAGTTGCGCACCAGCCCGGACAGTCGCCGTCCGGGCACCCGAGACTGTGCCAGAGTGGACACCCGCCTACCCGCACCATCACTGACCTGCGGTTGAGCAAACCCGCAACGGACCCGGCCAGCAGCATTCGCCCCCGGCTCCGCACCGGAATTCCCGCCTCTCACACTTACGCTGCCACTTGGCCAAGTCCGCGAAGTGCACCGCGATACGGCCGGAATGCTTCCCTCGACATCCCGCCGCCCCGAGGGTGGAGAAAACGCGGAAAGAGAGGGCTTTCACGAATGAGTGGACGCATATCCATAGGCGATGTAACGCCGACCGTGGAGGGCGGGGCGTTCCCCGCCAAAGCGGTGGTCGGCGAGCACGTCCCCATAGAGGCGACGATCTGGCGCGAGGGACACGAGGCGCTGGCCGCCTCGGTGCTGTGGCGCGGCCCGGGACCGGACCGGCCGGAAGCCGCCGGTGTCCCCATGACCCTGCTCGACGAGGGCCTGGACCGCTGGTCGGCGACGGTGGTACCGGACCGCCCGGGCATGTGGACCTACCGGGTCGACGCCTGGGGCGACCCGTGGACCACCTGGTGCGCCGCCGTGCGCGCCAAGCTCGCGGCCGGACAGGACGCCGATGAACTGGCCAACGACCTGGAGACCGGCGCCCGGCTGCTGGAGCGGCACGCCCGCCGGGCGGACGACGGGGACCGCGGGCTGCTCGTCGCCGCCGCCGAACGGCTGCGCGACTGGCGGCTCCCGCCCGCTGAGCGCACCGCCGCCGCCCTCGCCCCCGGCGTGACCGCGGCCGTCGCACTGCACCCCCTGCGCGAACTGCTCACCCGGGGACCGAGCCGCCAGGTGTGGGTCGACCGCGAGCTGGCGCTGGCCGGCGCCTGGTACGAGTTCTTCCCCCGGTCGACGGGGGGCCGTGACCTGGACGGGAAGCCCGTCCACGGCACCTTCGCCACCGCCGCGAAGGAGCTGCCCCGCATCGCCCGGATGGGCTTCGACGTGGTCTACCTGCCACCCGTCCACCCCATCGGCCACACCCACCGCAAGGGCCGCAACAACTCCCTGACCAGCCGCCCGGACGACGTCGGGTCCCCCTGGGCGATCGGCTCGGCGGACGGCGGCCACGACGCCGTCCACCCACAGCTGGGCACCCTCGACGACTTCGACGGTTTCGTCGCGTCGGCGGGCGCCCTCGGCCTGGAAGTCGCCCTGGACCTGGCCTTCCAGTGCTCCCCCGACCACCCCTGGGTGCGCAGCCACCCGGAATGGTTCACCACACGCCCCGACGGCACCATCGCCTACGCGGAGAACCCGCCCAAGGCCTACCAGGACATCTATCCGCTGAACTTCGACAACGACCCCGACGGGCTCTACGCCGAGCTGCTCCGGATTGTCACGCACTGGATCGACCACGGGGTGACGGTGTTCCGCGTCGACAACCCCCACACCAAGCCGGCCGTCTTCTGGAACCGGCTCATCCGGGAGGTGAAGGAGAGCCACCCGGACGTCGTCTTCCTCGCCGAGGCCTTCACCCGGCCCGCCGTCCTCCAGGGGCTGGCGAAGGCCGGCTTCACCCAGTCGTACACCTACTTCACCTGGCGCACCACGAAGCAGGAGCTGACCGACTACCTCACCGAACTGGTGGACACGGCCGACTTCCTGCGCCCCAACTTCTTCGTCAACACCCCCGACATCCTCCCCGGACACCTCCAGGACGGTCACCCCGCGGCCTTCGCGCTGCGCGCCGTGCTCGCCGCGCTGCTCTCCCCCAGCTGGGGCGTCTACTCGGGCTTCGAGATCCTCGAACACCGCGCGCTGGCCGGTGCCGAGGGCGGCGAGGAGTACCTGGACTCCGAGAAGTACGAGCTGCGGCCCCGCGACTGGGAGGTGGCGCGAGCGGCCGGGCGCAGCCTGGAGCCGCTGATCGCGGCGCTGAACCGGGTCCGCCGCGCGCACCCAGCGCTGCGCCGGCTGCGCCACCTCCGCTTCCACGAGGTGGACAACGACCAGCTCCTCGCCTTTTCCAAGACCGATCCGGCCGGCGGCGACACCGTGCTGTGCGTCGTCACCCTCGATCCGTACCGGACGCAGGAGGGGACCGTCACCCTCGACCCCGCACCGCTCGGCCTGACGGCCGGGGCGCGTTTCGCCGCGCGCGAGGAGCTCACCGGCGCCGACGTGGTCTGGGGCACCAGCAGCCACGTCAAGATCGACCCCGCCGACTCCGTCGCCCGCATCATCACCTGGAGCCGTCATGAGTGACCGACCCGGCGACGGCACACGGGCGGGACACCTGCCCGAGGTGCGCGCCGAGGACTACCACAGCGCCCGGGCCCTGCCCGTCGACGCCGACTGGTACAAGCGCGCGGTCTTCTACGAAGTGCTCGTCCGCTCCTTCTACGACAGCAACGCCGACGGCACCGGCGACCTGCGCGGGCTCACCGAGAAGCTGGACTACCTCCAGTGGCTGGGCGTCGACTGCCTCTGGCTGCCGCCCTTCTTCGCCTCTCCGCTGCGCGACGGGGGCTACGACATCAGCGACTACCGGGCGGTGCTGCCGGAGTTCGGCACCATCTCCGACTTCGTGGAGCTGCTGGACGCCGCGCACGACCGAGGCATGCGCGTCATCACCGACCTGGTGATGAACCACACCTCCGACCAGCACCCGTGGTTCCAGGCCTCCCGCCGCGACCCGGAGGGGCCCTACGGCGACTTCTACGTCTGGGCCGACGACGACAGCGGCTACCCGGACGCCCGTGTCATCTTCGTGGACACGGAGGAGTCCAACTGGAACCACGACCCGGTGCGCGGCCAGTTCTACTGGCACCGCTTCTTCAGCCACCAGCCGGACCTCAACTACGAGAACCCCCGCGTCCAGGACGCCATGCTCGACGTCGTGCGGTTCTGGCTCGACCTCGGCATCGACGGCTTCCGCATGGACGCGGTGCCCTACCTCTTCGTCGAGGAGGGCACCAACGGCGAGAACCTGCCCCGGACGCACGACTTCCTGAAGCTCGTACGCAAGATCGTCGACGACGAGTACCCCGGCCGTGTGCTGCTGGCCGAGGCCAACCAGTGGCCCATCGACGCCGTGCAGTACTTCGGGGACGCGGCCTCCGGCGGCGACGAGGCGCACATGGCCTTCCACTTCCCCCTCATGCCGCGCATCTTCATGGCGCTGCGCCGCGAGAGCCGGCTGCCGGTGTCCGAGGTGCTGGCCCAGACACCGCCGATCCCGTCCGGCAGCCAGTGGGGCATCTTCCTGCGCAACCACGACGAGCTGACCCTCGAAATGGTGACCGACGAGGAACGTGACTACATGTACGCGGAGTACGCCAAGGATCCGCGGATGCGCGCCAACCTCGGTATCCGCAGACGGCTCGCGCCGCTGCTCGACAACGACCGCAACCAGATCCAGCTGCTCACCGCGCTGCTGCTCTCCCTGCCCGGCTCGCCGATCCTGTACTACGGCGACGAGATCGGCATGGGCGACAACATCTGGCTGCCCGACCGTGACGCGGTCCGCACCCCCATGCAGTGGTCCTCCGACCGCAACGCCGGTTTCTCCACGGCGAACCCGGGCCGCCTCGGTCTGCCGGTCATCATGGACCCGGCCTACGACTACGCGGTCGTCAACGTCGAACGGCAGGCGGCCGAGCAGTCGTCCCTGCTGCACTGGACCCGCCGCATGCTCGACGTGCGCCGCCGCCACCCGGCCTTCGGGCTCGGCACCTTCGAGGAGCTGGAGACGGAGAACGAGGCCGTCCTCGCCTACATCAGGCGGCTCACCGGACCGGAGGGCGACGAAGACGTCCTGGTCTGCGTGCACAACTTCTCCGCCTCCCCGCAGCCGGCCACCCTCCACCTCGGCGCGGAGGCCGGCGCCGTACCGACCGAGCTGACCGGGGACGTCACGTTCCCCCGCGTCACCGGCGCCCCCTACCGGCTCACCCTGGGCGGACACGGGTTCCTGTGGTTCTCCCTGACGGACGCGAAGGAGACGTCATGACCGCGCCCGCCCGTGTCACCTGGAGCGCGCGGCTCGCGGCCTCGCTGACCGTGTGGCTGCCGACGCAGCGCTGGTTCGCGGGCAAGGGGCGGCCGCTGCGCCACGTCGGTGTGGAGCACTGTCTGCCCTTCCGTGAGGCACGGCCGCCGGGCGGCCCCGAGGGCGTGATCGTGGTGGCCCGCGCCCACTTCGCGGACGGGGGGCCGCCGGAGGACTACCAGGTGCCGCTCGGGGTGTCCTCCCGTCTCCCGGCGGCGGCCGGCGCCCCGGCCGTCGTCGCCCGCGACCGGGACACCGTCGTCTACGACGCCCTGGCCGATCCGGAGCTGACCTCGTGTCTCGTGGGCCTGATCGCCCGCGGCACCCGCACCGACGGGCTGCGCTTCCGCGCGGAGAGCCCCGGGATGCGCCCGCCGCACCCCGTCCCGTCGAGCCGGCCGCTCGGGGTCGAGCAGAGCAACAGCTCGGTGGTGGTGGACGGCCGCTACCTGCTGAAGGTCTTCCGCAGGCTCGGCCCCGGCCGCAACCCCGACCTGGAGCTGCACCGCATGCTGCACGTGGCGGGCTCCGCCCACGTGCCGCGGCTGCTGGGTTCGATCGAGGGCCCGGCGGCGGACGGGCCCACGTACGCCACGCTCCAGGAGTACGCCGAGGACGCGCCGAGCGGCTGGGACCTGGCCCTGCGCGACCTGCGCCGCCTGCCGCTCCCCGGCCGGGCGGCCGCGCCGGCGGGCGGTGCCGGCGAGTCCGGTGGCCGGACGGACGGTGCCGGCGCGACCAGCGGGACCCGGGGCGGCACGGCGGCGAGCGCGGCGGAGGCTGCGAGCACCGCGGAGGCTGCGGGCGTCGGTGAGGCGTGGCGGCTCGGTGAGGCGGTGGCGGCCGTCCACCGTGAGCTGGCGGCCGTCGGCGGCAGCAGGCCGCTCGGCCGGCCCGGACTGGCCCGCCTGGCGGGCGCCATGACGAACCGTCTCGACCTGGCGCTGGAGGCGGTACCGCGGCTCGCTCCGTACGAGAAGGCGCTGCGCGAGGCGTTCGCGGCGGTGGCCGGCATGGAGCCGGAGGCCGCCGGCCGGGTGCAGCGCGTGCACGGCGACCTCCACCTGGGACAGGTGCTCCGCGCCCCGGACGGATGGCTGCTGATCGACTTCGAGGGGGAGCCCGCACGGCCCCTCACGGAGCGCCGCGCCATGGCGTCACCGGTGCGGGACGTCGCCGGCATGCTGCGGTCCTTCAGTTATGCGGCGTACCACGTGCTGGGCGCCGCGGACCGCGTCCCGGGCCCCGCCGGGGCCGTCGCGGAGGCGTGGGCGCGGCGTATGCAGGGGGCCTTCTGCGACGGCTACGCGGCCGCGTCCCGCGTGGACCCGCGCTCCCGTGCCCGCGCCCCGCTGCTGGCCGCGTACCAGTTGGACAAGGCCGTCTACGAGGTGCTGTACGAGACCCGCAACCGCCCCGACTGGGCCTGGAATCCGCTCCGCGCCATCGGCCGGCTCCTCGGTACCGATTCCGGTCAGTAAAGCCTTGGTCAACGCTCTCAGGCGCCGCATGGACATACCGAGTGTTGAGTAGGTTAGTGTCCGGAGCGTCTCGTAAGTGCCTCGCGCGCCACGGGACGGAACCGAGGAGCACGGGGGGAAACGTGATCGCACACTCGGCGTCGTTACAGGTCACGCGCGGGCACCGGACCGGCCCCGGCCGCTCGCCGGGGCACACCCCGGGCGCCGCCGGCGGGCCGGCGGCAAAAAGTTACCGTTCGGTTCATTCCGGACCCGGCCGTCGTCGGCGGCACCGCGTCAACGCGCTCCCCGGCGACGGCCCCCTCGGGCACCCGCCCGGCTGATACAGCTGAAAAGCGACATCACCTCTGCGAATGCCCGGCATCCGCCAGGCACTTTTCCGGCATGCGCAGGCACCCTTTCGCCGCGCCCATGACAGTGAAACCGACGGGTAAACCGATCGTCCACGACTACGTTAAGTCGCACTTGCCCGTCGCGAGACGCCTGTGGGGAGTATCGGTGCCGTTGCCGTGCCCCTCCCCCGGGAATGAGGACAGGAATGTCAACACTGAACGCTGATATCTCACCCCTCGCATGTGACAACGTTTCCGCATTCGCCAGTGAAATCTTCAGCCCGATGCCGCGTATGGATCAACGCAGGTGGGCGGAGGTGTACCTGCGCGGACTCTTAATGGTGGACGGTAAAAAATCCGTCCGTCGTATCGCCGAAAGTCTCCCCATCTTCCAGGCGAAGCAATCACTCCAGCAATTCATCAACCAGAGCCCCTGGGACTGGGAACCGGTACGCGCCCTGCTGGCCCGGCACGCGGAGGCGAGCCGCCGCCCCCAGGCGTGGTCGGTCGAACGCGTCGTCATTCCCAAGCGCGGCGAGCGTTCCGTCGGGGTCCAGAAGCGATTCGTCCCCGAACTCGGACGCACCGTCAACAGCCAGCTCGGCCTCGGTGTCGTGCTCACCTCCGACACCATGAGCGTGCCGGTCGACTGGCGCATCGCCCTCCACGGAAAGTGGCGGGAGGAGGCGGCCTTCCGGCGGTCCGCCTACATCCCGGAGAACGTGTACGGAAAGCCCGAGTGGGCCGAGATCACCGACATGCTGGAGGAGATGGGCACCCGCTGGCACCTCTCGCCGGCCCCGGTGATCGGCAACCTGCGGCACCTGCCCGACGCCGCGCGCCTGGTCAACTGGCTGACGGCCAGGGGCATCGACTACGCCGTCGAGGTCGATGCCTCCTTCCCCGTCACCAAGGGCGACGCCGCGGCGTACCCGGCGCGCCCGGTCACCAACGCCCGTGACGTGCTGCGCGACGCCACCGGCAGCGTGGCGCAGCGCGGCGCCGGGGCCCTCTCCCTCACCAGGGCGCGAAGAGGCCGGCTCATCTCCCAGTACGTCCGCGTCCCGACGGCCGCCCGGCTCGTCAAATCGCCGCCGCAGCAGCCCGTCAGGCTGATCGGCGAGATCACCGCGGCGCAGGAACCGACGCGCTTCTGGCTCACCAATGTCACCGGCGGCCTCTTGGAGGAGGTCATGCCCCTGGTCTCGCTGTCCGCCCGCAGCCGGGCCGGGATGCAGCGCCTGGAGACGCACTTCGGGCTGCGCGACTTCGAGGGGCGCTCCTTCCGCGGCTGGCACCACCACATGACGATGGTGTCGACCGCCGCCGCCTACAGCGCGCTGCGCGAGGCCGCGGCGCACCCGGGCCCGCTGGCCGCGGCCGGCGCCCACCGCGACCTCAGCGCATGACCCGCCGCCGGCGCCGAGAGCCCGGCAGGCACCGCGCGGCCGGCTCCGGCGGCCGCCGCACACACTCCCGCGCGGCCGGCACCCGAGGCCGCCCACGCACTTCCGAGCGGCCGGCTCCCGCCGCCGCACACCCTCCCGCGCGCCCCGGCGAAGACGGCGGACGGCGCGCCCGCACCCGGTCCCGCCTTTGCGCCGGGTCCCTCCGAATCGACCTGCAAAAGTAGTTCCCCGCCATCGGCGAAGAACGCGGCGGGCGCCCTGTCCGCTCCATACTGGACACACCGAACACGGAATCCGGAAAGCGCGGGAATAGCTGTCCGCAACCGGATTCCCCCGCACCTTCGACGTTTATCAGGATGTCCCCTCAGGACTCCGTTCGAAGTCACCCGCGATGTCCCGCCCCATCCCTTTCCAGAATCCCGAGGATGATTCCCCGTGCAGCAGAAGAACGTAGAGGATTTCGTGCAGGAATGGTTCGACGAACTCAGCCGCCATGAGCCCGTCGAGCGTTTGCTCCCCAAAATCATCGATACCAACCTGGAAATGGCGTTCCCCGAGCGCACACTGCGCAGTCATGCCGACTTCGCCGACTGGTACGGCGTGGTCGGCAAGGCGTTCGAGGACCAGAGCCACGTGGTCGAGAAGCTCGACTACGAGACCCGCGGCGACACGGTCGACGTCGCGCTGACCGTGGTCTGGACGGCGACCACCACCGAGGACGGCAAGAGGTCCGCGTTCCGCGTGAACCAGGAGTGGCGGCTGCGCCGTGACCCCGGCTCCCGGCTGCGCATCTCCTGGTACCGCGTGGGCGACATGACGCCCGTGCCCGGCCCCGGCCTCGGCTGACCGGCCCCGACGCCCCGCACCGATCCCAGGAGACGCCATGACTGGTTCACCCGACCGCGGCCGCCCCGCCGGCCGTCCCACCCGCCGGCCGGCGGCCGGCACCCGCCCGCCCAGGAGCCCGAGATGAGCGGGGGCCGGGCAGTCGACTACATCGTCGTCGGCGCCGGGTCGGCGGGATCGGCCCTCGCGGCCCGGCTCAGCGCCGACCCCCGGCACTCGGTCCTGCTGCTGGAGGCCGGCGACTGGGACGACCGGCCCGAGATCCACGGCACCGACGCGGACTCCGTGCTCTCCCTGCTGACCTCGCCGTGGAGCCCCACGATCGACTGGGGCTACCGCACCGCCCCCGAGAAGCGGCTCGACGGACGCAGCATCCCCGTGGCCCGCGGGAAGGTGGTCGGCGGCAGCAGCTCCGTCAACGCCCTGATGTGGGTGCGCGGCAGCCGCGCCGACTACGACCGGTGGAGCGCGCGGGGCAACCCCGGCTGGTCCTACGAGGACGTCCTGCCCTACTTCAAACGGTCCGAGGACTACGCCGGGCCGGGCTCCCCGCTCCGCGGCCGGGGCGGCCCCGTACAGGTCAGGGACCTGGAACGCCCCAGCCCCGTCGCCCGCGCCTTCGTGGCCGCCACCCGGGAACTCGGCCACACCGGCACCGGCCTCGACTACAACGGCGTCCGCCAGGAGGGCGGCGGATTCTACTACCAGACCACCCGCACCGCCGCCGGACGCCGCAGCAGCGCGGCGACCGCCTACCTGCGCCCGGCCCTGGACCGCTCCAACCTCGACGTGCGGGTGGAGGCCCGCGTCACCCAGGTCCTCTTCGACGGGCGCCGCGCCGCCGGGGTCGAGTACGTCAAGGACGGCCGCACCCACACCGTGGCGGCCACCCAGGAGGTGATCCTCAGCGCGGGCGCCTTCGAGAGCCCGAAGCTGCTGATGCTCTCCGGCATCGGACCGGCCGCGCACCTCGGCCGCTACGGCATCCGCGCCCTTGCGGACCTGCCGGGGGTCGGGGCCAACCTCCAGGACCACGTCTTCGTACCCGTCTGCTACCAGGCACGCGGCGAACACCCGCCCGGCGCGCTGCTGTCCGAGGCCGGGCTGTTCACCAGGACCCCGGCCGCGGGCCCGGACGGCCCGCCCGACCTCCAGTTCACCTTCGGGCCGGTGAAGTTCCTGCCGCCCACGGCTCCGGCCGGGCAGTGGCAGGGCCCCGGGTTCACCTTCGCCCCCATCGCGCTGCTCCCCCGCAGCCGCGGCCGGGTCACGCTCCAGAGCGCCGACGCCTGGGACCAGGCCCGGGTCGAGGCGAACTACCTCGCGGACGAGGCCGACCTCGACGTGCTGCTGCACGGGGTGGGACTCGCCCGCGAACTGGCCGCCACGAGCGCCTTCGACGCGGTGCGCGGCGCGGAGCTGGCGCCGGGGCCCCAGGTCACCACCGACGCGGAGCTGCGCGCGTTCATCCGGGCCAACGCCACCACCCTGTGGCACCCCGTGGGCACCTGCCGCATGGGCACCGACGACGCGGCCGTCGTCGACGCCGAGCTGCGCGTGCACGGCGTCACCGGGCTCCGGGTGGCGGACGCCTCCGTCATGCCGGACATCGTGGCCGGCAACACCAACGCCCCCAGCATCATGATCGGCGAAAAGGCCGCCGATCTGATTCTCCGATCCAGGACACACCCACTCCCGACAGGAGAAACGGCATGAACACCCTTTCCCCCACCGCTGTCTACCGGCGCTTCCTGACCGCGCTCAACAGCGGCGACCACAGGACGATCGCCGAGGTGATAGCGCCCGACTTCGTGGACCACCACCCCGGCTTCGACATCAAGGGCATCGACTCCTACCAGGCCGCCCTCCGCGACGCCAGGGAGTCTCTGCGCCTGCGGGGCGAGCTGGAGGAGATCCTGGAGGCCGGCGACCGGATCGTCACCCGGGTGCGGCTGACCGGCAAGCACGTCGGCACCGCCTTCGGGTTCCCGGCCACCGACCGTGACGTCACCTGGAGCACCACCGAGATATGGCGGGTCTCCCAGGGCGTGCTCGTCGAGCGCTGGGCCCAGGACGACCTCCTCGGCCTGCGCGAGCAGCTGTCCTCCGACGCCGCCAACATCGCCGTCGTCCAGAAGGTGAGCGACGCCGTCAACAGCAGGCGCTACGACGACCTCGACGACCTGTTCGCCCCGACCTTCGTCGACCGCAACCCCGCCTGGGACGTGGCCAGCCTGGAGGAGCTGAAGGGCATCATCCGCGCCGCCCACGAGGCCCTGGACTTCCACGTCACCACCGACCGGCTCTACGCCGCCGACGGCGACAAGGTCGTCATGCACATCACCTTCAATGGCCGGCACATCGCCCCGTTCTTCGGCCAGGAGCCGACCGGCAAGGCCGTCAGCTGGACCAGCATCGAGGTCTACCGCCTGGAGAACGGCAAGGTCGCCGAGCGCTGGGTGCAGGCCGACACCACGGGCCTGATGTACCAGACCGGCGTACCCCTCCCCGAGTGACCGGCCGCCCGGTGCCGGGCGGACACCCGGCGGCGGCGCCCGCCGCGCCCGCCCGGCACCGGCCCCGCCGCAGGCACGGAGCAGCACCCTCCCACCAGCAGAAGGAGAGCACAACATGAACACCACGGAGATCGTGGAGCGCTACTACGCCCTCGCCAACGCCGGCGACTGGGACCCCTGGTGCGACCTGTTCGCCGAGGACCAGACCATGGACGAGCAGCTCGCGGGCCACGTCGAGGGGCGCGAGACGCTGCGCGAGATGATGAAGGGCTTCCCGGACATGTACGCCGAGTTCGCCAACCGGCCCGTCCACACCGTGGTCCAGGGCGACCAGGCGGCGGTCGTGTCGCACATCTCGGCGCGTACGCACAGCGGCGTGGCCGTCGAGGCCGACGTGTGCAACTACTTCCAGGTCGCCGACGGTCACATCGTCTACATGACGAACGTCCACGACACCGTGCCGTTCGCCCCCGTCACCGGGAAGTGAGGGAGACCGCCATGACCGCACCGGTTACCGCCCGCTGGTCCCACGTGGGGCTGAACTGCGCCGACCAGGACGCGACCGAGGAGTTCTACACCCGCTGGTTCGGCTTCCGCCGCGCCCGGGTCATCGAGGACGACGACGTCCGCGTGGTCTTCCTGCGCAGCGGCGACGTCTACCTGGAGCTGTTCAGGTCGGCGAACCCCCCGCTGCTCACCTCGGGCGACGACGGACCCGACCACCCCGGCATCGCCCGCCACCTCGCCTTCCAGGTCGACGACGTGGACGCGTTCTGGCGGGAGGCCGAGGGCGAACTGACGCTCTCGCTCGGGCCGCTGGCGTTCGACTCCGTCATCCCCGGCTGGAAGACGATCTGGGTCACCGACCCCGACGGGGTGGTGGTGGAGGTCAGCCAGGGCTACCGGGACCAGACGCCCGCGGAGCTGGCCGCGTACTCCTGACCCGGCCGGCCCGGGGACGCCTCCTGGCGCGCCCCGGGCCGGACCGCGCGGCCGTCCGTCACGGGGCGGCGAAGCGGCCCCCGGTCGGCCCGTCCGGGCCCACCACCGCCGTCCGGAAGATGATCTCCGCGCCCCGCTCCACGGTCGGGAGGCCGGTGTGACCGTTGAGGTCGGTCGCGGTGTAACCCGGCTCCACGGCGTTGACGCGGATGTCCGGGAAGGCCTTCGCGTACTGGACCGTGACCATGCTGACCGCGGCCTTCGAGGCCGGGCAGGCGACGCCCGGATTGGCGTACGCCGGGGTGCCCGGGGGTGGTGAGACCGGTCAGGGAGGCCAGGCCGCTGCGCCGATCTGCGGCAATCACCGCAAGCCACGGCTGATGACGCGTCAGTAAAGTCAGCATTGGGTCAGCAAAAGGCCAGCCAAAGCCTGCCAGAGGCACCCACACTTTGGACCCGGCCTGTCACGCGCCAACCCGCCGTAGCCTGAAGAGCAGCGCCTCTCAGGCTCGGGCCTTCCATACGCCAGACCCCTCAGGCTTCCTTCCCCGCCCTCAGCGGATCACTATGTTCCAGCAGGTCAACGAGGGTTTCGCCGCGGTGGCCTCCCCCCGCTGGTAGGCGTCTCTCAGGGGTTCCGTCCGGCTGGTTGACGCCCCGGGTCCGGCGGCAGCGGGGGGCCGCGGGGGCATACTCACTGCTGGCCCCGGACGTCGGTGGCGGGACGGCGGGCATGGTGAAGGAGGGCCTGGCCGACCGAGGCACGCGTCGCTATGCGGTGCGCCATCGACTCCAGACCGTGGCCGGCCAGGTCCCACGGCAGCGAACCGACCGGCAGGTGCCCTGGCGCGTTGCCGAACGCCCGCACGATCGGCGGCGCAGCCCCGCGCGGGCAGCCCTCCCGAGCCTCGACGTCGGCCGCGTCGAGGCTCGGGGCGGAACCGGGCAACCCGAACGTCACCGGATCACACATGACACACACTCCTTCCCACAACGGCGTCGGCGAGCAGCCGCTTCGGTTGCCGGCCTCGGCCCGCTCGCTCCTGGAAGCCGGCCCCGGTCGTGTGAGGGGCCACACGGCTCGGCCGCCGATGCCCGGGCCGTCAGGACACCGGCTGCCAACTCGTACGGGTCAGCCTGGTGTCGAGTACCCGTCGGAATGTGCCGAATATCTGTGCACAGCGGGGCTCGCCCAGGTTCCGTACGCGCGACTGACGGAGTGATGCACGTGGACGTCAACGAGGTGCTGCTGCCCGGTGTCGGGCTCCGGTACGAGTTCGTCAACCACGAAGGTGACCGGATCGGCGTGATCGCGCAACGTTCGGGGGACTTCGAGGTGGTCGTGTATCCCGGCGACGATCCCGACGAGGCACGCCCCGTCGTGCGACTCACCAGTGAGGAGGCCGACACCCTCGCCGAGATCCTCGGCGCCCCGCGCATCGCGGAACGCTTCGCCGACCTGACCCGCGAAGTGCCCGGCCTGAGCGCCGGGCAGGTCGAAGTGCGGCACGAAAGCCCGTTTGCCGGCCGCGCCCTGGGCGACACCAGGACGAGAACCCGCACCGGCGCCTCGGTCGTGGCCGTCGTCCGCTGCGACGGCGTCATCGCCTCGCCCGGTCCACGTCAGATGCTGCAGGCCGGAGACGTCCTCGTGCTCATCGGCACCCGCGACGGCATTGCCGACGCCCAGCGCATCATCCAGGGCTGAGCCGTGCGGACCCCCATCGCCCTGCTACTGGAACTGGGGGCCATCCTGACCGGGCTGGAGACGCAGAAACAGGTGGCCCCCGGCTCGACGCACTCGACCATGACCAGGAACGCCCCGGCGCGGCGCCGCCGGTAGACGTCGTCGGTGTGCGGACCGCCCATCAGCACCCGGTCCTGGGTGGCGATGGCGGCCAGGTCGCAGGGGCGCACGCCCAGGAACGCGTAGGACGGCGGCCGGTCGGCCTCCTCCGTCACGGTCACCGTGCCGTCCGGGCCACGGTCGGCGCTCCACTGCCGGATCCGCTGCGGATGCAGGTAGTACTTCCACGACTGCGGGCCGGCGCTGTGGGAGAAGGCCATCCGGTCGGCGCGGCGCCGGAGCCGGTAGGTGCCGGCCTCCAGCTCCACGCCCCACCCGTAGGGCAGTTCGCGGGCGGACGTCAGCTCGGCCAGCACGATGGCGTCGTCGCGTACCGTGGGGCCCACGACGACGCGCCCGCGCCGGATGAGGGTGGACACCAGTGCTTCCATCCCCGCGGTGTCGATGACCGCCGTGTCGCCCGTCATGGCAGCGGCTCCCCCAGCTCGTCCTCCACGCCGCCCATGGCGCGCAGCACCGCGAGGGTGCGCTGAGCCTCGGCCTCGTGCACCTGGGTGATGGCGAATCCGACGTGGACGATCACGTAGTCCCCGATGCCAGCTTCGGGGGTGTACTCCAGGCAGGCGTCCCGGCGCACGCCGCCGAAGTCGACGGTCGCCATCCGCACGCCGGCCTCGTCGCGGGCGTCGATCACGCGTCCTGGGATGCCCAGACACACGGCGTCTCCCCCTTCCTCTCGCGTTCCTCCGCGAGCCGGGCGGCGGCCACCGCCGCCTGGCCGAAGCTGATACCGCCGTCGTTGACGGGCACCGCGCTGCCCACGAGTACCTCCAGTCCCGCTCCGCGCAGCCGCCCGCCGATCTCGCTCAGCAGGCGCAGGTTCTGGAAGCAGCCGCCGGACAGGCACACGACGGGCGGTGCGCCGTCCGCAACGGCGCGTTCCACCAGTGCGGCGGCCGCCGCGGCGACGGCGGAGTGGAATCCCGCCGCCAGGCGCCGGACCGGCTCGCCTTCGGCCCGTCCCCGCAGCAGTCTGGTCAGGGTGGGCAACGGGTCGTACACCCACAGCGCGTCTTGGCCGTCCCCGGCGCGGACCAGCCGCCACGGCAGCGGCTCCTCCTCCACGTCACCGGCTGCCGCCTCAAGGGCGACCGCTGCCTGTCCCTCGTAGCTGACGCGGTGGCACAGTCCCAGGATGCTCGCCGCCGCGTCGAACAGCCGCCCGCAGCTGGAGGCGCGGGGACAGTTCACCTCGCGGTCCACCATGGCCCGTAGGGCGCGGACCTCGTCGGCAGGCCGGTCTGCCGTGAACGTGTCCGTCAGCTGCCGGGTGGGCGGCGGGGTGCCCAGGTCCTCCGCGCCGAACAGATAGCCGAGCGCCATACGGAAGGGCGCGCGCACGGCCGCTTCCCCGCCCGGCAGGGGCGCGGTGCCGAACCGTCCGACGCGGCGGTATCCCGTCAGGTCGGCGACGAGCACCTCACCGCCCCACAGCGTGCCGTCATCGCCCAGCCCCAGGCCGTCGAGGGCGAGGCCGGTGAACGGACCGGCCAGCCCGTGCTCGGCCGCGCAGGCCACCACATGGGCGTGGTGGTGCTGGACGGCGATGCGCCGCTCGGCCGGCCAGCGGGAGACGGCCCATCGGGTGGAGACATATCCGGGATGCAGATCGTGGGCGACCACCTGCGGATCGATCCCGGCCAGCCGTGACTGGCCACGACAGGCCGCCTCGAAGGCGTCCACGGTTCTCGGATCCGCCAGGTCCCCGGTGTGCGGCCCGGTCACGGCGCGGTCACCGGCCACCAGCGTGAAGGTGTGCTTCAGCTGCGCTCCCACCGCGAGAGCCGGGACCGGGCCGGCCACGGGCAACCGCATCGGCGTGGGGGCGTAGCCGCGGGCTCGGCGGATGGTGAGGACCTGACGGCCCAGGGTCGTCACCACCGAGTCGTCACAGCGGGCGTGGATGGCGCGATCGTGCGTCAGGAAGCCGTCCGCCACGCCCGCGAGGCGCGTTCGTGCCTCGGCGTCGTCGATGGCCCGGGGCTCGTCGGCCAGGTTCCCGCTGGTGCACACCACCGGCCGGTCCACATCGCGCGCCAGCAGATGGTGCAGCGGGCTGGCCGGCAGGAAGAGCCCGACGCGCGAGGTGCCGGGGTGGACTCCCGCCGCGAGGGGTGAGGACGGGCGTGCCGGAAGCAGCACGATGGGGCAGGCGGGCGAGTTCAGCAGCTCGCGTTCGACAGGCCCGACGTCGGCCAGCCGCCGGGCCATGGCCAGGTCCGGCACCATCACGGCAAAAGGCTTGTCGGGGCGACACTTACGGCGCCGTAGGGCGGCCACGGCGGCCGCGTCGGTGGCGTCGCACACCAGCTGATAACCGCCCACCCCTTTGACAGCCACCACGCGCCCCCGCGCACCGCGTCCGCGGCGGCACTCATCGCTTCCTCACCCCCGTACGCTGCTTCCGGTGCCCACCACGAGATCCGGGGGCCACAGCGGGGGCAGGCCAGCGGCTCGGCGTGGAACCGCCGGTCCGCCGGGTCGGCGTACTCCTGCGCGCAGGCCGTGCAGAGGGTGAAGGCCCCCATCGTGGTGCACGCACGGTCGTACGGGAGGCCGGTGATGACGGTGGCCCGTGGACCGCACGCGGTGCAGTTGATGAAGGGGTAGCGGTAGCGACGATCGCCGGGGGTGAGGACTTCGCGCAGGCAGTCGGCGCAGGGCGCCGCGTCCGCCGGGACTTGGCGCACCGGCCCGGTAGCCGCTCCCGCTGTGCTCTCGAGTACGACGAAACCCGAACCGGGGGCGATGCCGTGGGGGTCGGTGGTGTCCAGACGGCCCACGGTGACGGTGCCGACGACGGCCAGGGGTGGCGCCTCGTCCCGGCAACGGGCCAGGAATCGCTCCGGCGCATCCCGCGGTCCGGCCGCCGCCGCGACCACGTGACCGTCCACGTTGCGTACCCAGCCGTCCAGGCCCAGCGCGTTGGCCGTGCGGTGGACGAACGGCCGGAAGCCCACGCCCTGGACGGTTCCGGAGATCTCGATGCGCCAGGTCTGCCTGACTCCGCTCATGCCGACAGGCCCCTCAGGACCGCGCGGTGGCGGAGGATCTCTCGCCGTACGCGGTCGACCACCGACGCGACAGCGTTCTGGACCGGCACGGAGAGACCGCGGCCCACCGTAGAGTCCTCACCCTCGACTGCGAAGACGACCAACCGCTCCGGCAGCCATCCGAGAACGCGAGCCAGTTCCACGGCCTCGCCCAGTCCCAGGCCGTGCGAACTGGCTGCGGACGACGCGGCCAGTTCACCCCGTGCCATCTCCAGCCGGTGCACCCGGCCGGGGCACCCGGGATGGGCGTGCGCGGCGTCGACGACGATGGCGAGCGACGCGCCCCGCCAGGTCCCGATCAGCCGCCCGGGGTCACCGTCGGAGAAGGCGAGTCCGACGCCGGTCAGAGCGGGCGCCGGGAACCCCGGCTCGGCGAGACGTTCCACCACCGCCCACCCCACCCCGTCGTCACGGCGGAACTCATTGCCCACGCCGATGACCACGATCCGCCCTGCGCCGTCCATGTCGGCCAGTCCTTCCGAGCGCATCGCCCACCGCGGGACCGACGCGCCCCGCTGACACCCGTTCGGACTGCGTGAGGGTGTGCCCGGAACCACCTGGCCCTCGCAGGCTCTGCTGGTGTGCTCGGGGCGCTCTAGTCATGCGGCTGAGCATGACCGTTTGACACCGGTAATTACTGGCACCTCTGCCTCACGGACCTCCCCATCAGGCCAGCCGGCCAGTGGCGCAACGCGCCTGACACCTCATCAGAACGAGCGTCAGATGAACGTCAAGACGCCTCGCAGAGCGTCATTCGAGCGTCAAGATATCGCCCGTAACGCACATGGCGCACATCATGTGCACCCACCGAAACCGCAGGTCAGCGGCCATTTTCGGCAGTCTCCAGGATCGCCACGCACTCCACATGATGCGTCATCGGAAACCCATGCAACACCCAACTCTTCTGTGGTGACTACTGCCCTTCGTCACCGTGCTGAGTAATGACGTGAACTGTTGGATGCTGCCGACTCCTCTCCGTCGTACCTCACGCCGCCAGAATGGGGCCCTTCTACGGCAAGCGAAGCAACATAGCCCAGAACCGCCGGTTAGCCAAACCGGCGGTAGCGCGGAGTATTGACAGTGACCGCGATGACGGGCGCGTGCGACGTTCGTAGGCCCGGTAGGGGCTACCCATCAGACGAAAGAATGCAGAATGCACACGAAGATCGAAGAGACTCTGGGCCCTCGCTATAGCCCTGCTCACATCCGCGCCACCTGGGACGGAACGGGGAGCGTGGAAGACGCCTCAAGGGCGCTTGGATTTTCACGGGCTAAGGGATACGACCTGATCCGCAGCGGGCAGTTTCCGTGCCGTGTGCTACGCATCGGCCGTGTGACGCGTGTCGTCACGGCGTCCCTACTCCGCGTCCTCGAAAGCGGGGAACCGGAGTATAACGATGCCCGCGCGCGATGACATGCACGTCGATCTCCGGTGAATAGACCGGCCACCACGGACTTGGTCGTGACCATCAGGAACGTGCCGAGTGCCGGCACGTACGCAACGAGCGGAAGCCGGCGAGCCAGTGCTCGTGTTCAGTGACCCGGTGGTCGACGGGTGTGGGGGCTTCCTCCTCGCGTTGTCATGCTCCCTCTCCGAAGGGATGTCGAGAACGAAGTGCGCGTCCCACGGGACGGGTCCGGCGAGCCGCGCCCACGAGAACGCCGTGCTCGACGATCTTGGTCAGCAGGGTGTCCAAGGTGTGTGCTGATCTTGTCCCGGATGACCTGTGGGAGCGGGTGGCCCCGCTGCTGCCGCCCACTCCCGAACGTCGCCGCCGCTACCCCGGACGGCTGCGCGTTCCCGACCGAGTGGCCCTCGCCGGCGTCATGTATGTGCTGCGGACCGGTGTCGCGTGGCGCGATGTTCCCGCAGAGACTGTGGGCTGCTCTGGTGTGACGGCCTGGCGCCGGCTGAGGGACTGGACCGAGGCCGGCGTCTGGCCACGCCTGCATGGCGCCCTGCTGACCGAGCTCCGCCGTGCCGACCTGCTGGACCCGGACGATTGTTCCGTGGACGGATCGCACGTCCGGGCTCTCAAAGGGGGGATCATGTCGGCCCTTCACCCGTCGACCGTGCCCGCCCGGGCTCCAAGCACCACCTAATCGTCGATCGCCACGGAACCCCGCTCGCCGTCACGCTTACCGGCGGCAACCGACACGACGCCACCCAGCTTCTGCCGCTGCTGGACGCGGTCCCACCGATCCGGGGGCTGCGCGGACGTCCCCGCCGCAAGCCCCGGCGCCTGTACGCCGACCGGGGCTACGACTTCGACAAGTACCGCCGCCTGTTGTGGAAGCGCGGTATCAAGCCAGTGATCGCCCGACGCGGTGTCGCTCACGGCTCAGGACTGGGCAAGGTGCGTTGGGTGGTCGAGCGCGCCTTCGCCTGGCTGCACCAGTTCAAACGGCTCCGCACCCGCTACGAACGACGCGCTGATCTCCACCAGGGCCTGCTCGAGCTGGCCTGCAGCCTCATATGCCTCCGCCGCCTGCGAACCTCATTCTGAAACGATCAGTAAGTCAGGCCGGCACCAGCCGCACCCGGCTGAGTGAACACATCATGCCGGCGGAACCCTCACGGAGAGCGTGGCGTGGTGCTCTACGTGAACCCGATCAACGAGACGCACGTGAAGGAGCCGGGGCTCGTCGTGTCGACATCGCGGCCGCCGGCGACGCAACCGCCCTCGCCTTCCAGCAGATGCTCGCCGGCCGGTGGGCGACGGCCGCGGAGCACACCACGCGGGACCCGGGACAGCCCGGCGTCCGGCTGCGCTGCTACCTCGACCTGCGCCAGGAACTCCCCGACCCTGGCTGAAACGGCTCATCCCGAGGTACCGTCCTCCCGCCCGCCGGCGGGGTCAGTACATCGGCCAGGGCGCAGCCGACGGCCTGGGACAGCGTGGTGCTGCGCCCGGTGTACTGATTGAAATCGTCGTCGAGCCAGTCGCCGACCCATGGGGGAAGCTGTCGGGAGACGCCGCAGGCGTGCAGGGCTCGCAGGTGTCCGATGCGTTGGGAGACCGTGTGCGGTGCCACCGGGTCGGGCGGAAGATGCAGTCTGCGGGCGAGTACGGCTGGGTGGCGCGGGTTGAACCAGATCATGGCCATCTCCCGGGCCAGCAGATTCCACTGAGGATCCGGCTCGCGGAAGATCATGCGGAAACCGGCGGCAGCCAGGTTCGGGGCCCTGCGGACGATGCCGTTCAGGTCCCAGCAGCCGGTGTTGCCGAACAGCGGCGGACAGGCGCCTTCCAGGAGCGGGTGGGACTGAATGACGGGCTCGTCGTTCCGAAAGACCGAGACGGGCAGGGCGAGCGGCAGACGGCTGGTCATGCATCCAACTCCACGTGTGCCGAGAGGGGAAGAGGCAAGGCCGCCACGCCTTCGACGATCTGGCGGCGGACCTGGGCGATCTCTGCGTCGGTGCGGGCCTTGATCGCTTCGGTGACGTTGACCCGGCTCTGCCCCCAGAGCGTGTGGAAGAGCTGAGGCGACAGCCGCAGCCACAGGCGTTCGAGATGGTCGGAGAAGAGCAGAAGCTGGGGGAGGTTCGAGGGCAGTACGAACGCGTTGCGGCATTCGAGGCAGCGGGTGGGGGCGACCGGGCCCTGCTTCCTCCGCGGGCCGCGCTCCGTCTCGGGGCCGTGCCTCCAGGAGGAGTCGTTTCAGTGTGGTGTACGAGCGGTGGGTGAGGCTGTCGGGCCGGAGATGGTGAAGTGGTCGCCCGGCAGTCCGCCGATGTCCGGGAAACACGGACCAGGCGGAGGCCGGGGTCACGATCCCGTCGCTCTCCCCGGCCAGGGCGGTCACCGGGATGGGACAGATGGAGCGCCGACCCTTGTCCACCGTGCGCAGCTGCTCCCAGTCGACCTCCGGGTGCTCGGCGGGGATCGCGCCGACGGAGCCGTTGTGTACAGCGCGACGTCGACGGCCCCGGCCCGGCTGATGTCATCGATGTCTGCCGTGACCGATGAGTTTTGCGCGGATCCGTTGTCGATACGGCTGGATACGCCGACAGCGGTGGGCCTGTGCTGGGGACGTTCCAGCGCGGGAGGAGTAGAGGGAGGCTGTGATGAGCGTCGACGACCCCGACCAGGGCCACGCGATCCGGACGGGCGGGCAGGGATCAAGGGTGAGCGGTCCCAGGGTGTTGGTGGCGGGGGCGAGTATCGCGGGACCCGCGCTGGCCCACTGGCTGCGCCGGCGGGGGGCTGAAGTGACCGTGGTGGAGCGGGCTTCCGAGCTGCGCCCCGGCGGGCAGGCGGTGGACGCGCGCGGGGTCGCCAAGGAAGTCATCGGGCGCATGGGGCTGGACGCGGCGGTGCGCGCGGCATGCACCGACACCGCCGGCGCGCACACCGTGGACGCGGACGGGCAGGTGCTGAAAACCTTCCATGCCGACGACGATGGTGGCGACGGGTTCATCGCGGATATCGAGATCCTGCGCGGGGATCTGTCCCAGGTGCTCTACGACGACACCCGCGACCGGGTCGAGTATGTCTTCGGCGACCGAATCGCCGGGCTCGCCCAGGACGCGGACGGGGTCGAGGTGGTCTTCGCGGGCGGCAGCCGGCGGCGCTTCGACTTGGTGGTCGGGGCAGACGGGCTGCACTCGGAGCTGCGGGCGATGGTCTTCGGGCCGCATGAGCGGTTCCTCCGCCACCTCGGGCACGTGCTGGCCTTCTGCAGTGTGCCCAACGAGTTCGGACTGGACCGCTGGCTGCTGGAGTACCAGGATCAGGAGTCCGGGCGCTCCGCCCTCCTGCGGCCCACCCAGGACGCCACCCGGGCGATGGCCATGTTCTATTTCGCCTCGGCCGACTTCAACGTCGACCACCGTGACGTCGCAGCCCAGAAGGTCCTGCTGCGGGAGCGGATGGCGGGCCTGGGCTGGTTGACCCAGGACATCCTCGCGCACCTGGACGACACTCCGGACTTCTACCTCGACCAGGTCGCCCAGGTGGTGATGGACCGCTGGTCGAGTGGACGGGTGGGGTTGCTCGGGGACGCGGCGTTCAGCTCGTCGCCGATGTCCGGGCAGGGCACCGGGCTGGCACTGGTCGGTGCCTACCTGCTGGCCGGAGAGCTGGCCGCTGCCGGGTGGGTCCCCGAGGCCGGGTTCGCCCGCTACGAGGCGCGGATGCGGTCGTTCGTCGAGGCCAACCAGGAGATCGGCCGGTTGAACGCCCGCAGCCGTGACGTCTCTGGGCCGGACACCGAGCCGCGCCCCGACTTCGCCAGCGAGTGGTTCACCGAGCTGGTCGGACGCGCGATCAACGGCATCGAGCTGCCCGACTACGCGGGGGTGCCGGACTTCGCCACGGTCGGATCGCCGATCACGTCGTCGGTCAAGCCGTAGGCGTTATACGACGTGTCGCCGAGGCCATCCACGCATCGAGGGGCACCGCCCGATCGGCCGGCCTTGCGCTCCCGCCGGTGGCGGAGGCGGGAGGCGATCGCGGGTAGGTTGCGGCGGTGCGCACGGTCGAGCTCCTGTTGGATGAGGCGGCAGAGCTAGTAGGCCGGCTGCCGTGTCGGCTGCTCTGCCTGTTGGTTGCACGCCTGAAGCAGGGCCGTGAGCCGACGGGACGGCGGGCCGGGGCGCGTCGCCAGGTATGTCGGCAGGGAGGGCGCCCTGGCCGGGTCGGCGAAGGGCCGGAAAGCGATCCGGTGCACGGGCTGCACGGCCGCCTGGGAGGCGAAGTAGACGGTCCAGCTCGGCCGGCCCGCGGCGATCGCGGCCAGGGTGTCCTGATCGGTGGTGAACGCCGGTCCCATGGCTGGTTCGAAACCCGCCGCCCGGCAGGCGTCCACAACCACGTCGACCAGATACGGATTGCTCTCGCGGGATGCGATCCGCAGCGGCAGCCCGGCCAGGTCCGCGAGGTCGACCCGGTCCCGCTCGGCGAGCGGATGCCCGGCAGGCAGCGCCGCGACCAGTTCGTCCCGCCACAGCGGCAGCAGTTCGAGGCCCGGGGCGCGGTCGGCGCCGCGCACGAACGTGGCGTGCAGGTACCCGTCACGCACCTGCTGCAACCGTGTCGTCGTGGGGCCGCTGACCAGTTCGACGAGCAGCCATGGCGCTTGCTCCGACAGCGCGGTCAGCACTCCGTCCAGGCGCAGCCCGAGCCCCACGCTCGTACCGATGCGGACAGTGGATTGCTGCTCGCCGCGTACGACGTCCATCGTCTCGGCTGCCGCCCGCTCGGCCGCGAGCATCGCGCGGGCGTGCGGCAGAAGCGCCCGGCCCGCCTCGGTCAGCCGCACGGCCCGTTTGCTGCGGTCGAACAGGGTGACGCCGAACTCCCGCTCCAGTCGCCGCACTTGCTGGCTGACCGCGGGCTGCCCGATGTACAGCCGTTCGGCGGCCCGCCCGAAGTGCAGTTCCTCCGCCACTGCCACGAAGTACTTCATCTGACGCAGTTCCACGCCGTCCCGCCCCCCGGACCTCTCGCTCATCACGTCCCAGCACGGCCCTTCACGACCCATCACGATCGGTGATGAGTCCAGGAGCAGATCACTCATTGGCCGACGGGCGCCCGTCCGCTGGAATCTACCCATCACCACAGCGAACCGGCCAGGCAGGCCGGGTCGGCAGGGAAGGGCAAGATCCTCATGGCGTACACGACGGTCGACGGCATCGCTCTCCACTACGAGGACCTCGGCGCGGGCCGTCCCCTGGTGTTCCTGCACGGCTGGGGCACCAGTGGCCGGGTGTGGGACGCGCAGGCGGCCGACCTCATGGCCGACCACCGCGTGATCACCCTTGACTGGCGGGGCTGCGGGCGCTCCGAGCGGCCTGCCGACGGCTACACCATCAGTCGGCTCGCCGGCGATGTGCTGGAGTTCGTCGACGCCCTGGGACTTGACCGGCCGGTGATGATCGGTTCGTCGATCGCGGGTGCCTTCATCATCGAGGCAGCCCTCGCGGCCCCCGACCGGTTCGG
Organism: Streptomyces rubradiris; assembly: GCF_016860525.1. Classification (NCBI taxonomy): domain Bacteria; kingdom Bacillati; phylum Actinomycetota; class Actinomycetes; order Kitasatosporales; family Streptomycetaceae; genus Streptomyces; species Streptomyces rubradiris. The sequence goes on from NZ_BNEA01000007.1 coordinate 48,345, forward strand.
GGCGATCATCCCCGTCGACGCAGGCGTCCACCACTTCTGCGGGCGTCAGGGCGCCATGGACAAGCTGCTCGCGGGCCTGCGCGCCGACCGCGCGGGCACCCTCGCCGACTTCGTGCCGCACTGGTACCGGCCCGGCGCGAGCACGGCGATGATCGATTGGACGGTGGCCCAGCTCCTGGAGTCGACCTTCCGTATCGACGGTCTCGTCGTCGACCAGGCCGGCTACGACCCGCGTGAACGAGTGGCGGCCCTGCGTGTGCCCACCCACTTCCTGCACGGCGAACTCGACACCGAGGTGCCGCTGTCGGTGCCCCGCGAACTCGCCGCCCTGATCCCCGGCAGCCGCCTCACGGTGATCGACGGCGCTGGGCACATGGCGCAGCAGGACCAGGCGGACCGGTTCACGGCCGCCTTGCGCGCGGCCCTGTCCGACCTGCTCTGAGCAACGCCCGCCCCCTCTCATCACCTCCTCCGTCTCTTGGGAGTCCCCCATGCCCTTCGTCGACGTTCCTACCTCCGGCGGCGTCACCAAGGGCGCACTGCCTCGTCACATGCAGCGGGGCCCGGCCTGGTCCTGGTGCACAGCACCGGCGCCACCGCGACCGGCAGCAACTGGCCGCCGTTCATCGCCGACCCGAGTGAGCGCTACACCATCGTCGTCGCCGGTTCTGCAGGGCTCGGGAGAGACCAGTGCCCCCGGTGGCAAGGGAGGCGGGACTCGACCGGTTCCACCTCGTGGGCCACGCGCTGGGCCCGGTGGTCGCGGCGCCGGGCGCCGCCTTGTACCCGGACCGAGTCGCCTCGCTCCCCCGGCTGGTGGCGGGCGGGGCCGCGCGGACGCCCACATGGCCTTCCAGCTCGATCTGTGGCGACAACTGGCCGGCCCCGACCCGAACGTCCTGGCCCGGCTGATTGTGCTCACCACGCTGGGCAAGGACACGCTGCGCGCCCGCTTCAGATCCACCTGCCCGCGCCGCGCAGCCACGACAGTGCCGATCCCGACCGGCACGGCGTGCACGTCTTCACCGGCCGCGCCGACGGCCGCAGCACCACCGTCCAGGTCGCGCACGAGGTCTACGACCAGGCGCGCGCCGCACAGCAGGCCGCGCTCGACATCCCCAGCGGGCGGATTCGCGAAAGGGCGACCCCGGCAAACACGGCGTTGCCCCCGAAGACCTTTATGTGACGGTGCGCTTCACCGACTGAACCAGCGCCCGGTGTTCGGCCAGGTGCGATGGCTTTGTTCACCGGATCGGCGGCGCGCTGCCGATCGGCCACCCGTACGACCTGGTCTTCTCCCGGGAGGCGGGGGGCGCGGCTCGGCTTCGCCGTGGTTCTGGCACGCGCTGGGGGCTTGGCGGGGCGGGCCGAGCGGTAGGCCGGCGCCCCAGGCCGGTCGGACAACGGCACCAGCACCGCCCCTGCCGACGAGCGGCCGGCCGGGGGTCCGGTAGCCGTCCGCGGGTTCAGCCCTTTCCGCTGGAACGCAGGAGCGTGGTCACCCGACGCCGCTCACCGCACGACGAGCGCCAGGTCCTCATCCGCCTCACCCGGGAAGGCGCCGAACACCTCGCGGTCATGTGGGCCCAGCTGCGCGCGCGCCAGTACGCGGCCCTGTCGCAGTTCACTCCGCAGGAGCAGCGCGTACTCGCCGCACAGCTGCACCGCCTGGCCGGCCTCATCAACGAGACCATTCCCAGGGCGGCCGGATCGGCGGCGGACGAGGGCTGACCATCCAGGCGACGGATCTCGCTGACCCGACCCCCGGTTCGGCCCCGGCACCGAGCACCGCAGGCCCTCCACGCCGCAGAACGTTCCGGGGGCCGCACGAAGTGCGGTACCTCGGGCAAGAGGTGCTCCGCGTCGTTGCCAGAGCCGCCGCAGTCGCCACCGAACGGTTCGAGCAGGTCTGGTTCGCGCGGTCCCTCGGCGCTCTGGAGGGAACAGCTCCGGTCACGACCCCATGGCTGTCGCACTCGCCCGGTGCGGACAGCTCGCCTCGTGAAGGAGAACGCGTCGCACTATGTGCGTGCCGGGTCAGGTCCATGCCTGGCGTTCCCGGCCGCGAGGGTCGTCGGTCTGCGTCCAGTCGGTGTCGATACGCATGGTGGCCCGGCGCACGGTGTCGTACGGGGCCCAGCCGGGATCGCCGGTCCTGGCGAACCGGATCCATGTCTCGTGCATACGGGGGGCGAGACCGGCGGGCGGTCCGTCGGGGCCGAGCAGGGCATGGGCACCGTGCAACCGGGACAGGTGCGTGAGGTCGAAGACGAAGGGCAGCTCCACCGCGTGGGCGGCACCCAGTCGTCCGTCCAGGGCGTGGGAGCGCCACGCGAACTCGTACGCGTAGGTGGCGCCACCGGACCGGTCGGTGTGTGCGTCGGCCAGGGCCCGGCTGCCCGCGCCGAACAGGGCGTCACCCAAGATGGCCGACCGCAGCTCGCCGAAGGTCGCCCTCGGGCGGGTCTCGCGATAGGTGTCCACGAGCCGGACCGGATCGGGATGCACACGTGCCGCGAGGGCGTCGACGTCCGCACGGGTCGAGGTGGCGTACGTGCCGAAGGGGACCAGATAGAGGTTTCCCTCCTCCGTGTTGGTCCCGACGAGCAGGTCGACGTCGGCGCCGAGGCCCGCGGCGACGGATTCCGCGGGCTGGGTGTCCAGGACCAGGCTGAAAGGGCTGAGCCCGACCAGCGGATCGCGGTGAGTGGCCGTCCGCAGGTCCGTGCCGGCGAGCGCGGAGGCCGCTTCCACCAGGCGGGCGTCCGGAATCTCCGCGAAGGCGTCGGCGTGCGGTTCGATGCCCAGGATCCGGGCCGCCGCCCCGGTGACGCGGGCGGCCTGCTCGGGCGTGAACGCGCCCAGGCCGTTGCCGCTCTGGACGATCGCCCGGTGGAACAGTCCCGCGGCTTCGGGAGTGGCCAGGACGCCCCCGATGACGGTCGCCCCCGCCGACTGGCCGAACAGGGTGACGTTGTGCGGGGCACCGCCGAAGGCGGCGATGTTGTCCCGTACCCAGCGCAGCGCGGCCACGACGTCGAGCAGCCCGCGGTTGGCGGGCGCTCCGGGAAGGTCGAGGAACCCGCCCATGCCGAGTCGGTAGTTGAGGGTGACGAGGACGACACCGTCGCGGGCGAAGGCGGAACCGTCGTACAGCGCGGACCGCGTCGACCCCGCGACGAACCCACCGCCGTGGACGAACACCATGACGGGCAGGTCGCCGTCCCTGTCGGCGGGCGTCCAGACGTTGACCGTGAGGTAGTCCTGGCCACGGCTCCAACCAGCCCCGAAGTAGGGGGACATGTCCAGACGGCCGAGTTCGCGTCCGGCCTGCGGAGCGTTGGGCCCCGGCGTCGTGGCGTCCCGTATGCCGTCCCACGGTTCGTGCGGGTGGGGCGCCGCGAACCGGCCGGCACCGCGGGGCGGGGCGGCGTAGGGGATGTTCAGGAATGTGGCGACGCCGCCCTGGTGCAGACCGCGGACGGGTCCCCGCGTCGTGGTGACGACAGGGTCGGTGCGATGGTTCACCGCAGTGCCTTTCCGCAGAGCTCAGCCTGTTCGGTGCGGGCGGCGAAAGGAGCCCAGTGCTTGATCGCGAACTTGCCGCCGTCGCGTACCACGTGCGCGGCGCCGTGGCCGCCCAGGTGCGCCGGCACGACGAGGGCGTGGTTGTCCGCCGCCCAGCCCAGGACCTTGCGGCGGGTGGCGCGTGCCTGCGCGGGGTCCTCGCAGAAGCAGCTGTTGGAGTCCGGTTCGAAAATCTGCACCGGGCTGTGCAGCAGGTCGCCGACGAAGACCGCGCGGTCCGTCCCGGAAGTGAGCGTCAGTACGGAGGACCCGGGGGTGTGCCCCGGGGCGGACTCCAGGCGCAGACCGGCGTCGATCTGGTGGCTGTCCTCCCACAGCAGTGTCTGGCCGGCCTGGTGCACCGGGGCGACACTGTCCTCGAACACGTTCTGGTTGCCGCGGCCGAGTACGCTCCTATGGCCGTTCTCCGGGTTCCAGAAGTCGAAGTCGTCCTTCGGCATCAGGTAGGTGGCGTTGGGAAAAGTGGGCACCCAGGTACGCCCGTCGAGATACGTGTTCCAGCCGACGTGATCGATGTGAAGGTGTGTGTTGATCACGATGTCCACGTCCTCGGGGCGGACTCCGGCGCGGGCGAGGTTGTCCAGGAATCCGGTGTCCATCCGGCTCCATACAGGGGCGTACGGGCGCTCCTTGTGATTGCCCACGCCGGTGTCGACGAGGATGGTCCTGCCCTCGCTGCGCAGGAGCCAGGTCTGGATCGCCGAGTTGACGATCCGGGTGCCGTCGTCCAGGAAGTCCGGGACCAGCATGGTGCGGTGTTCTTCCCACGCCTGCGCGGGGCTGTCCGGGAAGAACGTCTCGGGGGTCATGTCCACGGGCCCGAAGTACTCCCGGACACGGGTGAGCGTGACATCACCCAGGGTGATGGTGTTCATGGGTGGCTTTCCCTGCGCTTTCTCAAGGGGCGACGAGGCTGTCCGGCGTGGCACGGCCCGTACGCGTCGGCGGTCTCGGCCGGACAGCTCCCGGACAAGCGCCGCGGACGCAGCGGCGGTGCCGAAGAGCCCGGTCATGTGGACGTCCTTACGTGAGGTGCGCCGCACGGGGTGCCGTCGTCGCGGCGGGTGAACGGTGCGGAACCCATGTCAGCGGCATCACGGCGACCGAGCCAGACCGGACCGTGCCTATCCCCGGCCGGGTCAGGTTCCCGGCACGCGAGGCCCGCATACTGGGCCACATGAGCGGACAGCGAGAACTCGGGAACTTCCTGCGGACTCGGCGGGCTCGGCTGCGTCCGGAGGATGTCGGGCTGCCGGACTACGGAGACCGGCGCCGGGTGCCCGGCTTGCGCCGTGAGGAACTGGCGCTGCTGGCCGGTGTGAGTTCCTCGTACTACACCCGTCTGGAACAGGGCCGGTCCATGGGCCCCTCACCGGAGGTCCTCGGTGCCATCGGCCGGGCGCTGCACCTGGACGAGGCCGAACAGCGTTACCTCCACGACCTGGCGGACCGCGCGAAGCGGCGTACGGCCGTCCACCGCCCGCCCGCCGAACACCTCGACGCGGCGACCCTCGACCTGCTGGAGGCTGTCGGTGACGTTCCCGCCCTCGTCAGCGGGCGGCGCGGTGACGTCCTGGCCTGGAACCGGACGGGGCACGCGCTGTTCGCCTCCCACCTCGACCCGGCCGGCCCGGCGGATCCCGGCAACCGGCCCAACCTGGTCCGCCTGATCTTCCTCGACCCCCGCACCCGCGCGCTGTACGCCGACTGGCCGAGCAAGGCGAGGGCCGTCGTCGAGAACCTCCGTATGACGGCCGGCCGGCACCCCGATGACACGCTGCTCACCTCGCTCGTCGACGAGTTGACCACGAGGAGTGCGGAGTTCGCCGCCATGTGGGCCGATCACAGGGTCAGCCCCTGTGACTCCGCGGTGTACGAGATGCACCACCCGCTGGTCGGCAGCCTCACCGTCCGGCAGCACAGCCTGCGTCCCCCGCAGGACGAGGAACGGCACATCGTGCTCGCCATCGCCGAACCCGGCTCCCCGTCACAGGCCGCCCTCCGCCTGCTCTCCCGGGCCACTGTCCCGTCGGTCCGTCAGGAGTGAAGTGCCGGCGGCCTCTGCCCGCACCGTCCTGCACGAGGAGCCTTCCGACCGCGCCTGGTGAGCCGACGGTGCCGGAAGCGGTTCTCCGGGTACGCAGGCGCGGCTCCGCACAGCCGGTCGAGACGGGACACCACCGGCCCGGGCAGTGACACCGTGCAGGACGGCCGAGGTGAGCACGGTGAACGTCACGACCGCCCACGGGCGAGGTAGTAGAGCGAGCCGACGCCACGGACGCCGCCGCGTATTCACCAGGCCGTGTTGTCCAGACACAGAACCAGCAGGCCCGGCCGGCCGAACACCACCGCCGACTTCGCCGGTGCGCTGAGTTCGACGACATAGCTCGGGCGCACTGGCAGACCGCACCGTTCTCGTAGGCCTTCCAGTTCTTGTACAACTTGGCGGAAGCGGGCACGGGCACCAGGCCAGGCGCCGGGTTGGCATGAACCAGAACACCAAGAGCGTCAGAAGGCCGACATCCGCAAGGCCAGCCACGGTAACGGCGGCTGACCAGGACGCCAGTTGCTTGCTGACGGGGGGCTGATGTCGTCGTACGCCTGTATGCAAGGCGCGTACGCGGGGCGCCACAGGATGGTCTCCGCCGCTGTGTTGATCAGGAACATGCCCGAGGTGGTCAGGAGCAGGAGCAGGAGGATGAACCTGCGGGTTTTGCCGACGCTCCATCGACGGTAATAGGCCCCAATCTCTGTGGACGACGGCTGTTGCACGGGCGGGCTCGGCTACTGGTTGCGCTCGATGTGGCGGATGACACTTGACGCGAGCTGTCTGGCCGAAGCCTCGGCGAGCCCTGCCTCCTGAGCGCGCTGCGTGACGACGACGCGCGGTTCCGCGCGCTGTGCCTCGTCCAGCCGCGGCAGGGCGGAGACGCTTGCAGGGCTGCCGCACAGCCTGCGCCACGCTGCGGACAGTCGGCTGGCGCCGCTCGTACCGTCACACCAGCCAGTTCCTGTGCGAACTGCTGCAGCACCATCCACACGAGCGGCGCCACCAGCACAGTGACCTCACCCAGGCCGAACTCCCCCTGTGACGTCCGCTCGACCCAGCGGCGTAAGCGGGAGCAGGGCGATGCCCTCGTCCATGAGCTGGTGAGCCCGTCGTCGTTGGCCGAGACCGGCGAGGCACCTGCCGCTGTCCGCGGCCAGGTCCGCCATCCCCATCCAGGAGCACCAGGCGGGCGCCGGATCGCAAGAGGGGCCCGCAGCGCCTTCTCCGCGGCGGTCAGGGCCCGGCGGCACGGGCCGTCCTCACCGAGGGCGGCGAGGGCGCGGGCCTGGCGGAGGTATAGGAGGGCGCGTGCGGTGGGGTGTTGGGTGCGCGGGATGGTGTGGTCGAGGATGGCCGCGGCACCGCGGGCGTCGGTGAGCCACAGCAGTTGGTAGGCGAGGTTGTGGCCACTCTTCAGCACTGACCGTTGACCGCTTCCCGACCTGGAGCACCGACGGAGGGAGCGACCTAGTACCGCATCAGACAACATTTGCCCTTCAGTCGACGGCGCGGGGATGTTGTGATCCTGGGGCTGCTGGTCGCGCTGCGATGTGCGGACGCCGTTGTCAGATTCCAGGTCCGTAACCGGGGTCTGGCTGCCGGCGGGGGGTCCACCACTCGGTGAGCCCCCACACCGCGAGCGCGAGCGTGGCCAAGGCTACGAGTGCCGCGACCCAGGGGCGGTGCACCCATCTGGTGGCCAACGCCCAGGCGAAGAGCGGAACCAGTGCGCCGCCGAGCACGATGAGCGGCAGATCGATGAAGAGTACGCTCAGATCGCGGGCATGTCCCTCGAATCCTCCGTCGATACTCGCCGCGGCGCGCGGTGCCCAGACAAGCGGCGCGGCTGTCGCACCGAGGCCGGCGAGTAGGCATCCGGCGCCGCCCTCAGTCTTCGGGTTCATATCCGTGGCCCGTTCCGCGGTTCTCTCGCCCATGCCCGTGATAGACGCGGCGGCGTGGTGCACGGTTCCGAGGCAGAGCGGCCGCGTGTTGCAACAGCGAACGTTGGCCTGATGTGACGCGCCGTCCGGGTGCTGTACCGGGTGGCAGGGGGCGGCCACTCTGTGCTGATGGCGATACGCGCACAGGTCCGAGAGATCGACGATGGCGAGGGTCAGCGGTTACTGCGGATCATCCGCAGGGGCACTGGATCGGTGGTGACCTGGCGGCGGGCCCAGATGGTACTGCTGTCCGCGCAGGGCATGCCGGTGGCGAAGATCACCAGGATGACCTTCTCCCGCGCCGACCGGGTTCGCGATGTGATCCACAGCTTCAACGCCGACGGCTTCGGCTCGCTCCACGGCCGGATGCCGTTACGACGTGACGGGCGAGGGCTACGACACCGCCGGGACCGTCCGTACGGCCGACGGGCGGCCAGGTCCGAACCTCCGGGAGGCCGTCCTGCCGTTCGCCTGTGCAATGACGCCAGGCTCGGCGCCGACGGCGTCATCAACGACCCCACCCAGGCCGCCCTCTGCTCGTCCTCGCCCCCAAGGCCGGTCTCGACCCGGCCTGCGTGCCCGGACACCGCGCACCGGGGAGATCCCTTTCGACCCGGCCGCGAAGTACATGGTCACCTTCCACCCGGGGTGCGACGAATCCGTCCTCGTGCACGCCAAAGGGGCGGTCGACGTCCTGATGGACCGGTGCACCCACCTGTTGACCGACCAGGGCCCGGTTCCCTCACAGCGGAGCGCCGCCGCGAGGTCACCGACGTCGCGCGGCGCATGGGCGGCGAGGGTCTGCGTGTCCTCGGCGCCGCCACCGCCGTGAGCGACCGCTGCCATGCGGATGAGGCGACCGGGCTGACACTCACCGCGATCGCGGGCATCGCCGATCCACCGCGTCCCCAGGCACGCGACGCAGTCGCGCTCACCCAGGCGGCCGGGGTGACCGTCAATCGGCGCCATCCTCACGCTGCTCGCCACCGTGCTCGCCGGACCGCCGGCCCCCATGTCCGCGATCCAACTGCTCTGGGTCAACATCATCATGGACGGTCCGCCCGCCATGGCCCTCGGCATCGACCCGCCACAGCGCAATGTGATGCATCGTCCGCCGCGCTCGCCCGGCGAACACGTCCTCAACACCCGGAGCCTGACGGCCATCACCCGCACCGGCATCGTCATGGCCGCGGGCACCGTGATCCGTCTTCGCCGCCGCCCAAGCCCTCACCGACGACACCGCCACCGCGACCACCATGGCGTTCACGACGTTCGTACTGTTCCAGCTCTTCAACGCCCTGGCCGCCCGCAGCGAGGACGGACCCGTCCTGGGCCGCCACCAACTGCGCAACCGCTCTCTCTGGCTCTGTCTGGCGGCCGTGTTCGTCCTCCAGATCACCGCCGTGCAGGCGCCCTTCGCCCAAGACGCCTTCGACACCGTCGCCCTCAACACCGCCCAGTGGGCCGTCTGCCTGCTCACCGCTTCCAGCCTGCTGCTGGCGGAACAGGCATGGCGTGCCGTGCACGCACGGCTCGGCAAGGCATGCGGCGCGCGGGAGCGGTGAACTGCCGTGAGCCTCCACCAACTTGAAAGCGTAGGTCAAAGGACTGGTGTGACCGGCTCTCGGGGTGCTCTGCTGGTCGTCGGCGGCAATCTGCGCAGCAGATCGTCTGCCAGAGCTGGACGGTTCGCTGATTCCTACTCGCTGGGGTCAGGCGGCCTTCCACCATCCGAGGCATGGGTCCCGAGCTGCTGAAACGTCAGAAGACTCGCATTCATGGAACGCGCCGAGTGCGTGGACGGCATCGTCCCGGCGATGTCGTCCGCTCCTGAGAGCTTCGGCACGCCGCCGGTGTCAGTCGGTCCGTAGGCCGTCGAGAAGAACGGTCAGCACGAAGTGGTGACCGTGTGCGGGATCAGGTTCAAGTCCCAGCACGCATCCCTGTACCGCTGGGGCGCCGGTCAGCCGTAGCACTTCCTGCCAGGCCAGATCCCGGCGAAGACGTCCCTGGTCCTGAGCACGTTCGATGACCTTCCGGGTGAGGTCGAGGAGCTCGCGGCGCTGCTGGGCGACAGCGGGCCCGCCGTGCTGATCCAGGGAGCCGGACAGTCCCGCGTTCTGAGCGGTACGCAGGGCCAGGCTGGTGAACAGCGACGAGAAGCCCTCCCAGGCGTCATCGCAGTCCAGGGCCTGGTGTGCGGTGTCGGTCAGTTCGGTGAGGATGTCACTCAGCACCGCCGCCATGAGCTGGTCGCGTTCGGGGTAGCGCCGGTAGACGGTGCCCACACCGACGCCGGCCTCCCGAGCGATCTCGTGGTAGCTCACGTCCAGGCCGGTAGAGGCGACGGCACGACGCGCGGCCGCGAGGACCCGCGCGGCATTGCGCTGGGCGTCGGCGCGCACGGGCATCGCCGCCCCCTGGGTCGTCGCAGACCGCTCCGCGTTCATCACCCCATCTTATCCATAAGTGGACAGCTTCTGTCCGCCTCCTCTACTCTCGCAGAAACGGACAAGACCTGTCCGCTTGTTTGGCTCGTGCGAGAGGTGCGAAGCATGGGGTCCTGCGTGTGGCTGGTCACTGGCGCGTCCGGCGGGTTGGGTCAGGCTCTGGTCAGTGAGGTTCTGAGTTCAAGTGAGCGAGTGATCGCGGTCACCCGCGACGACGAGCCGTCGCAACCGCTTGCCGCCGCCTTTCCCGGGCGCCTGCGCACCGTGAGCGTGGACATCACCGACGCCGGTACGCTGCGCCTGGTACTGGATGACGCGATCACCGGGTTCGGCCGCCTCGATGTCGTCGTCAACAACGTCGGCTACGCGCTGGCGGGCCCCTTCGAGGAACTGGACGACACGGAGCTGCGCGCCCAGTTCGAAGTGAACTTCTTCGCCGCTGCCGAAGTGAGCTTCTTCGCCGCTGCCAATGTCCTGCGCGCCGCTCTGCCCCACCCTGCGCGCGGCCAAAGCGCTGGGCGAGCCGGCTGCCCGGCAGCGCCGCCCTCCCCGTGCACGAAGCGCCGGCGCGCTCCGTCAACGCCGCGGCAAGGCAGGTCCGCGACCTCGCCCGTATGGCCCAGGCCCTCGTCGCCCTCGCCGATATGCCGAGCCCTCCCGCCCCGCGCCTTCCCTTTCGCAGCGACGCCCTCGCCGATATCGAGAAGGCCCGCAGCGACCACCTCGACGAGCTACGCCGGTTCGCGACCCTGAGTGCTTCCACCGACCACACAAAGGCAATCCGACATGCCCGAGCACCGCACCACCAGCCGTATCGCCGTCATCACAGGCGGCAGTGAGGGCCTGGGCCTGGCCATCGCCGATGCCCTCGCCCGCGACGGAGCGGAGCTGATCCTCGTCGCCCGCAACCGCGACAAGCTCGAGACCGCCGCCAAGGAACTCGGCGGGCACGGCACTGTCGTGCACACCGTCCCCGCGGATCTCTCCGCGCCCGACGCCCCCGCCCGGATCGCCGCACACGTCGGAAACCTGACCGATCGGGTCGACACCCTCGTCAACAACGTCGGCATCGCACACTTCGCCTCCCTTGCCGACACCACGGTCGACGAGATGAACACCATGTGGCACCTCAACGTCCAGGTGCCGCTGCTGCTGAGCCAGCAACTCCTGCCCGCCCTCGTGAACGCTCGGGGAAGCATCATCAACATCAGCAGCTACTGGGCCCGCAAAATGGTCGCCGGCCGTCATTCGGCCGCCTACTCCGCCACCCGCGGAGCGCTCAACTCCATGACCCGGGCGCTGGCCAGTGAACTCGGCCCCCAGGGAGTCCGCGTCAATGCCATCGCTCCCGGCGCTGTCCGCACTCCCAAGTACGAACGCTCCTATCTCGCCCTCATGACCGCAGAGGAACGCACCGCACACGACGAGCAGATCGAGCACTCCTACCCCCTGGGACGCCTGGGCACTGCCCAAGACATCGCCACCGCGGCCGTCTACCTGGCCTCGGGCCAGTGGACCACCGGCGCCATCCTCGCCGTCGACGGCGGACTCACCATCCGCTGACGTCTGCAAGATTCCTACCTGGCTCAACGCCGTGAACCACCAGGTCGCGGGCATCAGGCAGATGGTTCGTGCCGGGAACCCCGGGCGACTCGATGTCGTCGGCACGGCCGTTCTGTCGGTACTCGCCGGCTCCTTGATCACGTTGCTGCAGGCACACTCGGCCGGCCTGCCCGCCCCGGTCACGTTCGTCGTGGCCGCCGCCGGGGCGCTCGCCGCCGTGGGACTGTGGTGGCGTGTGCGTGTGCGCAGCACGCCCGACGGGCTCTCGCCCCGACGGGTGATCGCATCCCGCGGCTTCCTGGCGGCCGGGCTCATCGGCGGGACCGTCTTCGCCGGCTACTACGGGGTGCTGTTCCGCGCCCTGTCCATGATCGAGCAGGCCACGGGCGGTGGCCCCGTGGAAGCCGGTGTGCTCTTGGTCCCGGCCGCCGCCTGCTCGGTGCCGGCCGGACGGCTGGTCGGCACCTTGACCGACCGGTTCACCGGCTGGCAAGGTGTCGGCCGGGCCCCGGCGCTCACCGTCATCGGCGTGCTCGTGGTCGCGGTCTTCACCGGGCCGGTCCCGATCGTCCTCGGCACGGCCTTGGCCGTGTACGGGTTCGCCGGTGCCCAAGCCGTACCGGTGAGCCTCGCGCCGGAGCTGGTCGCCGCGGACGACCGCCACACCGCACAGGGCCTGCTCAGCTTCATGAACGTTCTGGGCGGCGGGATCGGTCCGGCCGCTGTCGCGGGTCTGTCCGGCATCGCGCCGGCGCCGATGGCCCTCGCGGTGCTTGCGGCACTCCCCCTGTCCGGATTCGTCCTCAGCCTGACCCGACGTCCTACCGCCGACCGCCGCCCCGAACCGGGTACCCCGCGTGGGAGCCCGCGCTGACGGTCCACCTGCAACTGATCCGACAACGCCTCGACCAGCAAGGAGCCTTGCCATGTCCGCCGAGCCATTCGAGGTCAGCATCACCGAAGCCGAGATCGCGGACCTGCGTGAACGACTGCGACGGACACGGTGGCCCGAGCGCGAGCCGGTGGACGACTGGTCACAGGGGCTGCCGCTGGCGTATGCACAGGAGCTGTGCCGCAGCTGGGCCGAGGACTACGACTTCGGGTTCGCCGAGCGGCTGAACGTGTTCCCGCAGTACCGCGACACCATCGATGGGCTGGGCATCCACTTCCTGCACGTCCGCTCGCCGGAGCCGGACGCGTTCCCGCTCGTGCTCACGCACGGGTGGCCGGGTTCGGTGCTCGAGTTCCTGGAGGTCCTCGGCCCGCTGACCGACCCCCGCGCGCACGGCGGTGACCCGGCGGACGCGTTCCACGTGGTCGCGCCGTCGTTGCCCGGGTACGGCTGGAGTGACAAGCCGTCGACGACCGGGTGGGGCATCACCCGCATCGCGCGCGCCTGGGACACATTGATGGTCTCGCTGGGTTACGAACGGTACGGCGCGCAGGGCGGTGACTGGGGCTCGGCGGTGTCCGCGGCGCTGGGCGAAGTGGCGCCCGATCGGGTCGCCGGCGTCCACCTGAACCTGGGATCCGTGGCGGCGGGCACGTTCAACGACCCGACGCCCGCGGAGCTGGCGAATCTCAAGGCCGAAAAAGAGATGCAGCGCACCGGCCGGGGATACTCGGCGATCCAGGCTACCCGGCCGCAGACGCTGGGCTACGGCCTCACCGACTCCCCGGCCGGGCAGGCGGCCTGGATCGCCGAGAAGTTCTGGGCGTGGACGGACAACAACGGCCATCCCGAGGACGCGTTGTCGCGGCAGACGATCCTCGACGAGATCTCGGTCTACTGGTTCACCGCGTCGGCCACGTCGTCGGCGCGCCTGTACTGGGAGAGCTTCGCCAACTTCCGGGACAAGGTGACCGCGCCGTCCGGGCTGTCGGTCTACCCACGTGACATAACCCGCCCGTCGAGGCGGGAGGCCGAGCTGCGGTTCACCGACCTGCGCTGGTTCGAGGAGCTGCCGCGCGGCGGCCACTTCGCCGCATTGGAGCAGCCGGAGTCGCTGGTCGAGCAGATACGTGGATTCTTCCGCCTGTTCCGCTGACGGTCCGCCCCCTGGGAAGCCCGCGCCCAGGAGATGGTCATGTCCGTCCCCCGGGTCAACGGCACAACGACGGCCGCGTACCGCGTTCTCCTGAATGGCCAGTTGCGAGGATTCTGCGAACGGCCCGCGAGTGATCACGTTTCGGCAGGTCGCCGTTCGCAGAAAACCTCTCACAACCAGGGCGTTGTGCCCAACGGTCCTGAGAGACTGCCTGGTGGACCGTGGGCCCGGTCAGGCCGTGAGTGCGGCGCAACGCACCGAATGCCCCAAGTGTGAAGCTCCGGCCGGGAGTCCGTGCCGCGCCCGGAGCGGGAGATGCGCGACGAAGTACCACACACCGCCCGCTTCACCCTTGTCCCCGCACTCCGCGAAGAACTCGACGTTCCCGTACCCGACGACCGCGCCCCGGGACTGACCTGGACGCCGGGCCCGCCTGTCGAGGACGCCCCGCCGAGCGCCGCCGCGAAGCCGATCCGGATCGGTACGCCCGCTGCTGGACCGCCCAGCAGGAACCCCAGTCCCGACTCGATGCGCCGAGTGCGAGCGTGTCTTCTCCGAGAAGATCGGATACGTGCCTCAGCCGTGGTCCCGCACCGCAGCGAGGCACTGGTCGTAGAGGTCTGCCAGGTCGATCCGTCCGTCATGTCCGGCCCAGAGTTCGGTTGCCGTGTCGATACAGGCGAAGACCGTCGCGACGATCGCCTTGGCCTGCGTGTCGGGAGCCGGGCGGCCGGAGCCGTTGCTCAGCCGCGCCCGGATGACGGGGACGAGTTCGGCCTGCCAGCGCAGTCGCTTCTCGATGTAGCGGGCATGCAGCGAGGGCGTGTCGAAGACGAGGCGGGAGAGTTCCAGCGCGCGCTCAGGTGGGTGGTTGGCGGTCAGAATGACCTCGAATCCGGCGCGCAGGGCATCCCAGGCGGACATCTCGGCCGGCTGCTGCTCGACGGTCCGTTTCAGCAGCTCGCCCAGCGCCTCCTGGTCGCCGCAGACCAGGTCCTCCTTGGTTCCGAAGTAGCGGAAGAGGGAGCGCTGCGAGATCCCCGCCTCCCGCGCGATCTGCGCGATCGTCGTCTGCTCGTAGCCCTGCTCGGCGAACAGGCGTACCGCCGTGTCCAGGATCGCCTGGACGGCGACCTGCCGCGAGCGCTCCCACAAGGTCGTCATGGACGTCAGGATACGCCTCTAGACAGCGACCGCCTACCTGGCATTAACTGCCAGAAAGGCAGCGACTGAAAGAAGGATGACCATGCCGGCCGTCGACTACCACGGACACACCACTCTCATCACCGGGGCCAGCGCGGGCCTCGGCGCCGAGTTCGCCCGCCAGCTCGCCGCCCGCGGCTCCGACCTGGTGCTGGTCGCCCGCCGCAGGGAACGCCTGGAGAAGCTGGCCACCGAGCTGCGCGAACAGCATCGGATCCAGGTGCACGTGGTGGAGATGGACCTGGCCACGGACCACCCCGGGCAGGCGCTGGCCGAGCAGGTGGACCAGCTCGGCCTGCACGTCACAAGCCTGATCAACAACGCCGGGTTCGCCACCTTCGGCCCTTTCCACCAGGCGGACCCGGACCGGCTGCGCCGGGAGATCGCGGTCGACGTGACCGCGGTCGCCGACATCAGCCGTGCCTTCATCGACCAACTGCGTACCGCGGGCCGCGGAGTACTGGTCAACGTGGCGAGCATGGCCGCCTACCAGCCCAACCCGCGCATGGCGCTCTACGGGGCGACCAAGGCGTTCGTCCTCAGCCTCACCGAAGCGCTGTGGGAGGAGTCGCGCGGCACCGGTCTGCGGGTGCTGGCCCTGTCCCCCGGCGCGACCCGGACCGAGTTCTTCGATGTCGTGGGCACCCCACAGGCCGCCGGAGGGACCAGGCTCGCCTCGCCCGTCGACGTCGTCCGCACCGCGCTGGCCGCCCTGGACCGCAGGAACCCGCCACCCAGCGTCATCGCAGGCCGCATGAACCGGGTGATGGCCTTCCTCGCCCGACGCCTGGCCACCCGGCGCCAGGTCATCCGGGCCATCGGCCGGCTCACCGCCGAGGGGGCATGACGACGGGCGGAAAGGCCGTAGTGACTCCCGAACTCATGCCGGCCATCTCCGTTCCTGTGGCGTTCCCGTTCCGACGGCGACACACGCCGGTCGGACGGGTGGACAAGACAGTGACGGCGCTTGCGGACCAAGCGAGCCTGTAAGGTCAGATACGTTCGTCTGTGGCGATCGCTCGTTGGTCAGGCCATGGGGCGGGGTACGTGGAGTCGGATTGTTCCGGACGGGCTGTAGGAGATCGCGAAGCCGCTGATCCCACCGTCGAAGGTGCGACCTCAGGGCGGGGGAACGCGGGACACCCCTGATGAGACGCTTTTCGCGGCCATCATCTACGTCCTGGCCAGCGGGTGCGCCTGGCGTCAACTTCCGCCCTGCTTCGGGGTATCGAAGTCGACCGCCCACCGCCGGCTCCTGATCTGGTCGAGAGCGGGAGTCTGGGGCCGGCTCCACGAAGCCGTGCTGCACCGCCTGGACGACGCCGGGCTCCTGGACGTCTCCCGTGTCGTCCTCGACACCGCCCACTTCAGGGCCAAAAAGGGGGTGAACACACAGGTCCGAGCCCCGTGGACCGGGGCAAGCCGGGTGCCAAGATGCACATCCTGTCGGACGCGAACGGACTGCCCCTTCTCGTCGGCGTCTCGGCCGGCAACACCCACGACAGCGAAGGACTGAAGCCCATGGTCGAGGGTCACCAAACGAGAAACGACCCCCACCGCGGCCGCCACTTCAAGCCCCAGCGCCTGCACGCCGACAAAGCCTACGATCGCGCCTACCTGCGGAAATGGTTACGCGGCAAGCGCATCGGAGCCCGGATCGCACGCAAAGGAATCGATTCCAGCCAACGATTGGGCCGCCGCCGCTGCGTGATCGAACGCACCATGTCGTGGCTGTCCGGCTACCGCCGACTCAGCCCACGCTACGAACGCAATCCCCGCAACTACCTGGCCTTTCTCGGTCTCGCCGCCGCCATCTGCTGCTTCAAACGACTTGTCCGCCTCACCACATAGGACACGGTCTAAGTCGCCGGACAGTCGGGTGCCCATGACGACCGCGCGCAGCACGGCGATGGCCAATGCGCCCTCCAGGACCAGGAGCAGGCTGGCGGCCAGACGGGTCGGCAGCGTGGCGCGCGGCCGCGCCCCGGCCGCCTCCAGGGCGACCAAGACCGCTCTCTGGGCGGCGATGCCGCCCAGGATGCTGCCCACTGCGAGGGCGAGCTGACCGGCTATGGCGGCGCTGACCATGATGCGAAAGATGGTACTGGCCGTCACCGGGACCGACGGCCTGGAGGGCGCCGAGCCGGGCAGGGCGCTGGCGGAGTACGGGCAGAACCTCACCCCGGATCTGCTCGGTGTGGCATCGGGCCTGACGTCCGGGTGGGCTGTGAGCGCGGGCGAGGACATCCGGGCGGCGACCGGTCGCCTCGCCCGCCACGTCCTGCGGGCACTTCTGTCGTTCACCCAAGTCGACGCCCCGGAGGGAGTGCGGGTCGACCCTGCTCGCGCATCTGCGCGCGGATGCCCTCGCCTATTTCTGACCATCCCCGCCAGCCGTGCCCCGGTCTTCGGCCACGACGGGCCCGGAGATGTCCTGCCCGGCAAAGTCACCACAGCCAGGCAGTGGAATTGCGCATCCAGGACAGGACGCGGGCATCGCGGCGTGCCGTCGACCGCGATCCGTCGCTCCGGCGGTCTGCTCCGGCTGGTCCTCGGACGGGGTCTTGCGCGCACTGGCTGAGATCGGCACCGCGCCCCCGTGGGTCACCCACCGCGGGAGGCGGCGGGGTGACGCCGCCGCCCTTTCAGTTGGTGCGGTCGGCGAAGCCCCGGGGCAGGTCCTGGGGGCCCACCGCGACAACGCTCTCGTCGTTCTCGCCGACGTACTCGAACAGGGTGATGCGGGCGAACTCCGGGACGACGTATATCGGGTAGGTGGGGCCGGCGTCCCGGTAGGCGCGCATCTCCTCCAGGTGGTCGTTCTGGTAGAGCACCGTCTTGCCGCCGTCCTGCTCGATCCACTGCGGGAAGAAGATGGTGCCGTGCAGGACTCGTCGGCGGGGCAGCACGTTGACGACGACCGAGGTGCCGGTCGGTTCATTCCAGGACACCTTGTAGACGTCGTCGGCGAGCCGCACCAGGTCGACCTCCTGGTCCTTCACCCAGCGGCCGCCGACCATCCCGGAGTGGATGCGGTAGTCGATGGTCGTGGCGTTCTTGACGTACATCTCGTACTGCCAGCCGTTGGCGTACGTGTAGATGAACCGGTGCCCGACGATACCGGCCAGATCCTGCGGCGGGACGGGGTTCTCGACGGTCGTCGGGGTGTCGTACACGGTGGTCATGGTGGTGCTCCTTGCTGTGCTGTGAGCGGTCACCGACGGCGTGGGGTCCGGCCGGTTCGGTGCGCCCGCTCCACACACCACTGTGCCACAAAATATATTTGTGACAAAACTTTATCTTCGCAGTCCACAATGGTGGCATGCGTAACACAGACAGAGCGGCGGACGAGACGGGCGACCGCGGTGCACCCGGCACGCCCGAGGCGGCGCGCGTCGCGGCCGGACTGGGCGGGCTTCTGGGGCCGCTGCGGCGCGCGGTCCTGCGCGCCACCCGCAACGCCGAGGGATTGCCCGACCTGCCGGAGGCGCAGATCGAATTGCTGCGGGCCCTGTCCTCCTCGCCCGAGGGTCTCAGCCCCGGTACGGCAGCCGCGCGTGTGCGGGTGGCACCGTCCACCGTGAGCAACCTGGTGCGGGCGATGTCCGCGGCCCGGCTGGTGGAACGGGTCCGGCCCGAGCACGACCAACGGACCGTGGTGCTCACCGCGTCACAGGAGGCCCTTCACCTACTGAAGCGCTATGACCGGGCCAGCACTGCGGCGCTCACCCGCGTCGTGGAGGAACTGTCCGACGCCGACCGGGCGGCGCTGCACCAGGCGCTGCCGGCTCTGGACCGGCTGGTCACCGCACTGGAGACCGGCGACGGCACCCGTCCGGACTCGATCAGCCCCTGATCGGAGTACGAACACCCCGTCGAGCGCGACCCTGAACAGGCTCCGAGCTGAACACCCCGGCCGGCCGCGCGCCGGTCTTCGGCCACGACGGACCCGGAGGACATCCGCCCGGCATCGTCACCACAGCCAGGGGCTCGATGCCGCACCCGGGACAGGGCACGGGCATCGCGGCGCTCGGCAGCGCTACCGATCCGGTTCCGCCGGCCCCGGCGGCAAGGCGACACCGTCCAGCGGCCTTCAGCCGCCCCCGCTGCCTGCGCAGCGCTGCCTTCTTCGCCGCCTTCGACTTCGGCTTGCGGGGCCGCTTTTGAACCGGCTGCCACCCCCGAGGATCACCGGCCCCGGGGGCCTGGGGCTTGTCGAGCGCGGCGACGGCTTCAAGCGTCCGACGGGTCTGCTCCACCGTGACGACGCCGGTCCCCTGCTCCGGGACGCGGCCGGCCTTCAGGCCGATACGGGACGGCCGCGGGCGCGGCCTTCGAGGCAGTAGGCACGGCGACGGGATGCGGCCGGGCACGGCAGCCCAGTCGGTCCGCGCTGCGTCGGCGGCGAGGCGGGCCCGCTCGTACGGGCGGGGCGGTCCGGTTGCGGTCAGCGGGCGCAGCACGGCCTGGTCCTCGGTGCGGCGCGGGTAGAGGGCGGGCAGGTCGGCGGTCATCATCCGGCGGCCGGCCGGGTGTAGTCGTCGACGGCCGTCTGCACGATCTGTTCGTCCAGGCCGGGTTGGTGTGGCTGGCCGCGCAGAACGTAGGAGAGGTGGCGGCGGGCGGCGAGCAGGTGGTGGCGTAACGCGCCGCGCATCACGTGGACCACGGCGACGACATCGACGGCGGCCGGCGCGGTGTCGACCACCGGCCGGACACCCGCCCACACGGCCGTGGCCGCCGCCCGCGCACGCTCGGCCAGCCGGTAAACGGTGCCGGCGCCGAACGCCCGGATCGCGGAGTCCCTCCTCTCCCCGGATCACCGTCGAATCCACCGTTATCGCCCGGGAGACCTGGCGGTTCCCGGCTCCGCATTGGCCTTCGCCGACGACAAAAGCGAGGCCCGGCGCTTCGTCCGGGCCCGGCGGTGACACGACCCCCACGGACTGCCCCGCTTCTTCTTCGTCTCCCCCACCGAACCCCGACCCTTCTTCGTCGTCGACTTCGGCAGCCCCGTCTACGTCAACATCCTCGCCAAGGCCGTCCGTCGGCTCACGCACAAGGCCCCGACGCCCGCCTCACCATCACCAAGATGCTCCCCACCCCCGCACAGACCTGGCTCACCGACGACCAAGACCACCGCTACACCTCCGAACTCCACCTCGTCGCCGTGACGGACTGAACCCGCGGCACGGCCGCGCCCCGAGTCGTACGAGACGGCGGCGCCGGACCGTACCTGACCGCTGAACAACGTTGCACCGGGCCGGTCCCCTCTCCCGGGGCCCGGCCCCGGTCGCGCGCGGCGCCGAGCGGACGGGTGCCCGGGGTCGCCCGTGTGGACGACACCGGGATGCAGTAGCCGCCCAGTTCCGTACGGTCGTGTGCAGGGCCGGAACACCCTCCGGCCCGGCCATGAGGAGGCGCGCCATGCGTCGCATCAGCTCGACACTCACCGTACTCGCGGCCGCCGGACTGCTCGCGCTCACCGTTCCCGGCCCGGCGTCCGCCACGAACGGATTCCTCCGTATCGGCGGAGTCGTCCACAACCACCCGCTGGGCTGCTACGAGGTCGTACAACTGTCCACCGTACTCAACTTCACGGACGTTCCCGTCCGCATCCACAATGTCCCGGGGTGCCAGGGCAGCGTCGTCCAGATCCTTCCCCCGGGACTGGCGGCGCAGGTGCCCGGGACACACAGCATCCTCGTCGAAGACCCGCTCGGCCCCGTGGGGTGACATGCACGGCTGACGGCGCCCTCCGCCCCAGCATCGTCGACGACGCCGGTGACGGCCTTGGCGAGCCGGCCGAGGTACGGCGGCAGCGCGGCCCGGCCGATCGCGCCGTTGCCGGTGAGCGGGAGGGCGGCCAGCCCCACCCAGACACCGGGCACCAGTCAGCCGGGCACCCGCCGCCGAAGCCGCGCGGGCAGCGCGGCGACCTCGAGCGGACTGTTCCCGAGCTCCAGGACACCTGGCCTGGAACGGGCCTGCGCCGCGGTGATACTCGACTCGATGGTCACCGGGCAGCCCAAAGCGCTGCCGGAGCGCTGGGTGATCTCGGCCCAACGTGGCCGCCGCGCTCGCGGCGGCCACGTTGGGCTCGTCCGTCTCCGGCACCGGCGTCTCCCTGGTCTGCTGCCGTGTGACCGGCTTCGAGAACCTCGCCTACCTCAAGGCCGTTGTGATCGACCTGGTCGGGGTCCCCGTGTCCGACCTCGACGACGCTCGGGCGGAAGCCTTTACCGCCCGCTGCCGCGAGCACTGGCCCGACCTGAAGTCCGAGGTCGCCCCCAGCGTCGAGGAGACGCTCTCCGCCCACCGGCTGGTCTGCCTGGCGACCACCACCGTCGCCCCGCACCCGACCACCGACGCCTGCCGACGCGGCACCCTGGTCCTGCACGTGTCGCGCCGCGACCTCACGCCGGGGAGAGGGCCTTGAGGTCTCGGCGATCGGCTACGGCGCGATGGGCCTGACGATGGCCTACGGACCCACCGACGCGGAGGCCGGCGTCGCCGCCCTCCGCCGCGCGCACGACCTGGGCATCACCTTCTTCGACACCGCCGAGATGTACGGCTGGGGCACCGGCTCCAACGAGATCCTGGTCGGCAAGGCGGTCAGGGACTTCCGCGACGACGTGGTCCTGGCCACCAAGTCCGGCGTCGATATGTCAGTACCGCCCGAGCAGATCGGCGGCCCCCTCGACAGCCGGCCCGACAACATCCGCAAGGTCGCCGGCAACAGCCTGCGCCACCTCGGCGTGGATCACATCGATGTCTTCTATCAGCACCGCGTCGACCCCGAGGTGCCCATCGAGGAGGTCGCAGGCACCGTCAAAGAACTGATCGACGCGGGCAAGGTGAAGTGCTTCGGTCTCAGCGAGGCCGGGCCCGAGACGATCCGCAGGGCGCACGCCGTGCAGCCGGTCTCCGTGCTGCAGACCGAGTATTCCCTGTTCGAATGGGACGCCGAGCAGTTCTTCCCCACCTTGGACCAACTCGGCATCGGCTTCGTCGCCTACTCCCCCCTCGGCCGCGGGTTCATCACCGGCACCGCCAAGCCCGTCGGCCAGTACGAAGCCACGGACATCCGCAACGTCGACCCGCGGCGGCAGCCGGGCAACTTCGAGAAGAACATCGAAGCCGTCGAGCGGCTCGCCGAGCTCGCGGCGGCCAAGGGTGCCACCGTCTCCCAGCTCGCCCTCGCCTGGCTCCTGACCCGGGGCGAGCACATCGTGCCCATCCCCGGCACCCGCAGCCCGAAGCGCATCCAGGAAGACGTCGGCGCCGCCGACCTCACCCTCACCGGCACCGGCACCGGCACCGGCCTCAAGGCCATCGACGAGATCCTCCCCCACGGCGGCTTCGGCGCCCGCTGCACCGAGGGGCACATGCCCACCTGGATCCGAGACCCTCTGGAACAGATGCATTCGGACACCGACGGCGGCACATGGGCCCGGTAAGGCCCGGATCACCGAAGCCTTGCAATACCAGCCACGGCTAGAGTGCCCGAAGCCGTTGGAGCTCCGGTTCGGGCTCGACTTGAACAGACGCCTCGACTCGCACTTGACCGCCCGGGACGCCGACGCCGTGCCCGGGCCGCGCGCCCCGGATGGTGGACCGGCGGCGGTGCGGGGGTGAGGAGCTGGGGCTCCGATCGCCTACGAACAATGTCTGGTCACCAGCACTCTCGCCGCATAACGGCACAAACAGGTGTCCACTTTACGGGAGAAGGTTCACGTGTCTTCGTGGGCCGCGACAACCTCCTGGTGCGAGCATCCTGACGCCGTCGCCGGCGAACTCGATGGCCGCCCACGCAAAACGCTCGGCGGGGAAACCCCAGCCGGGCGTCTGCGTGAACTGCTCGCGGCCTGATCGACACGACCACGGGTTGCAGCGCCCCCCTGAAACCGCCGTGGTAGCGGGCCTTGCGCCCGTGGGATAGCGGACGAGCTCATAGCTGGGTTTCGCCGCCATCCACGGCCAGCTCGATGCCGGTGGTGTACGTGGCATCGAAGGCGAGGAATGCGGCCGCCTTGGCGAACTCTTCGACGGTGCCGTAGCGCTTCATGGGGTTGCTCGCGGTCCGCTCCGCCCTGAACTGGTCGGCGGCCTCTTCGGACAAGTTCATCGTTTCCAGGATCCCCGAGTCGATGGGACCCGGGCTGATCGCATTGACACGGATTCCCCGCGGAAGCAGCTCGCGGGAGAAGGTGCGGGCCATCGAGCGCAGCGCCGCCTTGCCGGCCGCATAGACGCTGGTGTCCACCATGCCGATGACGTTCGCGATCGAGGTGGTGAGGACGATGCCGGCGTTCGCGCTCAGCACCGGAGCGAGCTTCTGCACAGTGAAGAAGGCGCCCTTGACGTTGATCGCGAACAGCTCGTCGTACACGTCCTCGGTCGTCGACTCAAGGGGCGTGAGGGGTGAGATGCCGGCGTTGACGAACAAAGCCTCGATCGAGCCGAGCTCGCGCTTTACACGGCCGGCGAGCATATCCAGGTCGGACAGTGAGGCCACATCCGCCCGGACGGCCACAGCGTTCTTGCCGAGCCGCTCGCGTGCCGCGTCGAGCTTGGTCTGAGAACGGCCGGTGATCACCACGCGGGCTCCGCCTTACACCAGTAGCTCCGCCAGCGCGAGCCCCATGCCGCTGCTGCCACCCGTGATCACCACATTCTTGTCGCTGTACTCACCCATGCCGGGGTTGCTCCGTTCCATCATCAAAGACGTATCGACATATCTGGATATCGCTGTTCATGTAGCGAATCAGCCGAGGGTTTCGATTTTCATGTCGCCTGTGGTGACCGTGCGGATGTGATCGCTGGCGAGCAGGTCGTGCGGATTGCCCAGGTCTATGGAGCTGACCTCGTCGAGGCGGGCCAGGTGGGAAGGAGTGAGGTCGACCTGCAGGGCACCCAGGTTGTCCTCCAGCTGCGCGATGGTGCGGGCGCCGATGATGGGTGCCGTCACGCCCGGGGCGTTCAGGGTCCAGGCCAGTGCGACCTGGGCGGGTGTGCGGCCCAGCTCCGAGGCCACCTCCTTCACCACATCGGCGATGGCGAGGTTGCGGTCGGTGACCCATCCCAGGGCGACGTTGAGGCTCTTGCGGTTGCCGGCGGTTTCGCCGGCGACGGAGCCCGCCTGGTTCTGGTCCTCCCGGCTGTACTTGCCGGTGAGCACCCCGCCGCCCAATGGGGAGAAGGGGACCACGCCGAGTCCCATCTCGCGTGCCATCGGGATGAGGTCACGCTCCGCGGTGCGCTCGATCAGGCTGTACTCGGTCTCCAGTGCGACAGTGGTGACCAGCCGCGCAGGTCGGCGATCGCCTGCATGCGCGACACCTGCCAGGCCGGGGCGCTGGAGATCGCCACGTACAGCACCTTGCCCTGCCTCACCAGGTCGTCCAGGCCTCGCAGGATCTCCTCCACCGGCGTCCTGAAGTCCCATACGTTGACGTAGAGCAGATCGATGTAGTCGGTGTCCAGCTGCCGCAGACTGGCTTCCACCGACGCCAGCATGCTCTTGCGGTGGGTACCCCCGGAATTCGGGTCACCTGGCTGGCGCAGCGTCGAGTACTTCGTCGCCAGCACCACCTTGTCGCGGTTGGTGCGGGTGAATTCGCCGAGCAGTCGCTCGGAGCTGCCGTTGGTGTAGGTGCTGGCGGTGTCGAAGAAGTTGCCGCCGAGCTCGGTGTAGCGGTCGAAGAGCCTGCGCGCCTCGTCGCGCTCGGCGCCCCAGCCCCACTCGGTGCCGAAGGTCGCCGTGCCCAGCGCCAGCGGTGAGACCCGGAGTCCGGAACGGCCCAGCAGCCGATAGGTGTCGAGAGTGAGTGCCATCGTGTTCTCCTGTGAGGTGCGGTTGGTGGCGTTCGAGAGGTGCGGATGGGTGGTCGACTCGCCCGGGTTTCAGCGCCGAGCCCGTAGCAGCCGGCCACGGTGATGTCCTGGCCGGTGATGTGGCCGGCGGCGTCCGAGGCGAGGAAGGCGACTGCTTCCGCGACCTCCTGGCTGGTTCCGAAGCGCTTGAAAGGGATCTTCGAGCGCATGGCGGCCCGGCCGCTCTCGGGCACCCCCAGCTTGTTGAGCAGCGGGGTGTCGGTGGCCCCGGGACTCACGGCGTTGACGCGAATCCTGCGTGGGGCCAGTTCGAGCGCGAGGGAGGGCAGCATGGCCAGCAGCGCGCCGCGTGTCGCCGCCCTCACCGTGGCGCCAGGGATGCCGCGACGGGATCCGATGCCGACGGTCAGCACGATCGAGCCGCCGTCGTTCATGAGGGGAAGGGCCTTTTTGAGGGTGAAGTACCGGCCCTTGAAGTTGAGGTCGGCGTGCTCGTCGAACGATTCCTCCGTCACCTCGGCAACCGGTGCCGGACGGAAGATCCCGGCGTCGAGGAAGAGCAGGTCCAACGATCCGAACCGCGCCGACACCGCTGACATCAGGGCGTCGGTGTCGGAGAGCACGCGCCCGTCGGATCGGAGGACGAGCACGTCGTCGGGGAGCTCAGATCTTGCTCGTGCGAGGGAATCGGGATTCTGTCCGGTGACCGCGACCTGGTAGCCCCGGGCGTGCAGCAGCTCGGCCGTCGCTCTGCCGATCCCGGTCGTCCCCCCGGTGATGACCGCAGTAGGCATGGCAAACCTTTCGTCGCTGAAGCGACGGGTGAGACCACCCGTAATCGGGGAACTCCCCGGTTATCTCACCGTACACTGAACCGGGGACATCCCCGAATCGTTCCCGAGCCCCATCCGACACTCACGATCGCCAAGGTCATGACACCTCCACGCAGCACCCTGCGCGCCGACGCGCAGCGCAACCGTGAGCAGCTGATCGCCACGGCCGCCGAAGCCTTCGCCTCCGGACACCCGATCTCGCTGGACGCGATCGCCAAACGCGCGGGAGTGGGGAACGCCACCCTGTACCGGCACTTCCCCACCCGAGAGGATCTGGTCGAAGAGGTCTACCGGGACCAGATCCGCCCCTTGCGCGAAGACGCGCGCACCCTGCTGGCCACCAAGCCGCCCGCACAGGCCCTCCACGCCTGGATGCTCCGATTCGCCGACTGGGCCGGCGAACGACGCGGCATCTGCGAGGCCCTGGTCGCCATGAGCGCTTCCGGCCGCTTCGGCACCGGACCGGTCTGCGACGAGGTCCAGCAAGTTCTGGCGATGGTGCTCGAGGCCGGCGCCACAGCAGGAGAACTGCGCAGCGACATCGACCCGGTCGAGGTGGGCGGCATCCTCGCCGGTGTGCTCTCCGTGGCCGGCACACCCGAGCAGCGCCCCCAGCTGAACCGCATGCTGGACGTCGTCGTCGACGGACTCAGGACCCGCTAAGCGACACTCCAGCGGTTCGGCAAGGCGTCGGCCCATGCCGGACGGCATGGCTGCTGCCGCGGCGGTCGTGGTACCCCAGACCTTGCGGACGTTCGCCAAGGAACAGCGGTGGACAGTGATGGCCAGAGCCGCCAACCTGCGGACCCTGCGGTTCCTCGCCGCCTGGCTCGGCGTCGACGCTCCCCTCCATGAGGCCGACGTCCGTGAGGTCGCCCGGTTCGGGTCCAGCTGGGGCCGCCGACGCGTCGTCCCCTTCCTCAGCGAGCGCGGACTCCTGATCCCGCTGGAGCGAACCGACCCCGAACAAGCCGCCGTCGAGCGGCTCCTCGACACGATCCCCGATCACCTGCACGACGAGGTGAAGGTCTGGGTCCGCGTCATGCGAGGAGAAGGCCGCCGCCTGTTTTCGACGGTGTGTTTTGGCCCCACCGGAACGGTTTCGTCTGGCCCCACTTTTGGGCCGTGTGGGTGACGAGTCGGAACGGTGCCGCAGAGGAACGGTTTGGGGTGGCCCCACCCCTCGATCGGGTGACGTTTCGTCGGCGTCCTGGGACGGAGGCTGCCAGGTGCGGACGGTGGTCCGCGGCGGCCGGTAGCGTGTGGTCCACGGAGCCCGCCCGGCTGCTTCCCCTGACAGGAATGCGGACGGGCGGGCGCCTTGTTGAGGCACTACCGGCGCGGTAGTTCACGTGCAGACGACGCGCTGGCCAGGTGAAGGAGGCCGTGGGGCCGACGTCTCAACTGTTCCGTGTGAGGGTGTTGAGGTCGCAACTGTCGGGATCGCCGACGTATTCGTAGAGGTGCGGATTCTCTCGACCGCCGCCGACGTAGAGACCGCTTCCGTAGTGACCACCGTTGACATCGCTGTCCCAGTAGCCGCTGATCTTGTGGAAGCTGAAGGAGACGGGCCAGTCGGCGTCGTGGTCGGGAGTCAGCTTCCAGGTTCCGCTCCCGGTTCTGTTCCGGGGGTCGCCGGAGGCTCCTTCAAGATCTGCGGGCCACCCGACCGTCGTGAAAGTACCGTCGCTGCGGAGAGTCAACCGTGCGGCAGAGTCTTCGTAGGTGCCGACCAGGTCCTGCGTGGTCAGTCCCTCGGGCCTCTGGTCCGCTCCTGGGCATGAGGAGTATCGGCTGGAGCATCCGGTCGTACCCACCGATGCTGCCAGGACCAGCGTGCATGCGAGGCCGAACAGCCTGCGGTTCATATGGACCCCCACCCATGAGACTGAACACGTTCAGTGTCTCAGTCAGGTGTGCGGGGACTTGGGCAGGGTGTCGCTCGTTGTGGGTGTGGATGGGTGGTGAGAGCGAGGAGCATGCATCGCTCTCACCACGGGACCACTCTCGTGGTCAGGCGGCAGCCGCCTTGCGCTTGGCGGTGGTGCTGGCGAGGCGGAAGGACTGGGTGCCGGTCTCGATGATGTGGGCCTCGAAGGTGAGCCGGTCGACGATGGCCTGGCAGAGCCGCTTGTCGGTGAAGGTCTGGTCCCACTCGGTGAACGGCCTGTTCGAGGCGATCGCGTGCCGTTCCTCGCGTTCGGTGAAGATCTGGAACAGCAGCTCGGCGCCGTGCCGGTCGAGCTTGACGTAGCCGAGTTCGTCCAGGCAGAGCAGGTCCACCCTGCCGTACTTCTTGATCGTGCGGCCCAGCTGCTTGTCGCTGGCCGCCTCGGCCAGCTCGTTCACCAGGTTCGCCGCGGTGGTGTAGCGGACCCGCCCGCCGGCCTCCGCGATCGCGGTGCCCAGCCCGATCAGCAGGTGGGACTTTCCGGTGCCGGAGTCTCCGATCAGGCAGAGCGGGTTGCCGGCCTGGACCCAGCCGGGCTGGGCGAGGGTGCTGATGACCTCGGGCGGAACGTTGGGGTTCTTGGAGAAGTCGAAGTCCTCGATGCGCTTGTTCCGAGGGAAGCCCGCCTCCTTGACCCGCCGGAACTTGCGCCTCTCGTCCCGGTCCTCGCACTCGCTCTCCAGCAGCTCGGCCAGGAAGTCCGCGTAGGACGCGTGCTCGCGCAGGGCCTGGGCGGCGAACTCCTCCCAGCGGCCGCGGATCGTGGACAGGCCCAGGTTCCGGCAGGCCGCGTCGATCGTGGCCGACGGGTCGGCCCCGCGCTGAGCGGGCAGGCCGAAGGAGCCCCACCGCCCCGTGGTCGCCGGGGCGGGGGACGTGCTCTGCGTCATGCTGAGCCTTTCGGTTGGATAGAGAGCAACTGGCCGTAGGCGGCCAGGGAGGGTTCCGGCCGGGTGTCCGGCGGCAGTTCAGGACGACGTGCGGGCAGGGAGATCACCCGCGCGGAGACGATGTCCTGGTCTTCGGGCCCGTCCGCGGCGGCGGTCGCGGGCGGGGCGATCACGACGGGCGGGGGTCCGCCGGCGGCGGCGACGGCCTTGCGGGCCTCGATCGCGACGAGGTCCGGGGAGACCGACCCGGCCTGGAGGACCGCGTTCATGCCCGCGATCACGGCTTCGCCGGGCAGCCGGCGGTGCAGAAGGAGAACGTCGATCAGGGCCCGGGTGCCTTCTGCCCGGCCTCTGGCCTCGCGGGCCGCCGCCCAGAACGCGTCGTGAACCGGGGTGAACAGCCCGCTTTCGCGGGCCGCTGCCAGGCCGGTGGAGTTCTCCAGGGCGCCAGGCTTGTGCCGCAGGATCTCCAGGTAGTGGTCGAGGAGATCGCGGAAGCCGTAGCGGCCGGCCAGCCGCGGGTGGCGGACGACGATCTCGTGCCGGTCGAAGACCCAGACCTCGTCCGCCCGCAGCGAGACGCGGACGTTCTGGCCGATGAACCGGGCCGGCACCGAATACTTGTTCTGGCGGACCGTGATCCGCGAGGTCTTGTCGACCTTCGGCGTGAGCGTCAGCCCGACATCGAACTCCTCGAACGGCAACGGCGCCAGCAGCGGGGCCTCGTAGTCGAAATCGAAGCCGACCGACGTGGGCCGGTTGTCGATGTGCCGGGCGTCCTCGGCCACCTCGATCTGCTCGATCCGCGCGTTCAGATCGGCCAGCGTATCGACGTCGGGAACCGGGACCAGGTGCGTGCGGCGGAACCGGCCGCCCTCGTGCTCGACCCCACCCTTCTCATGGGCGCCCTCGATGCCGGGACGGCAGTAGAACAGCGTCGAATCCGTAGTGCGAGCGGAAGGCCACCCACCTCTGCGACTCCACCCGCGAGCGGCCGAAGCAGACCTGGGAGACCGCCGGCTTGAGGTTGTCGTAACGGATGTGCCGGGTCGGGACGCCCCCGAGGATCCGGAAGGCGTCCACGTGGCCTTGCATGAACGCTTCCTGGCCCGACGTGGAGAACACCCGGTGGACGGCCTTGCCCGAATACGACAGCCTCAGCGTGAACAGCTGGCACTGCATCGGCTTGCCGTCCACCCGGACCCAGACCTCGGCGAAGTCGACCTCAGCCTCCTCACCGGGCCGGTGGAACTGCGGAACCATGCCCTCGTGCATCATCCGGGCCCGGTCCGCCTCCTCCTTGATCTGAGGCCGGCGGACCCGCAGGTAGTCGTTGAGGGTGGTGTAGGCGACGGCGGTGAAGCCGTACTCGTCGCGCAGCCGGTCCAGGATCCGCTTGTTGGTGTGCCGCTGCTTCGGCGGCGCGGTCAGATCCGACCGCAGCATCTCGTCGATCCAGCCCTTGGCCGGATCCAGCGCCGACCGGCGCATCACAGGCTCCTTGCGCTGGGGCGGCAACGCGCTGTCCAGGGCCTGGCGGACCACCCGACGGTGGACCGCGTAACGGCGGGCCAGCTCGCGGACGGAGGCGTTCTCCAGCCTCCGGTCGCGACGGATCCGCTCGAACAACTCAACACGCTGCAAAACCCGGCCTCCTGACACGGCCGTAATCAAGTACTCACACAGCGTGATCCCGGTCGCGAATCCGGGTCAATACCGCACTACTCCAAACGAGTGCATCCCCGCCGTACCGGCCGTCAGGTGGGGCCACTTCAAACCGTTCCTCGGTGGGGCCACACGAAGCCGTTCACCCGGGGCCAAAGAAGACCGCCCTAGACACCGCCGCCCCTCCCCGGCGATGGACTGGGCCACCATCCGCCGCTATTCCCACTACCGCGTTCCCGTCCTGCGGAAGTGCGGCAAGCGGATCGACAGCCTCCGCGAGATCACACCAAAAGATGTCGAAGACGTCGTCACCGCGCACACCGGCAATCCCGCTCATGGCGTCCACGGCGCCTTGCGATCGCTGTTCCGGGCCTTGAAGCGAGAGCGGGTCATCTTCCGGGGCCCGGCCCGCAACGTCTCCGTCACCTACGCGAATCGCGCACCGCGACGGATTCCGTCCGACCGCCTCGCCGGCCTGCTGGATAGGGCGCCGACCGCGATGGCCAAGGCCGTCGTCGCTCTGGTCGCGATCCACGCGCTGGGGTCGACGGAGATCCGACGCCTGCATCTGATGGATCTCAACCGGTCGGCCGGTCGACTCATCGCTCGACGTCGTGGAGACAAGCACAACGTTTACCTGGACGAGCTAACCCTGGAGCTTCTCACCGACTGGCTCCGCGAACGCTACGAGCGCTGGCCCCACAGCACCAACCCACATCTGTTCGTCACGCAAGTCACCGCCCTCGACCCAGAGGGACCACCGGTCGCCAAATGCGACGTCCAACCGATCTTCACTCAACTTGGATCCCAGCGCCAGAAGTTGAGGATCGACCGGATCCTCGCCGAAGCACACGAGACTGCCGACCCCGTCCACCTGATGCGTCTTCGGGATCGCACCCGACACCGCGATGAAGTACGTCAAGGCCGCCCACCCGCACCGCTTCATCAAGAACCCCACCCAGGCGTGACGAGCTGGCTGGTTCGCGGCCCCGCTTGTCACTCAGCGACGAGCCCGCCGACGTGGGCGTGTCCATTGCGACTGTGCACGCCTCGATCTTGGCCTTGCGTCACTGCCGGGCCCGCTCATCCTGCTCGGGACCACGAAAATTCCCTTGCGGCCAAGGGCGGTGATCGCCCTACGGTTGCTCCCCGTGACCATTGAGATGCCCTACCAGCCACTTCCGATCGACCAGTCGGACGTGCGCTACGTCCACGGACCCGATTCCGCTCTACAGCCGGGCGTGCCCGCTGGCGAGACGGTCGAGTTCGACTGGAGGGACAGCGAGGTCTACCCGGGAACCTTCCGGAAGTTCTGGGTACACGTGCCAGCACAGTACGACCCAGCGGAACCGGCATCCTTGATGGTGTTCCAGGATGGATGGTGGTACTTGGACCCCGCAGGGGAGGTACGCGGCGCGATCGTCCTGGACAACCTCATTCACCGCGGCGACATCCCCGTCACCATCGGCGTGTTCGTCGATCCTGGCGTCTTCCCCAACGCGGAGAACCCAAAGAACCGCAACAACGAGTACGACGCCTTCGATGACCAGTACGTCACCTTCCTCCTCACCGAGATCATCCCGCAGGTTACAGAGCGCTATACCATTGCCCGGTCGCCCGAAAGGTGGGGCATCTGCGGCGGGAGCAGCGGCGGCAACTGCGCCTTTACCGCCGCGTGGCTGCGTCCGGACAAGTTCCGCCGCGTCATCGGATACCTGTCCAGCTTCGCGCAGATGCCGGAAGGCAATCCCTATCCAGACCTCATCTCCCGCGTCCCCCGCAAGCCTCTGCGCATCTTCATGCAAGGCGGCCACCGCGATCTGCACTGGAATGAGCCACGGCGGAACTGGCTCGCCGAAAACCTGCATGTGGCAGCCGCTCTCGCTGAAGCGGGCTACGACTTCCGCCTTGTCCTAGGAGACGGCGGACACAGCCCCAACCACGGCGGCGTCCTGCTTCCGGACGCTCTGCGCTGGCTGTGGCGGCCCAACGCAGGTTGATCGATACCTGCAACATGCAATCCGGCGCCGACTGCGGTGAGGTGGGCTGCACCCTGGTCGCATAATCGCATAGGGCCTGAGATTGGAGAAGGCTCACTGACAGCTGAGAGCAGCTCACACTGCCAGTTGAAGGCCCGGAACCCGCGGGCAACTCTGCCTAGAGGAGCCCAGCCACCCTCCGGTTCCCTGGATTTCCCCTCCAGGAATCCGCGAACCCGTCGGCTTGCCGTCGTGCCGACTTCGATCACATGGTCCGGCTCGGTTGGGTCCGCTCCCCGCAGTCGATCGGAATCCGCTTCGGCACCAGCCGGGCCGGGACCGCCGACGTCCCGCTCTACACCACGGCGTCCGTCGACGCGGTCGTCCCGGCCCACCCGGAAGGCGACTGGGAGCAACTGCGCGCGGTGGAGGAGGGCCGCCGTTCTCCGCTTGCGGCGCTGCGCCCGGAGCGTGCACCCCTACCGGCGTAAGCCTTCGGTGCCCTTCCCCGCCCGCGCCCCACACCGTCCGGAGGACGGCCCGGGCGCGGGCGTTCTTCTTGACGTGTCGCTCACGCGTGCCCGGCAGTCGGCTCCCACAAGGGCAAGGCGTGCCCGGTCCCGCCGCAGTGGAAGCACCGGCCGCCTCCCGGCGTGCTGCGGGCACCGATGGTGCCGGCCGCGTGGCGGAAGAGCCGGGTAAGGCCGGCGGTGTGCGCCTCGTGGATCGGGAGCTCCTGCCGTCTGCCGGGCGTGACCTCCAGCGCGACGCCGGGGCCGGTGAAGTGGGCGTGCCTGCCCCCGGTGATCGCACGGAGCGTCTCGTTCAGTTCGTGCATCGTCTCCGCGCCGGACAGTTGCACGCGTGCCGCGAGGACGGTGTCGGTGGCCGCGGCGAAGGACAGCAGTGCGACCGGGCAGGCGAGCGGCCCGACGCGGCCCACGGGGGCGGGGTGGGTGTGCTGGAGTTGGGACAGGGTGTGCCACAGGTCGCCCGGCAGGTCCTGGGGTGCGGTTTCTTCTCGGCTGCGTCTCATACGGCCCTGTGTAGGGCCTTGGGTGGGCTGTCGACGTCGGATGGGCCCATCCGTCCCGTCCAGTGGTGCGGTGACTTCGGGACCGGTCCCGCTGTGCGGCCTGGCGGCTGCCGGCCGCACAGCGGGCTGGTGCGGTCAGGCCCGCCGACAGAACCAACGGCGGCCACGGCCCGGCTCCTGGTGGTTCTCCGGCTCCGGCGGTGCGGCGGCCTGGAGACGGGCGGCTTCGGCGACGGCTTCCTCACGGGCGACGTCATCGGCGTGGCAGGTGCCGCACACCGACAGCTTCCCGGCGTCGGCGGCCAAGCGTGCGGGATCGCGAGCCGGGGGGAGGCAGACCGCGGCGCTCCCGCACGCCTTGCGTCCGCCGTGGTCTGCACGCCGTCGGGTACGGCGTGCAGACCACGGCGGGCGTGGAACCTCTAGAGCCAGACGTTGGGCTCCCAGAAGCTGGCGGGCTTGTTCCGGATGATACGGCGGATAGCAGCGAACATGTCACTCACCTCCCTTCCTCAGCGCGCACACGGGGGTCTTCAGGGCCCGTCGCAGAGCGAAGGGGCGGGGGAGGACGGAGCCGGCCACCAGGGGCCGGGCATCGGCGCCGCTGATGCTCAGGCGGGCGTCCAGGGACAGGGCGGCTACCGTCTCGCAGGCCAGGTCGTGGGCGACGCTCGCGCCGCCACAGGTGAAAGGCCCCGCGCTGAAGGGAAGGTAGGGGCCTTGTCCGCCCGCCTCGCTCCAGCGTTCGGGCCGGAAGGTCCGGGGGTGGTCCCAGCGCCGCGCATCGTGGTGCAGCAGGTAGGGGCTGACCGACAGGATCGTGCCCGCCGCGAACGGCAGGCCACCGAGTTCCAGGGGGTGGGGGACGCGCCGGCCGACCATCCACACGAACGGGCGGTGACGTGCGGCCTCGCGCACCAGCCAGTCAACGGGCCAGGGCCACGGCGGGCCGGGCGGGTGGTGAAGGCCGGCCAGTAGCAGCGACCAGGCCACCGTGTAGCCGACGTTGCCCACGATCGAGGTGAACAACAGCACCCAGAGATCGAGCACGGTCCGGTCGGTCGATTCCCCGGGACAGGCCCCGAGCACCGCGTCCAGCAGGTCCTGCGGCTCTCCCGCTCCGGGGCCCTCCGCCCGGCGGTGGTGGACATGTTCGGCAAGCGCGGCCAGCAGCCCGGGCCGCACGATTTCCGCCCGTAGCCGCTGTCGTACGGAGGGCTGGCGGGCGGTCAGGCCGGCTCCCACAGCCCGTCGCAGCTGTCGCCGCAGTACCGGCGGCGCGTCAGGGCGAAGCAGTACGTCCTCGCTGCACCGGTACACCAGCAGCGGCCCCGCTGCGGGCCACTGGCCGACCGGGTCCAGCGCGGCTGCGGCCTCGGCCACGCGCCGGCGGTAGGCGGGCAGGTGCGCGCGCAGCAGCTTCCGCACGGCGCGGCCGAGGGCGACCTGGGCGGTGCGCGAAGGCAGCATGGCGCCGAAGAAGGGGGACATGCCGCCGTGGAAGACCGGGTCGCGCAGCACCGTGAGCGCCAACTCGGAGTCCCTCACGCACCAGGCGCCCCAGGGGAGGTGGAACACCTCTGCTGGACTCCGCCGTGCGCATTCCTCGACATATCCCAGCGGATCACGTCGGAACCGGCGCATCTCCCTTACGCTCACCGCACCCCCGTCAGCCGCCGGCCGAGGCCGGCCGTCACCGTCGCTGCTGCCGTGGTCCTGCCCGCCGACGATTCCCGTCATACCGCTGAAAGGGGGACTTCACCTGTGAAGGTGACCGCCGCCGGGGGCATCGCTCTCCCGCAGCCAGGCGTGAAGGCTGATCTGTCACGCGAACGCCTGGTACCACACGGTGTCCGGCATCGTCACCACAGCCAGGCGCCTGAATGCCGCACCCGGGACAGGGCGCGGGCATCGCGGCGCGCGGCCGCGTTGCCGATCCGGTTCTGCCAGGCGCCAGGGCCGGCGCGAGTTCCTCGCGGCGAGGCGGCGCTTGCCGGCTTCCTGGAGCCGCTTCCGCTGCCTGCGCAGCTCCGCCTTCCTCACCGCCTTCGACTTCGGCGTCCGGGGCCGCTTCCAGGTCGGCCTTCCATCCCTCGGGTTCGTCGACTTCGGACTCCTGGTCCTCGTCGAGCGCAACGGCCATCTGCTCGCGGGCGGCACGGGCGGGGGCGAGGGCTTCGTCGGGGTCGGGCTGGTCTTGCGGAGTGTTCACACCGCCGCCGGGGCGGGTTGCGGACGCAGGCTGCGGGCGGCTTCGCGTGCCCGCCTGCTGTCCCGGATCGTGGCGGTCACCTTCGCGGTGACGGCTTCGAGCGTCCGGCGGGTCTGCTCCACGGCATCGACGTCGACGCCGGTGTCCGGCTCCGGTAGGCGGCCGTCCTTCCGGCCGTCGCGGAAAGGACGCGGATACGACCCCGCGGCGGCGGGCACCGCGACGGCGTACGGGCGAGGGCGGCAGCCCAGGCGCTCCGCTCGCCGCGCGGCGCGGACCCGGACGGCGAGGGCACCGGCGACGAGGCGGGCCCGCTCGTACGGGGCCGCCGTGCGCTTGCGAGTCAGCGGGCGCGGCACGGCCTGGTCCTCGGTGCCGCGCGGTACAGAGCACACAAGTCGGCGGTCATACTCCGGCCGCGCCCGACGGGGCGGGTGTGGTCGTCGACGGCCGCCTGCACGGTCCACGGCGACGGTGTCCACGGCCGCCAGGACGACCTCGGCCAACGGACGCACCCGCGCCCACACCACCGCGTCCGCTCCGCGAGCCGGTAGACGGTGCAAGCTCCGAACGCCCGGATCGCCGAGGCACGCCAGCGCTCGCGCAGCTCGGTCAGCGACAGCAATTCGGTGCGCTTGGGCGGACGGCACTGGTCGGCCTGGCAGGCAAGCGCGTAGGAGGCCCGCTCCCCCGGCGCATGCCCCTGCCGCTCCTCGTACCGGGCGGTGGGGACGGGCAGCGCGTCCTCGATCTGCCGGCGGCGGGTCGGCTGCCAGCCGATCGGACGATTACCGTCCTCCAGCTCAACGACCGATGGCAGGATCAGCCTGTGTCCAGCCAACACGCCACGCCCCCATGCTCCTTCCGTGCCGCGCACACCGTCTGGCACCAGCATGGGCGGGATCGGCCATGAGTAGCGACGGGGTGGCAACCATCGTCGGCGCGGTGTGCACGCCGCTGGGCGTAGCCGTCGGCGCCGTGGGTGCGCCGGCGGCCGCCCGGGTCCGGTTGCGTGGGGCCATCGCGCAGGCGGACGCGGTGCTGGCGCAGGCCCACACCACCTACCGGGCCGCTCTCGACCAGGCGTACGCGGCACAGCACGCCGCCCATGAGCAGTGGCGCCGCGAGATCAGACGGGACGCCTACGCCGCGTTCGTCACGGCGCTCGACGAAGTGAGGGAGCTGGTGGCGCGGCCAGAATTCCTCGACACCGACCCGGAGGACGGGTCCGGCCCACTACAGGCGGCTTCGCGCGCTATGGCGGCGGCCCTCGCAGTGGTGGAACTGGAGGGGCCGGCCTCGCTCACGGTGCTCGCGCGGACGGTCCAGCAGCGGTGCCTCGTGGCCGGTGAGCACGCCCTGCGGCTGGCTCCGCGCGCCACCGCGATGCGACTGCTGAGCAGCGCAACCGATGCCGCTACAGCGGACCGATCCGACAACGGGTCACCGTCCGCCCTCGCCCGCTCGGCCCATCAGGCGCTGACCCAGCTACGCGAGGCCGCATACCGCCACGAGAGCGGCCGTATCGGTCGGGATGCGTACGATGCCGCGCGACAGCGCGCAACCGAGGCTGTGGACGTGTGCGGTCTGTTCACGGCTGGCCAGGCCCGTGCACTGCTCAGCGACCCGTCGTGGGAGGCAGCCCTGCGGATGGGCAGCGAACACGCCGAAGCCCTCGCGCGGTTCGAGGCAGCGCGCGGCGACTTCGTCTCGGCTGCCCGCGAACTCCTCGACCCCGAGGGCGACACCAGCACCGACCGCCACAGCGGACGCCTTCAACACCGTCTTTCTCAGCTGACCCTTTGTAAGGGTCGCTTAGAACTCCTGACGGAATGAGACTGGGGCAATCTGGTTGTGGCCGCAGCTCTGCTTCGACACCATGAGCCCTCGCGGGTGAAGGTAAGCGGAGCAGAGGATGCACGGTGGATCTGATCAGCCTCTCGGATGGTGACAACGGCCTCCGGGTGCGTGTTCTGGGGCGGCGGTCGCCGGGTGTGCCGCATCTTCACGACCAGCTCGACGCAGAGGTCCTGATCACGAGCAGCTTCGTCAACGGTCGACTCGGCATGTCCCTGTCCCCTACCGACCTGGAGGACTGGTCCCGGGCTCTGGCTCTCCTCGATGCAGGGCAGGACATCTGCTGGAGGGACGACGACCACAGCCCTGAGATCAGGATCCAGCCGCACAACGAAGAACACGAGACTCCCGTTGTCCATGTGGAGGATCCGGGCAGTTCGTGCGTCAGCGTGCTCCTCCCCATGAACCTTGAAGAGGGTTGGATCGACGAGCAGCGAAGGCTGCTCGGACAGGTGATGAAGGAGTGGCCGAGTGAGGTCCTGCAGTCCTCACCGGGTGTCTATGAGTGGCGACGCTGAACTGCTGCCGGGCGTCGCCAGCAGACGAGTGCGCATCCGAGAGTGAGGAAGGCTTCGTGAAGGTCGTTGCGGATCTCCCAGCGGATCCGCAGGCGGCGGAACCGGTGGGGTGGGCGAACGCGCGCTCCACGACCCAGCGTTGGGTACCGAGCCCGGAGCCGTGCCCGATGCCCGGCGGGCAATCAGCGGTTTCACTCCGAGGCCCCGGACCAGACGGCGTACTTGTCGTGGTCGTAGCCGCGGTCGCCCAGCACCCCCTCCGGGCGGCGCCCGGGGTCCACCGCGCTTGCCTCGCACGGGAGGCACAGCCTGGAGGAGTGGGATCGGCTGGGTGACGTCGTTGCGGTTGCCGCCTGTCAGGGTAATGGCGAGCGGGATACCGGTGGCGTCGGTGATCAGAAGTCGAAGCCGAGGGCGGTGAACTGGCCGACGCGGGTGCCGGGGCGCCCGGGAAAGCGGTCGCGGTGCCAGGCGAGGAGGTTGGCCAGGCCGCGGTGGGGCATGGCGACGCCCTTGGGGGTGCCGGTGGAGCCGGACGTGTAGATGACGTAGGCGAGGGTCGTCGGGTCGGGGCGGTGCCCGGGCGGGTCGTCGGGGAGCGCGGAGAGCGTCCGCAGGGTGGCGGGGTCGTCTGCGGCGACGGTGGTGCCGCGGTGGGCGAGCCGGGGCAGGGCGACGGTGTGGGTGAGGACGACCTCGGGGTCGGCGTCGGCGAGGACAGCCCGGAACCGGGCGTCCGGATGGGCGAGGTCGAGCGGCAGGTAGACGGCGCCCGCCTTGAGGATGGCGAGCAGGGCGACGGGCAGGTCGAGGCCGCGGGGCAGGGCGACGGCGACGATCTGCTCGGGTCCGGCGCCGAGCGCGGTGAGGTGGCGCGCCAGCCGGTTGGCGCGGGCGTCGAGTTCACGGTAGGTGAGGACCCCCTCGGCGTGGCTGCAGGCGCCGGGGGTGCGGCGGACCTGTGCCTCGAAGAGTTCGGGCACGGTGCGCCGTACGGGCACGGCGGGGATGTCCGCGGCGAGCAGGGTGTGCCGTCGATAGCGGAGTTCGAAGTCGCCGGGCACATGGCCGCCGCGTCCGTGCCGCACTTCGGCTTGCCGATGCTCATGCGCGTGGTGACGGGCATGGCGTACGCCGGGTTCTGGGCGGTCGCGCCCATCGCCGCCGACCGGCGCGGGAGGGCGATGTCCGTGGTCGTGTCCGGACTGGACCTGGCCGTGATTGTCGGCGTTCCCGCCGACACGCCGCTCGCGCAGCACACCAACTGGCAGGCCGACTTCCGGGCGGCGGCCGGCGCGGCGCTCGGAAACCTGGAGAACCTGCCTTCTCCGGCGGCGGCGCCCTGACTCGTTAAGGGCTTGTCCGAAGGTGTCGACGGCGTCCCGCGTCATGGCCAGCGCTTCGATTGCGGTTCCTTCGAGTTCACGGTGGACGGTGTACCGGAAGGCTTCCGCTTGACCCTCGGCTTGCAGGGCGACCTATCGGGGCATGCATGATTTTTTTCCTCCGCTTTGTCAGGTGCGCGCGCCGAGGGGCCGCAACCTTGTCGCCCAGCTCACCCTCCGGCTGGGCGCGTTGACGGATCACGCGGCTCCAGCAGCCGCAGCAGGTGATCGGCCAGCGCACGGTGACGCGGGGGTCCGTACGGCACGCGGTAGTGGACCAGGTCCGGCTGCTCGGCCACCGCCGTCTCGATCGCCGACAGATACGCCTTCTCCCGCGACCGGGAGCCGCTGACGACCAGCTGCTCGCGCGCACCCCCAACGAAGTCGACCATCGCCTCGACCAAGTCCGTCCAGCGGGTCAGCACCTTGACCACCACGGCGGTGCCGAGGTCTCCAGCACGCTGGTGGCCGCGCCGTCCTGGTGAGCGAACAGCACCTCCGGCCGCTCGCGGTACACCTGGCACAGACCGGCCCGGTTCCGCTTGCCCGTACGACGCCGGCCCGACTCCCACGCGCTCTCAAGCTCGCGTCCGCCGCCCCGCCCGTGATCGAGTTCAGCGCGTCAGCCGCCTGCTCCAGCGCCATGTTCAGCGCGAACCGCGCCCGCTACGACAGCGAGGCCACCGCTCGCTGAAGCGGCGGCCTTTGGACTCACCCAATGCTTCATCCGGCCGCTGAGCCGGCGTGGCTGTCGCGGTGTCCCCGCTGCTCCGACCCAGCGCGCACGGCCCGCCACGGGTACGAGAACCGAGCGTCCTCGTACGGCCGCCGCCAGCCCCGGCGAGTACACCTCCAGCCTCGAAGTGCCGGCCTGCGGTGCCCTGACGGACCGCGGAAGGGGCCATGCCAACGGTGTGCCGAACTCTTGCCCTGAACTGGGGGCCGGGGCGATGGCCGCGGAACTGGCCCCCGTCCTCAAGGGCTTGGAGCATGGCTTCGGCGAACCGTAACCGCCGACGCCAGGACGGCGTTGAACACGGCACGCGTGCATGAACATCCAACTCCTGCGGATACGCGAGCGAGCCGGGACCGATGCGGTTGGGCCGAAGCACGATAGGTGTCACCGTTGCGGTCCGCTGACCTGGGGTTGAACGCGGTGCGCAGCAGGACGATTGTCACCAATGAGGCAGCGCTGTTGTCACCGACGCCGAATTTGGGGGCTTGTTGTCACCGCCTCCGGCCGCCGTACGAGTTCTGACCTGCGATGGACTCGACCTGTCCCGTCCTTGCCGTGGCAGATGACGCGGGCGAGCGTGTGGCGGGGCTCCTGGCCGCCGGGCCGCAGGAACCGGCGGTCCTGAACGGCGGGTTCGTAGCGCTGCCGAAGCAGCAGAGGGCCGAGCTGGCCTACGGGGCCTGCCCCATCGGCATCGTGCACGTCAGACAGCAGCAGTATGGCTGCCTGCGCCCGTGAGGGTGGCGGGTCATGCGAGTGGGGTGGATCGGTGGGCCGTGTCAGTCGGCTGAAGGGGT
The DNA here is from genome assembly GCF_016860525.1 of Streptomyces rubradiris. NCBI lineage: Bacteria > Bacillati > Actinomycetota > Actinomycetes > Kitasatosporales > Streptomycetaceae > Streptomyces > Streptomyces rubradiris. The sequence continues at coordinate 88,886 of NZ_BNEA01000007.1, forward strand.
GAGGCTGGTGCGGTCGAACGGGCCACCGTGCGCGGTGGCGTACGTGATGGCGTCATTGACGGCATCGAGGCCGAACGACCGGACCCGCTCGGAGGCGAGATCCAGAGTGCCCGAGGCGAGGAGCCGGATGATGCCGACATTGGCCGTGCGCGGATACATCCACTGCCCGCGCACGGTGACCGAGTTGCGCATGATCCATGGGTACGGGAGTGCGAGGTCGTCGCCACCGAGCATGCCGACGCCGCCCATGAGGACGACGCGGCCGTACTCGCGCACGGTCATGGCCGCCGCACGCGAGGCCGAGCTGGGTGCGCTCGGCGGGAGCAGGTCGATCACCATGTCGATCGGGCCGTCGGCTGTCGCGGACATCGCCGCGCGGTCGGTGGCCTCCTCCCCGGTCAGCGGGACCGGGCGCAGACGCGGGCCGAACCGGTCGGCGAGGAGGTCGAGCGCCTCCTTGTTGCGGCCGGGGGCGACCACGCGGCCGGCGCCCATCGCGAACGCGACCGCGACCGCGCTGCTGCCGAGGTTGCCGGTGGCCCCGCTGACGAGCAAGGTCTCGCCGGCCGCGAGCCCGCCTGCCAGCAGCCCGCCGTAGGAGATGGTGTGCACGGTGAGCGCGGCCCAGCGGGCCGGATCCTCCCCGGCCGCGGCGGGCAGCGGGTAGACGTTCTCCGTCGGGACCCGCATGAGCTCGGCGAACGCGCCGTCGTGCAGGTACTCGGCGAGCCGCGCGCCGCCCTCGCCCCGCGAACTCCAGCCCTGGAGCGTGATGTCGGGCGTCAGGGCGTCGTCCCGCGAGCGCACCGTCGAGTCGCACCACACCAGGTCGCCGGCCTGCAGCCGGGTGGCGTCCGGGCCGACGTGGAGGATCCGCCCCACCGCGCCGACACCGGGTACGACAGGGGGGACAAGGGGGTACTTCCGTTTGCCGCTGAAGACGTCGGCCGCGTAGGGCGCCACGTTGGCGGCGAGGACCTCGACCACCACCTCACCGCTGCCGGCCTCGGGGTCCGGTACCTCCCGCACCGCGAGCGGGGCACCGAACCGCGTCAGAACTGCTGCTCGCACGTGATGACCTCCGTGTTGTCCGTGCTCTCGAGATCGAAACACTAGGAGCGGGACGAGCATGCGGGAAGCGACGATCCGGCATCTGTGGTATGCGTATCCCGCATGGACATCTCCAGTACGGGACTGCGGGTCCTGCGGCAGATCGCCGAGTCCGGCAGCTTCACCGCGGCGGCTGCCCGGCTCGGTTACACGCAGTCGGCCGTCTCCCGTCAGGCCGCCGCCCTCGAACGCAGCGTCGGTACCACCCTGTTCGAACGCCGTCCGGACGGGGTACGGCTCACTCCCGCCGGCTTGACCCTGCTGCGGCACGCCCACACGGTCCTCGCCTCGCTCGCGGCGGCCGAGCGTGAGCTCGCTGGGACCGTCCCACGGACCGAACCTGTACGGCTCGGGGCAGTCCTGAGCGCGGGTTCGGCGATCCTGCCCGCCGCACTCGCACACCTCGCGGCGGCCGACCCGCAGATCACGGTCACCACCCGCGAGGGCACCACACCCACCCTGATCCGGGCGCTGCGCGCGGGCTCGCTCGACCTCGCCGTGCTGACATCCCGACCGCCCCACCGGCCCTTCGACGGCGACTCGCCACGGCTGCACCTCGAGACCGTCGCGGACACCGAGCTGGTCGTGGCGGTGCCTTCGACCGGAGAGTTCGCCGGGCGCACCACGGTGCACGTCGACGAGCTGGTCGATGCCGCTTGGATCGCCACCCCGTCATCAGGCGGCGAGCCGCTGCTCGGCGTCTGGCCCGGCCTGCCCGGACGGCCGCGCGTCATCCACTCCGCGCGCGACTGGCTGACCAAACTCCAGCTGGTCGCCGGCGGCTTCGGCGTGACCACAGTGCCCTCCCCCCTCTCACCGGTACTGCCGCCGGGGGTGAGCCTGCTGCGCGTCGACGGCGCACCCCCCGAGATCCGTCGTGTGCTCGTGGCACGACTCGGCGGCCACCCCACTCCGGCGATCACGGCCGTCACCCGAGCGATCACCGCGACCGTTTGAAGCGCCGCCACCGCCGGCCTGTTCTTCGCGGTACTGACACCCGGCTCCGCCGCCGTCACAGCTTGGCATCACGTACATGACGGTCCAACCCGTGGACACGCGAGCGAGCTGGCACGGGCTCGCAGCCCGGGGCGGGCTGATACAGCGAACTCCAGGTGCTCCACGTCGCCCGCGGCTTCGCCCTTCATGCGGTTCTTCGAGCAGCCCAGTTGTCGTGAAGGGCCCCTGCCGTGCATTTCTCCCGGCACTGCGGTAATCCGCTTGAACCACAGTCAGGTGGACGGGCAGGCTTGCGGAGTGATTGTTGAGCTGGCTCCCCGTTTCCTGACCTGGGACGACGTGAATCCTGCCCAGCATTTCTTCGATAGCGCGTCGGCACCGCAGGTGGTGCGGTCACTCGGGCCCGCCCGGAGGGTGCCAAGCCGCCCCGACATCCCCTTTGGTGACCCGGCGATGAGTGCCTGGGCTTGGGGCGAGGGACAGTCCTGGGCCGACGCCATGTCGCACGCCCTCGCCGATCACTACGGCCGATGGACCGTGGGCTGGCGCTGGACGCACGACGAAGGCGACTTCGACGGAGGGCCCGAACCAAATCGGTGAGAAGGCGAACGTGACGGCGTTCGTGGTGCGCCGGTTCGTCGACCGTGGCCCGCTGGCCGACCTGAGCGCGCCCCCGGGCGGGACGCTGCACCAGCCCGGCCAGGTCGACCAGGTCCGCCGCCGCGAGGACCTGGCGGCACTGGTCGCCGCCGACACCCCGGCTCGGACCCGAGCAGGCCGCCGCCCGACTCGGGGCGCGCAGGGTCGAGTTCGACTGAATGGTCCGGCTCGGCCGGGTCCACTCCCCGCAGTCGGCCAAGGTCCACTTCGACACCAGCCGGGCCGGAGCCGTCAACGTCGCCCTCAACACCACCGCCTCCGTCGACGCGATCCCCGCCGCACACCCCGAGGCCGGCCGGGAACAGCTGCGTACGGTGGAGAAAGGCCGACACTCCCCGCCCGCCACGCCAGCGAAGCAGGCCACCGAGGCCTGACCTGTACCACTGTCCGGTGATGCCCCCGGTGTGGTGAGGGGAGGCGTCACCGTGTGCGGTCAGCCACGGTGGTGGAACAGACCACGGCGGGGTCCGGCCCGCTCCCGGCCGCGGTCTTCCTCCGAGGACTGCTGCGTGGCAGTCTGCTCGTACGCGGCGTGGGTGGCTTCCCGTCAGGCGGTGTGGTGGACATGGGCAAGCGGCCTCGCGGGCTGTCGGCGGGCCTGATCATCCCCGCACCTGCGGGGATGATTCCCTGTCCAGTTCATCCTTGATGTGAACGACCGTCCGCTTCCCGCATCCGCAGGGGCGGTCCTCCGCCCCCGCAGGTGTGAAGGGGAGGGGCACTCGGTGGCGGCGGTCGGCGCCGTTCCGCCGGAATGATCATCTCAACGCAGCCCTCCGCCTGCCGTTACCAGGACCTGAGCAATGCAGCGGCACCACACCCGCGGCGGCATGTGAGGCACGTCATACCTCACACATATGAACGCGACGTTCATTACCTGCTTATATGGACGTGTCGTTCACATACGGCATCGCCCCGGATTCAGGAGGTCTCCCATGTCCAGCACGACCACCGCCTCGCGCGTCGCCCTCGTCACCGGCGGCTCCGGGGGTATCGGCCGCGCCGTTGTCGAGCGTCTGGCCGCCGACGGGTACGCCGTCGCCGTGCACTACGCCGGCAACCCGGCCCGCGCCACCGAAGTCGCCGACCAGATCACCGCCGCCGGCGGCCGCGCCATCACGGTCGGCGCAGACGTCGCCGACGAGACCGCGATGGGTGCGGCCTTCGACGCGGTGGAGGCCGCGTTCGGCGGCATCGACGTCGTCGTCAACACGGCCGGGATCATGCTGCTGTCTCCGATCGCCACGCTCGACCTGGCCGACTTCGACCACATGCACCGCACCAACGTGCGCGGCACGTTCGTCGTCTCACAGCTCGCCGCGAATCGGCTGCGGACCGGGGGCGCCATCGTGAACTTCTCCACGTCGGTCACCCGCACGCAGTTCCCCGCCTACGGCGCCTACGTCGCCTCCAAGGCCGCGGTCGAGGGCATCACCCTGATCCTGGCGCGAGAACTGCGCGGCAAGGACATCACGGTCAACGCCGTCGCTCCCGGCCCCACTGCCACCGCACTGTTTCTGAACGACAAGGACGAGGCCACGATCGCAAACCTCTCCAAGGCCGTGCCGCTCGAGCGCCTCGGCCAGCCCGCCGACATCGCCGAGACCGTGGCGTTCCTCGCCGGCCCGGCCCGATGGGTCAACGGCCAGGTCCTCTTCACCAACGGCGGCCTCGCCTGACCTTCGCCGCCCGGTCCTTCCCTCGTCCCGCCTGCCAGAAAGTAGGAGCATGCCGTGTCCACCCAGCAGATCGTCCTGATCACCGGTGCCTCCAGCGGATTCGGCGCACTGACCGCCCGCTCCGTCGCGGACGGCGGTGACACCGTCTACGCCGGCATGCGCCACACCACCGGCCGCAACGCCCCGGCCGCCCAGGCCGCCGCCGACCACGCCACCGAGCATGAGGTCGACCTACGCACCGTCGAGCTCGACGTGACCTCCCAGGAGTCGGTCGACGCCGCCGTCGCGCGGATCCTCGCCGAACATGGTCGCATCGACGTCCTGATCCATAACGCCGGCCACATGGTGACCGGCCCCGCCGAAGCCTTCACCGCCGAGCAGCTCGCCCAGCTGTACGACGTCAACGTCCTGTCCACGCAGCGCGTCAACCGGGCCGTGCTGCCCGGGATGCGTGCACGCGGCGCAGGCCTGGTCGTGTGGGTCTCCAGCTCCAGCGTCAAGGGCGGCACTCCGCCCTACCTCGCCCCGTACTTCGCGGCGAAGGCCGGCATGGACTCCCTCGCGGTCGGCTACGCCGCCGAACTCGCCCGCTGGGGCGTGGAGACCTCCATCGTGGTGCCGGGGTCGTTCACCCGGGGAACCAACCACTTCGCGCACGCCGGCACGCCTGCCGACGCCGCGGTCGAGGACGCCTACGAGACGCGGTACGCGGGCCTCGTGGAACAGGTCGCGGGAAAACTCGCGGCCCTGTCCCCGGCCGGCGCCGAGGCGTCCATGGTGTCCGACGAGATCGCCCGCATCGTGGCCCTGCCCGGGGGCACCCGGCCCTACCGCGTACACATCGACCCGGCCGACGACGGGTCACAGACGGTCTCCGAGGTGGCCGACCGCATCCGGAGCGAATTCCTCACCCGCATCGGCCTGGCCGACCTGCTGCCGGTCCACCCGTAACACCGACAATGCCGGTGGGTGTGTCCGCGGGCACCCCCACCGGCATGGCGGGCCTCATCGTGAGCCCGCTCGCCGTCCGACGCCCACGCCCGCGCGACATCCCGGCAACCCTCGACCCCGACCCTTCAGGAGGCGCCCGTGACCACCCAGCCGGACGAGACGACCACGAGCCCGCGCAGGCGCGGCCGCGGGAGACGTCCCGCCGAAGAGGTCCGCGCCGACGTCCTGGAAGCCGCCGGACGGCTGATCCTGACCGAGGGAATGGCGGGCCTGACGTTCGAGCGGGTCGCCAAAACCGCCGGTGTCAGCAAGACCACCCTGTACAAGTGGTGGCAATCACCCGGCGCGCTCGCCCTCGACGGGTACTTCCACGCCGTACACACCACCCTGGCCTTCGCCGACACCGGCAACGTACGCGAGGATCTGCGCGACCAGCTCCACCACCACCGCCAGGTCATGGCAGGGCCGGGAGGCCGTGCCCTGCTCGAACTCATCGGCGCCTCCCAGACGGACCCCGACCTCGCACGCGCCTACCGCGCCCTGTACTCCTCGGGCAGACGCGAACTGGCCTACCAGCGCCTGACCCGCGCCCAGGAACAAGGCGAGATCCGCGAGGACGTCGACGTCCGGGTCCTGGTCGACCAGCTCTGGGGCGCCGTCTACCACCGCAGCCTGATCCCCGACGAGCCCGTCACACCCGAGTTCGTCGACGCCATCGTTGACAACCTCTTCGACGGTATCCAGCCCCGGGAGTAGCGGTCCGGAGGCGGATCGCGGTCCCGGTCGCACTCACCGGGCTTCCCCGCGGGCGCGCCGCACGGGCGCCTGATGCGTAGGCCCGGTGCGGGAGCGGGCCGGGGTCGGGGGCGTCGTGGTCGGCGCCGCGGGCCCGGCGGCACAGCGGCTGTTCGTCTTCACGGTCCACGCCTTCAGCCTGGCAGCCGCCGCTGACGGCCAGGGTGTGGTCGCGTCACCTGCGGAAGCGGGAGGACCAGCCGCCGGCCTTCCGCTCGGGCACGGCCTGCTGCTCCTGGTGCAGCGACATGACGACAGGCATACCACTCAGAGTGCTGCCATGCCCCGGCAGGTACCGGGGTCCTGGCGCCCTTTCGTACCGGCCGCGCTCGGACGCTGGGGTTTTCTGCTCGCCTGCCGCCGGGCTACGGCGGTTGCGGCCCTCGGCTTGCAGCCGTCGCACAGGTGCGGGTGGGTGCCCATCGGCCCGCCCCGGTCCGTCGCCTGTGTCGCCTCCCAGCGCTGGTCGGTGAACCTCGCTCCGCAGCCGGTGCGGACGGGACGGCGGGCCTCACGCTCGGCCGCCTGCTCCAGGGCCGCCCGCCGCACCCTTCCGGCGTCGTGCCTCGCGGCGGCTCCGGGTGGCGTGGAGAGAGCCGAGCAGGTCCAACGCCTGGGCACTGGGGCCGCCCGGTTCGGCGTGGTAGATGACGAGCTGCTGGCCGGGCGCGTCGCGTACGTCGAAGGCTTGGTAGGTGAGGGTGAGGGGACCGACGTCCGGGTGGTGTAGGTGTTTGGCGTCCTGGGTCTTGCCGCGCACGGTGTGGCTGTTCCACTGGCGGGCGAACAGGGTGCTGTGCTCGGTGAGGGTGCGGACCAACTCGCGCAGCCGCGGAGCGTTCGGGTCGAACCCCGTGGCGTGGCGCAGGTTGGCGACGGCGGCCTCGGCCGCACGGTCCCAGTCCGTGTAGAAGTGCCGGCCCGCGGGGTCGAGGAACGTCATGCGGGCCAGGTTGTCCGGCGGGTCGAAGGGGGCGAAGAGGGCGTCGGCCAGGGCGTTGGTGGCGAGGATGTCCAGAGTGCGGTCCAGGACGAATGCGGGGGTGTTCGGGTAGCCGTCCATCAGCTGGCGCAGTTCGGGACTGACCCGTGCGGACGTGTGCGCGGCGAGGTGGTCGCCTGGTGTGGCACCGGCGAGCCGGTACAGGTGCGCGCGGGTGTCCTCGTCGAGCCGGAGCGCCCGGGTGAGGGCGTCGAGCACCTGGGGTGAGGGGTTGCGTTCGCGTCCCTGTTCCAGGCGAGCGTAATAGTCGGCGTTCACTCCGGCCAGGACGGCGACCTCCTCGCGGCGCAGTCCGGTGACCCTGCGGGTCCCGTAGCTCGCCATGTCGACGTCCTGCGGCCGCAGGCGTGCGCGGCGTGCACGCAGAAAGTCGCCCAGGTGGTTGTCGGTCATTTGTTCAGGTTAAGCACAGGCCCGGTGCGCTGCCTGGGTGCCCCGCACCCAGGCGGCGCACGTCCTGGTCGACGGCTGCTGACCTGCTCATTCTCGGTGTCAGAGCGACTGGCGCGGGACGCGCGCTGATCGAGGAGAACCAAGGAGAGGAGCCGTCCGTGGCCGGGATGGGTGACGATCGGCGGGATGCCGACTTCGCCGGGAAGGTGGCCGTTGTCACCGGGGGTGCGCGAGGGGTCGGCAGGAAGACGGTGGCACTGCTGAGCGCCCGCGGCGCCCGCGTCGTCGCCGTCGACCTGCGTCCCGAGACCGAGGACTGCCAAAGGAGTTTCCCGGTGTCCTGGCGGTGACCGGGGACGTGACGCTGGAGGAGACGGCCGTCGGGGCCGTGCGGAGGGCGGTCGACGCGTTCGGGCGGCTGGACATCCTGGTGAACAACGCCGGGCGCACCGTGAACAAGCCTGTCACCGACACCACCGCCGAGAACTGGGACGCGGTGATGGCGGTCGACGCCCGCGGCTCGTTCTTCTTCGCCCGCGAGGCCTTCGGGGCCATGCGGGCCGGCGGTGGCGGGGCCATGGTCAGCACCTGCTCCTACGCGGGCACCGTCGGGCTGCCCGAGGGCGCCGCCTACAGCGCGTCCAAGGGCGCTCTGGCCCAGCTGACGAAGGTGCTCGCTGTCGAGGGCGGGCCCCTGGGCATCCGCGCCAACCTCGTTGCCGCGGGCGTGATCGAGTCCGACTTCCTCGACTCCTTCCGCTCCGACAGCCGCGCCTACCTCGCGTCCTTCGCCGACGCACAGCCGCTGGGCCGGGTGGCGCAGCCGGCCGCGATCGCCGAGGTGCTGTGCTTCCTCGCCTCCCCGCGCTCCAGCTTCGTCACCGGAGCCGTGGTCGCCGCCGACGGCGGCTTCACCGCGCTCTGAACCGGCGCACGGGGCACCCGACACACCACATAAGGAATCGAGGGATGACCATGACGGGACGCCTGGCAGGAAAAACAGCGCTGATCACAGGCGCGACGGGCGGCATCGGACAGGCCACCGCAAAACTGTTCGCTCGCCAGGGAGCACATCTGGTGCTCACCGATGCCTGTGCCGACGCCGCGGCGGACCTCGCGGCCCGGCTGGAGAGCACTGGCACCGAAGCACTGGGCATCGGCCTGGACGTCTCGTCGCCGCAGCAGTGGAGCGAGGCCATCGCCCAGGTCGAGCGACACTTCGCAGGGCTGGATGTGCTGGTGAACATCGCCGGAATCGTGGACTGGGCCGGCGTCGAGGAAACCGATCCGCACGCCTGGCACCGGGTGATCGCGGTCAACCAGACCGGCACCTGGCTGGGCATGAAGACCGCCATGCCGCTGCTGCGCGCCAGCGGCAATGCCTCGGTGATCAACACCTCGTCCGTCCTGGGGCTGATCGGCAGCGGGGGCGCCGCCGCGTACCACGCGTCCAAGGGAGCAGTGCGCCTGCTGACCAAGACCGCCGCCGTGGAGTACGCCGCTCAGGGCGTGCGCGTGAACTCCGTGCACCCGGGAGTCATCGCCACTCCCATGATCCAGGAGATCCTCGACCAGGAGGGAGACCAGCAGCCCGACATCGTGCGGACCCCGATGCGGCGCGCCGGCCGCCCCGAGGAAATCGCCCCCATGATGCTTTTCCTGGCCAGCGACGAGTCCTCGTACATCACAGGGGCAGAGTTCGTCGTCGACGGCGGGCTCACCGCGCACTGACCCATCAGCTCCTCGCCGCACGGTCAACCGGGGCGGGAACCTGACCGCACCGGACGGCGAGCGCCGCCTTGAGCAGGCCGACGAGACCGGCCACCGACTCGGTATGTCCGATGTCGGTCCTCACCGCCCCCGGCGCGACACCGCCCGGGTGCCTGGCCGCACACGGCGTCGAGGCAGGCGGACTCGATCCGCTCCCCGGCCCGGGGGCCCGAACCGTGCGCCTCGCCCATGCCGATGCCAACCGGGGCGAGGCCCGCCCGGGCGAGCGCCTGACGACAGACCAGTCCCCGGGCATCGCCGCCTGCTGGTGCGTGGCGATGTCGTACGCCCGGCTCCGCGCGGGGGCGGTGGAGGAGCGCGGCATCTCGCGGACCACCGCGTGGGCGGGGTCCGCCCGCCGGACGACCGGCACCGCGGGCTCGGCAGAGGAGGCTTGCAGGGCCGAGGCATTCATGATCGTCGGGTTTTGATGCAACCGTCGCCCGGTGACCGGCGCTCTGCTGTGGTCAGTTGTTTCTGTGTGCTTCTTCCCACGCCTGTCGGACTCCTGCGGGAATACGTCCGCGCATCGGAACGTCGTATCCGTTCGCACGTGCCCAGTCGCGGATTTCGTCGGTGCTGACGGGAGCGGTCACAGGTGGCAGGGGCGGAGACCATTGGTCAAGGCGCGAGGGTTTGAAGTCGATTTCACCTTTCAGCAGTGTCTCGGGGAACTGCGGGACGGTCGTGGTGCCGCTGAGTACGGCGACCAGGAACTGGGTCAGGTTTCCGTCGAAGGTGTACCAGCGTGGCCCTCGTGCTTCGTTGACGGCGACGGTCCAGGCATCCGGATCGTTCTTCGGGTCGGTGATCCAGAAGATGCCCTCGCCGTTGTCGGTGCCACCGCAGGGAAGCAGGAGCTCCGGATCGACCGGGGCCGGGTAGATTCCCCGGGCGTAGTCCTCACGTACCTGCGCACGGGTGCGCTCTTGAGCCGGGCCAAGCAGGCTGACGTGGACGGAGGTGTGACGTGGGTCGTAGACCCAGAGGAAATTGGCGAAACATCCGGGATCGTAGGCAGTTGTGAGCTGCTTGTAGTCTTCGGGCAGACGCAGTTGAAGGGCGGATTCGACGCCTGCCCAGTTCACCGGCGGTTGCACGGATATGGGTGGCGGGCAAAGCTCGGTAAGGCGTTCGAGAGGGGTCATTCGATTCCGTCCCTGCGTCGGATCTTCTGTGCGGCCTGATCGGGGTGGAGGAAGTTACGGTCAAGACGGAGGCCGCGGCTGCCGTCCGCTTCCATGTAGACGTGGCTGGGCACAGAGATCGCTTCGTTATCAGCGTACTCAAGAAAGACACTGTACTGAATGATCTTCCATGGCCGGTCGCGGCTGCCCCGGACCGCGTCCTGGACCGCAGCTCCAGATCCCTCATTTCGGGAATTGGTGGACCTTTGTGTGCGTCCGTCAATGAAACCGGGGGTCGTGTCGAGACATTTGCGTCGGTTCCCTCGCCAAGCATTTCTCGGGTGACGGTGGCATGCATTTCGCAAGGGCGGCCGTGTTCGTCCCGTATCCACACCTCCTTGCTGCCCCAGGTGGGATCGTCGCAGTACTGGCCCGGGTAGCGCAGGGGTGTGTAGGCGGTGCGGTCGCGGTTCCACTGGGTGGCTCCCCAGGCGGTACTGCGGGCACGCCAGGCGATGGTCCCGTCGGGGGCGATCAGTTCGCTGGGGGCGCCGGAGAGGTCGGCGACGATGGCGAAGAAGCGCCGGTCGATGGCCTCCTGCCGATCCGCGATCTTGGTTTCGCGTTGGGCCAGGGGGTACTGCCCCAGGTAGTCCCACGTCAGGGATATGCCGTCGGTGTGCTGTTCGGCGAGCTGGGCGCCGTCCCAGGTGTAGGTGACGCGTTCGAGGACGCGGTCGTTGTCGTCCAGGCGGCATTTGGCGATGCGGCGGCCCAGGGCATCGTAGAGGTAGTGCCAGCGCCCGTGGTGGGGTGTGGTGACGTGGGTGAGGCGGTCTTCGGCGTTCCAGGTGAAGTGCCAGGTGAGGGTCTTGCCGCTGAGGGTGGTGATCTGGCGGCGGATGACGCGCCCCTGGGCGTCGTAGTGGTCGTGGGTGCGTCCGGCCGTTGTCAGGCGGCTGCCGTGTAGTGGACGGGACCGGTGTGGTGCTGGCCGGGGGCGGGTTCGGGCAGGGAGCTGTGGGTGAGGTCGCCCGCCGCGTTGTAGGCGTAGGTCTCGCTCCAGCCGCGGGCATGGACAGCGGTCGCGGGCATGGACAGCGGTGATTCGGCTGGCGGCGTCGAGTGTGTAGGTGCGTTCTCCGGTGAGGCTGTCCTCTACGCGGGTGAGGGCGCCGTCGGGTTGGTAGGTGAAGGACCGCTCGATCGGACCGTCCTGGGACGAGAGCAGGGTTGCCTCTCCCCCGCGCTCCCTCTTTAGACCACGGGAATACAACCACCGCGTTCGTGATCATGAACCCTAATGGACGACACGGACAACAGGACACCGGGAAGCAAGCCACCCTCGGCGGCCGCACATCGGCCTGGTAGGACTCCACTGGTCCGCCTGGCCGAGATCTGCTGGCGCATCGAGCACGACTACCGCGCACTCGAGCACGGCCTGGGCCTGAACCACTTCGAAGGCCGCTCCTGGACAGGCTGGCACCACCACGTCACGCTGGTCACCGCCGCCCATGCCTTCCTCACCGAACGGCGAACGGCGAACGGCGAACGGCCCCAAAGGCACCCGATACGAACCCGCTCTGTGCCAGATCCTCGACACCCTCCAGGACATCCTGAGGTGCGCGACCGGCACCTGCACCACCTGCCACCGGCCGCTGCCCGCACCCCGACGCAGACACCAAACAGCAAGAGCCGCGACAACCCAACGGAGTCCTACTAACCGGCCCAGGAGGTTCCGCCCCTGGCACGGACCTCGTGCGGCACACCGCCCGGCGCAGTACTACCCGGCGGTCAGGACGGTCTCGTGCACGGTCCGCAGTGTCTCGTCGGTACCGGTGCGCTCCAGGCACAGGTGGGCCGAACGGCCGCGCAGGGTGAGGGTCATGAGCTGGTTGCCGAACCAGGGCCCGCCCTGCTTGCGCCACCTCACCGGCGGCCGGGGGCAGCGGCCGTGCCGGGCCAGCAACCGCCCCAGGAGGCGGGCCGGGGCGCTCCAGCCGAAGCGGAACCCGATCCGCATCGTCAGGGGCACAGAGTTGTGCACGGGCGAGCAGGTGAGCTGGACGACCGGTATGCCGGGGCCGCCGGACGGCCAGGAGGCGCGCGCGACGTAGCCGTGGTGCACGTCCCCGGACAGCACGCACACGCTCGCCGGGGCGCCCGGCGCGGATCCGGCTTCGCCGATGAGGTCGGCGAGGTCGGCGAAGGAGCGCGGGAAGGCCGCCCAGTGCTCCAGATCGGCGCCACGGCGCAGCCACTCGCCGAAGCGGGCCCAGCGGTCCCCGCGTTCCCCGGCGCACAGGGCCGCGTCCCAGCCCTCGGCGTCGTGCACCAGGTGCGGCAGCAGCCAGGGCAGGGAAGTGCCGATCAGAAGGTGATCGTAAGCCCCCTCGTCGGCCAGGACCTGCTCGCGCAGCCAGTCGGCCTCGCCCGGGTTGAGCATGGCGCGCCGGTCCTCGTCCAGCACGCGTGCGGCCCGGGAGTCGACCATCACCACCCGGACCCGGCCGAAGTCGCGCCGGTAACTGAAGCGGACCGAGGAGGGGTCGGCGTCGGCCTGTTCGGCGAGGGCGCGCAACGCGTGCGTGCCGTCGGGTGCGTCGCGCACGGCGGCCCACGTCGGGTCGTCGGCCAGTTCGGCAGGGGAGAGGTTGCCCAGGTGCTGGTGGACCCAGTAGGACATCAGGCCGCTCAGCAGCCGCTGCTGCCACCAGTCGGTGGAGCGCATGTCGGCGAGCCAGGCGGCGGAGGTGTTCCAGTCGTCCACGATGTCGTGGTCGTCGAAGATCATGAAGCTGGGCACGGTGGACAGCAGCCAGCGGATCTCCGGATCGAGCCAGGATTCGTAGTAGAGGTGGCAGTACTCCTCGTAGTCGGCGACCTGGCTGCCGGGCGCCTCGTCGAGGTCGCGGCGAGTGGCCAGCAGGCGCCGGGTCTCCTCGGAGACCTCGTCGGCGTAGACCTGGTCCCCCAGGAGCAGCAGGACGTCCGGGCGCCGCGCGTCGGGGTCGGCCGCCAGCCGCTTGGCGAGGGTGTCGAGCGCGTCGGGGCCCACCGGGTCCTTGCCGTCGGCCGGGGGCGCGGCCCAGCGGCACGACCCGAAGGTGACCCGGACGGCGTCGCCGGCGCCGGGCGACCGGATGACCGAGGGCGGGAAGCGGGAGTCGGGCAGAGGCCACACCGGCGCGTCGTCCAGGAACACCTCGTACGACGGCGAGGTGCCCGGTCGGAGCCCGGTCACCGTGACCAGGGCGTAGTGGTGCCCGGCCACCCGGAAGGTGGGGGCGGTGCCGCTCGCGCCGTCCGAGCAGCGCACGTGTGCCGTGCAGGGCGCGTCCGTCTCGACCCACACGGTCGCGCACGAGCCGTCGGTGTACCTCAGCAGTGGTCCCAGGCGCAGTCCGGCCATGTGATCGCCATTCTGTCTCGCACCGTACGGAAAGGAACGACCGTAGCGACGGTACATGGGACTCGTTCGGATGGGCACGTGGGAGAAGACCGGGGCGGGACGGCCCCGGTGAGTGGCGAGGCGGAGAGGCGGTGTCGTGGCCGAGCACGAGCAGGCGACCCAGACCCAGGAGATCCACGGCACGGCCCGTGAGGACGACCTGCTGCGTGGGCTCGAGGTGGACGACCGGCAGCCGGAACGGCCGGTGCTCCTGGACTCCGGCGGCCGGCCGATCGAGACCTGGCGGGAGAACCACCCCTACGACCACAGGATCGGCCGGCGCGAGTACGAGCAGACCAAGCGCATCCTGCAGATCGAGCTGCTGAAGTTCCAACGCTGGGTGAAGGACACCGGCCAGCGGGTCGTCGTGGTCTGCGAGGGACGGGACGCGGCGGGCAAGGGCGGCACGATCAAGCGCTTCACCGAGCGGCTCAACCCTCGCGGGGCCCGGGTGGTGGCGCTGGAGAAGCCGACCGAGCGCGAGGCGGGTCAGTGGTACTTCCAGCGCTACGTGGCCCACCTGCCGGCCCGCGGCGAGATCGTCTTCTTCGACCGGTCCTGGTACAACCGCGCGGGCGTCGAGCGGGTCATGGGGTTCTGCACGCAGGACGAGTACCGGCAGTTCCTCCGGCAGGCCCCGATGTTCGAGCGCCTGCTCACCGACGACGGCATCCTGCTGGTCAAGTTCTGGTTCTCGGTGTCCCAGGCCGAGCAGCGCACCCGGTTCGCGATCCGCCAGGTCGATCCGGTGCGCCGGTGGAAGCTCTCCCCGACGGACCTGGCCTCCCTCGACCGCTGGGACGACTACACCACGGCCAAGGTCGACATGTTCCGGGCCACCGACACGCCGCACGCGCCCTGGACGGTCGTGAAGAACAACGACAAACGGCGCGGCCGGCTGGAGGCGATGCGCAGTCTCCTCGACCGCTTCGACTACCCGGCCAAGGACCACGAAGCGGTCGGCACCCCCGACCCGTTGATCGTCGGCGCGGCGGAGACCCTGCTCGAACCGGGCGAGGAACCCACGGCCCTGTCGCCGACACCTCTGGCCGGACCGGGCGGCGAGCCCGGCAACCACCCGGACCCGCGGTGACGGACCGGCGGCGTCCGCGCGTCGGGGCCTGGACACGTCCGGCGGTGTCCGGCCGGCGGCGACGGCCCGGAACGCCGCCTGGTCCGGCACCCACTCTCCCGAAGAGCCCCCCCGGCACGCGTGCGTGCCGTTCCGGCAGGATGAGCCCCTGCTCATCGCGATCGGCGGACCGCCCGGCACAGGCAAGGCCACCCTGGCCCGGCTGCTGGCCGCGCGCGTCGGCGCGGTCCACCTGCGCAACGACCCGGCGGCGAATAAACGGTGACGGCGCAGCGCGGGCGGCAGAGGCGCCGCGGAAGACGACGGGCAGCGACACCTCCCCCGACCAGGCTCCGCGAACGAGGGTCTGGGCCGAAGACCGGCGACCGGCCGCACGACGGCGCGCCGCACACGGCGGTCCGGGACGCGTGGGAGCGGACGGGGCCGGGGCACGACAGCGGACGGTGGCAGACCGGCGCGGTCCCGGCCAGGACCAATCAGGCCGATGCGCAACGGAGGGCGGCAAGGCGACAGGCGACCAGCACGGCACACGCGGCACGGGGACGGCCCAGGCTCCCACTGGGCAGCGGCACAGGCTTGACAGCGGCGGCCTGGTGACCGACCGGCGTTGTCGCGGACCGGCCCGGCGGCGGACACGCGGGCCCGGATCCGGGCGGCCGCGCGACGCGGGCGCGCGACGCGGGCGCGCGACGGCACGGGGGTAGCGAGCCTTGACGATCTCGGGATGACACCCAGACATGCCGGCTGGCGGAAGCGGAGGCACGGCGCCGACGGGACAGCACGACGGGAACGGCGGGCCCAGTAGCGAGCCGGGCGCGGCAGCGCGGTCCGACGCCGGGACGGCGGGCAGCGGGCAGCGGGCAGCAGGCAGCAGGCACCGTCACGGTGACCATCGGCCCCGGCCTTCCGCCTGTGCCGCTGGTCGCTGGTCGCTGCGCGTGCTGCCGCTGCGGACGACGACGGCAGTGACCGCAGTTCGAGTGGCAAGGGCACCGAGCGTCAGGAGTGACCGTCCCCGGCGACGAGCTGCACCAAGCCGACCCATGGGAAGTCGCCGTTCTTATGGACCGCCCGACCGCCCGCACCCTCCACTGGCCTGCAGGAATCTGCACTGGAGACTGGTCCGGCCGGCCACCGCCGGGATACTCCATTCCCAGATCGGCGCCCGCTACGGCCGAATCCATCAACACCGCCGGGCGATCGGTGACCCACAGCCCGCCGTCCTCCAAGCGGTGTCCGGATCGGCCAGGACCGCCTCGACTGCCACGAACAACTCAGCCTCGGAGTCCGCGGCCGCCCACCGCACGAACAGCAGCTTCTTTGGCAGGAAGCACGTTCTTGCAGGTTCATCGGCCAGGACAAGCGCAGTGACGGCGCACGCGCCCACGGCGATCGCACCGGCCCAGTCCTCCACCTCGCAGGCGCGGTCGTAGTCATCACGGCCGAGAACGTCCCGGCCGGCAGCCGTGCGCTCACTCCCCGCAGCGCGGGCGTCCCACCACCGCCGGGGTACGTCTTCGACGCATCCTCCAGCTCGACCGCAGCCGCCGACGGATCACTCGCGAGGTACATGGTCCCAGCCTCGCCGGAACGAAACTGCACGCCTACATAGCCCACTCGTAACCTGCTGGCAGGGATAGCCCTACCTCCTCCCGAGCCGGGCGGCCAGGGGCAGCGAACGGTGACCGGCCGTGGCGGGTTGTACTGCCTCTCGGGCGGCAAAGCCCTCCGGACCTCAAGGACGCCCTGCCGGCCCCCAAGTACCGGTTGGGCAACGTGTTGGGCACGGCCGGTACGCTTCCGGCCCATTGGCGGCTGAAGAGACCGTTGACTCACGTTCGACGACGGGGGAGGTGTCCGGTGGATCGATCGCCACTGATCACACACGTCTCATGGGGGCAGATGGAGGTCGAAGGGCTCGCGGGCGGCAAGGATTTCGTGTTGTATCCCGGGGGAGGCTGCCCCTGGGATTGGAACGAGTACGGCACCCGGCACGATCCGGGGATCCAGCCCGCGGAGGTACGAGAACTCCTCGATCGTCGATGTACGGTCGTCGTCCTCAGCCAGGGCATGGAACGGCGTCTGAAGACGATGCCCGAGACCTTGCGGCTGCTCCAGGAAGCGGGCGTCGCCGTGCACGTCGAGGAGACGAGGGGCGCCGTCGACCTGTACAACCGGCTGGCGACCGAGAGCGAGCCGGTCGGCGGCCTGTTCCACTCGACCTGCTGAGCAGGGTCGGGACTGGTAACGGAACGTCCGGCCGCCACGCCAGTCCCGACCTTACTGAGCTCAGGACCGGTCCAACTTCGATGGCAAACGGTCCAGGTTCAGTGTCGGAGAACGGAGGCGCCGAGCCGGCCGACCGCGGTTCGCCTGCGGGACAGGCCACGGTCGGATACTTCCCTCACGGCTTCACGACAAGCCCCGCTCCCGCCCTCCGGCCGGTCAGACTCCAATGGCAAACGGTCAAGATTCAGTGCTCCGGACAGCGGGCACGTGCACGGCCGGCAGACGGCGCAGGCCGCGCAACTCACGCAGAACGCGCGTGGGACGACGGGGCACTCGCAGAGGGAGTTGTAGTCGGGGTCCTCCTCGCCAACGTGGTGCGTATCGCCGAACGGCGGCTCGGTCCACGCGTGGACCGTGCCGTCGGCGAGCAGCTCCTCGAAGTGCCGGCCGACGGCGCGGCGGTGTGCCAGACGGCGACGACCTCCGGCTCCTCCTGGTCTCGGTTCACACCGGGCTCCCCGCCGGGTCGGCTGGCCCCACGGCACGGCTGAGGAGCGCGGCGAGGCCGGCGGTCGCCTCCAGGCCGGCGGCGGCGAGTCGGGCCGCGGCGGCCGGGACCAGGCGGGCGAGCGCGAACAGCAGCGCGCGTGCGCGAGGATCGGCTGCGGCAGGAGGCCGGCGGCCCTCTCACGGGCGGCCGGGTCGGCGCAGTGGCCGCGGTGCGCGGCGAGGGAGCGGGCGAGCCAGGCGTCGACGTTGGCCTCCACGCACAGTCCGGCGCGGCGGGTGAGCTCGTCGCGGACGGCTTCGTCGCCCTCGCGGGGCTCGGCCTGCTCCAGTGTGCCCAGCTCGCGCGGCGTCTGGAGCTCGTCGGCGCGGGCCGCGATCCGCTGCGCCTCGCGTACGGCGGCGTCCCGTTCGGCGGCGGTCGCGGCCTCCGTGGCGAGCTAGGCCTGGACGACGTCGTCGGTGTCCGGGTCGTACACGGTGCCCGGCGCGGCAGCAGCGAGGAACTGGTCGGTGCCCTCCCCCTCGGACAGTTCCGCCGCCGGCGCTCGTCGGCGGCCCGGTCCTCGTGCCGGGAAGCCTGCCTCGCGTCGAACCGGACGTCCTGGAGAGCGCGGGCGACGGCGGCGGCGTCCATGCCCTTCGCCCGCCGCCGTACGACGCGCGGGGCGAGCGGTGCGCCGGGGCGGCCAGGGAGTGGTCATCGTCGGCCTCGTCTGTGCGTCAGGGAGGGAGCGTGGGCGCTCAGGCGCCCGGAGTGTGGCAGCGTCAGCAGGTCGCGCCCGGCTTCACCGGCTTGAGGTCGCTGAGGTAGCCGTCCACGGCGTTGTCCACGCATCTGTTGCCGCGCCCGTAAGCGGTGTGTCCAAGGCCCTCGAAGGTCAGCAGCATGCCGTGGGGCAGCTGGCGGGCCAGGCTCTGTGCCTCGTGATACGGCGTGGCCGGGTCGCCGGTGGTGCCCACCACGAGGACCGGAGGAAGGCCATCGGCGCTCACCCGGTGCGGGCCTCGTCCGCGGTGCGGCCAGCCCTTGCAGTCGAGCGCGGCGACCACGCTCTCGGACCCGAAGTCGCCCTCTGCTAGGTGCGCCTCGTCGAGGGCTTGCCAGTATTCCCGGGGGTCCTTGGGGTGGGGGATGTCGACGCAGTCGACCGCGGTGCCGGCCGCGTCTGAGTTGTCGGGGTAACTCTCCTCCTCCACCTCGTTACCGCTGCCGGTGTCTTCTTCCCCCGAGGTGTCTTCCTCTCCGTCGGCGATCTCGGCGAGCCGCGTTCCGTCACCGCCGGCCGCGTCGCTCAGCCCCTGGGACAGGACCTCCCACTGCTCCTCCGGGGTGTACATCGAGTTGACGATGGCGCTGTGCAGAGTCGCCACGTCCAGGCCCCACTCGCTGTCGTCGACCGGCAGCGGCTTCTCGGCGGTCTGCTTGTAGAGACCGTGGAGCAGGTCGCGGATGCCGTCAGGGGTACCGGCGGGGCAGGCGTCCCCCGCCACGTCGGCGCAGTGCTCGGTGTAGTCGTCGACCGCCTTGCTGAATCCGGCGGCCTGACTGCGGGCCCGCTCGGCCCAGTCCTGCGAGGGGTCGACGGCCCCGTCCAGCGCCATCGCGCGTACCCGCCGTGGGAACAGCTCGCCGTAGGCGGTGCCGAGAGACGTCCCGTAGGACCAGCCGAGATAGCTCAGCTTGTCGTCTCCGAGCGCGGCGCGCAGCACGTCCATGTCGCGGGCGGCGTCTACCGTCCCGACGTGCGGCAGGATCGAGCCGCTGTGCCTCTCGCAGGCCGCGACCGTGCTCTCGGCGTCGGCCAGGGCGGCCCGGCGCTGCTCAGCCGTCGCGGGGTGAAGCGGCTGGGGCGCGGCGCCATCGGCCCGCGTATCAGCCTCGTCGTCAGGGCCGCAGTCCACTGCGGGCTTACTGCCCGCCACACCGCGCGGGTCGAACCCGACAATGTCGAAGCGGGCCCGTATTCGTTCGCTGAACGACTCCGCTCCGCCATCCTTGAGCAGGGCGACCCCGGATTCCCCCGGGCCGCCCGGGTTGAAGACCAGCGCCCCGATGCGGCGGGACGTGTCAGTCGCGGTGGCTCGTATGAGGGGAAGGGTGAAGGTCTTGCCGTTGCCGGGCGCCGAGTAGTCCATGGGGACCTTCAGCGTGGCGCACTCCTCCTCGCCGCAGGGCTTCCACTGCGGCTTCTGTTGGTAGAAAGCGCGCAGGTCGGCGCGGGCGGCGGGATCGTCCGCGGCAACCGCGGGGGTGCCCTGCGTACAGCCGCTCAGCGAACTCGCGGCGAGAACCGCCGCCACGGCCAGGACGAGGGCGTGGCGGTGCCGCTTGCCATGAGTGAACAAGGGAGACTGCTCCGGACTTCGAATTGAGCATCGCTGCGGCGTGTCAGCGACGAGGACACGGTACGAGACGGAATCCCACCCTCACATCGTTCCGAGGTAGAGGCCGCTTCTCCTCCTCTCGTCCGGAGGGATGACAACCAATTCCACCGATGAACCCTCCGGGAGCGCCGCCGGCCTTCAGACCGACTAGGTTCGCGAAACAGCCCACCGCGTCGGGTACGGACTCGCTTCGAGCCAGCCGACTGGCTCGGGCATGGCCTCAACGCGGAACACTCAATCGGCCGACTCGAACGCTCACTGGACAACTGAAGTGCTCAGTCACAGATACGTTTCCAGCGGGTCTGGAATTCGGCCGGGTCGGAACCGGAACTCAATTGCCGAGACGTGCGTGACATACACCAGAGCGGCCCGGCGGCGGTTCTGCGGGGTCGTCAGCGCCCCGGCGCGGTAGCGCTCCAGCGTGCGGCGCGAGACACCCAAGCGCTCCGCCGGGACCTGCGTCGCCCCCCTCGCCCGCGTGAGAAGGAGATTCACCTGAGCCCTTCGCGGATTTCGGTGCGGGGCCGGGTGAACACCTTCCGCTCCGACCGCGCGAGGGCCTCCAAGACCTTGCCGCTCGCGGACGCCGACTACCAGGGTCCGGGCGGCCGACCGGTGGGCGCGTAGTGACGCCACCGCACCGCAAGTTGAAGAAGAAGATCCCGGACTGGTACGAGGAGTTGCACGAGCGGCAACGCAAGGCGCACTCCTCACGCCGTATCCGCGTCGAGAACGGCATCGCGCATTTGAAGAATTGGCAAACTCTGACCCGCTCCTCGGCCGCCGTGAGCACATCAGCGACACCGTCCAGGCCGTCCGTCGCCGGCCTGCTGTCCCACCTGCAGACGACGGGCCTGACTCCGGCACGGCAGGAGTGAACACCGAGCCCGCCGCCGTCCTCGACGCCTCACCGCCTGCCGTGCACGAGCTCGCCAGGGCCGGCCGGGCCGGCTTTTACGCCTGCAACGCCCCCGGAGGGCAGCCGGACATCTGAAACCAGAAATATCCACATTTATTCTACTTTGCGCTTTCTGGTGTGTCAGCTCATCCGAATGGCCAGGTCGCGGATACATGGAGCCATTTTGAGTCACGTGGCTTATTCGCGTTCGCCCAGCTCAGGAAAATGCTCGATACACTGATTCCGGCGAGGCACACCAGCCTCAGAACAGCAGGGGCATCGCGAACACCATGAACGCAGACATGTCCGAGCGGAATGGAAACACCAGCCGACTCACCACAGCCGACCCGACCGTCCGTACCGCAGCCCGCACCCAATTCCCCCCTTCCACCCCCGGGGGGAAGAGGACGCACAAGGCGACCAAAACACAACAGGAACCCAGGCCGTCCGGGCCCTCCGTACCCACCCCGAGCCAGGCCGCCGCACCGGACGCCACCCGCACGACCGCGCCCGTCCCCTTCTCACGCAGCGCAGCAATCCAGGTACGACCTCGCGAGGCCCAGCAAGCCTGGCCGGCCGGGACACGCTCCGAGACCGTGCCGAAAGGCGACCCCTGGGGAGGATGGGTGGTGCGTCGGCGGCGCAGGGCTGAGCCGTCCGCTCTCAGGCAGGCAGCGGGGTCACTGCTTGAATACCAAACGCTGGTAAGGAGAGGCACTCGGATACCAGGCGAGACGGCGTAATGGCCGGCATTCGCAGGGTCCGCTGCGGCCCCCTTATCGCGATGCGGTTCGGCGTCGGCAATGGTGGCTATTGGCCGTGCTCGGGCGCGGACGCTGGCGCATTAATCGTCTCCGGAAATCTCGTCATAGGGGGTTGTTCCGGTCGCCTCGGGTCGGCCGGAAGCAGAACCAGGCGGCCCGGGTATTCCGCGAGCCATGGCTCCGCGCACATCAGGCCGTCCCTGCCCTCCGCGCCCGCCGGTCCCTCCAGCCGAGACGGCCGCGCCCCTCCGGGACGCGGGACCGGACGAGCGGGCACGGCCAGCTCACTGGCCGGCATGGAAATCGCCGTGTCATGGCGTGTTCAGTACGTCACTTGATCGGCACTGTTTCAGCACCTGCCCCGCCCTACGACCGACCACCCGTCAAGTGACCGTCGAAAGGCAAGAGCCCCCCACATGGCGTACACAGCCCAAGAGCAAAAAACCGCGTCCCTGGCAGATCTGTCGTTCGAGGCTTTCGGTGTGATGACGGCTCGGCGCGGAGCCGAGCAGGTGCCTCTCGGTCCCCCACGGCACCGGGCCGTGCTGGGACTGCTGCTCATCCGGCTGGGCCAGGTGGTGCCCGCCGATCAGCTCATCGACGAACTATGGGGCGACAGCCTCCCCAGACGCCCGCAGGCCACCCTGCAGACGTACCTGTCCCACCTGCGGCGGGTGCTGACGGGGCGGCACGGGCCGATCGCCCCGCTGCGCTACCAGGCCCCCGGGTACGTCCTGACGGTGGAGCCGGACACGTTCGACCTGTCCCGGTTCGAGAGCCTCGTCTCCCAGGGGCAGCACCATGTGGCCGACAGCCGGCTCCAGGAAGCCCGCGACGCGTTCGACAACGCACTGCGGCTATGGCGGGCGGACCCCTTCCTGGACCTCGCGGCCTACACCCCGCTCGCGGAGGAGGCCGCCCGCCTGAGCCTCCTGCGGACCACAGCCGTCGCGGCCCAAGCCGACACGCTCCTCGCGCTCGGCGAGGCCGGTGCCGCCGTCGCGCTGCTGCGCCGCGAGGTGTCCCTCCAGCCCGTCGACGAACGCCTGGTCGGCAGCCTCATGACGGGCCTGTACCGCCTGGGCCGGCAGGCCGAGGCGCTCCAGCTGTACGACCGGACGCGCGCCTACCTCTCCGAGGAACTCGGGGTCGCCCCGGCCCGCGAGCTCCAGCGCGTCCACCTCGCCCTGCTGCGCCACGAACTCGACGACCAGACGTCCGCCCCGGCCGCCGTCGAGGTACGCGTCCGGCCCGGCACCGTGGCCGAGCGGGAGCCGGAGGGGCCCACGCCGGCAGACGGTCCGGCGGCCGACCCCGAGGACGGACAGCGGGGTACGGCACCGGCGGCCTGGTCCGCCTTCCCCTGCCGCGGCGACGCCCTCGACGCCCTGCGGTCGTCCATCACCGGCGCCCTGCGCGGCAGCGGGCACACCACCGCCGTCGTCGGCGAGGCGGGCGTCGGCAAGACCGAACTGGTGGCACGGGCCACGGATCAGGCGCATCCGCCGCTACCGCAGGCGGAGGTGATCCGCGTCAACTGCCGCAGCAGCGAGGGGATGCCCGTCGGCTGGGTGTGGCAGCAGGTGCTGCGCCGGCTCGACATCCCGTTCGGGACGTCCTTCGACAACCTGCGCAAGCAGCGCGCCGAACGGCATCCGGTGACAACGCTGTCGCAGCCCCCCTCGGACCAAATGGACTTCCTCGCCCAGGACGCGCTGTGCGAAGCGATCCTCCAGTACGCCGACGGCAGCCCCCTCCTGCTCGTCCTCGAAGACGTGCACTTGGCGGACCGCCTCACGCTCGACGTGCTAGGACTGTTCTGCAGCCGCACGCAGGGGCGGCCCGTCAGCGTGGTGATCACGGTCCGCGAACCCGGTCTCGGGGCCGGGCCCGAGACCGACGGCCCGCTCGTCGAGCTCCTGGCCGACTGCCGCACCAAGGTCGTGCACCTGGACAACCTCACCGAGGACTACGTCCGGGCCGCGGTCACGGCCCAGGCCGGGCCCGGCGTCGAAGCGTCCGTCGTACGGGCGCTGTACGAGCGCAGCGCCGGCAACCCCTATCTCCTCGACCAGTTGCTCGCCGACGCCGGCGGGGCGCGGCGCCTGCACGATCCCCGTGCGGCCGACGTCGTCCGCGCCGGGATCCCGACGGGCGTCCGCAGCATGCTGCGTCGGCAGTTCGCCGGGCTGCCCCCGCGCGTCCTGCGCCTCCTCCAGTGCTGCGCCGTGCTCGGCGGCGAGGCGACGCTGGCCTCGCTGACCGCCATGCTGAACGACGACGGCGCCGGCCACGACGTCCTGGAAGAGGTCCTGGCGACCGGACTCATGCACAGCGACCCCGACGACCCGCACCGGCTCGTCTTCCGCTGCGGCCTTATCCGCGACGTCCTCCTGGCGGAGCTGCGCCGCCAGGAGCGGGCGGCCCTGCACGCGCGCGCCGTGGGCGTGCTCGGTGCCCGCCACGGCGACTCCCCCGAGGCGAGCGAGCAGATCGCCGAGCACGCCTGGCAGGCCGTGCTGGCCCTGCCGGCCGAGGACGTGCTGCCGCACCTCAGGCGCGCCGGCGAACAGGCCGTCGTCGACGGCGACTACCGGCGCGCGCAGACCTGGTTCGAGCACGCGCACACCTTGCTCTGCGCCCTGCCCCGGGACGGTGGCGCGGCATCGGAGCAGACGCTGGACCTGCGCAGCAAACTGCTCTACACGGCGAGCATCACCCGCGGCTACAGCAACCGGCAGGTGGCGGCCGAGGCCGGGCGCGTCCGGAAGCTGTACGCCGCCACGGCGGGCGGGTCCATCGAGCAGGCTGCCTTGCTGCTGTGGCAGTTCGGGGCCGAACTGATCACCGGCCGGCATGCCGAGTGCGCCCGGCACGCGGAGCAGCTGCGCGCTCTCGCCGAGCGGTCCGACGCCCCGGAGGTCCGGTTCTACGAGCGGATCGCCCACGGCATGCTCCAGTTGCCCCGGGAGACCGCCGACGCGCTCACCGCCCTGACCGAGGCGGAGCGGATCGCCGAGAAGCTGACCCCCGAACAACGGGAGCGCATGACCGGCCGCTCCCAGCACGACCCGCGGTTCATGGCCGCGAACCATCGCGTCCTCACCCTGTGGCTGCTCGGCGCCACCGACGAGGCGCGGGCGCTGAGCGAGAAGCTGCTCGTAGCCACCGGCCTGGACGGCACGCCGGTCGACCAGGCGAGCGCGTACTACTTCCACTCCCTGACAGCGGCCCTGGGCGAGGACCCCCACGGGGCGGGGGCCTCCAGCGGCCGGGGCCTGGACATCGCCCGCGCCCACGGTCTGAGCCACTGGACTGCCATGCTCCAGGTGTGCCAGAGCTGGGCACTCCAGCAGAGCGGCGAGGCCGCCGCACTCGACAGCCTGGAATCGGCCATCGCCGAGCTGCGCGAGCGGCGGCTGCTCATCCGGCTGCCGCTCCACCTGGGCCTGCTGGCCCACGCCCAGCACAGCAGCGGGGCGGCCGAGGACGCCAGACGGACGCTGCGGTCGTCGACCGCGGAGGCCAGATCGCGCGGGGAGTTCGCCTATGTGAGCCGCCCCCTGCCGTTCACCCGGCTGTCTCCCCTGACGTCCGCTTCGTAGCGGCCGGGTCGTCGGTTCCTTCGCCTCTCAGCCGGGCGCGGGCCTGGCCGGCCTCTGGGTGGCCGAGTCCGTCGAGGATCCGCGCCGCCTCCCGCCACAGCGGCAGGGCGGCGGCGCGGTCTCCGCGGGGGCCATCCCATCTCGTCGAGGACGAGCGCCTGTCCGGTGTGGTTGCCGGCCGCCCGGTACGGTCGGGGGCCTGCGCGTAGGGGCGCGGGGCCGCGTCGTGGTCCTCGCGGCCGTTGGCCGGGAAGGCCGACGACCGGTGGGCGCGGGCCTGGCCGCTCTGGTCGCCGAGTGCGGTGAAGAGGCCATCGCTTCCTGGAGTTCGGTGTGGGTTCGGTCGTCCTCGGTGAGGCGCCCGTACGCGAAGCCCAGGGCCCGACGGGCCTTCGCCTCGCGGTGCCGGTGCTGGAGCGCGGGGGCGGCGTCCACGGCGATGGACTGGATGTCGATTCGGTCCTGCCGGCGGCCCCTGCGGTCCAGGTACAGCTCCAGCGTCTGGGCCGGCAGCCAGGCGCGGTCCGGGTGGCCCGTGCTTCCGGCCCGCTTCACGGCGCGAGCAGCACGGGCAGTTCCCGCTCCAGCCAGGCCGCGGCCGAGGCGCGATCGGTGAATGCCTCCGGTGCGACGCCCGTTCGGCGGGGGCGTCGATGCGGCCGGGCGTCAGCCCGGTCGTGGCGGCGTGGGCGCCGTGGACGTAGTAGTCGAGCATCCGCCGTGCGGCGTCGGCGAGCCTGGCCGGCAGCGTCGTGGTCCGGCGCGGCGGCGCGGCCAGGCCCGCCGCGGCCGAGGCGGACAGGTCAGGGCCCTCCAGCCCGGGTTCGTGATCTTCCTCGCCGTGCGGCCCGTCAACGAGGGTGGCTGATCCGGGACGGGTTGTCGTAGCGTCGTTCGTTGTAACTGAGCATGTCGATGAGGCCCCGGGCGGTGAGCCGCCGCCGGTTACCGGCCAGATCGCGGGCCCGGGGAATCGGCACCCCCGCGGGGTCGGCCCAGGTGAGCCGGCCACGGTCGTCGATGCGGGCCCGGCAGCGGTTCGCGTTGTCCTGGTGCAGGCAGAACGGGATGTCGAGGTGTCCGAGGGCGAACGCGCGGACGAGCGCCTTTCCGACATCGCTGCCGAGGGTCAGCGTGTGCGTGATGATCGCCTGGGCCTCCTCGTAGATCCCGGAGTCCGGAATTCCGGCCGGTTCGGCCACCGCCTCCCGCTCGGCCGCCCTCGCGGCGCGTTCCAGGGCGTCGACGTTCTCCGTGATCGACGGGATTCTGCTGGCCTCCACCGCGGTCTTGACGATCAACCGCTCGGTCCCGGATCTGGCGGCGAGCCTCGCACTGTCCTCGAGGAGCCCGTACGCCCCCTGCCGGCTGCGGGGATAAACGCCCATGTAGGTGTACAGGACGGCGTGCCAGTCGGTGTCTCCGAGCCATTCCTTCGCCAGGGAGCGCAGGGCGCGGATCGCCTCGATGTCCTGTTGCTGATTCGTCTGCTGGGCGTAGCTGAGGGAAATGTCCCGCAGTCCGTGTTCGCGGAAGAACAAGCCTTCCAGAATACTCAGGGAGATCAGCAGGCTCGGCGGGCACAACTGTCCCAGCATACAGCCGCCGAAACTCTCCAGATGCACCGGCTCGCTGATTCCCGCGAGCATCTCGCAGCATTCCGCCCAGGCGTCGACGGCTTGCGCCAGGGGGACGCGGCTATAAGGCAGGCAGTAGGAGACAGGGCCGCCTTCGGTGGCGTCGATGCCGGCCGCCACCAGTCCCTCGAACAATGCGCCGGGCAGCGCCGAGCCGTGCCTCACCTGCACCGGGAAGTCGTCGCCCGCGATTCCGGCGAGCAGCTCGCGGGTGGCCGCCGCGCCGTGGGCCACCAGCGGGAACCCGTTGAGGTCCGCGCCCTCCTCCAGAGCGAGAAGGGCCGAGGCGTGATCGTTCACCCGCGTGTAGCTGTCGACGGTGATGGTGCCCACCGTGGCCGCGTCGACGGTCCTGACCGCGTCGAGTCCCGCGCGCATCTGCTCTACCGTGCCGAAGCCCATGCGCGGCTGGACGACCAGTTTCCCTTCGCTCGACGCCCGCCGGACGAACCGGGTGAAGCGTCCGGGGCCGGTGGGAGGTGCCATCAGGTGCTCCGGATGTCCGTAGAGGCGACGCGGCGCGGCGGGGGCGTGCCCAGTCCGAGGCAGTCGAGGAACCGGTCGAGATCGGCGTCCGCCTCGAACACCGCGTCGAAGCCGTTCGCTACCAGTTCCGCCCGGGACCCCGCCTGCCGGGAACCGTGGACGCCGAGTTTTCCGCCGATGACGACTTTCATGGAGGCGAGCACCGCATGCCCGCGAATCTTTCTGATCAGCCGTAGGCCGTCGATATGGCCGTGCCCGTTGACCGTGCTGATGACCAAGGCGTCCGGCCGGATTCTGAGGCATTCGGACATGACCAGTTCGTCCGGAGCGCACGCGCCGAGGTTGATCACCTTCCCGCCGTTCTCCTCGAGCAGCAACTGGAGGAAAACGAGGTTCCACATGTGGGAATCCGACGACACACTGGTCACGACGAATGTCCTGCCGTTTCCACGGGAAGCAGGATTCACGGGCGGTTCATCTCCGCCGCTGCCAGGAACGCGTCGTTGTCCTCCGCGGTTCCTGTCGTCACGCGCACGCCGTCACCCGGGTAGGGCCGTACGTCGACTCCCGCCGACGCGCACGCGGCGGCGAACTCCTGGGCGCGGGCGCCCAGCGGCAGCCAGAGGAAGTTCGCCTCCGAGGGCGGCACGTCGAATCCCAGGGCGAGCAGCGCGGCGCGGACGCGGTCCCGTTCGGCGACCGTTTCCCGGACGCGGCCGAGGAGCTCCTTCTCCGCCGCCAGCGACGCGACGGCGGCGGCCTGGGCGACGTCGCTGACACTCAACGGCATGACCATGCGGTGGACGCGGGAGATCAGGCCGGGTTCCGCGAGCAGGTAGCCGACGCGCAGGCCGGCGAGGCCGTACGCCTTGGAGAAGGTGCGGGCGACGATCAGGTTCGGCCGCGAGGTGAGGAGGCGGGCGCCGAGGCCGGGGTCACGCGCGTATTCGCAGTACGCCTCGTCGAGCACGACCAGGCACGTGCGCGGCACGGCGTCGAGGAACCGCAGGAGGTCGGCCTCGCCCGACGCGGTGCCGGTGGGGTTGTTGGGGTTGCAGAGCAGCACCAGGCGGGTGTGCTCGTCGACCGCCGCGGCCAGGGCGTCGAGGTCGTGCCCGTCCTCGGCCAGCGGGACCCGTACCGTGCGGAACCCGGCGAGGTCCGCGAGCACCTCGTAGCCGTCGAAGGACGGCCACGAGTAGGCGACGGCTGCTCCCGGTCCGGCGGTCACCGTGAGCAGTGCCTGGAGGAGCGTGATCGATCCGGCTCCCACCGCGACGCGGTCCGGGGAGAGGCCGTAGTGCCGGGCGAGTGCGGCGCGCAGCGCTCCGCAGGCCGGGTCCGGGTACCGGTTGGCCTCGGCGGCGGCCCGGGTGATCGCGTCCAGCACGGGCGCGGGGGGCGGGAACGGGGTTTCGTTGCGGGCGAGTTGGTGGGCGGGGCCGCCGGGGCGGTCGGGGTGGACGCCGTCCCCGTCGCCGAGCAGCCGGGCGAGCCCGGCGTGCTCGCGGCCCTCGGCTCGGTCCGCCGCCTGAGCTCCGCTTGCTCCCGGGGAGCCCGGCAGGCCGGCGGTGCGCTTCTCCAGGAACTCGGCGATGTCCGCCAGCGTCCTGAGACCGAACAGGTCCTCGTCGGCGATGGTGACGCCGAGGCGCTGGGTGAGCGCCAGGGAGAGTTCGAAGGTGGCGAGGGAGTCCAGGCCGGCGTCCTCGCGGCTCGCGTCCGGGGACACCTGGCCGGCCTCGACCTCCAGCTCCTCGATCATGATCGTCTTCAGCAGTTCGTACACGGGTCCTCCGGTCCGATTGCCGGGCCGCTACGCGTCGGCCGGCTTCCTTCGGGGCGTCTTCCAGCGGTCGGGCACCGCGTTGGTCCGGTGCTCCCAGACGACGTTGTCGTCCCACCACTCCTCGATCCGCCGCAGCTCCGCCCCGGTGTCCGGCTCGGTGAGCCGGAAGACCATCTCGGCGATGGGCCGGCCGAGTCCGGGGGTACTGCCGTAGCGGCGTCCGACGTCGCCGCAGGGCCGGTAGCTCACCGTCCCCGGCAGCGGGCACGTGTCGGGCAGCGCGCGCAGGACTCCCCTGGCCGGCGGGAACCAGACGAAGCCGAGCCGTTCACCGGTCGGCCGGATCTCGACCTGGTCACCGCGTCCGGCCTGGCCGAGCAGGCTCGCGCCGTGGAAGTTCACGCCCAGCACGGCTTCGTGGACGTCGCTGACGAGGGCCGCGCCCGCCCGGCAGGCGATCTCGCAGACGACCACGCGGTCGTCGGCGGTGTGGAACAGTTCGAGGTGGAAGGCGCACAGGTCGGGTACGGCGGGAAGCGCGGCCACGACCTGCCGCGCGGTACTGCGCAGCCGCTCGGACAGGGGGTGGTCGTCGGGCATCATCCCCGTCATGGTCGGGGCGTCGTAGGCGACCGAGAACCAGTCGGAATACAGGTTGCGGGAAGGCACCGCGAGCACCACCTCGCCGTCCTTCATGAGGCCGTTGACGTGGTAGAAGTCGCCCTCGACCCAGGCTTCGGCCAGCCGGGGGGCCGCGGTGGCACGCTCCGGGAGGGCGCGCAGGTCCTCCTCGTCCATCAGGACCACCGTGCCGTTCGACGCGCCGGAGTCGAGTTCCTTGACGACGACCGGGAAGCCGAACTTCCACGCGAACTCGGCGAGGTCGTCGGTGGTCCGGAACTTGCGCATGGGGGCGACGTCGATGCCCGCCGCCGCCAGGGTCGACTTCATGACGTGCTTGTCCCGGTACGCCGTGGCCGAGGCGAGGCTCTGGCCGGGCAGGCCGAGTTCGGCCCGCATGCGCGCCGCGCGCAGCACCTCGCGCTCGCCGAGCGACAGGATCCGGCGTACGCCGAACCGCCGGGCGAGGGCCAGGAGTTCGTCGTCCGACAGCTCCCAGAGGCTGGGCACCACCTCCAAGTGGAGGAAGCGCCGCGCGTACGCGGAGATGTCGGCGGCGGGGATGTCCGCTCTCGTGGTCACCACGACCAGCTCCCGCGCCGCGTCGGGGAACCACTCGTGCAGGCGCGAGACGATCTTCTTGGTGTTCAGCAGGAGGAACGGCCCCTGTTCGGCCTTCATGCGCATCCTTCGATCAGTCGTCGTTTCACGGTCTTCCAGGCCGGCCGGGGAAGCCGGCCGCGCACGCGTCAGGCGTCCGTGCCGAAGTAGCGGTCCCCGAAGTCCCCGATGCCGGGCAGCATCCACGCGTCCTCGGTCAGCCGCTCCTCGATGGCGGAGGTCACGATCCGCACCCGCGGGTACTGCTCGCAGACGGCGGTGATGCCCTCGGGGACGGTGATGAAGTTGACGAAGACGATGTTCTCCTCGGGCACGCCGAGGTCTGTCAGCACGCGCAGCGCCGCCAGCGCGGTCCCGCCGGTCGCCATGACCGGGTCGAGGAGCAGGACGTGCCGCCGGGCGATGTCGGTGGGCAGGGAGGTGTAGTAGAGGCGGGCCTCTTTGGTCGTCTCGTCCCGCTGGATGAGGATCTTCCCGATCCTGATCCCCGGGCAGACGTCCCGCAGTTCGCCCTCCATGCTCTCCCCGGCGCGCACCACGGTGACCCCGCACAGCCCGGAGGCGAAGCGCAGCCCCTGGTAGGCGGCGCCGGTCGGGGTGCGGACCTCGTGCGGCTCGAAGGGCAGCAGGTCCATGCCCGCCTCGATCAGCAGGCGGATGATCCGGCGCGAGTAGTGGACGAAGTCCTCGCGGCGGGCGTCCCGGTCGCGGATCGCGGTGTGCAGGGCGCGCATTTGGCCGGTCTGGGGCAGCAGACGGACATGGGTGCCGAGGTACTCGTCGATCGAGGGGGCGGTGGGCGCGGTCATGGGGCAGCTCTCCTCAGGCCCTGGGAACGAATTTCACGGGAAGCGAGTCGAACCCCCACAGCAGGTTCGAACGCAGGCGGCGGACCTGGCCGGCGAGTTCGGCGACCTCGACCCGCGCCAGGAGTTCCTCGAACATCACCGTGAGTTCGAGCTTGGCGAGCGAGGAGCCGATGCAGTAGTGGTTACCCTGGATGAAGCCCAGGTGGCGGTTGGGTTCGCGCTCGATGTCGAAGCGGTCGGGGTCGTCGAAGACCTTCTCGTCGCGGTTGGCCGAGGGCAGCCAGGCGACGACGTGGTCCCCGGCGCTGATCAGCTCCCCGCCGAACTCGACGTCCTCGGTCGCGGTGCGCAGCGCGTGCATGACAGGCGAGGTGTAGCGCACGATCTCCTGGATCGCCGAGGGCATGAGGGCGGGCTCGTCGCGCAGCCGGTGCCACTGATCCGGGTTGTCGATGAGGGCGAGCAGCCCGCCGACGGTGGCGTGCCGGGTCGTCTCGTTGCCGCCGGAGACCAGGGCGTCGCAGTTGTAGAGGATCTCCTGGTCGGTCAGCGGGGCGCCGTCGATCTCGCCGCACACCAGGGCGCTCATGAGGTCGTCCTTCGGCTCCCGCCTGCGCTGCGCGGCGAGGTCCTGGAAGTGGAGCAGGATCTCGGTGTGGGCCCGGACCTTGCGCGCCTCCTCCGCTTCGTCGAGGGCGGTGGAGCTCCAGGCGAAGCGGGTGCGCTCGACCATGAAGTCCCAGTCGGCGGGCTCGACGCCGAGCATGTCGCAGATGACCGAGACCGGCAGTTTCTGGGCGACGCGCGTGAACTCGCACTCCCCCGCGGCCAGCGCCTCGTCGACGGCTTTGGCGGCCGTCTCGCGCATGGTGGCCTCCAGCCGGCCCACCATGCGCGGGGTGAACGCCGAGCTGACGACCTTGCGTATCTTGTCGTGCCGGGGCGGGTCGGTGATGTTGAGCATCTTGCCGGCCGCGGCGGCGAGGACCCGCGGGTCGGAGTCGAGGCGCATCCCGTTCCGGGAGCTGAACACGCGGGGGTCGGTCAGCATGTCGGTGCACAGGCCGTGGGTCATCACCGCCCAGAAGTGCTCCCCGTTGGCCCGCTCGTTGCGGTAGACGGGGTGTTCGGCGCGCAGTCGCGACCAGACCGGTGCGGGGTCGGAGTCCCGGTACAAGAGCGGGTCGGACAGGTCAACTCTCATCGGCTCTCCCGGTGTCGATCGTGGCGGCGGGAAGGAGGACCTCGCGCAGGGCGTGCAGGACGTGGTCCGGGTGTTCTCCGAGGTAGAAGTGGCCGCCGGGGAAGGTGCGGAGCGTGAAGCGGCCCCGGGTCGCGCCGGCCCAGGCGCCCGCGTCGCCGACGCCGACCGCCTCGTCCTGGCGGCCCACGAACGCGGTGACGTCGGTCCGCAGGAGCGGGCCGCCGACGCGCGGGACGTAGGACTGGACGATGCGGTAGTCGTCGCGGACCGCCGGCAGGAAGGCCGAACGCATGTCCGGGTCGTCCAGCAGGCCCGCGTTGCCCGAGCCCAGCTCCTTGAGGAGGGCCACGAGCCGGTCGTCGTCCAGGAGGTGGGCACCTTCCTGTCCGGCGAAGGGGCGCACCCGCTGGGGGGCGCCGCACCCCGAGACCACGAGGTGGAGTACGGCGCCGCCCCGGCCGTCGGCCGTGAGGCGGCGCAGGACCTCGTAGCCGACGACGGCGCCCATGCTGTGCCCGAAGAAGACGGTGGGCCGGTCGAGGAGTCCGCGCAGCTCCTCGGTGACCTGGTCGGCGAGGGTGTGCAGGTCGGGCGGGAACCCCTCCCGGATCCGGTTCTCGCGGCCCGGGTACTGGACGGCCCACACCTCGGCCCCGGCGAGGTCACGGCCGCCCCAGTCCCGGAAGTAGCTGGCCGCGCCCCCGGCGTGCGGGAAGCACACGAGCCGGGCCGGGGCCGCGGGCCGCGGCGGGCCGGAGGTGCGCAGCCAGGGGCTGTCCGGGCGCGTGGCGGCGACCTGTCGCGGTGCCACCGCCGGTCAGCTCCGTCCGGCGCGGGCCGCCGCGCCGTCGCCGGTCGCCCGGGTGACGGCTTCGGCGAGCCCGGCGATGGTCGGGGACTCGAACAGCACGCGGGCCGTCATAGCGACGTCGAACCGGGCGCGGATGCGGGCGATGAGACTCGCGGCGAGCAGGGAGTGGCCGCCCACCTGGAAGAAGTCGGCGTCGACGCTGATGCCGCGGCGGCCGAGGATGTCCTCCCAGATGTCCGCCAGGACCGCT
Source organism: Streptomyces rubradiris (assembly GCF_016860525.1). Lineage (NCBI taxonomy): Bacteria > Bacillati > Actinomycetota > Actinomycetes > Kitasatosporales > Streptomycetaceae > Streptomyces > Streptomyces rubradiris. The sequence goes on from NZ_BNEA01000007.1 coordinate 122,494, forward strand.
TCCTCGGGGGTGCGCGGCGGTACGTGGACGGCTTCGCCGTCGTCGTCGGGTTCGAGGGCGAGCAGGGCGGCCCGGTCGATCTTCCCGTTGGGGGTCAGGGGGAAGGCGTCCAGGACGTGGACGGCCGTCGGGATCATGTACCAGGGCAGTCGGCCGCGCAGGTGGGCGATCAGTTCGGCGGCCGGCGGCGCGGCCCGCCCACCCGCGGTCACGAAGCACACGAGGGCACTGTCGGGGCCGTCGCCGGTCACCAGGGCGACGCACGTCCGGACGTCCTCGTGCTCGGTGAGCACGGCCTCGATCTCGCCGAGCTCGATGCGGTAGCCGCGCAGTTTCACCTGGTGGTCCCGGCGGCCGAGGAACTCCAGGCAGCCGTCGGCGTCCGCGCGCACCAGGTCCCCGGTGCGGTAGAGCCGGCTGCCGGGCACGCCGGAGAAGGGGTCGGGCAGGAACCGCTCGGCGGTGGTCCGCGGCGCGTTCAGGTAACCGACGGCCACGCCCGCCCCGCCGATGAACAACTCGCCCGGCTCTCCCGCCGGGACCGGCCGCAGGGCGTCGTCGAGGACGTACGTGCGGACGTTGTCGATGGGGCGGCCGATCGGGACGGAGCCGTAGTCGCCGGTCTCCCAGTCGGCGCCCGGCTCGTGGACCGTCGTGGTGATGGTGCCCTCGGTGGGGCCGTAGACGTTGAACCAGCGGATGTCCTCGCCGACCCGTTTCTTCCAGGTCAGCAGGGCCTGACGGGCCGCCTTCTCGCCGGCCACGATCATCGTGCGCAGCGCGGACTCCGTGGCCAGCCGCAGCAGGCAGTCCTCCTCCGCGACCCAGCTGTGCCAGAAGGCCGTGGGCACGCTCAGGAAGGTCGTGCCGGTGTCGATGACCTGCTGGGTCAGGGCCCGGAACGTCTGGCGCAGGGGGTCGCTGCCGAGGACGAGGGCCGCGCCGTGCAGGAGCGGCGGGAAGATCTCCTCGGCGGCGGCGTCGAAGCTCAGCGGCCTGCACTGCAGGACGCGGTCGCCGGGGGCGAAGGCGAAGTACCGGTTCACGGCAGAGCTGTGGTTCGCCAGGGAGCGGTGCGTCACCAGGACGCCCTTGGGGCGGCCCGTGGAGCCGGAGGTGTGGATGACGTAGGCGGTGTCCGACGGCAGCGGGACGGGGCTGTCCGGTGCGGGCGCGGCGGACAGCGCGTCGATGTCCTGCCGGTGCTGGTCGAGGCAGAGGATCTCGCCGTCGTGGTCGGGGAAGAGCGGCCTGAGCGGCTCCTGGGTCAGGAGCAGGCTCGCTCCCGTGTCGGACAGGACGTACCGCAGCCGCTCGACCGGGTACTGGGGGTCGAGGGGCACGTAGGCGGCGCCGGTCTTCAGGATGCCGAGCAGGGCCGTGATCATCTGCGGCGACCGCTCGACGCACAGGCCCACGAACGCGCCGGGCCCGACGCCACGCAGCCGCAGGTACGCGGCCAACTTGCCTGATTCATCGTCGAGTTGACCGTACGACACCTCATGGTCCCGCCAGATCAGGGCCGGCGCCCCGGGGGTGCGCGCGACCTGGGCGGCGAACAGGTCGTGCAGGCAGGCGCCCGCGTCCTTCCCGGCGTCCGGGAGTCCGGCGGGCCGGATGTCCGGCCAGTGGGCGCCGATGTACTCCAGGCACTCCCGGCGGCCGGCCGCCCGGTGCGCGACGCGCCAGCCCGGTGGTACGTCGAGGCCGTCGCCCCACAGAGCGTGCCGGTTCTCGCTGTTCACCAGGACCAGAGAGGCGTCGTTGTCGTCATGAATCGGGTTGACCACGGATCGCAGTCCCCTTCGGATGCTGGATGTGCGGCGTACGCACTGGCGTTGTAGCGGGGGAAGCCCCAGGGTGGTGCCCGCACAGCATGTCGCCGCGTCCCTGCAAGGACCTCGCCGCCTCGCTTGCCCCGCCCGCGGCGCCGGCCGGTCAGTGCACGGCAAGCCGTCGGCAAGGCCCCGGTTCCAGGCTGGGCCGCGTAGGGATCACCGCGGCCGGCCTCCGCGGGCGGTCCCCGTGCGGATCACGCCGCACCTTGACGGAAAGGCGACCGTACATGCAAGCAACTGGACGGCTGTCCGTGTCGGTCCTGGGCGCCGGACTCATCGGTATGGACCTGGCGACCAAGATCATGCGCTCGGACTGTCTCGACCTGCGGCTCGTCGCGGGGCGGCACGACGCCGCCGAGCTGCGGCGGGCTTCCCGGCGCGGGATGCCGGTGGCGACCGGGGGCATCCAGTCCCTCGTCGACGCCGAGGAGGACTTCGACGTGGTGTTCGACGCCACCAACGCGTCGTGCCACGCCGAGCACGCGGAGAAGCTCGCGGCGTCCGGGGCGATGCTCGTCGACCTGACGCCCAGCAGAGTCGGGCAGATGATCGTCCCGAGCGTCAACCGGGAGGACATCGGCTCCCACCGCGACATCAGCATGGTGACCTGCGGCGGGCAGGCGTGCGTACCGATCCTGCACGCGATCGCGAGAGTGCACGAGATCGACTGCGTCGAGGTCGTGACCACGGCCGCCACCCTGAGCGTGGGCCGCGCCTCACGCCTGAACCTGGACGAGTACGTGCAGACCACGCAGGACGCGATCCGCTGGTTCACCGGCGTCGAGGACGTGAAGGCGCTCGTCAACATCAGCCCGGCCCGGCCCGCGGCCACCTTCCGGGTCGCCATGTACCTGCGGGGCCGGGACCTCACCACCGACTCGGTGCGCGCGCTGGTGACGAGAGCCGCTGACGAGATCCGCGCGTATGCCAAGGGGTTCGGCGTCAGCGTGTGCACCGTCAACGACTCCACGGCCTTCGTCTCCGTGGAGGTCACCTCGTCCGGCGACCGGCTGCCGCACTACGCCGGGAATCTCGACATCATCAATTCCGCCGCGATCCAGGCCGCCGAGTGTTACGCGGCGAACCGGCTCGCACTGGCAGGCAGGGAGACGGCATGAGCCAGGAAGCGGCCCGGGACGCCGCCGCGGGCAGGCCGGTCCAGATCCACGACCCGACGCTGCGCGACGGCCAGCACGCCGTGCGGCACAGCCTCGGCGCGGAGCAGTTCCGCGCCTATCTGAAGGCCGCGGACGCCGCAGCCGTCCCGGTCGTCGAGGTCGGCCACGGCAACGGGCTGGCCGCCTCGTCCCTCCAGGTCGGCCGGGCCCGGCTGAGCGACGACGAGATGATGTCGATCGCCCGGGAGACCCTGACGACCAGCAAGCTCGGGGTTCTCATGTTCCCGGGCTGGGCCACCACCCAGGACATCAAGAACGCCCTCGCTCACGAGGTCGACTTGGTGCGCATCGCGACGCACTGCACCGAGGCCAGCGTCGCCGAGCGCCACCTCGGCTTCCTGCGCGACGAGGGCGTGGAGGCGCACGGCATCCTCCTGATGACGCACATGGCGAGCCCCGACCAGCTCGCCGAGGAGTGCGCGCGCCTGGTCGGGTACGGCGCCACCGGTGTGGGCATCCTCGACTCCTCGGGGCACTTCCTGCCCTCGGACGTCACCGCCCGCATCGGGGCCATCTGCGCCGCCGTCGACGTGCCGGTGATGTTCCACGGGCACAACAACCTCGGCATGGCCGTGGCGAACTCGATCGCGGCGGCACAGGCGGGGGCCGGCATCCTCGACGCGTGTGCGCGGGGCTTCGGCGCCGGCGCCGGCAACACCCAGCTGGAGGTCCTGGTGCCGGTGCTGGAACGGCTGGGGTTCCGGACGGGCATCGACCTGTACCGGCTCCTGGACGCGGCGGACATCGCCGGGCGGGAGCTCATGCCGGCGCCGCCCACCATCGACTCCGTCTCCATCGTCAGCGGGCTGGCCGGGGTGTTCTCCGGATTCAAGAAACCGGTGCTCGACATCGCGGCGCGGGAAGGGGTCGATCCGCGCGACGTCTTCTTCGAACTCGGCAGGCGTCAGGTGGTCGCGGGCCAGGAGGACCTGATCGTGGAGGTGGCGCTGGCGCTGCGGGCCGCCCGGGACGGGGGAAGCCCGGCCAGCAGTGGGACCGGCTCATGCTGACCGTGAACGAGAACTCCCGGTACTTCGTGCCGGCCCCCGCGGTGGGAAGCGTCCTCGGGGGCGCCGAGCTGGCCGCACTGGGCGAGGTCGTCCGGTCCGGCGAGAGCCTCTCGCAAGGACGGTGGCGGGACGCGTTCGAACAGGCGATGCGCGAGCACGTCGGCAGCCGGTACGCGCTGACCGTCACCAGCGGAACCGTCGCCGTCGCGCTCGCCGTGCACCTGCTGGACCTCGCCCCCGGTGACGAGGTCATCGTGACCCCGCAGACCTTCAAGGCCACCGTCGACCCCCTGCTGGCCCACGACGTGACGGTCCGTTTCTGCGACGTGGAACCGGACACTCTGAACGTGGACGTCGACTCGTTCGAGTCGCTGATCACCCCGCGGACCCGGGCCCTGATCCTGGTCCACTACGGCGGCCGGCCGGCCCGCATGGACGAGATCATGCGGGTGGCCCGTCGGCACGGCGTCCGGGTGATCGAGGACTGCGCGCACGCGCTGGGCGCCCTCTACCGCGGCCGGCGGCCGGGCGTGCTCGGCGACATCGGGTGCTTCAGCTTCCACTCCAGCAAGAACATCACCACCCTCGGCGAGGGCGGCATGCTCACCTTCGACGATCCCGAGTGGGCCGAGCGCCTCGACCGCATCCGCTCCAACGCCGCCGACGGGGTCCTCATCCCGTCGCCGCTGTCGGCCGGGCCGTACAAGCACTCGGAACCCTGGATGATGTGGGCGGGGGACGCGTACGAGAAGGAGTGCCTGCGCATCCGGCACCCCGGGAGCAACGCCACGCTCAGCGAGGCCGGGGCGGCTGTCGGGCTCGTCCAGCTGGAGCGTCTCGGGGAGCTGGCCGGGCGGCGGCGATGGATCGCCGGGCGCCTCACCCGGACGCTGGCCAAGTTGCCGCAGGTGCGGCTGGCCGACGTCCCCGAGGACATCCACCACCCCTACCACCTGTTCACCTTCTTCGTCCGGCCGGGACAGGGCGTGAGCCGCGACGAGGTCATCCACGCCCTGGAGGACGCCGGGGTCCAGGTGCAGGTGCGTTACTTCCCCTTGCACCTGCGCCCCGAGTGGCGGGGCCGGGGCCACCGGCTCGGCGAGTGTCCGGTCACCGAGCGGCTCTGGTTCCACGAGCAGGTCAACCTGCCCTGCTACCCGTCGATGACCGACGGCCAGGTGGAGCACCTGGTGCTGGCCCTGAAGTCCGCGCTCACCGGACGGCGGGACACCGGCAAGCGCGGCACGTCGAGTTACGAGGAGGCCCGGGCATGACGGAATCCTATGACGTGGTGGTCGTGGGAGGCGGGCCCGTGGGCCTGGCCACCGCCTGGCAGGTCGCCGAGCGCGGCCACCGGGTACTGGTCCTGGAACGGCACACGTTCTTCAACGAGAACGGGGGCACCAGCGGCGCCGAGCGGCACTGGCGGCTCCAGTACACGCAGGAGGACCTGTTCCGCCTGACGCTGGAGACCCTTCCGCTGTGGCGGGCGCTGGAGAGCCGCTGCGAGCGCCGCCTCATCCACGAGATCGGCAGCCTCTGGTTCGGGGACACCGACGTCGTCACCAACGAGGGCCAGATCTCGGGGACCGCCGCGATGATGGACAAGCTCTCGGTGCGCTACGAGTGGCTCAAGGCCACCGACATCGAGCGGCGGTTCGGGTTCCGCGGCCTGCCCCGGGACTACGAGGGGTTCCTCCAGCCGGACGGCGGGACGATCGACGTCAGGGGAACGCTCGCGGCGCTCTTCACCCTCGCCCAGGCCGCCGGCGTCACCCTGCGCGCCGGGGAGACGGTGACCGAACTCGTGCCGGACGCGGACGGGGTGAGCGTCACCACCGACCGGGGCACCTACCGGGCCGGCAAGGTGGTGCTGGCCTGCGGCCCCTACACCAACGACCTGCTGGAACCGCTGGGCGCGCGCCTCGCGTACTCGGTGTACGAGATGGCCATCGCGGCCTACCGGCAGGCCACGCCGGTGACGGAGGCGCCGTTCTGGTTCGCCTTCCAGCAGCCGACGCCGCAGGACACCAACCTGTTCTACGGGTTCGGCCACAACCCGTGGGCGCCCGGGGAGTTCGTGCGCTGCGGGCCGGTCTTCGAGGTGGACCCGCTCGACCACCCCTCGGCGGCCACCGGCGTCGCCGACCGGCGCCAGACGGACCGGCTCTCGGGCTGGCTGCGGGACCATCTGCCCACGGTCGACCCCGACCCGGTGCGGACCTCGACCTGCCTGGCCGTGCTGCCCACGGACCCCGAACGGCAGTTCTTCCTCGGCACCGCCCGGGACCTGATGACGCACGGGGAGAAGGTCGTCGTCTACGGGGCGGGCTGGGCGTTCAAGTTCGTCCCGCTGTTCGGCCGGATCTGCGCCGACCTGGCGGTGGAGGACTCCACCGCGTACGACATCTCACGGCTCGCCCCGCAGTCGGCTCTCTGACGTGGCCGCGGGAAAGGAAGGTGACAGGGCATGAGTTCATTCCGTCCCGAGGATCCCGGCCTCCCGAGGATTCCGCCGGATCGCGCGCGGGAGTACCGCGACCGCGGGTGGTGGCGTCCCGAGCGGGTCGACCGGCTGGTGCTGCGGCACGTGGCCGAGGATCCCGAGAAGGAGGCCGTCCGCGGCCCCGGCGGCCGGCTGACCCGGCGCGAGCTGGCGGACGCGGTCGCCGGCGCCGCCGCCCGGCTGGCCGGCCTCGGGATCGCGCGCGGGGACCGTGTCCTGGTGCAGCTCCCCAACGACCTGGAGCTGGTCGTCCTGCCGCTGGCGCTGATGCGGCTGGGCGCCCACCCGGTGATGGCGGTGCCCACGCTGCGCCGCCGCGAGCTGCTGGCGGTCGTGGCGGCCACCCGGCCCACGGCCGTGGCCGTACCACGCCGCTGGCAGCGCTTCGACCATGTCGCGCTGGCGAGGGAACTGCGGGAGAGCTGCCCGAGCATCCGGCACATCCTGGTCGCCGACCGCGCGGCGGACGCCCCTCCCGAAGGCACCGAGGACTTGGTCGGGCTGTGCCGACCGGACCCCGAGGCGAGGCCCCTGCCCGATCTGGGGCCGCCGCTGGCCGACGAGCCCGCCGTCTTCCTGCTGTCCAGCGGGACCACCGGCCCGCCGAAGGCGATCGCGCGCGCCCACGAGGGCTACGGCTACATGATCCGCACGGCCGCCCGGTGGGCCGGGCTGTCGCCGGACACGGTGTACCTCGCCGTCATGTCGGGGGCGCACGGGTTCGTCCTCAACTGCCCCGGCATGTTCGGCGTCCTGGCCTTCGGCGGCCGGATCGTCCTGGGCTCGCCGGGAGATCCCGGGGCGGCGCTCGACCTCATCGACCGGGAGGGGGTGACGCACACGACGCTGGTGCCCGCGCTGATCACCCAGTGGCTGGGCGAGGCCGGGAAGCGGGGGCGCGGGCCGACGTCGCTGCGCGTGCTCCAGGCCGGCGGCGCCCGGCTGGACCCCGCCCCGGCGGCCGAGGCGCACAAGCTGCTCGGCTGTACGGTGCAGCAGTGCTACGGCATGAGCGAGGGGCTGCTGACCTACACCGCGCTGGACGACCCCGGTGACGTCATCGCCCACACCCAGGGGCGGCCCGCCTCACCCGGCGACGAGATCCGCATCGTGGCCGAGGACGGCACCGAAGTGGCACCCGGCGAGATGGGAGAAGTGCTGACCAGGGGCCCGTACACGGTCGCCGGGTACTACGCGGCGCCGGACGCCGACGCGCGCGCCTTCACCGACGACGGCTTCTACCGCACCGGCGACCTGGCACGCCTCCACCCGTCGGGCGGGCTGGTGGTGGAGGGCCGGATCGGCGACGTCATCAACCGCGGCGGGGAGAAGATCTCCGCCGGGGAGATCGAATCGCTGCTCGCCGAGCACCCCTTGCTGCGGGCGGTCGCGGCGGTCGCGATGCCGCACCCGGTGTGGGGGCAGACGGTCTGCGTCTTCGCCGTCCCCTCCGACCCGGAGAAGCAGCCGACGCTGCTCGGTCTGCGCCGCTTCCTCACCGAGCGCGGCATCGCCACGTACAAACTGCCCGAGGAGATAAGGGTGGTCGATGCCCTCCCGATGATCGGCGTCGGCAAGATCAACCGGGTCGCGCTCCGTGCGGCGGCAGCGGACCGGCAGGCCCGAGAGGAACGGGAACCCACCCCATGACCGAGACGTCCGGCCACGACATTCCGTCGTTCCCCATGGCCCGCGAGTGCCCCATGCACCCGCCCGCCGAGTATCGCGAGCTGCGCGGGCGGGAGCCGGTCAGCCGGGTCCGCATGCCCGACGGTCAGGTGGCCTGGCTGGTCCTCAAGCACGGTCTGGCCCGCAAGCTGCTCGCCGACCCGCGGGTCAGCGCCGACCGCCTGCACCCGGCGTTCCCGGGCCGGCTGACCGCCGAGCAGCGCGCGGCGCCCGAGCGCGTCCGCCGGCTCAGCACCCGGCGGTCCATGATCCACCTGGACGGGGACGAGCACGGGGCTCACCGCAAGATCCTGACCGGCGAGTTCTCGCTGCGCCGGATCGCCGCGCTACGCCCGCGTGTCCAGGAGATCGTCGACCGGAGCATCGACGAGATGCTGGCCGCGCCGCAGCCGGCCGACCTCGTCGAGCACGTGTCGCAGGCGGTGCCGTCGCTGGTGATCTGCGAGCTGCTGGGCGTGCCCCACGAGCAGCGCCGTGACTTCCACGAGTGGGCGGGCATGCTGGTCAGCCGGTCCGTCTCGATACGGGAGCGCGCCGCGGCCTCCGACGCGCTCAACGACTTCCTGGAAGACCTCGTCACCGAGAAGGAGCGGGGCGAGCCCACCGACGACCTGATCGGCCGGCTCATCGCGCGCAACCGGCGGACGCCGGTGATGACGCACGACGAGATCGTGGGCACCGCCGTCATGCTGCTGGTCGCCGGGCACCAGACCACCGCGAACATGATCTCGCTGGGTGTGGTGGCGCTGCTGGAGAACCCGGAGCACAAGGCACGGATCGCGGCCGACCCCTCGCTGCTGCCCCCGGCGATCGAGGAGATGCTGCGCTACTTCAGCGTCGTGGAGAACGCGCCCGCCCGGGTCGCCACCGAGGACATCGAGATCGGCGGCGTGACCATCCGACAGAACGAGGGCATCGTCGTGTCCGGGCTGGCCGCCGACTGGGACGACGAGGTCTTCGAGCACCCGGACCGGCTCGACTTCGAACGCGGCGCGCGCCACCACGTCGCCTTCGGGTACGGAGTCCACCAGTGCCTCGGGCAGAACCTGGCCCGGGTGGAGCTGGAGATCGTGTTCGAGACGCTGCTGCGCCGGGTTCCGGGCCTGTCGCTGGCCGTGCCCGCCGAGGAGCTGCCGTACAAGGACGACGCCGGGATCTACGGCATCTACCGGATGCCGGTGAACTGCTGAGGAGAGGGGCACGCCCGTGCACATCACCGCGGACAAGGGGCGGTGCGTCGGCGCCGCCCAGTGCGTCCTGGCGGCGCCCGCCGTCTTCGACCAGGACGAGCAGGGGCTGGTGGCGCCGGTGACGGTGGATCCGGCCGGGGCGGATTGGCCGGCCGTCCGTCAGGCGGTCCACCTGTGCCCGTCGTCGGCCATCCGGATCGACGAGGAGTGACCGGCGGAAGCCGCCGTCCGAGACGACTCGGGCGGCGGCTTCCGTCCTGTCCGGCCGTCGGTGTCAGGCCGAGGTGCGCCGGTCACTCGAAGAAGGCCATGGTGACCCACCGCCGCACCAGGCCCCGCCCCGCACTGACCGGCGCCATCTGGTGCCAGGACGAGGGCGACGGCGAGTAGAGCCAGGCGGTGCCTCCCGTCGGAAGCATGGTCGAGGCGGGACCGGCCGACCTGTCCGGGCCGGACCAGCACTCCTGTTCTCCGCCGCCGTCGGCCGGCCAGTGCTCGTTGGTGTGCAGTGCGAAGGCGAGCCTCTTGTGCTGTTTGCCAATGCTGAGGTCCTCGAAGTCGCCGTCGTAGTGGTGGTAGATCTCGGCCCGGCGGTGGAGCCCGGCGGTGTCCACCCCGGTCTCGCGGCGGAGCCAGTCGGTGAACCCGTCGGACAGCAGGTCGGTGACCAGTTCGCGCCAGGGCGCCGCCAGCGGGATCTCCTCGGGGGTGAGGCCGGTCTTGTTGTCGGAGACCGGCAGGACGGACGAACGGTAGCGGCGCCGTACCTCACCGGTCGAGGTGTCGATCCGCTGGAACAGACCCTCGTCCGGCGCGGTGGCACCGAGGTCGGCCAGGTGGCGCGCGGAGAGCAGACCGGCGCCGCGGAAGTGCCGGAAGGGGTGGTCCCACGTTTCGAGCCGGACGTCCAGGTTGATCAAGACTCGCACCTCTCGGCGGCCGGCGTGTGCGCCGGTTCGGGTATCAGGGCTGCCCCGCCAGTGTCACCGTGCCGCTTGCCGTGTGATGGCGCACCGGTTTGCGAAGACCTTGCCGATCCCCGGCAGCGGCCGGGCAGCGAACCGACGAGGGGTCGGCAGGGGCCCGTGGACAGGCTGTGGCCAGGTCAGGCCCGGGCCGTCCCGGGCCCACGCATCGACTCCAAGGAGACACCGTGGTGCTGACGCTCGACTCGGCGCTGGAGGAACGTACCCAGCCGTTCCAGCTCTTCCGCGGCCGTGACCTGCTCGACGACGGGCAACTGAAGGAGTTGCTCGCGACCATGCCGACCGCCGACATCGCGAAGATCGCGGTCGAGGACCCGAAGCACGAGAAGCAGTACCGGATGAACCTCGTGGACCTCATCGTCCTCGAAAAGGAGGCCCCGGTCTTCCCCCGCCTGCCCGCGGTCTGGCGCGACCTCGTGGAGGACCTGCGCGGCGCCGAGTTCACCACCTGGCTGGAGAAGTCGACCGGGATCGAACTGGCCGGCCTGCAGCGCAGCATCGGCCTCTACACCCACCGCAACGGCGACTACCTGTCGGTACACAAGGACAAGCCGACCAAGGCGATCACCGTGATCCTCTACCTGAACCGTGACTGGCCCGTCGAGGCGGGCGGGCAGTTCCAGATCTTCGCGTCCCCCAAGGAGGGTCCGACGGAGGAGATCAGCCCGGTCGGCGGCCAGCTGCTGGCCTTCCCGCCCACCGACACGTCGTGGCACGCGGTCTCGAAGATCGAGCACCCGGAGGGGACCGAGCGGATCACGGTCCAGATCGAGTACTGGCTGACCACCGGGCTCGCCGGCTCCGCGTACCGGCCGCAGAACTGACCGTCCCGCGCCCGGCACCGAAAGGACCCCCATGGGAAAGATTGTGGACGAACCCCGGAAGATCCTCGTGATCTGGCCGCCGCAGGTGCTCAGCTACTTCAACGCGGGGCACCACCTCGCGCTCTACCAGGTCACCGGTCACCTGCGCGCCGTCTACCCGGGCGCCCAGGTCACCGCGATCGACGCCAGTGTCGAGCGGCTGACGTGGAAGGACCTCGGCAGCAGGCTCTTCCAGGAGCGGTACGACGTGATCGCCGTGATGAACGAGTTCGACGGCATCGACGGGCTGCGCCGGCTCGTCTCCTACGCGCGGGCGCTGAACCCGGATGCCCCGATCGTCACGTTCGGCAGGCTGTCCGGGGTCAACCCCCGCTTCTTCGAGCGCTTCGACATCGACGCGATCGTGGAGAACGGCGACTTCGAGTCCGGCGTCGTCGCCGCGATCGAGGCCTTCCGGGACCGGGCGGCCGACGCGGCGGGGGTGCACCTGCGCCGCGACGGCTCCTGGGCCGCTCCCCAGCGCCGCGGCGACCTGCTCCCGGCAGAGGACTGGTACCTGCCGACACCCGACGAGATCCCGTACGGGCACTACGACGCCCTCTACTTCGACGACGCCAACAAGTTCTGCGGCATCCCGCGCCGCCGCGAACTGGTCGTACCGGCGGCTCGCGGGTGCCCGGTCGGCTGCTCCTACTGCGAGGTGCCACTGATCTACACGCGGAAGGAACGGCGGCTCACGGTCGAGCGGACGCTCCAGTACATCGAGGAGTCGTTCGCCGCGGCGCCGTTCGAGTACGTGGCGTTCTACGCGCCGACGTTCACGCTGGACAAGAAGTGGATGGAGGAGCTCTGCCGGGAACTGACCGGCCGCGGTTCCCCGTACCCGTGGAAGTGCGCGACGACGGTCCACCACCTCAGCGAGGGGATGATCCGGTCGATGGGGGCGGCCGGCTGCGTCCGGATCAGCGTCGGTCTGGAGACGCTCGACCCGCAGGAGGGCGCGTTGCTGCCCCGGGCGAAGCAGAAGTCCGCGGTGGACCTCGACCGGCTCTCGGCCTGGTGCAAGGAGTCGGGCATCGAGCTGAACTGCTTCGTCATCGTCGGGCTGCCCGGCACCACGATCGAGGGGGCCGAGCGGACCATCGAGGCCGTCCAGGAGCGCGGGGGCCGGGCCCGGCCGACCGTGTACGCCCCCTGGGAGCTCGCGGGCCCGGACCTCCTCGACCACGAGATGGCCGCGTTCAACCGGCAGTTGTTCGTGCCGGGCACCCACGCGCTGACCGACGAGGAGCTGGCCCGCGGCTACGACATCGTCTTCGGCAGCCAGCCGGACGTCACGCAGGTGTTCGAGAACATCCCCGCCCGCGCCGCCGGCCCGGCCCTGCGCCCGGCATGAGGGACGAGACGCTCGTGCCGGCGCGGGAAGGGGCGGGCTCCCCCTTCCTGCGGGAGAGCGCCGGCCGGTTCCGCAACCGGCGCGTCCGGGTCCCCGACGAGGTCAACCTAAAGAACTGCGGGCTGCTGGACAGCCGGGCGGCGGCGGTGCACCGGGCCACGCTGGCGGAGTTCGACCCGAACGACGTGCTGACCTACCCCATCCTCCAGCCGGTCTACGGCATGCTCGCCGACCGGTTCGGGGTGGACACCGACTCCCTCGTCCTGACCGCGGGCAGCGATCCCGGGCTGAACCTGCTGACCCGGGCGTTCCCGGAGGTGTCGCGGATCGTCCTGCACCAGCCGAACTTCGACGGCTGGGCGAAGTTCGCGGCGATCTCGGGCTGTGTCCTGGACCCCGTGGCCCCCGACCCGGAGACCGGGCTGTTCGACCTCCGTGACCTGGCGCGGCGGCTGCGCGCGGGTGCGCCGGCGTTCGTCGTCGTCACCACCCCGCACAGCTTCACCGGGCAGGTGCACGCAAGGGAGGAACTGGCCGAGCTGGCCGACGCGGTGGCGGAGCACGGCAGTCTGCTGGTCGTGGACACCGCCTACCTGGCGTTCACCGAGGGCGGCGAGGAGCTGGTGCGCGGGCTCGCCGGTCTGCGGCACGTCGTCCGCGTCAACACGTTCTCCAAGTCCTACGGGCTGTCGGGCGCCCGGATCGCGGTGACGGTCGCTCACCCGGCCACCGCCCGCCACCTGTTCGACCTGGACCCGGAGGGCTCGGTCTCCGCTCCGGCGGTCGCGCTGCTGCGGCGTTCACTGGAGGAGCAGGCCGTCTTCACCTCGATCTGGGCCGACGTGCGGCGGCTGCGGGAGCGGTTCGCGGCCGAGGTCGAGCGCGCGGTGCCCGGCTGGCACGCCCGGCCGAGCGGCGGGAACTTCGTCACCTGGGACGTCCCCGATCCGGCGGACGCCGGGGCCGCGAGCCGGCACCTCCTGGGGCGGGGGATCGTCGTACGGGACCTGTCCGGCGCGCCGGGGCTGCCGGCCGCCGTCCGTATCGCGGTCGCGAACGAGGCCGTCGTCCGCCGGGTCGTCGCCGCCCTGGGCGACCGGTACCGCGAAGGGGTGGCATGAACACCCGGAGGATCACGGTTCCGGGCCTGCCCAACGTGCGCGATCTGGGCGGGCTGCGCGGCCCCGGCGGGGGGTACCTGCGGCGGGGGCTCCTCCTCCGGGGGCCGGCGCCGTCCCCGGAGACGGCGCCGGCGCTCGGCGGCCTGGGCATCCGCACCGTCGTCGACCTGCGCCTGGAGGAGGAACGCCGGCAGTACCGGGGGCCCGAGTACACGGGCGCGACCGTGCTGTCCCGGCCCGTGGCCGGCGACATGAGCCGTATCCGGGGCAATGTGCGGCCCCGGCCCAGCGACTACCTCGCGAACTACCGTGACATGCTGACGAGGGCGGCGCCGGTCGCGGCGGAGATCGTGGACCTGCTCGCCGAAGGGGCGGAGGTCCCCGTCTACATCTGCTGCGCGATGGGCAAGGACCGCACCGGCGTCGTCAGCGCCCTGGTCCTGCGGGCGCTCGGGGTGCGGACGGCGGACGTCGCCCGGGACTACGCCCTGACCGCCCGCGCCTACCGCGCCCTGCGCAGCGCCGACGCCCGTCCGAGCTGGACCCGCGAGGACACCCTCGCGCAGCTGCGGCTGCGGACCTCCACGCCGGCGGCGACGATGCACTCCCTGATCGCGGGGATCGAAGCCGAACACGGCAGCGTCGCCCGGATGCTCACGCTCCACGGCCTCCGGGAGGAGACCCGGTTGCGCACGGTCATCGGCGCGTTCACCCATCCCGTTCACCTGTGAGGAAGAAGACGTGTCCCTAGTCGACATCGAGACCATCAGCCGGGCCGAGCTGGAACAGGACCCGTTCGGCCACGTGGTGATCCCTCGCTCGTTCGTCACGGACGCCGTCGCCGAGAAGCTGCGCGGCGAGTTCAGCGACGACGGCTTCGAGGAGTCCGAGCGCACCGACCTGAACCGGTCCGACAAGCAGTACCGGATGTTCAACCGCAACCTCGTGACCGCCGGCGCGGTCGACGAGGACCAGGTGCGCACGCTCCCCGCGAACTGGCAGCAGCTCGTCGCGGACGTCGTCTCCCGGCCCTACCGTGAGGCGCTGTCCGCGCTCACCGGCGTGGACCTGGAGCGGTGTCTGGTCGAGGCCCGTATGACCCGCTACGCGCGGGGCTGCTGGATCGAGCCGCACACCGACCGCCCGGACAAGGCGGTGACCCACCTCTTCTACTTCAACGACGGGTGGGACCCGCAGTGGAGAGGTGACCTGCGGCTGCTGCGCAGCGCCGACATGGCCGACTGCGCGAAGCGGGTGGCGCCGACCACCGGGACGTCCGTCGTGCTCGTCCGCTCGGACCGGTCCTGGCACGGCGTGCCGCCGGTCGCCGACACCTGCCCCGTGGACCGGCGGGCACTGCTCGTGCACTTCGTCCGCCCGTGATCCCGTTCCTGACCGGCCGGGGGCGGGAGACGCCCGGGAAGCGCACCTACCTCGTGGCGCTGACCGTCGACTGCGTGGGCAACGGCCTGTGGGCGCCGGTCGCGCTGATCTTCTTCACCCGGGGCCAGCATCTCCCCCTGGCGCACGTCGGTGCCGCGCTGACGGTCGGCGGGCTCCTCGGCCTGCTTGCGGGGCCGGTGAACGGCCTGCTGGTGGACCGGTGGGGCCCGGCGAACGGGGCGGCCCTGAGCTACGCCGTGCGCACCGGGGTGTTCGCGCTGTTCCCCTTGGTCTCCGCCACGTGGCAGGTCGGCGCGCTCGCCGTCGTCGCGGCTGCCGCGGACCGGCTGTTCTGGACGTCCAGCACCCCTCTGCTGGCCCGGCTGGTCCCGGCCGGGGAGCTGATGGGCGTGCTGAGCACGGCGAGCGTGCTGAAGGTCAGCGGGTGGGCGGCGGGCGGTGCGATCGGCGCGACCGCCGGGGGCCTGCTGATCCACAGCGGTACGGGACTGCACCTGGTCGCGTACGCCAACGGCCTCACCTACGCGGCGGCCATGGGCCTGGTGCTCACGGTGCGCCGGCACCTCCGGCCCTCCCCCGTGGCCGAGCCCCCGGCCGACGGGCGGGCGTGGCGGTGGCGCGACCTGCGCGACGCCCCCGGCTTCCTGCGGCTGTGCCTGCTGACGCTGTTGCTGGCGTTCGTCTCCGACTGCCTGACGACGATGCTCCCGGTGGTCGCCGTCGTGGTGCTGAGGCAGCCGTCCTGGGTGCCGGGGGTGGTGACCGGCGTCGCCTGCGTGGCGATGGCCGTGGCCCGGCGGCCCGCGGTCGCCTACGCGCGGCGTGTCTCCGCCCCGAAGGCGCTGCGCCTGGCGGCGTGCTTCTTCACCCTGTCGGTCCTCGTCATGGCGCCGTCCGGCTGGGCGGGTCCGGTGACCACCGCGGTCGTCCTGGCCGCGGCGCTGATCGGCGCGCTCGGCGACGCGCTGTTCGCGCCGGTCGTCACGACGACGGCGAACGCCGCCGCGCCGCCCGGTCTGGAGGGCCGCTACAACGCGACTTTCCAGACGTCCTTCGGGATCGCGGGCGCCGTGGCCCCGGCGGCCGGGACGGCGCTGCTGGCCCACGGGAACACCGTGCTGTGGCTCGGCCTGGCCGCCGTCTGCGCGGGGACGGCCCTGTCGGTCGGGTTCCTCATGCGGCCCACCCGGCCGGTGGCGGCGCCCGCAGCCGCGCCGCTGCGGCGGATCGTCGTCGGCGGGATCTCCGGCGCGGGCAAGACGACGCTGGCCGCCGCCCTGGCCGGGGCGCTGGACATCAGGCACATCGAGATGGACGCGCTCTACCACGGTCCCGGCTGGACCCACCGGGCGGAGTTCGCGAACGACGTCGAGCGCGCCACGCGGGCACCGGCGTGGATCTGCGACGCCCAGTACCACTGGGTCGTCGGCGACCTGCTCGGCGAGCGCGCCGACACGTTCGTCTGGCTCGACCTGCCCCGCCGGACCGTCATGCGCCGCGTGCTGTGGCGCTCGGTGGTCCGGGCCGCCACGGGCCGGGAGCTGTGGCACGGCAACCGGGAGACCTGGCGGTCGATGCTGCGCAACCCGCGCCACCCGCTGCGCTGGGCCTGGTCCCAGCACGCCACCCGGCGGGCCGAGACGGCCGCCTTCCTCCGCCTGCACCCCGGCCTCGCCGTCGTCCACCTGACCGATGCGGGGCAGGCGCGGCAGTGGCTGCGCTCGATTCCGCACCGGACCCTTCCGCCCGACCCCTCATCACTCAGCTCAGGAGGTACCCCCATGCAGGACCGTTGGCGAGAACCCGCTCCCCCTGGTGAGCCGCTGCTGGAGATCCACGGCGGGAACCGGCTCTCCGGGGCCGTCCGCACCTCCGGGTTCAAGCACTCCCTGGTCACCACCGTGGCCGCCGCGGCCACCGCGAGCGCGCCGGTGCGCATCGAGAACTGCCCGGACATCGTCGAGACCGCGGTGCTGGGCGAGATCTTCCGCGCCGCGGGCGCGCACGCGCACTACGACGGGGCGGCCGAGACGTTCACCGTCGACGCCTCCGCCTGGGACCGCGCGGAGCTGCCGGCCGATCTCGTCGGCCGCATCCACGGTTCGCTCTACCTGCTGCCCGCCCTCGTCTCCCGCAACGGCGTGGCCCGGCTGTCCGCGAGCGGCGGCTGCCCGATCGGCGAAGGCCCGCGCGGGAGGCCCGTCGAACACCTGCTGGACGTGATGGGGCGGTTCGGCGTCACCACCCGGCTCACGGCGGACGGCTCCGCGGACCTCACGGCGCAGCGGCTCACCCCCTGCACCATCGACATGCTCGACTACACGCGCAACAAGGCGCTCATGAGCGGGCCCTGCTACAGCGGTGCGGTCAAGACCGCGCTGCTGATGGGCGCGGTCACGCACGGGACGACCACGCTGCGGCACCCGTACCTCAAGCCCGACGTGACCGACATGGTCACCGTGCTGCGCGACCTGGGCGCCGACATCGAGTTCGCCGGGCCCGAGACGTGGGTGATCCACGGGCGCGGCCCCGAGTCGCTGGACCGGCCCGCCGACGTGACACTGATCCCCGACCTGATCGAGGTGGTCACCTGGATCTGCGCCGGTGTCCTGCTGGCGGACGAGCCGCTGCGGATCACCGGGCCGGGCATCGACCGCGCGGTCCACGCGCTCGCGCCCGAGTTCGACCTGCTGGACCGCATGGGGGTGCGGGTCGACGTCGGCGCCGACGAGGTGACCGCGCACCCGCTGACGAAGCCGTTGCGGCCCGTGGAGTTCACCGCCATGTCACGCGGCGTGTTCAGCGACAACCAGCCCTTCCTGGCCCTGCTGGGGGCGTACGCCGAAGGCCCCACCTACATCAGGGAGGCCGTCTGGGAGCACCGTTTCGGCTTCGCCCCGGAGCTGGAGGCGCTCGGCATGCGGACGGCGGTCGACGACACGGTCCTGCGCGTCGACGGCCCCTGCCCGCCGCACCGGCCCGGCACCGACCTCCACGCCACCGACCTGCGCGCCGCCGCGGTCCTGCTGCTCGCCGCGCTCGCGGTACCGGGCCGGACCACGCTGCGCAACCACCACCACCTGGCCCGCGGCTACCGCGACCTGGTCGAGGACCTGGTGAAGCTGGGCGCCGACATCCGGCACACGACGGCGCCCGACGTCGGGCCGAAGCCCACGGCGGGGGCCGGTGTGGACCCGGCCTGACGTCCTGAGCCGCGACCGCGGCGGGGCTCTGCCGGAGCACGGAGGCTCTGGGCGCGCTCGCCACCACCGCCCGTCCGGGCGGGCGCGTCCCAGCCTCATGAGTCCAGGAACCGCTTCCCCACGCACTCGCCGGGCGCCGGGGCCGGGGGGACGTACGCGAGCACCGACGCACGGTGTTCCGTGTACGGGTGCGGGCCGCCCCTCGTCGTGAAGCGTTCCTGGACCCGGGTCAACAGGGTGGGGTCACGCATGCAGGCGAGGGAGGGGAGGCCCTGGTCGGCGGCTCCGTTGTCGTACGCGCAGCCCCGGCGGAGCATGCGCGCGCCGCCGTCGTAGCGGGGGCCGGCGGCGCGGGCATGGGCGTGCGGGGGTCGTGTTGACCCACGACGCCGACCGGTACGCCAGCCGCCCGCCCATTGCTGCCGAGCGTGCTCACCTGGCCCTGTTCCCCACCCACATTGTCGACCCGGCGGCCGCGCGGGCCTCGACGGCCGCGGCCTGGGCGGTCAGCCCGTAGTGGGTCAGGGCGTTGCGGGTACGGTGCGCGACGCACACCCGGGCGGCGGGCCGGCTGCCGGCCGATAAGCCGCCTGGCCGGTGCCCGCGATCTCCATGACGGCCGGCAGCCGGGATCACCTCGCGCGGCCCCACGCCCACCCGCGCCAGCCGGACACCTCCTCCATGAAGCACAGGAGGCAGAGAACGGCGGCCGCGACGATGTGGGTCGTCAGCGGGTCCAGCGACAGGTTGCCCCAGCCCCGCCGTGCGGTCACCGGACACGGACCGACACCACCGCGTGATCGTGGAGGAGGGGCGCGGCGGCAAGCGAGCGCGCCCGGGCCGAGGGCGGGTTCATCATCGCGGTGTTCCGGCACCACGAGTCCGCAGCCGCCGGGTGACACACGGCGGACCGCGTCCAGCGCCGCAGCCCCTTATCGCCGGAGGGGGGCGTCACCGTGCGTCGCTCGCCGGTTCCCGGCATCCCGGATCTGCGAGGATGAGGCGTATGGACGTGCGCAGCAGGAACCAGGTGCGGGTGTCCGGGCGGCCGGGCGGGCCTGTCGTGATGCTGGCGCACGGGTTCGGATGCGACCAGAACCTGTGGCGTCTGGTGGTACCGACGCTGGAGCGTGAGTTCAGGGTGGTGCTCTTCGACCATGTGGGAGCAGGCCGCTCGGACCTGTCGGCGTGGAGCGAGGACCGCTACTCCGGCATGGACGGCTACGTGGACGACGTGCTGGAGATCTGCCGGGAGCTGGACCTCGGTCCGGTGACGTTCGTGGGCCACTCGGTCAGCGCGATGATGGGCGTGCTGGCCGCGGCGCGACACCCGGAGTACTTCGCCGGGCTGGTGCTGCTCGCCCCCTCCCCCTGCTTCATCGACGATCCCGCGGCCGGGTACCGCGGCGGGTTCAGCGCCGAGGACATCGAGGAACTGCTGCAGTCCTTGGACGCGAACTATCTGGGCTGGTCGGGATCGATGGCACCGGTCATCATGGGCAACCCCGAGCGCCCGGAACTGGGGCAGGAGCTGACCAACAGCTTCTGCGCCACCGACCCGGAGATCGCCCGGGTCTTCGCCCGGGTGACGTTCCTGTCCGACAACCGCACCGACCTGGCGCAGGTGGCGGTGCCCACCCTCGTTGCCCAGTGCTCCAGCGACGCCATCGCCCCGCCAGAGGTCGGCGCCTTCGTCCAGGCCCGGATCAAGGGAAGCCGGCTCATCACCCTGAACGCCACTGGGCACTGTCCCCAGCTCAGCGCCCCCGAGGAGACGGCCCAGGCCATCGCCGCGTTCGCGAGGACACTGCGATGATGTGCCGGAACGACGGCGACCAGGGCTGCGGCCCGGATCCCGGGCAGCCCCCGGACGACGACCGGACTTTCGCCGCTCTGCTGGAAGACAGTGTCGAGGACCTGTACGAGAACGCCCCGTGCGGATATCTCTCCACCCTGCTGGACGGGCAGATCGCCAAGGTCAACACCACTCTGCTGAACTGGCTGGGCTACACCCGCGCGGAGCTGGTCGGCCGGAGGAAGTTCGGTGATCTCCTCACCACCGGTGGGCGGCTCTATCACGAGACGCACTTCGCGCCGCTCCTGCGCATGCAGGGCGAGATCAGCGGCATCGCACTGGAGCTGAGGGCGGCCGATGGCAGCCGGATGCCGGTCCTCGTGACCTCCACCGTCAAGACCGGCAGCGACGGGCAGCCGCTGCTGATCCGTACCACCGTCTTCGACGCCCGTGACCGCCGCGCCTACGAGCAGGAGCTGCTGCGCGCCCGCCAGGAGGCCGAGCGCGAACGCGAACGCCTCCGGCAACTGGCCACCACCCTGCAGAAGACGCTGCTGCCGCCGGCGGTGGAGAACGTGCCCGGCCTGGACGTGGCCGCGTACTACCACATCGCCTCGACCGACGAGGTCGGCGGCGACTTCTACGACCTCTTCCCCCTCGCAGCCGGTACCTGGGGAGTGTTCCTCGGAGACGTGTGCGGCAAGGGCGCCGAGGCGGCGGCCGTCACCTCCCTGGCCCGCTACACCCTGCGCGCCGCCGCCGTCTACGACCCCGACCCCGCCGCGGTCCTCGGCAACCTCAACACCGTCCTCAACCACGAGTACAACGGAACCGACCCCCGGTTCTGCACCGTCGTCTTCGGCCTGCTGACCCCCGACGGCGACCAAGACGGCTTCCGTATCACCCTCTCCAGCGGCGGCCACCCCCCGGCGCTGCTGCTCCGCGCGGACGGCACCGCCGACTACCTGCCCACCCCCGGCGGCCAGCTCATCGGCGTCCTGCCCGACGCCGACATCGCCACCATCACCTTCCGCCTCGGTCCCGGGGACACCCTCCTGCTGCACACCGACGGTCTCACCGAGGCCCACACCGCCATCCGCGGCGAACGCTACGGCGATGAAGCCCTTCTCGACTTCGTCCGGGCCTTGGCCCCCACCACCGCCCAGGGCACCATCACAGCCGTCCGCGACCTCCTCGGCACGCTCGGCACCGGAGTGGACGACGACACCGCCGTCCTGGCCGTCCACGTGCCCCGCGCCGACCGGGCAGAGGAACAGTGAGCGAGATGGACACCCGCACGCGGAGCGCCCCCCTCCGGCCCCCGTCATCGAGGTGACCGGAGGAGACCTCGATCACCACAGCGCACCCGGGATCCGCCGCCTCCTGCCCGGGCTCGACATCGGTGTTCACACCACCACCCAGGCGGCCGAAGCGGCTTGGAAGCCACCGGCAGCCGTTCGTCAGGGCGTGTGGCGCCCGGCCGGGGCGGCGGCGCCGCCGGCCGGACCGCCGGTCGCCCGCAGGGCCGCCTGCCGTACCCGGGCCGCCGCGTGTCCGGGCAGGTAACGGCCGGTGTGCAGGCGGGCCGCCGCGGTGACCGTGGCGGTCCGCGCGGCCCGGTCGGTGAGCAGATCGGCGCAGTGCCGTGCCAGGCCCTCGGCCGTGTCGGCGATCGCCAGGTGCTCACCGGCGACCACGTCGAGTCCCTCGGCGCCGATCGTGGTGCTGACCACCGGCACACCGTGTGCGAAGGCTTCCAGGATCTTGATGCGGGTGCCGCTGCCCACGCGCAGCGGCACCATCACCAGGTCGGCGTCCCGCAGGTGAGGTGTCATGTCGGGGACCGCGCCGGTGACCTCGACGTGCGGGCCGGCCAGCGCGGCGACCTCCGGTGTGGAGGCGCCCGCCAGTACGACCCTCGCGTGCGGGATCCGCTCGCGGACCAGCGGGAGGATGTCCGCGGTCAGCCAGCGGGCGGCGTCCGTGTTGGGCGCCCAGTCGAAGGAGCCCTGGAACAGGATGGTCGCACCGCCGTCGGGGCGCGGCGGCACCGGCGGGTGAGCGGGCGGAGCGGGGTAGGTGTTCGGGACCACGGCTGTCCGGTCCCCGCGGCCGAGCCGGGCCGCGTCGGCGGCGCAGGCGGCCACGACCACGTCGGCCTGCCGTGCCACCCGCCGGTGGACGCGGCGCCACCAGCCGATGGAACGGCGTGCCTGCACCCGCTGCCACGGGGTCAGCGGCACGCCCCACACGCCCTGGCCGAGCAGTGTCCAGCGGCGGATCAGCACGTCCTCGAAGTCGTCCACGTCGACGACGGTCCGGCCGGTGAACCGGCCGCGCAGCGGCAGCCAGGTGCGTTCCCGGTTGAACCAGACGAGGTCGTAGCGGGTGCCGGTCGACCAGTCGGGCAGCCTGGGGGCGAGGGTGCGCCGCTGGTGAGCGGCGTAGGCGGCCGACGGCCCGCGTGCCGTGATCTCCAGCAGGGCGCGGATACCCGTGTACGGCGGGACACCGGCCACGCCGGTGCGGGCGAAGCGGGTGGTCTCCCGCGGCGGTGGGGCGGTACCGGGCGGTGCGAGGAACAGCGCGTCCACCGGGCCCAGTTCGGCGAGGGCGGCGGTGACGGCGTCCATCCGCCGCACCGCGCCGCCGGCGGGACGGCGGGGCAGGATGTCGCTGACGAAGAGGGTGCGGATCACCGGTCGCCCCAGTTGTCCGAGGTCGCCATCGGGCCTTCCTTGGTGTCGTGGTCGCGGTCGTGGCCGCCTTCGGGTGGGCTCCCCGTGCGCCGGGCGGCGGCCAGGAGGGTGTACACCAGTCCCGCGGCCCAGCCGATCACCGTCGCCCACATGACTCCGTCGACGCCCCGGGCGTGGCCCAGCCCGTACGACAGCGGCAGCCGGACCACGCCCAGCGACAGCACCGTGCAGACCAGCGGTACCACGGTGCGGGCGATGCCGTTGAACCAGCCGTGCAGTACGACCGTCAGCGTGTAGCACAGGAAGAACGGCGCCGTGATGAGGATGTACCGCTCGGTGATCAGCCGGGTCTCGTCACTGCCGGAGAACAGCGCGGCGACCGGCCCGCGTTCGGTGAGCAGCAGCAGGGACACCACGGCGGTGAGCGCGACGCCCAGCCATACGCTGTGGCGGACGCCGTCGCGGACGCGCGCGGCCTGTCCGGCACCGGTGTTCTGCGCGGTGAACACCATCAGCGCGCCGGACAGGTTGAGGAACAGCGCGCTGGTCAGCAGCTCCAGGCGGGAGACGACGGTCAGCGCGGCGAGCGCCTCGTCCCCGAACGGCGTGATGATCCACACCAGGGCCAGGACACCGACACCGATCAGCAGGTACTGCACGGCCATCGGGGCGCCGATCCGCAGGCCGCGTCGTATCTCGGCGCGGACTGTGGCGGCCGTGACCGCGGACGTCCCGGCCGGGCGCCGGCGCTGTTCACTCACCAAACGGGTCAGGCCGGCCGCCGCGGCCAGCGCGTTGGCGGCCGGTACGGCCAGCGCGGCGCCCGCGATGCCGAGCCGGCCCGGACCGACGAACAGCCAGGCGAACACCGCGTTCAGCACGCTCGCGGCGATCATCAGTCCGGTGGCCCGGCGGGCGTCGCCGCGGCCGGTCAGGACCGCGCAGACCGCGCCGAGCGCGTACACGGCGATCATGCCCGAGCACAGCGTCACCAGGAAGGTCCGGGCCTCGGCGGCGACCTCGGCGGTCACGCCCGTCAGCGCCAGCAGCGGCCCGGTGATCAGTACCGCGGCCACGGCGCAGACCACCGCCCACACGACGGTGCACACCGCGAGGGCCCGCAGCGCGCTGGGGTCGTCGCGCCGGCCGGCGCCGGCGAGGTGCCCGAGCCGTACCGAGAAGGCGTTGGAGACCCCCGTGAACAGCGAGGTCAGCATCGCGTACAGCGGTTGTGCCGCACCCATCGCGGCCAGCCCGTCGACGCCCAGGTAACGGCCGACGACCGCGCTGTCGACCAGCAGGTAGCCCTGCTGGAGCAGGTTGGCCAGGGCCAGCGGGGCCGCGACGCCGACGACGCCGGACAGGACCGGGCCCCGCGTCAGGTCCGGCACGTCACTCACCGGGCATGGTCAGCAGCTCGTCGAGCCACGCGTCGTCGTCCCCGCCGTCGTCGTCGCCCCGTACGTCCGCGTCGTACTTGGTCTCGATGAGCCGGGCGACGGCGACCACGGTGCGCTCGCTCATCAGGTCGACGGCGTCGAACTGGCGGCCGATGCAGGAGGAGATGCTGTTGCCGATGGTCAGCGCCATGATCGAGTCGGCGCCCAGGTCCCGGAAGTCGGCGTGCACGTCGATCTCCGGATGGCCGAGGGCGTGCGCCAGGCAGCGGCCCACCATCCGTTCGATGTCGGTGTACTCGCCGTCCGGCTGCCCGGTGAGCCGTACCTCGGTGGACTCCACGGCCTCGCGCACGCGTGCCAGGTTCCGCTTGGTCCGCTCGGCGAGCGCCGCCAGCCCCGTCGCGATCTTGTCCTCGATGTCCGCGGACAGGGCCACGTCGTACGTCGGAAGGACGCTCATCAGGTCGCTGTCGTAGTTGATCTCGCCGGCGAAGAGTACCGGCCGGCCGCCGCACAGCGCCGCGTCGATCAGGCCCAGACCGTCGCGTGTGCGCAGCGAGCGGAACGCCAGGTCCTCGTTGACGCCGGCGGCGACCGCCATGCCGACCTCCCGCCAGGCCACCCACTCGACGCTGACCACGCGGTGCTCGGGTGTGTCCAGGGCGCGGGCCAGATGGTCCAGGTAGTAGTTCGCGGCCGCGTAGTCCGCCTGCCCGAGGGCCGGGAAGACCGCGGCCACCGAGGACATGTGCAGGATGAAGTCGGGACGGTCGTTGCGGGTCAGGTGGTGCAGCAGGAACGCGCCGCGCAGCTTGGGCCGCAGGACGGCCGTGAACCCGGCCGCCTCCCGGTAGGCGATGAGGCTGTCGCCGGGCACTCCGGCGGCGTGCACGATCCCGTCGACACGGCCGTGCGCGGCGCGGACGGTGTCCAGCACGGCCGCCAGCGCGGTCTCGTCGGCGACGTCGGCGGCCACCGGGTGCACGGTGGCGCCGAGCGCGGTGATCTCACGGACCGCGGTGACACGCGCCGCGGCGGGATGCTGCGGGTCGGCGGCGACCGCGTCCCACTCGCTCTCGGGCGGCAACGCGGTGCGTCCGAGCAGGTACAGGTGCGCGCCGGGAGCGCCGGCCGCGAAGTGACGGGCCGTCTCCAGACCGATGGCGCCGAGTCCGCCGGTGATCAGGTAGGCGCCGCCGGGCCGCAGATACGTGTCGCGGACCGCCTCGACCCCCGGCAGCTCCGCGAACGACTCGCGGTACTTGTCCGTGCCGCGCAGCGCGTACACGCCGGCCTGCGGGGCGAGGATCTCCTCCCGCAGCAGCTCGGCGGGCACCGCGTCGTCGGCGTCGACCAGCCGGACGGTCACGTACGGGTACTCGCGGGCGATCGCCTTGGCCAGCCCGGCGAGCGCCGCGTGTTCCGTGACGACGTCCGCCTCGCCCGGTACGACCGCCAGCGCCCGGCGGGTGAGCACCACCAAGTCGACCGTCGCGCCGGCGTGCATGAGCGCCTTGGCCAGCCGGAACAGGCCGGTCAGGTGCTCGTCGACGCGGCGGTCCAGCTCGGCCGGATCGGCAGCCGGTGCGCCGCCGGGGGCCGGGGCGTACACCAGGTGGGTGTACCCCTCGCCGACGAGTTCCTCGGCGAGCCCGTCCGGTTCGGTGCCGGGGGCGCCCGGCGTGCGCAGCACCGCGTCCGGCGGCAGGACGGCGGCCACGGCGTCGGCCGCCTCCGGATCCGCCAGCGCCAGCACGCGGGGCGACGCGTCCGTGCACCGCGCGGGCGGCGCCGGTGTGAACTCCACCGCGTGGGTGAGCGGGTGGGCCACGCGCGGCGCGGCCAGCGCGAACCGGTCCTGCCAGTCGTCGGGGAAGTCGACCCAGGCGCGGGTCTCGTCGAACTCGTACGGCGGCAGGTGCACGGTGCGCGGGCTCGTTCCCCGGTACTGCGCGAGCAGGTCCGCTTCACCTCCGCCGGCCCAGTGCCGGGCGGCGTCGGTGCGGGCGGCGTCCGGCACCTCACCGGTCTCGGTGGCCGCCAGCGCCGCCCGCAGGGCGGGCAGGTCGGCGACCGTGCAGGCGAGCCGGTGGCGGTGGTGGGCGCGGGAGACGTTCGCCGTCCAGCACACGTCCCGGACGGTGCCCTCGATCCGGCCCGCGTCGATCGCCTCGCGGTAGCGGGTGACCAGCCGGCCGAGGGACGCCGGGCTCTGTGCGCTCAGCGTGAAGAGGTAGGGCGGCCGGTCCTCGCCGGGTTCCGGCGGCACGGCGGTGAACTCCTCCAGCACGACGTGGGCGTTGGTCCCGCCGAGGCCGAAGGCGCTGACTCCGGCACGCCGGGGGCCGTCACCGTCCGGCCACGCGCAAGCCTCCAGGGGCACGTACACCGGACCTTCCGCCAGGTCGATGGCCTCGTTGGGCCGCACGTAGTTGGCCAGTGGAGGGATCGTGCGGTGCCGCAACGCGAGGGCGGTCTTGATCACGCCCATGACGCCCGAGCCCTCGAAGAGGTGGCCTATGTTCGCCTTCACGGTGCCGACGGCGCAGAACCGCCGGTCGTCGGTCCGGGCGGCGAACGCCCGCCGCAGTCCCTCGAACTCGATCGGGTCGCCGACCTTGGTGGCGGTGCCGTGCACCTCCAGGTAGCCGATCGTGCGGGGGTCCACGCCGGCGGCGCGCCACGCGGCGTCCAGCAGGTCGGCCTGGGCCCCGGCGTCCGGCGCGGTCATCATCTCCGAGTGGCCGTCGTGGTTGACCGCGCTGCCCTTGACGACCGCGTACACCTGGTCGCCGTCGGCCAGTGCGCGGTCCAGCCGCTTGAGCACGACCGCCCCGGAGCCCTCGCCGAATCCGGTGCCGTCGGCGCTCTCGTCGAAGGTGCGGGTCACGCCGTCCGAGGACTCGATGCCGATGCGGGTGTGCGGGTGCTGGACGGGCGCCATCACCACGCGGGTGCCGGCCACCACGGCCATCTCGCAGTCGCCCAGCAGCAGCGCGGCCCTGGCCTGGTGCAGCGCCAGCAGCGAGGCCGAGCAGGCGCTGTCGATCACCATGCTGGGCCCGCGCAGGTCCAGCAGGTAGGACAGCCGGTTGGCCAGCATGGTGACGATGTTGCCGGTGATACCGAGCTGGCCCAGCGCGGGGTCGATGCGGCAGAAGTAGTCCAGGTAGGACCCGCCGGGGTTGCCGGCGTAGCCGATGTACACGCCGGTGCGGCTGCCGGCCAGTCGCCGGCCGGTGTATCCGGCGTCCTCCAGCGCGCGGTACATGGTGCGCAGGACCAGCCGCTGGTGCGGGTCGGTGACCGCGGCCTGCTTCGGGGTCATGCCGAAGAAGGCGTGGTCGAACAGGTCGACCCGGTCCAGGAAGCTGCCGTCGTGGAACGCGACGCGTTCCTCGGCGTCCGGCACCAGAGCCGATGCGCGGTGGTAGCGCAGGAACTCCTCGACGTCCCGGCGTCGCCGCGCCGGGAAGGACCGGGTGAGGCTGCGGCCGGTGCGGACGACGTCCCAGAAGGCGTGCTGGTCCGGCGCGTCCGGTACTTCGACGGACAGTCCGACGATGGCGATGTCCGTGGTCATACGCGTTCCTCCGTGGGCTGTGCCGCGATCCGTGCGATGAAGGCGGTGAGAGTGGTGCCGTCGGCCTCGTCGAAGTGGTCCACGCCGGCGGCGCGCAGGGCGCGGACGGTGCGTACCCACTCCACCGGGCGGGAGATCTGCCTGCTGAGCAGCTGGACGGCCTGGCCGGGATCGAACTCGGCGCCGGTGACGCTCGACATCACGGGCGTGTGCCCAGCGCGGAACTCGTACGCGCGCAGGACGTCCGCGAACGCCCGGCCGGCCGGTGCCATCGCCGGCGTGTGGAACGGGCCGCTCACGTGCACCGGCAGCACCCGGACGCCCGGGCCGCGCAGGGCCTTGGCCGCGAGCGCCAGTTGCCGCCGGTCGCCGGCCACCGTGACCTGCCGGTCGCTGTTGCGGTTGGCGACGTGCACCAGGTTGAACCCGGCGGTGCGCAGTGTCGCCTCGACCTGTGCCGAGTCCTGCCCGACCACCGCGACCATGGCGCCGCCGGTGACGCCGGCCATCAGCTCGGCGCGGCGCCGGACCAGGGCGAGGCCGTCCATGAGACCGATGGCTCCGGCGGCCACCAGCGCGTTGAACTCGCCCAGGCTGTGCCCGGCGAAGTAGTCGTAGCGCCGGCCGGCCCGTTCCAGGTCCAGCCAGGACAGCGCGTTGACGAGGAAGACGGCCGGCTGGGCGTAGCGGGTGTCGGCGAGCCGGCCCTCGGGGTCGTCGCGGCACAGCTCCGCGACGGAGTATCCGAGCAGCTCGGACGCGGCCGCGGTCTCTCGCGGGTACCGCTCGAACAGTGCTTCCCCCATACCTCTGCGCTGTGCGCCTTGGCCGGGGAAGACCAGACAGTGCATGCGTGGACGCTCCTCAATCAGGCCGCTGGTGCGGGGATGCTGCGGTAGCGCAGCCCGTTGTGGCTGCCGCGCAGGCTCTCCCGGGTGAACACCCGGGCCGAAGGGCCCGGGCCGAAGTCGACGATCCGGTCGGGCCGGCAGCCGTCGATCGCCGCGTGGACCGTTCCGGGCCAGTCCACTGGCCGGCACACCGCGTGGGCGAGGATGTCCGGCAGCAGGTCGCCGCGGTGCTGGAGGTTGACCGGCGCGTCGGCGACGTAGACCGGCAGGGCCAGCCGGTCTCCGGTCAGCGTGGACGTCATCAGGTGCCGGTCCTCCAGCGCCGCACGCACCGCGGCGTTCAGCAGCGGGGTGTGGAACGGCGCGGTGCTGCGCAGATAGGCCCAGCGCACCCCGGTGTCGGCGAACCGCCGTGCGTGCCGTGACCGGAAGCCGGCGAGGTCGGCCGGTTCTCCGGCCAGCACGTGCGAGCGGCCGGAGTTGGCGAGCGCGACGTGCACCGGGGAGTGAGCCGCGAGGTCGCGCAGTTCCTCGGCCTTCAGGCCCGTCACCGCTGCCATCGGGGTGGCCTCGCCGCTCCGCGGCGGCGCCTGCTGGTGACAGCGGATCAGGGTGAGCGCTGTCATGGTGATCATGTCGTGGCAGAGTTCCGTGTACTGTCGGCGGCTGGTGATCCGCAGCCCGGCGACCACCGCGCCGATCAGGCCCAGACTGTGGCCGATGGCGGCCACCGGCGCGGGTCGGTCGCCGTCACGGCCGCCGATCGCGGGCTGGAGCAGGCACAGTTGGTAGAGGTGGGCGCACAGCCCGTCGACGATGGAGTGGTCCAGCGCGGCGTCGTCGGGCGACGCGCCGCGGAGCCAGGCGGTCAGCGGGAAGCCGCCGGGCAGTTCCCCGCGGTAGGCGTCCGCACCGACGTGGTCGAGCACGCCGGCCACCGCCTCGACAGCGGTGGTGAAGTACCGGGCGTTCTCGGGGCGCGCGTACAGCGCCCGTAACGCGGCGAGCGGCGGTCCTTGCATCCCCGCCATGCCGCTGAACAGGTAGAGGTCTCGCATGTGCCTTTCCCCGTGAGGAGGTGCTACCGGCCGCTGGAAGGCGTCGGCAGGAGCTGCGGGAGGGCGTCCGCCTCGGCGACCAGGCGCCGGGCCGCCCGCTGTTCGAGCTGCCGCAGGCCCTTGAGCCCGCGCCGGATCCGGTCCGCCGGCAGCGCGGGCAGCCCGGACTGGAAGGCGGTGACCCGGTCCGACAGCACGGTGGCCAGCTGCGCGATGCGGGCGTAGGCGGACCGGACCTGCTCCCCGTGCGTGGTGTGGGCCAGGAAACGGTGGAACAGGGTGCGTGAACCGGCCAGCAGGGCCATGCTGTTGACACCGGGCGCGCGGTACGCGGCGGTCACCGAGGCGCGCTCCACGACGAGGTTGTCGCCGACGACGTCGTAGAGTTCGAAGCCGTCGCGGAACCGGCCGAGGAAGGCGCGGTAGGCGGCCTCGAACCCCTCGTGGTCCGGTCCGGAGGTCTTCCGTACGGTGGCGCAGCCGGTGAACCAGCGGTCGGGCTCGCGGGCGTAGCCGGCGCGCAGGACGTCCCAGCTCACGGTCAGCGGGGCGTACTCATGGTCGTCGGAAACGTTGTCGACCAGAAGGACGTCGGTGCCGCTCACTCCGCACAGCAGGAACGAGTGCAGCAGGTGGTACTCCTCGGGGAGGGTGCCGGCCCGGCGCATGAACTCCACCCAGTACGGGAAGTGGTGCCGGGGCGCGTAGAAGAAGACCGGCTGTCCGGCGGCGAGGAACCCGGTCACACCGGACTCGAAACGGGCGAGGTCGACGGCCCCGGCCGAGAGCATCTCGAAGCCGAGCAGGCGCAGGTCGTCGTCGGTCACGTACGGGGTGTCGAAGGCCCAGCGGTCCTCGCCCCGCAGGTAGCAGTGGCGGTGGATGGCGGAGGTGGAGCCCAGCGCTCCGTACATCAGCAGATCGGACCAGCGGGTGCGGCCGCCGACGTAGGCGAGCAGTTGGGTCTTGCGGCAGTGCAGGTGGTTGTTCGGATCCCGGGTGCGGATCAGATCCAGGCCCGATAACTTGATCATCTGGTCGACGGACAAGAGCGTAAACCTCCGTTCGGCGGAGCCTCTGTCGCGGAGGCTCGGACCGGGGAGAGCCGCACACCTCTTGAGGGGTGCCGCATTCCGACGGGTACGGGCCGTCCGCGCCGGGACGGCGACGCCGGGGCGGGTGTCAACGGATTCACCGAGGTCACGCACATCGATGTGCGGACTGTTCACGCGGCACACACCATGGATTTCCCGCCATTGGGCGATCAGGCGAGGCGCGCGGCGGCAAGGGTGGATGGGTCACGTGGGACCCGTCGATGGCTTCTTCGTCAGCGACACAGGCAACCGCTCAGGTGTTCGCCTGGTGCGCCTCATGATGTCAGCGTCGTGGGCACCGGTCAATAAAAGTCATACGATTTGCCGTCCGTTGGGACTCCGCTCCACCTCTGCTCCACCGCCTCAATGACGGAATGTCAGATTCCGTACCCGCGACTCCAGTTGACCGAGGTATCTGTCGGCACGAAGGTCTGCCGATTGACTCCGCGTCGGCTTCCCCGCCGCGCAGCAGCCGCTTGAGGGCGCTGGTGCGTCGCTCGGCCAGGATGCGATCGGCCACTTCCCGTTCGGTGAGGAACCGAAGCTACGGCCTGCTGTCGCTGCGCCGGCCGGCCTTGGTGAGCAGGGCCTGGGTGTCGTCGGCCGCGCACCGTTCGGTGGCCGGGCGACGTCGTCGGGGTCGTCGAAATCCCCGCGGACGGCGACGGCCAAGTCGACTGTCTCCCGCAGCAGGTCCTGGATGCGCTGCCGGTGGGTGCACTGCGGGCACAGGCCGGCCGCGCCCGGCAGACCGCACTCCGCACAGGGCGCGGACCGGCGCGCCTGCGCAACGGCCTCCCGCTGTGCACGGCCGCGGGCCGCCACCGCCCGCCGCGCCTGGACCGCGGCGGCCTCCCGTGCGGGACACGCCTCCGCCCGCCCCGCTTCGCGGAGTGCGCCCTCGCGCAGCTGCCGTTCGTGGACCGGGCGTCGCCGGGCTGTACTGGCGCCGGCAAGCTGCTCGTCCACCAGGGCCCGCAGCCGGGCGCGAGACTCATGCCGCAGCCGTCGCCGTCGGCCCTGCCCGGTCCGTCCGCGACAGCGCCTTCCCCGCTGTCGATCCGCGCCTCGCCACGCCGTGCCTCGGAGGCGGGACGGCCTCCGAGGCACGGCGCTCACGACGGCCGGACCGCGGGCGAAGGGGTCACGGTACGAGCTTCAGCAGGCGGTTGGGCGAGCCCGAGCCGGCGCCGGTGACCTTGCCTGCCGTCGCCCCGTTCACCAGGGCCGTGGCGACCTGGGCCGGTGTGGCGGAGGCGTGGCCGGCCAGGTAGACCGCCGCTGCTCCGGCGACGTGCGGGGTCGCCATGGAGGTGCCGGAGATCGTGTTGGTCGCGGTGTCGCCGGTGTTCCAGCCGGCCGTGACGGAGGATCCCGGGGCGAAGACGTCCAGCACGGAGCCGTAGTTGGAGTAGCTCGCCCGGGCGTCGGTGCTGGTCGTCGCGCCGACGGTGATGGCCTCGGCGACCCGGGCCGGGGAGTACGAGGAGGCGTTGGCGTTGCTGTTGCCGGCGGCCACCGCGTACGTCACGCCGCTCGCGATGGAGGTGCGCACGGCCGCGTCCAGCGTGGCGGAGGCACCGCCGCCGAGGGACAGGTTGGCGACGGAGGGACCGGAGTGGTTCCGGGTCACCCAGTCGATGCCGGCGATGACTCCGGCGGTGGTCCCGGAGCCGTTGTTGTCCAGTACCCGCACGGCGACGATCTTCGCTTTCTTGGCCACGCCGTAGGTGGAGCCGGCGATGGTGGTGGCCACATGGGTTCCGTGGCCGTTGCCGTCCGCGGCGTTGGTGTCACCGTCGACGGCGTCGTAACCGTAGGAGGCGCGGCCGCTGATCTGCTGGTGCGTGATGCGTACGCCGGTGTCGATGACGTAGGCGGTCACACCGCTGCCGGCGCTGTCCGGGTAGGCGTAGGTGCCGGACAGGGGCAGGGAGGTCTGGTCGATGCGGTCGAGGCCCCACGGCGCGTTGGACTGCGTGGTGTCGGTGACGCCGACCCGCTGGTTCTGCTCGACGGCGGCCACCGCCGGGTCGGCGGCCAGGCGCTCGGCCTCCGCCGTGGAGAGGGTGGCGGCGTAGCCGTTCAGCGCGCTACCGAACGTCCTGGTCACGCTGCCGCCGTACCGCTTGACCAGTTTCTTGCCCCTGATCGAGGAGGCCTTGAATCCGGCGTCCTTCCGGAGCGTCACGATGTAACTGTCCCGGACCGCCGTGGGCGAGCCGGCACCGATCACCTTGCCCACGGCGGGAGCGGCCTGGGCGGGGACGGCGGCGAGACCGCCGGCCAAGGCGGTCGACGCGATCGCGGCCATCGCGGCGAACCGTATTCTCTTGCTCCGCAGTTGTGCCATCACGAGGGATTCCTCCTCTTGGCGGCGCGCACGGGTGGGGCGCGCGTCTGTGGGGGCGGGCGCGCGTGATCGCGCACCCTGCCGAGGCGGGGGCGTGGCATCCCGCTCGGGCTTCGATCAAGAGTTGCCAACAACGGACGCTCGTCACAAGGTAGTTGACGAAACGTCAACACACTTGCCATGGGCACGACATAAGGATGGGCGCGTTGCGGGGAGGGGTTGGGCACGCTCTTCCGCAGTCCCTCGCCGTCCACGGTCGCCGCCAGGCTCGGCGTGACGGCCTCGGCCGGCCGGGGCGCCGGAGCCTGCGCGAGGACCCACAGCAGGACGGCGGAGAGTCCGGCACTTGTGCCGAGCAGGCGCCGGGAGTGCGAGCGGTGATGCGTGAACACAGAAGATGCGCACATATCCCGGCTGTCGACCACCCACTCCCCGCCCTTGAAGGCGTGGTTCACCAGCCGGCGCGTGACACGAACGGACGGCCGGAAGCATCACAGGCCAGGTGTGTCTCGCCGGTCAGGGCGGTGACCCCGGCCGCGTCCGCCTGGCCTGCGCTGCCCGCAGCATCTGCTCGAAGGTGCACTCCTTGGCCCACCGGCGGACACGGGTGCGCAGCCTGGCTCACGGCCTGTACCGCCCGGGTAGGGAACTTCCACACGATCCCATCTCCCGCACCCACCACGACAATTGCCGGGCCGGAGGAAAGCCCCCGACAGAAGCCCTCCTCCGGCTCGCCCGTCGGCGCGGTGTTCACGGAGACTCGGATACAAAGGCAGCTACCAGCGCGTCCGCGCCTATCTGCGCAAGAAGCGCGCCTCCCCGCGGCCGGTGGCCGCCCGGCCGCCCTCGCCCCGGACGGTCGCCGGATGGATCCTCAGCCGCCCGGAAACCCTCACCGAGCCCGAACAGCTCCAGCTCAAGACTGTCCGCGCCCACTGCCCCGAAATCGACGCCCTCACCCGGCACGTCCGCTCCTTCGCGACCATGCTCACCGAGCGCCAGGGCGAGCGACTGCCTGACTGGCTCGACGCCGTCCGACAGGACGACCTGCCCAGCCTCCACACCCTCGCCGCCGGCATCACCCGCGACCTCGACGCCGTCATCGCCGGACCGACCCTGGCCTGGAACTCGGGTGCCATCGAAGGGCACGTCAACCGGATCATTCTGTGGAATCTGAGTTGTCAAGCGAGGCTCTCCAGGCCTGGTCTTAATGAGTGGCCGTGTCCCTGAAAGTTCTGCAGAATCCGGTGTTGTGACTATGGGCATCTCCGGCTTCGAGCCAACCTTCCTCGTCGGGCTCGAAGCCGTCCGCGAGAATCACCGACCACGGTTGGCGGAGCTGCGCGGGCGGCGCCTGACCGGGTTCGCACTGGTGCGCTTTGTTGAGGACGGGGAATGGTTCGCTGATTGCCCGGTGGTGTTGGACTTTGAGGGCGTGCGAGTCGAGATCTGCCACTGGAAGTTCGATGAGCTGTCGATCGACTGGAACACCATCGACACCACCGCGGCGATCACCGGCTGGGAGTGGTCAGAGTTCACGCCTGTGTGGTCCAGCGCCGACGAACGGCTTCAGCCGTTCGTCGGCCAGGAACTCCGCGAGGCTTCCCTGCTTGAATGGCGCCCGTCAGGGCAGGACTTGGCCGATGGCACCATCGCTGTGGAGTTCGCCTTCGATGCGGATCGCTTCCGCATCTGCAACGGCCTCGACGAGAACACCATCGAAGTGGGGGATCCGCATCCAGACTTCGTGAGGCATCGGCTGGGCTGATGAGGGTCGGCTGATCACGTCGACTTCCGGTTGATCTCGACGACCGGCAGCATGGTTGCTCGGGCCGGGACGCCTATTTGTAGGGGTGTGGGTCCAGCAGGGGTGAGGGTGTCGGCGAGCCTGTCGAGTAGGCGGTCGAGCGCGCTCTGGCCGTCGGTGACAGCTGCTTGCTCGTCCTCGGTGAGCGGGATCGAGACGGCCATCTTCTGCAGGTTGCTTTTGGCTTCGAGGAGTTGGGCTTTCGTGGACTCCTTGGGAGTGTAGAAGTCGCAGCGTGCGCAGGCCATGCGGTGCTGGCACTGCTCGAAGAAGGTGTAGGTGCAGTAGCCGTGTCCCAGGTCGTAGTGTTGCCAGGCTTCGCCGGTCGCGGCGGCTCCGGACGCGACCGCGTCGCGGTCGACCAGCACCTCGATGGTGCGGACGTTCCGTTCGAAGTAGCCGGCCTCGGAATAGACCACCGCTGACCTGCGGCCCGCGCTCCACGGAGGACTCGTCGGCAGCGGGTTCGGGGAGCCCGAGCGGGGAGCGTGACCGGCCCTGCCCGGCACCCGGCACGTTCCTCCGCGCCGTCGTCGTCATCGTCGGCGTCGACCGCGTCCCGGGGCACGCAACGGCCGCAGCCCGTGTCACGGTTCCGGGCGGAGCAGCCCTGTGCGGAACAGCCGGGCTGCGGCTTCCTCGATGTCGGCGCGGGCCCTCGACGGGAAGACGTAACGCCGGTGGGTGTTCTCGACCACCGCCCGCTCCAGAGCACCGTCGGCCGAGACCGATCGGAAGATCTCCAGGCACGCGGTCCCGAGCAGCGCGCCAGGCCCCTCGGAGCGCCGGTCTTCGATGGCCAGCCAGTGGCCGGACGCCCACCACCGCACGTACGTGGGCACGGCCAAGTGGTCCGGCGGCGCTGCGAGGTGGTCGACCGCGTCGTCGGGGTGGTCGCGGTGCCAGTAGAGAAGGCCGTAGGGCCCCTGATGCAGTCGTTCGTCCAGGGCCTGGGCCCAGTGGCAGTCCGGGCAGTGGACGACGGGTTGCCCGTCGATCCTCCGGGTGTGGTCCGCAACCGGGCGGTGCGGCGCGGCAGTTCGGTACGCGGTCATCAAGACTCCGTAGGGGTCGGGGCGGAGATCTCCGCCGGGGTGCGTGGGCGGAGCGCGGAGGCGATCGCGGAGCGGTCAGACCGCTTGCCCGTCAAAGCTGTCATTCTTTCGTCATCCGCCGTCATCGGGTCGTGTCGAGGAACTCCCCGGCGCCGCGGAGCCGGGTGCTCAGGCGCCCCTGTGTGGCCCGGCTGTCGAGGCGCACGTCCAGTGCTCCGAGGATGCGCGTGTCGGCCCGGCGGCCGGTCGGCAGCAGGCAGGGGTCGATCCCGTCGCGCCGGGCGATGAGCACACCGAGTTCGTAGCGGCTGAGGGCATCGGGTCCGGCGAGGTGGAAGACGCCTGTCGCGTCCGACGAGGCGAGTTCCCACAGGGCGGTCGCCAGGTCGGCGACATGCACCGGGCAGCGGATGTCGTCCGTGAACAACGCCCCCTTCCGGGTGCCGGCGGCCAGCTCGCGCACCGCCTGCTCGTGGACGGAGTCGCCGTCGCCGATGATCAGCGAGGTACGGGCGACGACCGCGTCAGGGTGGAGCAGGCGCACCGCGGTCTCAGCGGCCGCCTTCGCCGCCCCGTAGGGGGTCACCGGATCGGGAAGAGCCGTCTCGTCGTAACGGGAGCGGGAGGCCCCGGAGAAGACGGCGTCGCTGGAGACGTGCACGAGGCGGATCCCCCGCCGCGCCGTCATCTGGGCGAGGCGGACGGAGCCGTCGGCGGTGACCGCCCAGTCCGCCGCCCCGCTGGAGGCGTTGATCACCGCGCTGGGGGCCACTGTGTCGATGACCTCGCCGAGGCGACGGGGATCTCGTAGGTCCAGGCGGTGCCACGGGGCGTCAGGGGCTTGGCCGGGGCGGGAGTTGAAGGTCGTTGCGGTGACGCGGCCGACGGACGTCGCCTGACGCACCAGTTCGGCCCCCAGGAAACCGCTGCCGCCGATGATCAGCACCGTCATGCCGGTACACGGTAGTGGGTCCGCATGCTGCCCGTGGCAAAACGGGCAAGCCAGCCGCCGGACGGTGGAAGTCGTCGCCCCGCCGGCGATGACGACGAGCCGGCCGGGATGAATGCCTCCGGTGAGAGAGTCGGGATCGGTGAATCCGGTGGGCGGCGGCTCCGCGGTGCCGCCGGCTTCGAGGTCGCCGAGCGGGCCCGCCATGATTCCGCCTGGGAGGCGGGAGTTCGCCGGGGGCGGAGGCCTTTTGTGCTGCCGTATGTCGAGCCGAGTGATCGACTGCCTCGTGACGGTGATGTCGGTGGCTACTTCTACGCTTTCAGCCGTGAACACAGAGGATCTCTCCTGGCAGGTCAGTAACTACGGTGGGCTTTCTCCCCGGAAAGTGACTCTCCTGTTGGAGCACGGTCACCTGGACCTCGTGGTCCAGGCGGCACAGGAGCGCGGCGAGTGGTTCTGCGCGGAGGGTGCGGTGCGGGAGCTGTGCCGGTCGGGTGAGTTCGGGCGGGCGCTGGAGGTGATGGAGCCGTTCGTCGCGACCGGATGGCGGGCGGCTCTGTGGACGAAGGCGGAGATCCTGTCGCGGGCGGGCCGGTCAACTGAGGCCGTGGATCTGGCGTGCCCGGACGAGGAGGACCGCGCTTCGCAGATCGTGTGCCGTGACGTCGCCGAGGTGCTCGCCGAGGCAGGGTGCGTGGATGAGGCCATCGACCTGCTCGTGCCGCACATCGGTGAGCCGTGGATCCGGACGGCCCTGGTGGAGATCACCGAGGGCAGGGACCGTGACGAGCGGGTGCTGGAGTTGATCGCCCCGCACGCCGAAGCCGCGCGCCGCGCCGACGACGAGGGCCGACGGGACTCCTCCTGCTCGGACGCGCAGGAGCTCCAGGCCCGGGTACTGGAGCGTGCGGGCCGCGCCGACGAGGCGATCCGGATCCTCGGCGAGGACATGGCCAGGCGCCGTTTCCTCTCCGAGAACACCCTCACCGCCTACGCCGGACTACTGGCACGCCACGGTCGACTGGCGGAGCTGCGCGAACTGGCCGGCGGACAGGACGCACACAGCGTCCTGGACATCTACGCCCGTGCCCTGCGAGAGCACGGGCGGGCCGAGGAGGCCGAGACGG
This sequence comes from Streptomyces rubradiris, assembly GCF_016860525.1. NCBI lineage: Bacteria > Bacillati > Actinomycetota > Actinomycetes > Kitasatosporales > Streptomycetaceae > Streptomyces > Streptomyces rubradiris. The sequence continues at coordinate 160,613 of NZ_BNEA01000007.1, forward strand.
TGATGCGTGAGGCAATCGCCGCCGACGACTGGGTCGGCTACCGGGCCTGGCTGTCCTCGGTCTTGCTGGAGGACGGCCGACTGGACGACGCGATCGCCGTGGCCGAACCCGGCTTCAGCTGGTACGACTGCTCCAACCTCCTGGCCCCGCTTGTCTGCTCCCTCCTCGACCGGCCCACGGAACTGCTCTATCTCCTGGACCATCCCCTCACCGTGCCCCACCACGGCCACCAGGAGTTCCAGCACTGGTGGCGGGCGTTCGCCCTTGCCGGCCTCGGCCGTGCCGAGGAAGCGATCGCCGTGGTCGAGGCCCACCCCGATCCGTGGACCGACCCCCGCATCATCAGAGCAGGTCTCCTCAGCACCGCCGGCCGCCTTGCCGAGGCCGCGGCGGAACTGCGGGACCTGGGCACCATCGCAGCACGTGAGGAACTGTTCGAGGTCCTGGTCCAGCAAGGACGGGCGACCGAGGCGATAACCGCCCACCCCACAGTCGCCGAACAGCGCGCCGCCAAGGCAAAGACCGAATCCGTCCCTCTCGGGGAGGACGGGTACTCTGCGGAACCCCCCTTTTAGCGTGGCGCTGTCACGCCCGCATCAGGAGTGACGCGCGAGTGACGGCCGCCCCGTAGGTCGGCCCTCTCGTCGTACCGGGTACCAGCATCGCCTGCACCTTCGTCTGCTACCGCAGACTCACCGGATGAGACTGAGTCCTTCAGCCGGCGCGGAGTCGGCAGACTGCAAAGAACCGTTCCCAGGGGCGGGGCCTCGTCAGCCGGCGCTGCGGACCCCGAGTTCCTCCGCCTGCTCCTGCGGGACTTCGGCCGCGGGGGCACCTGGCTTCTTGAGGGTGAAGGCCGGCAGGCCGCCGATGACGGAGGCCGTGCCGCCGATCCACATCGCGGTGCGCAGGCCCTCGGCGACGTCCGCGACGGCGGGTGCGGCGCCGGCGGAACCGGCCAGGCCGGCCGTGGCGATCGCGACGAGGACCGCGAGTCCGGCGGCACCGCCGATCTGCTGTGAGGTGGTGGCCGGTGCCGATGCCGCACCCGCCTCCTGCGGAGCCACCCCGGAGGCGGCGCAGGCGAACATCGCCGGGAAGGTGACACCGCCGCCGATGCCCCAGATGCCCAGGCCGGGAACGAGGGACCAGAAGGAGGCACCGGTCGACATCGGGACGGCCAGCACGATCACGCCGACGCCGTTGATGAGCATGCCGGTGAAGAGAGTGGCGCGCGAGCCCCACTTGCCGAGCAGCAAGCCGGCCAACCTCAGGGACGCGGCCATCGAGATGATCGTCAGCGGGACGAAGGCGAGACCGGCCTCCAGCGCGTCGTGGGCGAGCACGCCCTGGAGGAAGTTCGTGAAGATGTAGCACGACCCGCCCAGGGCGCTCTGGAAGACCAGGATGATCAGGACAGCCGTCACCAGGCTGCGGTTGCCGAACAGACGCATCGGAACCAGCGGGTTGCGGGTCTTGTTCTCGACCAGGGCGAAGATCGCCAGGAGGACGACAGCGGCGGCGATCGAACCCACACCGCGCAGCGAACCCCAGCCCGCCTCCGGACCGCTGACTGGACCGAGGACCAGCAGGGATGAGCCGGCCGTGGCGAGGATCGCGCCCACGGCATCGAAACCGCCGTCGGCGGCGGCGTCGCGCTCCTCCGGGGCGAGAGCGCTGGGTGCGACGGCCGCGGCGGGCAAAGCCAGCGGGGCCAGGATGAACAGGACCCACTCCAGCCCCAGGCCTCAGTCAGGACACCGCCGTGCAGCGCTCCGGCGGCCAGACCACCGCTGCCGCAGGCCCCCACACCGCGAGAGCCCTGTTGCGCTCGGAACCCTCGGTGAAGCGCGTGTCGATCAGAGTGAGCGTGGCCGGTGTGAGCAGGGCGGCACCGAAGCCCTGGATCGCACGAGCCGTGATCAGCAGGCCGGGAGCCTCGGCGAAGCCCCCGAGGAGGCAGGAGGGGCCGAAGATCACGAGGCCGAGTACGACCATGCGGCGGGCTCCGAGGCGATCGACCGTGCGGTCGCCGAAGAGCAGGAATCCGCCGAAGGCGACCGCGCAGGCACTGACCACCCACTGCAGCGACTGAGCGGTGAAGCCGAGCGCCCTGCCGGCGTTGATGCGCATCAAGGGAGCAGGGCGCAGTGGACCGTGCATTGCGCAAGCTCCTCGGCGACCGGATCGACTGCCCCGGACTGCGCGAGGCCGCAGGTCTGGCCCGCCGTGCCGCCGAGGCCGCGGGCACCGCAGGCCGCGCCCGGGCCGCCGCCAATTCCGCGCTGCCCTGGCCCGACGAACCGCACATGGTGCTCTGGCAGGCCACCATCCTGCGCGAGCACCGCGGCGACGGCCACATCGTCGCCCTCCGGGCCCACGGCATCGGCCCCGCCGAGTCCCTGGTCTCGCACGCCGCCGTCGGCGCCTCGCCGGAGGAGGTGTTCACCAGCAGGCAGTGGTCCGAGGAGGAATGGACCGCCGCCCGCGACCGCCTCGCCGCCCGCGGTCCGGTCAGGCCGACGGCACAGCCACCGACGAGGGACACCGGATACACGCCGCCGTCGAGAGACTCACCGACCAACTCGCGGCCCCGCCCCGGAACGTACTCGCGCCCGGCGAAACGGCCCGGCTGGCCGAACTGCTCATACCGGTGGTACTCGACATCGCCGGCACCAGGCTCCTCCCGGCGGAGCACCCTCGGCATCAGCCCGAAATACGACCACGAGTGAGGCCGTCGGCAGACAGTCCCCCTCCGGCCGCGTTCCCCACCCGCGTGGCCGCCCCTTCGCAGAGCCCGGCGGGGGCGCCGGGTCACGCCCGGACACCCGCTGCCGAAGGCCCACGCTCCGCAGCGGACGCGGCGGCAGAATTCCCGCCCTTCCCGGCGTCGCGCGGCAGACGGGAGTTCGGCCACAGGGGCTCGGGCGGGGTCCGTGTGCCCCGCTGCCGCGCCGGGGTTCAGGCCGGCTCGAGTCCTGGGGCGCCGGCTTCCGTGACGAAGGACGCCGCGGTCGTGACGGGCGCGCCCGGCCTGGTGACGTACGGGACGGTCTTGAAGTCGGCGCGGGCCGCTTCCCGCCCGAGCGTGACGGTCACATAGCCGCGCCGTCCGTTGTAGAACTTCATGTGCGGGTTGGCCGCGAGGTAGGTGGCCCAGTTGCTCGGCTTGTCCGCCCCGTCGCGTCCGCTGGTGATCGACGTGGTGACGATCTCGGTGCCCACGGTCCGGGAACCGGGGTCGTCGAAGTCGCGCTTGATGTCGAACGCGTAGTGCACGTGCACGTCGCCGGTGAGGACCATGAGGTTCTCCACGCCGGCGGCCTCGGCCCCCGCCAGGACCCGCTCGCGAGAGGCCGGGTAGCCGTCCCAGGAGTCCATGGAGACCTTGGACGGCGTGGCGGTGGTGTTGTACCGCCGGGAGAAGGTGACCTGCTGCGGTACGACGTTCCACAGCGCCCGCGAGGCACGCCAGCCGTCGATCAGCCACCGCTCCTGCGTGGCGCCGGTGAGCGTGCGCGCCGGGTCCTCGGACTCCGGGCCGGGGTACTGCCAGCCGTCGCCGTAGGCCTGGTCCGAGCGGTACTGACGGGTGTCCAGGACGTCGAACTGGGCGAGCCGCCCCCAGTGCAGGCGGCGGTAGAGCCGCATGTCGGAGCCGGTGGGCAGCTGGGGCCGGCGCAGCGGCTGGTTCTCCCAGTAGGCGCGGTAGGCGGAGGCGCGGCGCAGCAGGAACTCCTCGGCGGAGCCGCCGTCCTCCGGGGTGTCGTCGGCGTAGTTGTTCTCCGTCTCGTGGTCGTCCCAGGTGACGACGAAGGGGTGCGCGGCGTGCGCGGCCATCAGGTCCGGGTCGGACTTGAACAGGGCGTAGCGCAGCCGGTAGTCCTCCAGCGTGACCGTCTCGCGGTTGTAGTGCGCCGGCAGGGTGCGGTCGGTGTACTTGCGGTCGTTGCCGGTGGCGTTGACGGCGTACTCGTACAGGTAATCGCCCAGGTGGAAGACGACGTCCACGTCGTCCTCGGCGAGGTGGCGGTAGGCGGTGTAGTAGCCGTCGGCGTAGGCCTGGCAGGAGACGGCGCCCAGGGTGAGAGCCGCGGGGCGGGCGCCGGGCAGCGGGGCGGTGCGGGTGCGGCCGGTGGGGCTCAGCCAGGAGCCGGCCCGGAAGCGGTAGAAGAACACGCGGTCCGCCGGCAGGTGGGGCACCTCGACGTGGACGGTGTGGCCGAACTCGGGGTGGGCGGGCGCGGTGCCGCGCCTGACGATCCGGCGGAAGTTCGCGTCGTGGGCCAGCTCCCAGTGCACGGTGACGCGCCGCGCGGGCAGTCCGCCGTCGGGCTGGTACGGCTGCGGGGCCAGCCGGGTCCACAGCAGGACGGAGCCCGGCAGCGGGTCGCCGGAGGCCACGCCCAGCGTGAAGGGGTCGTCCGTGATTCGCCGGGCGTCGAACTCGGTGGCGGCGGCCGTACCGGCGGCGGGCAGGTTCACGGCGAAGGCGAGCGCGGCGGCGGCGCCGGTGCCGGTGAGGAAACGGCGTCGGCCGAACTGCCGGGCGGCGGCGCGTAGTTCGGGGGCGTGCTGGGACGGGCGTGCGGCGGGTGTCATCCGGTCTCTCCCCTGTCGCGGTCAGTGCAGGGGCAGTTGACAGGGCCGTGACCACAGCGACGGGGCAGGAGCCTGGCAGGCTCATGTCGCTCACATGACGGAAGCATGCGTTCCGCCTCCGCGCGCACCACCCCGCTCTCCCGTGCCGCCGTCCCCACCGGTGCCGGCTCGGCCACCGGGCCGCACAGGCAGCACCCTCACGAACCACCTCATCACCGCCGCGAACCGCCGCTGCCCCTCCCCCGCCTCCGACGGGGCACCGGCCCTCGCCCGCGCGGCTCCGCTCGCGCATCCCGGTGGAAGGGAGCGGCCACAGGCTCGGCGTCAGCGGTCGGACATGCTCTCGTCCGGACGAGGACGAGGCCTCCAGAATTGTTTCGACCTCGGGCGAGGCCCGCCGCGCCTTCCCTGACCGGACGCGGTTCTCATGCTGGGCTCCACCAATCCGAGCCCGCAGGAAGTCGTTGAGGAACTCGGGTGCTTCTGCTCCGGGTTGGCCTGCCGCCCCGGAGCGCGCTGCGGATGTGCTTGTTCGCTCCCGGCTCACGCACGGCTTCGGCTTTGGCGATACTCGTGATCATCGCCACCGCCCGGCACTGCTCGTCGCTCAGTTCGTCGATCTGCTCCTCACTCAGCTGACCGCCTTTCAGCGCTTCGAGACGGGGAGGTCGGAATGCTCGGCGTCGAGTGCGGGGATCAGGCCGGTGAACCGGCTTTCTGCCTCGCGGACGTACCGGTCGTCGCCTTGGGTTCCCGGATACTGCTCCTTGTTGCTGCTGACGCACGGAGCCCCGCCGCGCCCGGGACGCTCGTTGTACGGCCCGAGCGGGGTCTGGTGCGTGGTGAAACTCGTCGCCGGCTGGGTACCGCCGCGCTTGGTGTGGCGCCGCATCGGTGCTCTGAGGCGCTGAGGTCCGCGGCGGCAGAGCCTTCTCCTCCCGTTCGCCACGTTCCTTCTTCCTGTCACATCCCAGGACTCGGCCGCTCCTTGTCATGGGGCCGGTCAGCCAGGTGTGGGACCCGGCTCGGGGTTGCCGTGCGGTCCCGCTTGCGGAGCGGGCAGTGGTCCTGGGCGTCGGGTGCCCGTCGGCTCACCACGGTGGCAGGAGGGGCTGGTCAGCGGGAGTCGGCAGGGGCGGGACCGAGGGCCGTACCGGCGTCGTCCCCCTTCGCAGGCACCTCGGTCCGGAACCGCGGCACGTTCGGCTCGGACAGGGTGCGCAGAAGCAGCCAGCTCAGCAGGGGCATCAGGACGACAGGGGCCAGGGCGGTGCGCAGGGAGGTGGCGTCGGCGAGGCCGCCGATGGCGGGGCCGGCCAGGCCGCCGATGCTGACGGCCAGGCCCAGGGTGACCCCGCTGGCGGTGCCGACGCGGGAGGGCAAGTAGTCCTGGCCGAGCGTGACTTGCAGAGAGAAGGGCACATACAGGCCGGCCGAGGTCAGTGCCACGAACAGGTAGAGGGCCGGGCCGGGCACCCACACCACGCCCGCGACGGCCGCGGCCGTGATCAGGTACGACCAGCGCGAGACCGTCACCCGGTCCCAGCGGGCGGCCAGGGACCCGCCGAGTACCGAGCCGATCGCACCGCCGAGGTAGAGCACGGTCAGGGCCGCGGTGCCCGCGGCCGTGCCGCCGCCCAGACGCTGGCGGGCGTACAGCGAGATGAAGGTGCTCAGACCGATGAACGCGATCGACCGGAAGGCCACGGCCAGTGACAGTCTCACGAAAGAGGCGATGTTGTCGCTTCCGGCGGGCACCGTCACGCGGGGTCCGGTGGCCTGCCCGCGCCGCACAGCACGCACCACGGGCAGGCTCATGGCGGTACCGGCGAGGGCCGGCAACACCAGCAGGGGTGTCCAACGCAGTCCTCCGGCGGCCATCACGGCGGCGACCATGAGCGGGGCCAGCGCGAAGCCGATGCTGCCTCCCGTGGCGAACCAGCTCATGGCGCGGTGACTGCCCCGGCCGGCGATGCGGGCGACCCGGGCGGACTCGGGGTGGTAAGCGGCCACCCCGATCCCCGATATCGCGACGCATGCGAGGGTGAGCGGGTAAGAACCGCTCAGGCCGCTCAGCGCGATACCGACACCGCCGGAGAACGTGCTGACCGGCAGCAGCCAGGGCATGGCCCACCGGTCGGTGAGCGCGCCGAACACCGGCTGCACCACCGAGGACAACAGCGAGGCCGCCAGCACGATGCCCGAGGCGACCGCGTACGTATAGGCACGCTCGGCGACGAAGAACGGCACCAGGGCCGCCACAGCACCTTGGTAGATGTCGACACACGCGTGACCCACGGACAGCAGAACGATCGATGTGTTCCTTCGCACCCCGCCATGTTCCGCGCCCGGCATCATGTCGCGCTTCCGATAAACTGCCACGTGATGACGGAAATCCGCCACGAGCCCGTAGCCCCGACCCGCACCCAGTCGCTGGCGCCCGGCGGCTCGATCGGTGCGCACCGGCACGACGACCACCAGATCATCTACGCGGGCCGCGGCGTGCTGGCCGTCACGACCAGCGAGGGAACCTGGATCGCCCCGGGCACCCGTGCCATCTGGGTGCCCGCCGGCACCGTGCACGCGCACCGGGCCCACGGTGAGATCGACCTGCACCTGCTGGGGCTGCCCGCCACCGAGAACCCACTCGGCCTGGACACACCGACCGTACTGGCCGTCAGCCCACTGCTGCGCGAACTGATCATCGCTTACACAGGCGCCGAGGACGACGACAGCCCCGAACGGGCCCGCCTGCGCGCGGTGCTCCTCGACCAGCTACGGGCTTCCCCCCAGCAGCCGCTGCACCTGCCCACCCCCACGTCACCCCTGCTGCGCGCCCTGTGCGACATCCTGCGAGCCGCTCCGGGCGACGGCCGCACCCTCGCCGAACTCGGCCGCGAGGTCGGGGCGAGCGACCGCACCCTGTCCCGGCTGTTCCGCGACGACCTCGGCATGACCTTCCCCCAGTGGCGCACCCAACTCCGGCTCCATCACGCACTGGTCCTCCTGACCGAGCGGATGCCGGTGACCGCGGTGGCACACCAGTGCGGATGGTCGTCCACCAGTGCCTTCATCGACGTCTTCCGCCGCACCTTCGGCCACACCCCCGGGTCCCACCCCGCAAACTGAGAACCCCTGGGCGACCGAGGGCGTCAGCGCCGGCGGGGGGCCGACGCCGGGCCGGATGCTCCGGGCCCGGCGCCGGGTCGCGGGCGCCGCGGGCTCACATGGTCGTCGGCCGCTGGTCGTCAGGCCAGCGGGTCATGGCCCCAGTTCATCAGGGAGTGCCGCCACCGGGTGTCGCGTACGTCTCCCGACGGCCGCTGGGCCAGATGGCGGCGGATGTAGCCCACCACCTTGCGCATGTGCAGGTAGTCGTCGTCCGTGAGGTCGCTCTTCCCCGCCCGCAGGATCTGTGTGATGCGTCGGCCGGACGCGTGCCCGGTGGACTCTCCTCCCCCTTTGTGCTGCCCGGCGGCGCGGGACTCATCCGTCTCCAGCCACGTGTCCAGCTCGGCCGGTGTCATGTTCACGAGGTCCCGGAAGTAGTCCCAGACCTCCTTGCGTTCGTCGTCGTCCACGCCGCCTCACTTCTTCTTCCTCAGCGCGGACGGTTTGTGGACCGCGGGTCTGCCGGACTTGTCGCTGCGGACCTGGTACTGCGGTTCGTCCGGTGACGCGTTCACCGTACGGCCGGCCGCCTCGGTACGTTCCGTGATCCTCTTCTCCACCTCGCCCTCGGCCTGGCCGCCGTGGCTCTTCCAGGCCACCTTGTCGCCCTTCTCGAACTCACTGCCCTCGTCTCGGTCCCTCGCCATCGAGCATCTCCTTCGCGAACGGCGGCACTACTCCTCCAGCGTGAGGGCACCACGCCCTGCTCGCAGCGGCACCGCGTCCCCTGCGCACGTGGCCAGGGCCCTGAGGAGTGCGCTGCGCCCGCGGTCGGGCACCGTCCACAGTGTCTGGCCCCGTACGCCCCACCGCTCCAGCAGGGTGTTGGCCGCGAGGAAACCGCTCGTGGCGGCCCGTTCCATGAGGGCCACGGGCAGGCCGGTGCGGACCAGGTCGCCCGCCACGACCAGCCCGGGGTGCGGGGTGCGGACGGTGGGGCGGTCGCCGTAGCCGCCGACCGGGAACAGGGGGCAGTCCTCGTGCCACTCGTGGCGGGCGTCGCGGACCGTTGCCGTGCCGGTCTCCGGGTAGACGAGGCGCAGTTGTTCGAGCAGGCGCTTCTCTTCGACGTCCCGGTCGGCTCCGGGCGGTACGGCGTAGGCGTGCAGTTCGACGACGGAGCCTCCGGTGCGTGCGCTCCAGCCGGCCGCCTCGTCCTCGTAGCGCTCCAGCACGCTGATGTTGTCCAGGGTGCCGAAACCGCTGGTACCGAGGAAGCCGGGCCGGTCGCGTGCGACGGGCCGGTCCAGCCACAGCCGGCTGACCAGGAAGGGCGGGGCGGTTCGCAACCGTCCGATCCGCTCGCGCCAGGGTGCGTCGCCCAGCTCCGTGCAGCGGCCGACCAGTGAGCGCAGCCCGGCGGTGTCGAGGGCGAGGACGACCCCGTCGTAGCGGCGCTCGTCGTGGCCGGTGGCGGCCATGAAGCCGCCGTCCCGGGTGGGCGCGACGTGCTCGACGGCTGTCGCGGTGCGCACCTCGGCACGGTGCCGGGCCAAGTGGCGGGCGAGCGGGTCCCACAGCGCGGCGGGGAAGGGGGCGCGGGGCACGTCGAACAGCAGTCCCTCGGCGGAGCCCAGGAAGTAGATGTGGAACATCAGCGCCATCTCCGCCGCCGACAGCTCCCGCGGGTCGGCGAAGAAGCTGCGGGAGAACACCTCGAAGGCCAGGTGGCGGGCGCTTTCGGGGAAGCCCACGGCGTCCAGGAAGGCGTGGGCGCTGGTGCCGTCCAGACGGTCGTACACCTCCGGCACGCGCACGTCGAGCAGGGGCAGGGCCGCCCGCGGGGCCAGCGCGCGCAGGTCCGCGAACCGGAAGGAGGGGCTGAGTGCGACGAAGCCGAGCGCGCTGAGCGGCGGGGTGCGCGGGACGTGCCGGAAACTGTCGCGCAGGCCGGTGGCGTGGCGCAAAGGGTAGTCCGGAAGGCCGGTGAGCCGCTCCAGGCCGGGGTCGGTCCGGCGCAGCAGCCCGCGCAGGTTGTAGTACTGGCGGAAGAACGCGTGGAAGCCGCGGCTCAGGGTCACCGTGGTGCCGTCGCGCAGTTCCGCCGGCCATCCTCCGACCCGCCCGCCGAGGTAGGGCCGCTTCTCGTACAGGGTGACGCTCACCCCGCGCTCGGCGAGGACGGTCGCGGCGGCCAGGCCCGCGATCCCCGCGCCCACCACCGCCACCGACGGCGGAGCCCCCTGCACGCGGGGGGTGCCGGGCGGGGCGGGCAGGACGCGGGCTCGCCGGTCGCGGCCTGGGCGCGCGGCGCGCCGGCCCTGGGTCCTCACGCGTCCTGCTCCGGGGCGTGCGCCCGGCGGGCGACGAAGGTGTGGGTGATGCCGGTCTGCCAGCCCGGCAGCGGCAGGGCGCGGACTCGGTCGAAGCCGGCCGCGCCGAGCCGCCGCGCGAACCGCCCGGCGGTGTCGAAGTCCACGACGCTGCGCCACAGGTGCCGGTACAGCAGCCCGTCCCCCAGCAGGGTCGCGGCGGGTTGTACGACACACCGGCACACCAGCGTCCACACCGCGCGGTCCGTGCGCCGCCCGCTGAGGGTGTACTCGTGCACGCCGAGCCGGCCGCCCGGCCGCAGCAGTCCGCGCACGGTGGCGAGCACCGCGTCGGGGTCGGTGACGTTGCGGAGGAGATAGGCCGCGAACACCGCGTCGAACGGGCCGGTCACCCCGGCCTCGCCCAGCCGCTCGGCGGGGGCGTGCACGAAGGTCACCCCGCCCGCCCACGGTTTGGCCGCGGCCCGCCGGAGCATGCCGGCCGAGGCGTCCACGGCCGTGATGCGGGCGGCGGGCAGGACGGATCGCAGCGCGGCCGTCGAGGCCCCGGTACCGCAGCCGAGGTCGAGCAGGCGCAGCCCCTGGCCCTTTGCGGGCAGGCCGAGCCGGCGCGCCGAGCGGCGCAGGTGGGCGTGGTAGCCGGGGTTGGCGGCCACGAGCGTGTCGTAGCCGCGGGCGGCGTGGTCGAAGGCGGCGGCGAGTCGCTCGTCGCGCAGCAGTGTCATGCGGTCTCCGTCGGGGGGAGGTGCGGGGTGGCGCCAGGCGCCGGCGGACGCGGTGCCGGGGGCAGGTCGTGGGGGCGGCGGGGCAGGCGGGGCAGTTCCAGCGCGGAGCGCAGCATCGGTTTCACGGGGACGCGCAGGCCGATGGACAGGTCCTCGTGCGGGCGGGTGTCACCGTCGAGGAAGCGCAGCACTCGTGCCATGGGCACGCGGGTGAAGAGGCGGCCGAACAGGTCCGGGCCGTCGGCCCGGCCGCTGTCCAGGGCGCGCAGCAGGACGGCGTCCATGCCGCGGTGGCGCGCCAGGTGGGCGGCGGGCGGCACGGGGCGTCGGCCGCGGCGCAGGGCGTCGGCGACCGCCCGGGTCTGGCGTTGCAGTCCGGCGAAGGTGTAACCGGTGGCGGGGCGGGTCGCTCCGCCGGCGGCGCCGATACGGAAGACCGAGGCCCCGGTCCGCCGGGCGATCGGCGCGTCGGTCATCGGGATGACACCGGTCTCGGTGGCCAGGACCTGCCGTTCGCCGAGCCGCAGCACCTCGTCGGCGTAGTGCCGCACGGCGGCCTCGTAGCGGTCCGGTTCGAGGGTGCGCCGGGAGAACTCGGTGTATTCCACGAGCGCCTCGCACGGCCCGGTCGGCAGGACGTAGCCGAAGGAGAGGCCGTGGGCGGGCTGCGGGGTGCGGAAGTCCATCAGTTCGGCGGCGGCCGGGTCGAAGACGGGCCGGGCGGTGCGCACGAACCAGCCGTGGAAGTGCTGGAGCAGGGTGGTACGGGCGGCCGGGAGGCTGCCCAGGGGGCGGGAGTCGAACACCCAGCGGGCGCTGAGCACCGCCGCCCGGCCGTCGGCGTCCCTCAGGTGGACGTGCGCGCCACCGGGGACGTCCTCCACCGTTTCGACGGTCGCTTCGAGGCGCCGCACGTTGGGACTGCGGGCCAGGTCCCGGGAGACGAGGCGCTCGAAGTCGTCGGAGCGGATCATGCGGTACCGCAGCGGGTCGATGTCGCCCTCGACCGGGGCCCCGGTGCGCGGACGCACCCTCAGCCGCCGCCACTCGGCCCGCACCGCCGCGTCGAACCGTCCCGTGCCCGCCGTCCAGTAGCACCACGTCCGCGGGGGCGGCCGGAGCGGGCCGGGCGGCGCGTCGACCAGCACCACGGTCGGTGTCCGCAGGCCGGGGACGTGTCCGGCGAGCCGGTGGGCCAGCGACAGCCCGGCGGCGCCCGCGCCCACGACGGCCACGTCCGTGTCCGGCACGGCGTCTCCTCTCCTTCGTGTACTTCCTCCGGTCCTGCGTGTACTTCCTCCGGTGGCGGACCGGCGCAGCCCCGGCGAGTGCCCGGACCGGCCGCCGAGGACACGTCGTCCCGGCCCGGTATCGCGGATTGTGTACCCCGGCGGATGCAGGGCACCCCCTGGTGGCGAGCGGCCGAGCGCCGGACACGGCACGCTGAGGGGGCGGGTCCCCGGTGTTCCCGGCGATCGCGCGGGGCGTTCACGTGTCCGTGCGCGTGCGGGCGAACGGGTGACGGGACGACGGGTACGGACACGACGGAGGGAAACCGGGATGCGGCCTGGCCACGCGAAGGACCACCCGGCGACGGCGCCGCCGGGCGCGGCGGGGCCCGTGGGGCCGCTGCCGTACGGGGCGGTGGCCGACGACGGGGAGGGACATCGCGTCCGCGAGACCGTTCCCCTGCCGGCCGGGCCCGCCGAGGTGCGGCACATCGACGCCGACGTGCCCGGCGCCGTCGGCCGGGTGCTCGGCCAGGTGCTGGCCGAGAGGCTGCGCCGCGCAGTGCTGACGGATCCGCTGTTCGGCGGGGAACTGGCCGAACGGGTGGCGCATTTCACTCTCCAGGGTGGCAAGCGCACGCGCGCGCGGCTGCTGTGGTGGGCCTGCCGGGCCTGCGCCGGCCGGGATGCGGCGTCCGCGGGGGCGGCCCTGCGGATCGGGGCCGCCCTGGAACTGCTCCAGACGTGCGCGCTCGTCCACGACGACGTGATGGACCGGGCCGTACTGCGGCGTGGCCGGCCCTCACTGCACACGGACCTGGCCCACCGGTATGCCGACCGGGTCGGGCCCGAGCGGGCCGGGCGGTTCGGGCAGTCGGCGGCGGTCCTCGCCGGGGACCTCGCGCTGGCCTGGGCCGACGATCTGATGGCCGAGACACCGCTGGCGCCGGGGACCGGGGAGGTGGTGCGGCGGCTGTGGAGCGACATGCGCACGGAGATGGTGGCGGGCCAGTACCTGGACGTACAGGGGCAGGTCGCCGCCGAGGCGCGGTCGCTGCCCCGTGTGCTGCGCGCCGCCTGCCTGAAGAGCGCCCTGTACTCGGTCGAGCGGCCCCTCGCCCTGGGGGCCGCCGTGGCGGGCGCCGACCGCGTGACGCTGCGCCGGCTGGGCGACGCCGGACGCTGTGTCGGCATGGCGTTCCAGCTGCGCGACGACTTGGACGACGTCTTCGGGGACCCGCGGGTGACCGGCGGGGTGTGCGGCGACGACATCCGGGAGGGCAAGCCCACCTATCTGGTCGCGGTCGCCCGCGCGCGGGCCGAGGCCGCCGGTGACGGTGCCGCGCTCGCCGTGCTGGACCGGTGGCTCGGTGACCCGGCCCTCACCGGGCGCGGCCTGGAGGAGGTGCGGGACGTGCTGGTCGCGACGGGTGCGCGCGCCACTGTGGAGGCCGAGGTGGACCGGCTGGCCGCGCGGGGGCTGCGGCACTTCGACGGCGCCGTCCTCGATCTGGAGGGCGCCGGGCCGCTGCGCGATCTGCTGCTCGCGACGGCGGGGGCGCGGCCGGAGACGGACGCCGCCGTACATCGCGCCGCCCGTGCCCGCGGTGGCGCGGAGGGTGACCGGTGACGCGTACCGTGCCCGGTCCCACGGACCACGTGGTGGTCGTGGGTGCCGGACTCGCCGGGCTGTCGGCGGCGCTGCACCTGCTGGGCTCCGGGCGCCGGGTCACGGTCGTCGAGCGCGAGGAGCTGCCCGGCGGCCGGGCCGGACGCATGGACCTGGCCGGTTACCGGATCGACACCGGGCCGACCGTACTGACCATGCCCGACCTGGCCGACGAGGCGTTCGCCGCCGTCGGGACCAGCCTGTACGAGCGGGTGGAGCTGATCCCCCTGCACCCCGCCTACCGGGCCTGCTTCGCGGACGGCAGCACCCTCGACGTGCACAGCGGTGCGGAGGCGATGGCCGCGGAGGTGGAGCGGTTCGCCGGGGCGGCGGAGGCGGCGGGCTACCGGCGGCTGCGCGACTGGCTCCAGCGGCTGTACCGGGCGCAGCTACGCCGGTTCATCGACGCCAACTTCGACTCGCCGCTCGGTCTGCTGCACACCGATCTCGCCCGGCTGGCCGCCCTCGGCGGCTTCGGCCGCCTGGACGCCCGGATCGGCCGTTTCCTGAGCGACGAGCGGCTGCGCCGGGTGTTCTCCTTCCAGGCCCTGTACGCGGGTGTGCCCCCGGCGCGGGCGCTGGCCGCCTACGCGGTGATCGCCTACATGGACACCGTCGCCGGCGTGTACTTTCCCCGGGGCGGCATGCACGCCCTGCCGCGGGCGATGGCGGAGGCGGCCACCGAGGCCGGCGCCGATCTGCGGTACGGGCGACCGGTGACCCGCCTGGAGCGGTCGGGCGAGCGCGTCACGGCCGTCGTCACCGACGCCGGCCGCATCCCGTGCGACGCGGTCGTCCTCACCCCGGACCTGCCCGTCGCCTACCGGCTGCTCGGCCGCCGGCCGCGCCGGCCGCTCGGGCTGCGCCACTCCCCCTCCGCGGTCGTGCTGCACGCCGGCACGGACCGCACCTGGCCGCACCTCGCCCACCACACGATCTCCTTCGGCGCGGCGTGGCACACCACTTTCGACGAACTCACCCGCTCGGGAAGCCTGATGAGCGACCCGTCGCTGCTCGTCACCCGTCCCACCACGACCGATCCCGGTCTCGCGCCGCCCGGCCGCCACCTGCACTACATCCTCGCCCCCTGCCCCAACACCGACATCGGCCCGGGCCCCGCGGCCTGGTCCGACCTCGGTCCGCGCTACCGGGATGCGCTGCTGCGGGAGCTGGAGCGGCGCGGACTGGACGGCATCGAGGCCGCCATCGAGGAGGAGTGCCTGGTCACCCCGGCCGACTGGCACGCGCGGGGACACGCCGCCGGCACCCCGTTCTCGGCCGCGCACACGTTCGCGCAGACCGGGCCGTTCCGGCCGCGCAACCTGGTACGCGGCACGCAGAACGCGGTCCTGGCCGGCTGCGGCACCACGCCCGGCGTCGGCGTGCCGACCGTACTGCTGTCGGGGAAACTGGCGGCGGCCCGCGTCACGGGCGTATCCGGGCGTGGCGGCGGCCGCCCGCGCTCCTCTCCGCCCGCTGCCGGTCTTCCGCAACGGGCCGGCGCCCAGGCCCCCACGAACTCACGGGCCGCCCGGCGGGAGGCGGCTGCCGCCCCACGGCCGCATGACGAGCCTCCCCACCGCCTCGCCCCCACGCGGGAACCGTCGGCCTCCTCACCGGACTCTCCGGCCGCCGCACCGGACTGTCCGGCTTCCGCACGGCAGTCCCCGCCGCCGGGAAGCCTCCCGGCCGACCCCGCGGCCCCCGCAGCCCCCGCGGCCCCCGCGACCGAAGGCAGGACCGGATGACCGATCGGGAGCTGGACGCGGCGGGAATCGGCGATCCGGCGCTGCGCGCGGCCTACCACCGCTGCCGGGCCCTCAACGCCCGCCACGGCAGGACCTACTTCCTCGCCACCCGGTTGCTGCCCGTCGCGCGCCGGCCCGCCGTGCACGCCCTGTACGGCTTCGCCCGCTGGGCCGACGACATCGTCGACTCCCTCGACCCCGGCACCGGAACGGACGTACGGGTGCGGGCCCTGGCCCGGCTCCAGGAGGAACTGGCGGAGGGACTGCGGCAGGGCGGCAGCGACGAGCCGGTGGTGCGCGCGCTCGCCGACACCGCCCGCCGCTACGCCATCGACCACGCCCACTTCCGGGACTTCATGACCGCCATGCGCTCCGACCTGGTCGTGACGGACTATCCCACCTACGCCGACCTGCGCGCGTACATGCACGGCTCGGCCGCGGTGATCGGGCTCCAGATGCTGCCCGTGCTGGGCACGGTGGCGCCGCGGGAGGAGGCCGAGCCGTACGCCGCCGCGCTCGGCGTCGCCTTCCAGCTCAGCAACTTCCTGCGGGACGTCGGCGAGGACCTGGACCGTGGGCGCGTCTACCTGCCCACAGACCTGCTCGCCGGGCACGGCGTCGACCGGGACCTGCTGGCCTGGAGCCGCGCGACGAGCCGCCCGGACCGCCGGATCACCGCCGCGCTCCGGGAGTTCGCGGAGCTGACCCGCGGGGTGTACCGGGAGGCGGTGCCCGGCATCGGGCTGCTCGAACCGGTGGCCCGGCCCTGCATCCGCACCGCGGCCGTCCTGTACGGCGGCATCCTGGAGGCCGTCGCCCGGGACGGCTATGCCGTGCTGCACCGGCGGTCCGCGGTGTCGCGGCGGCGCAGGGCGGTGGTCGCCGCCGACGGACTGGTCCGGGTGGCGGCGGTCCGGCTGCGGGCGCGGACCGCCCTGCCGCACCGGCCGGACGCTCGTGCCCGCGCGCTGCCCGCGGCCCCGCTCGCGCCGACGACGGCCGCCGCCGCTGCCGAAGGCGTCGCGTGAGCCGCCGTCGCCTGCCGCTGTCGCTGCGCCGCCGCGCCGTGCCCTGGGAGGAGCAGCGGCCCACGTGGCGCGAGGCGCGGCCCGCGCTGATCGCCGGGGCGCTGAAGCGGGCGCAGGCGCGGCCGTCCGGGAACTGGTACGTCGTCGGTGCCTCCCGGGCCCTGCGCGGGGACGGCAAACTGGCGCGGACCGTGGCGGGGCAGGAGGTCGTCGTGTGGCGGGGGCCCGACGGCCGGCCCGTCGCCGGCCCGGGGAGCTGCCCGCACCTGGGGGCGCCGCTGCGGGACAGTCCGGTGCGCTGCGGCACGCTGGTGTGCCACTGGCACGGGCTGGCCCTGGACGGCGGCCCGTACGCGGGCTGGACGCCGCTGCCGGTGCACGACGACGGGGTGCTGGTGTGGGTGCGGCTGGACGCGGTGGGCGGTGAGGAACCCCTGGACGCACCGGTCGTACCGCCCCGGCCCGAGCCCGCGCGCGCTCTGACGGCCGTCTACACCGGGGTGGGTGTCTGCGAGCCGGAGGACGTGGTGGCCAACCGGCTCGACCCGTGGCACGGGGCGTGGCTGCACCCGTACTCGTTCGTCGATCTGACCGTGGTGGACTCCCCCGCCGACCCGGCCGGTCCGGACGCCCTCACCGTGGACGTGTCCTTCAAGGTTGCGGGCCGCATCGTCGTACCGGTCCGCGCCGTGTTCACCGCGCCCGGTCCCCGTACGGTCGTCATGCGCGTCTGCGAGGGCGAGGGCGCGGGGTCCGTCGTGGAGACCCACGCCACCCCGCTCGGCGCGGACGGGGCCGGGCGGCCCCGCACCGCCGTGATCGAGGCGGTGGTCGCCGCCTCCGCCCGTCCGGGCTTCGCGGTCGCCCGCCGGGCCGCGCCGCTGCTGCGCCCCCTGGTACGCGCCACGGCGGGCCGCCTGTGGCGGGACGACCTGGCTTACGCGGAACGGCGCTGGCACCTGCGGTCCACGGGCCGCTTCCCAGGCTGAAACGGACATAAGTGATGAATAAGACGAAAATGGGGGGTTACTCCAGGGGGGACACCCGAAAGAACGGAGACGCCCGATGATCATCCAGAAGATGCACGACATGGGCATCCGCAGCGAACACGCCTACATGGCCGCCTTCGCCTCCATCGGCCTGAGCGTCGCCTCCTGGGTCGGCTCCCTCAAGATGGAGCCGGGCACCGGGCTGGCCCGCGCCGACCGCTGGGGCCTCTTCGTCGGCGAATGGGCACCCACCTTCTTCGGCCTCGGCCTCGCCCTGTCCCACTACGAGCAGCAGGACGGCACCCTCACCGGCACCGTCCATCCGCTGCGCGAGGCCGGCTGACCGGGGCTCGCGGACAGACTCCGAGGCAGGCGCACGCGGTCTGGTGACCGGCGCCTGCCTCGGAAGGGCCCGTCCCCTCAGGCGCGTCGGAGGAGGACGACGTTGTTGTGCCCGCCGAAACCGCAGGAGTTGCTGGCCACGGCCTCCATGCGGTGGGGGCGCGGCACCTTGGCGACGACGTCCAGGTCGATATCGGGGTCGAGCTGATCGAGGTTGGCCGTGGGCGGGACGGTCTGGTGCTCGAGGGTCAGGGCGGCCAGCACCGCCTCGATGGCGCCCGCCGCGCCGAGCGTGTGACCGGTCACCCCTTTGGTGGAGGTGACAGCGAGTGGGTGCCTGTCGAACAAGCGCGCAAGGGCGGCGCCTTCGATGCGGTCATTGATCGGGGTGCCGGTCCCGTGGGCATTGACGTGCCCGATGTCGGCGGTACCGAGGCCGGCGTCGCGGAGGGCCGCCGTGAAGGCACGCTCGATGCCGGTACCGTCGGGACGCGGAGCCGCGTAGTGGTAACCGTCGGTGGAGGAACCGTAGCCGCTGAAATAGGCGCGGGTACGGGCTCCGCGTGCACGGGCGTCCGCCGCGCGTTCGAGGACCATCACACCGGCGCCTTCCGCGAGCACGAACCCGTCGCGGTCCACGTCGAAGGGGCGGCTGGCGCCCTGCGGATCGTGCAGGCGGCCGGAGAGAGCTCCCATCTGGGCGAAGCACGCCGAGGGGAGAGGATGGCAAGGGGCCTCGGCACCGCCGGCCAGCGCGATGTCGCAGCGGTCTGCCAGGAGG
Organism: Streptomyces rubradiris; assembly: GCF_016860525.1. Classification (NCBI taxonomy): domain Bacteria; kingdom Bacillati; phylum Actinomycetota; class Actinomycetes; order Kitasatosporales; family Streptomycetaceae; genus Streptomyces; species Streptomyces rubradiris. Next base: position 179,170 of record NZ_BNEA01000007.1, read on the forward strand.
AGGTCGCGGGCGGTGCCGAGAGCGGTCGCCCCCGACGCACAGGCGGTGGTGACGGCCATGCTGGGGCCGTGGGCGCCCAGTGCGATGCAGATCTCCGCCGGTGCCGCGTTGGTGGTGGTACGGGGCACCAGGAGCGGTGACAGGCTGTGGTAGGCGCCGTCCATGAGTTTGCGGACTGCCGGGACGACGAGGTCCTTGCTGTCGTAGCCGACGCCGATGACCACCGCGACCCGGGCTCCGTCCCAGGTCGCCGGGTCCAGCCCGGCGTTGCGCACCGCCTCGTGAGCGGCGATCAGGGCCAGGTGGGTGAACCGGTCCATCCGCCACACCTGGGGCCCGATCAATGCCTGGGCGTCGAACGGGGGCACCCGGCAACTGAGCGGGATGGGGACGTCGCCCAGAGCCGGATCGATCGCGGCCGTGGGAGTTCCGGCGCACACCGTGCGCCACGTGCTGTCCGCGTCGGTTCCGGCCGGCGTGACCAGGCCGATGCCGGTGACGGCGATGTCACGGGTGGTCATGCCAGGACTTCGGCCGCGCGGGCGGAAGGCTGCGCTTCGTCGATGATGGCCACGGTCTCGGCGAGCGTGAGCTGGAGGGACTTGAGGTTTTCGTGACCCGTGGGGACGGTCATGCCCAACTCGTCCTGGAGCACGCAGAGCAGTTCGACGACAGCGAGCGAGTCCAGGCCCAGGTCCTCCAAGGTCGAATCGGCGCGGACCGTGTCGGCGGGGATGTTGAAGTGGCTGGTCAGCGCGGTTTTCACGGTGTCGTAGGTAGAGGTCATCGCGAGATCCTTCGGCGTGGAGGGCGGGCTTTCACAGGCGGAGCGCCAGGAGGCCGGCACTGCTGCCGGCGGCGAGGCCGATGAGGGCGACGAGGTCGCCGGGGTGGGCCTTGCCGGTCTCGATGGCGCGGGTCAGCTGGAGGGGCAGGGAGGCGGAGGCGACGTTTCCGTGCCGGGGGAGGGTGACGATCAGTTTGTCGCGGGGGACGCCGATCTCCGGTCCGCAGAGTTCGTCCAGGTCGGCGAGGGCGACTTGGTGAACACCGATGAACGCGAAGTCATCGAAGCCGAGACCGAGTTCGCCCAGCGCGCGATGCAGATGGTCACGCCCGAGGGCCCGCAGGCTCTCGCGCATGCGCATGCTGTCCATGCGGAAGAAGGCAGGCGCCTCCGGTCCCGATCGTCTGCGCAACGAGGCGATGCCGCCGTGCGGGACGGTGGCCGAGGGCCAGGCCGCGGAGTCGGCGGCGAAGCGGCAGCCGAGGATGCCCCGGGGCGGCTGGTCCCCGGGAGTCTCGTCCGCTGTCAGCAGGAGAGCGGCGCCGGCGTCGGAGAATCCGTAGGCCGGCAGCGATCGGGCGAACGCGGAGCCGTCGGGGACCCGGAGCCGGGCGGAGACCGAGGGGGCCTCCCCGCAGGTGATCAGGACGGTGCGGTAGCACCCGGACGCGATCAGGGCCTGGGTGATCTCCAGGGCGTTGAGGACACTGTTGCAGGCGTTCTTCACGTCGAACACCGGGCAGGACAGCGAGAGTTTGGCGGCCACGATGTGCGACGTGGCCGGCTCGATCATGTCCTGGCTGGCCGCGGCGAAGATCATCAGGTCGATCTCGGCGGGCTGGACTCCGCTGTCGGCCAGGAGCTTGCGCGCGGCGCTCACCGCGAGGTCGGACGCCTGCTCGTCGTCGTCGCTGAGGTGTACGCCCTGAACCCCGGTCAGTTGGGTGATCAGCCCAGGGGGCGGGACGAAGCCGTCGCTGGCGGCCGCGATCTGGGCTTCCCTTTCCTCCATGCTTACCCAGCGCTCGGGCAGATGGACGGCAGCCCCTGCCAGGTGGGCTCGAACGTTACTCATGTGACCACAATGGGCCGATAGAGACGCCTTTATTCTGTTGATGCGTCATTAGTGTTGATACATGACCGTTTTGGTGGTGCGGTGGTCGCCCAACGGGGTGGCAGCATGTTGCCGCCTTCCGTCCGTGGCTACACATGAGCCCCGACAAGGTGACGATGCCTGCCTGGCGAAGGGCGGTCGCGATGGTGCGTGGATCCCGTGGCTCCAGGCAGTGGGTGGTCTTGGCGATGGCCGCGGGGCTGGCGGCGGTGTGCGCCTGGTTCGGTGTCTCGGCGCACGCGCGGCTGTCTCCCGGAGGCATCGTGCCGACCACGACCGAGGCGGCCCGCGCGGACCGGGCCCTGCAGCGGGGATTCAGCGCCACCCCGCCCCAACTCGTGCTCGTCGCCCGCGTAACGGGCGCCCGGACCGTGGCGGACCCTGGCGCGGCGGCCGAGGCGGAACGGCTGGCACAGCGCCTGTCGGCCGATCGCTCGGTCTCACAAGTGATCTCCTACTGGCGCACCGGGGCACCGTCGCTCCGTGCGGCCGACGGACGCAGCGCCCTTGTGCTGGTACGGCTTCGAGGGGGCGAGCAGGAGACGACCCGGACGGCCGAGCGGCTGTTGCCGCGGCTGGCCGGGCACCACGGCCCGCTGGACGTCGCGGTCACCGGCGAGGCGGCCTCACGCGCCGAGGCGCTGCGCACCGCGCGCGAGGACCAGGTGCGCGCGGAACTGCTGGCCCTGCCGCTGACCGCGCTGCTGCTGGTCGTGGTGTTCGGGTCGGTGGTGGCGGCTCTGCTGCCGGTGGCCGTGGGTGTGCTGGCGGTGCTGGGCACCACGGCCGTGCTGCGGCTGCTCACCTCCTTCACCGAGGTGGCGGTGAGTGCCGCCAACGTCTCCTCCGCGCTCGGTTTCGCCCTCGCCGTCGACTACAGCCTCTTCCTGCTCGCCCGCTACCGGGAGGAGAAAGCCGCCACCGGCACCGAGGAAGCCCTTCGTACGACACTGCGCACCGCAGGCCGGGCGGTAGCGTTCTCCGCGGGGACCGTCATCCTCTCTCTGGCCGCGCTGCTGGTCTTCCCTCACACCATCCTGCGCTCGGTCGCCTATGGCGGTATGGCGGTCACCGCCTTCGCGGCCGTCGGCAGCCTGGTCGTGCTGCCGGCTCTCCTCGTGGTGCTGGGAGACCGCATCGACCGGTTCGGCATCCGTCCCCGCCGGCACCGCGCCCGCCGGCTCGCCGGGCACCGGGCGGAGGCACTGGGACGGTGGGGGCGAACGGCCCGCGCCGCCATGCGACGCCCGGGTCTGGTGACCGTCACCCTCACCGCCGCGCTGCTGCTGCTCGCCGCCCCCTTCACGCGCGTGCAGATCAGCCTGTTCGACGACCGGGTCGCGCCCGCGTCCTCCACCGTCGCCGAGGCCGGCGCGCTGCTGCGCGAGGGCTATCAGCTCAACGCCGTCATCGCGCCGACGACCATTGTCCTGCCGCGCTTCGACCTGCGACGGCAAGCCGCGGCCCTCGATGCCTACGCCCGGCGTGTCGCCCTTCAGGCGGGCGTGGACAAGGTGGAGACGGCGACGGGAACGTACACCGCGGACGGACACAAGAGGCCACCGGACGCCACCGCCTCGGCCTTCGCTTCCTCCCGCGGCGTGTGGCTGTCGGTGGCCACCTCCGGCGAGCCCTACTCCAGCGCCAACCGCGATCTCGCCCGGACCCTGCGCGAGCTTCCCGCTCCCGCCCCCGTCCTCGTCGGCGGCCCCGGAGCCGTCCTGAACGACGTGCGGCAAGCGCTGTTCACACGCCTGCCGCTGTGCCTGTTCCTGGCGGGCGCCGCGCTGTTCGCCCTCACCCTGGCGCTGACCCGGAGACCGGTCATGGCCCTCACGGCACTGCTGCTCAACGCGCTGAGCCTGGCGGCCAGTTTCGGCGCCCTGGTCTTCGTCTTCCAGGAAGGACACCTGGCCGGCCTGCTGGGTGGCTTCCCCGTCACCGGCACCACCGACGCGCTCACGCCCGTACTCGTCTTCGGCATCGCGTTCGGGCTGTCCATGGACTACGAGATCCTCCTGCTCGCGCGTATCTGCGAGGAATACCGGCACACCGCCCCCGACGGCGCCGCCGCCATCGTCCGCGGACTGGACCGCACCGCGCGGCTGTTCACCTGGGCCGCCCTCACGCTGGCCGTCGTCATGGCCGCCCTGGCCGCCTCGGAACTGATCCTGCTGAAGATCATCGGCGTCGGCCTCGCGCTCGCGGTCGTACTCGACGCCACCGTCGTCCGCGGCCTGCTCGCCCCCGCCGTACTGACCCTGGCCGGACGCGCCACATGGTGGAGTCCGTGGCCCCGCCGCAAGTCCCCCGCCCCGCCCCCTGCCGCAAGCCCGGCCCTCGCTCCGGCAGGGCTGACGGGCGCCGAGCACCCCAGGAGTGATCGCTGATGACCCACCAGGCCCCGCCCTCTTCCCGGACCCCCGACGCCGTCGCCCGGCGGCTCCTGACCGCCACCGCGGCCCGCTCCTACGATCCCGGCACCGAGATCGACTGGGACGCACCCCTGCCGGCCGACACCTGGTTCTGGCCGCCCGAGCGCCTCACCCTCTACGGCACCCCGCTGTGGGAACGCATGAACCACCGCCAGCGCGTCGAGCTCTCCCGCCACGAGGCGGCACACCTGGCCGAGCTGGGCCACTGGTTCGAACTGGCCATCATCCGCATGTTCTCCCGGTACCTGATGTCCCAAGGCGGCCTGGACGCCCGCGCCTTCTACGCCCTGACCGAGATGGCCGACGAGACCCGGCACATCACCATGTTCGGGCGGCTGCTGAACAGACTCGACCGCCCCTACCACGGTGTCCCCGCCCGGGTCCGGTACCCCTTCCCGCTGGTCGACCCGCTCTTCCAGGGCATCACGACCTTCGCCAGCGCCCTGGTCATCGAAGAGGTGCTCGACAGACTCCAACGCGAGGTCGCCCAGGACGAACGCGTCCAGCCCCTGCTCCGGGCGGTGTGCCGACTGCACGTCAGCGAAGAGGCCCGGCACGTCAGCTTCGCCCGCGCCGAGCTGCGCGAAGCGGTCCGCCTCGCTTCCCGCGGTCACCTGGCCCGCCACCGGGTCCTGACCGCTCTGGTCGCCTACTACACCGTGCCGCCGCTCCTGCGTCCCGACCGCTACGGCGACGTGGGGCTGCCCGTCAAGGAAGCCCGGCGCCAGGCACTCCACAACCCGCACCACCGCGAGACCATGCGCTGGTCCGGCGAGAAACTGCTCGCCTTCCTCACCGAGGTGGACCTGATCAGGCCCGCTCAGCACCATCTCTGGCGCCGAGCGGGCCTGATGGCCTGACCCTCACCAAGGAGTGCACCAGCGCCGGGCCGCGTACGCGACCAGCGGATGCGCCTCGGCGCCCATCGCCGCCCGCTTGACGTGGTCCTTGACCCGTACCGGCGCCAACGCGTCGGCGACCGGCCCCAGTCTCGCCTGCCGGCCGACGACATACCTGGGGCGCGGCCGGGCGGCGAAGAGTGCCTGGCACACGGCCGACGCCACGGCTTCCGAGCCCGGCAGACGGGTGGCGGACTCCCTGAGCCCCGCCTCCGCCACCCGGTACATGTCACCGAACACCGTCTGCCCGCGGGCCGCCAGTGCCGCCAGAGCGTCAGCCGCGCGGTTCTGGATCGCGCTCGCGTAGGCGCCCGCCTCGACGACGACCACCTGGACGCCGCCGGGCCCCGCCTCCATCCTCAGCGCGTCGTTCAAGGCTCCCAACGCCGATTTGCCGGCGCAGTACCATCCCATCGCAGGCGCCGTGACACGGCCCGCGAGGGAAGAGACGTTGACGATGCGCCCGTCGCCGCGCTTCCGCATGCCGGGCAGCACCAAGCGGGCCATCCGCGCCGCGCCCACCACATTGACCTCCAGCAGATGCCGCGCGGCCACGTCGTCGATGTCCTCCACCGCGCCCGCCAGCGGGATGCCGGCGTTGTTCACCAGCGCCCAGGGGCCGCCCTCGGTCGCCTCCGCGACCTGTGCGCACGCGTCACGGCAGGAGTCGGCGTCGGCGACGTCCAGCAGGACCGTCCGCAACGTCACGTCCCGTTCGGCTGCCTCGGCCCGGAGCTTCTCGGCCTTCTCCTCGTCCCGCGCTGTCGCGAAGACCTCGAATCCCGCCTTCGCCAGCTTCAGCGCGGCCCCCCGGCCCACGCCACTCGTCGCGCCCGTGACCAATACACTTCGACGCATTACGCACCTCCTGGAGGACTACGGTCTGCGAACACGATGCGCCACCCGTCCGCGGTCCGACGTGGAAGAGCCCGGCGTGTCCGACAGCCGCCCGCCCGGTTCAGCCGTTCACCTCGAACCCGGGGCCGCACAGGGGACGGAGGCCGCGTCGGATGCGCTGCGTGACAGGGATCTGCCCACACAGGACGCTCCGTTTCGGACAATGAGCGTATGGATATTCGATCCCCTCGTGTGAGCGAGCTGCCCGTTCTCCAGGACATCGAGAGGGCCGCCGGTCAGCGGTACCACGACATAGGCATGCCGGAGATCGCCGAGGACGAGCCGCTGCCGCTGGACGCGCTCGCCCGGTACCAGCGTGACGGGAGGGCCTGGGTGGCGGTCGACGCGGCCGGCGTCCCGGTCGGCTACCTGATCGCCGACCTCGTCGACGGCAGTTTCCATGTCGAGCAGGTCTCGGTGCATCCGGGCAGTGCGCGGCGCGGGGTGGGCAGGTCCCTGCTGGAGCATCTGGCCGGCCATGCCAGGAGCCGGCAGGCGCCCGCCCTGACCCTCACCACGTTCGCCGACGTCCCGTGGAACGCCTCCTACTACACGCGCTGCGGCTTCCGGGTCCTGGCCGACAGCATGCTCACGCCTGGTCTGCGGGAGATCCGTGAGCGGGAGGCGGCCCACGGCCTGGACCGGTGGCCGCGCGTGTGCATGCGCAGGGATCTGTGACGCCGTGGGCGGTCACCGCGGGCAGGGCGCGCTCGCACTCCATCCACCGCGTCTCCGTCCACCGCACCGCCCCGGCGTCACCGCACCGCCCGTGAACCGCTGAAGCCGACCAGGGTCAACGCAGGCGGCAGATCGTGTCCGGGTCGGCTCCCTTGGGGCCGGGGGGTGCGACGAGCGGCGCCTCGCTGCCCGCGGGCCGCCCGCACACGTTCACCGACCGCACCTCACCGTCGTCGTAGCTCACCCGCACGATCGCGTGAGCGTGACCGCGCTGGTCGGCGTAGGGCCGGCTGCCGGCGAAGCCGACCGTACCGACCGGCAGGTTCGGGACGGGGTGCCAGCGCAGGTCGGCCCAGGTCTCCGCGGCGGTCTGCGGGACGTCACCGTTCCGCGCGGCCCGGTACAGGACGGCCGTGGCGCTGTAGGACAGCACCGTCTGGCCGCTGGAGAACAGCGCGTCGGTCCAGGGCCGGGTGGCATCGGCGAGCGCCGTCCGCCGTGCTCCGGCCGGCAGCAAACGCGTGAGGACGCGGTGGGCGTCGATGTAGAAACCGGTCCTCGCCGCCAGTCCATGGGCGCGAGGGCGAAGTGGTAGAGGGTGACCTCGTCGGGGATGCGGAGGGACTCTCCCTCCTCGTAGTTGCTCTTGGTGAGGTCGTCGCCGGTGAACACGGTGATGCGGTGTCCCGAACAGCCGGGGGTGGAGCCGAGCTGGGACATCAGGTTGGGGACGTCCTCGACCCGGCCGGCGAAGTAGAGGGCCTTCGGCACGGGCCGGCTGCCGCAGATGTCGCCGATGGGGGTCGTCAGTTCGGGTTCACCCTTGGCACTGAGCCGGTACGTCCGCGAGGGCGCCGGGGCGAAGCCCGCCTCGGCCAGCATCTGCTTGCCCACCCTGGCCTGTTCGGTGGTGTAGAAGTCCTTCTCACTGCCGACGGACCGGGACAGCACGGCGCCCTGGGCGCCCTTCTCCCGAGCGGCCAGCTGACGGGCGACGACCAGCAGGGCGTCCGCCTCCTCCTCGTCGGTGGCGGCCAGCCCGAACCAGTTGGACAGCCTGCGCGCCAGGTGGCTGCCGGAGTTGGTGGTGCCCACGACGGGCAGACCGGCCCCCTTGAGGATCCGGACGGCCTGCTCGGTCTCGGTGGTGTCGCGTCCCATGCCCACCACGCCGACGACGGAGCGGTCGCGGCGCGCGAGGTCCGCGATGTGCCGGGCCATGGGGACCACGTGCAGCATGTCCTCGTCGGCGTTGGCGAGCAGGACCTTGATCTTGGTCGGCTGATCGGTGCTGACGTTGGCGTAGTGCTGGAAGAGGTACACCCCCGTGACCTCCTCCAGCCCCTTGCGGGTGTCGGCCTGCCTGGCGGCGGTGACCGGACCGGCGTAGACGATCGTCACATACGCGTCGCTCGGGCCGATGGCCGCGTTCTCGGCCTTGATCGCCCGCTCCACCGCGTCGAAGGTGACGCCCTTGCCGGCGCCGGACAGACTCAGTGTGTTGCCCTGCGCGAGCCGTACGTTCCCGGTGGCGACGCCGACGCACTGACCGTCGTAGAGGCCGGAGTCGGTGTTGGAGCCGAGCAGCCGGCCCTCGCAGTAGCGTCCGGCGAGGTAGTGGTTGCCGAGAAAGCCCGCGGCCAGGCCGAGGGCGAGGACCACGGCGAGGCAGGGCCGGGACCACAGGAGCCAGGCGGGCGTGCGGCGGATGCGGTCCGTGGAGTGCTGTGCGGAGTGCCGGTGGCGCAGCGCGTCGCCGGATATCGGGATGTGCAGGATCCACGGCAGGGTGGCGGCCCGGCCCGGGGACTGGCCGGCGCTGAGGTTGGTCACCCACCGCTGGTACCTGGTGTCCGCTCCGAATGCCTCGTCGTCGGCGTCGGGGTGGCCGGGTGCGGTGGCCGGCACCGGGGCGGCGGGAATCTGCGGCCGCAGGCGTTCGGCCGCCGGGACCGCGGCCAGCACGAGCAGGGGATCGACCTCGCTGCGGCGGCTGCGCACGTCGCTGATGGTGCGCAGCAGGAGCAGACCGCCGTCCTCCTCGGTGGCCCTGGGCAGATACACCACGGGCGGCACGGTGCGCTTGCGGCGGCGCAGGTCCAACGCCCGCGGGCGGAAGTTCTCGCGCAGGTCCTCCAGCAGCGCCAGCACGCGCAGTTCGAGGTGGAACTGACGTGCCGTCGAGTCGCCCGCCTGTGCCGCGACCACCTGCTGGGCGACGGCGAAGGCGCGGCCCCGGATGGTCTCCCAGGACTTCGTCGGCCGCCAGCGCGACCAGTCGGCGGCGGCCGGCCGGTCGCTGAGCGGGGCCAGGAAGGTGGTCGTCGCGAACCAGCGGGTGGCCCGGCGCAACCACAGCAGCGGCGGCGCGCTGCGCGCGAGCAGGTGCAGCAGGCAGAACACCGTCAGGGCCAGGGCGCCGCCCCCTAACGCCGTACGCCAACCGCCCGCGCCCAGCAGCACGCTGAGGCAGGCGATGAACGTGGCCCCCGCGAATCCGGAGGGGTTGACGACGGCGCCGACGGCCTCCGCGAGTGCCGGAACGCGGCGCCGGCCCTCCTCGCCGCTGGAGCCACCGTCGGGACGCCAGCGCAGCTCGGCCAGCCGGCGCATCAGGCGTTCGCGACGCTCGGCCGCCGTCCACACCGTCGTCACCTCGGCGCCGACCTCGGGCGCGGCCTGTTCGATGGCCCGCAGCAGGCGCGAGCGCGGGAAGCTGAAGGGTTTGTACTGCGACTGCCGTGCGTTGTCCCAGGAGTGCTCGCACAGCTGGCGCACCATGTCGATGGCCGAGGAGTACGGGTCCGGGGCGCCCCCGCCGTCGAGCCGCTTGGCGATCAGCCCCCGCGGCTGCTGGCTCTGGCGGACGAACTCCACCACCTGGGCGACCCGTCGGTCGAGGGTGCCGGTTTCGTCCTCCTCGGTGGCTTGCAGCACCACCAGCGGGGTCACCGGCGGGTTCGCCCTGAAACCGTCGATCAGCCGTCTCATCAGCGCGAAGACCGCGTCGGCGGCCTCCACCCCCGCGCTGCCTGTCCAGACCCGTCTGCCCATGTGCTCCGCCCCCGTCGCATCGGCCTCATCGGACATTGAGGTTCGATGGGGATACCCGGACCCGAGCACCGCTGCACCCCCGGAACCCCCTGAATCTCGGGGCGCCCAGGGTAGCGGGTTCGAACGCCTCGGATCCGGTTCGCGCCGTACACCGGTCGTTTGCCGTCAACGACGTGTCGACCCTGTAGCGATACCCGGTACACCTGGCGCTGTCTCATCGTACGGACGAGGCTGCCGGTCCCACACAGACGCAACCCGCTCCCTTAGTCAGTGGTCTTTCCGTGGATATACGCGTGCGCCCCCGCCGGGTGGGCGGGGGCGCGGAAGCGTTATGGGGTGCTGTCGGCTTAGTACCAGCCGTTGGCCTGCCAGAAGTCCCAGGCCTTGACGGGGCTGCCGTAGCGGGAGTTCATGTAGTTGAGGCCCCACTTGATCTGGGTGGCCGGGTTGGTCTTCCAGTCGGCGCCGGCGGAGGCCATCTTGGAGGCCGGGAGGGCCTGGACGAGGCCGTAGGCGCCGGAGGAGCTGTTGGTGGCGTGGGGGTTCCAGCCGCTCTCGTGGGAGACGATCTTGCTGAAGGCGTTGAACTGCGCGGCGTCCGGGATCATCTTGTGCGCGATCGCCTGGGCGGAGGAGGCCTGGGCCGGGGCGGCGTGAGCCGGAGCGGCGGTGAGCGCCATGCCGGCGGTGGCGGCGGCCACGGCGGCGGTGGTGAGGGCCTTCTTCGGGGAGGCGATGCGGCGGATGATGGAGACGGTCACGAAGTACCTCTTGCGTCGGGGATAAGGGGATCGCCCGCATGTGGTGGGCCACGTGGTGTGGCCGGCATGCGTGGGCGCCGCGGCCCGCTTGGGGCTCGTGGCGCCTGGCGACGTCATCCAGATAAGCAGGCCCGCCGGGGGCCCGCAATGACCCCCTTTACTAGTGGTGGCCAGATTCGTGAGGGACGCGAAGTATGTGGCGTGCGTCTCAATCCGCAGGTCGCAGGGGGTGCGGGATGGGGTGAATCCGGCAGAAGGTGCTACGGCGTCGGGTCGTAGGTGACGTGCGTCATGTGGGGTCCTTCACCGGCTCGCTCACGACGCGTGCTTGGATTCGCGCGCCGGGTCACCGTCCGGGGCCGTCGAATGTGGTTCGGGTGCGCAGCCGATCGATCTCGGCGAGCACGTGGTCCACGTGCGGACGAACCTGTGCGCGCAATGCATCGCTCCAGCTCTCCTCCGAGTAGGGGCACGTGAGATAGAGCTGTCTGGCGTGTGCGAGGGCGGCGCGGTGCTCGGGCGGGAGGTGGGCGAGGGCCCAGTCGGCGGCGGCGTCCTTCGACTTGATCACGCCCGTGGCGAGCGTGGTCCAGATGCGGGCAAAGGTCAACAGGACGTTGCGGGTGTCGCTGTCCAGGTCGTCGAGCAGGCCGGGGATGCCCGCCACGCTCGCCCGGAGCAGGTCGGCCCGCGGAACCGGGTCGAGGATCTGCGCCGGGCGTGGGCCGGTGAGGGGGGAGTCGCCGGCCAGCGCCATGGTGATCAGCAGGGCCAGATCGGGCATCGGCTCGGGCCGGGGGATCTCCCCGGCCTCGTACTCCGCACGCAGCCACTCGCCGTAGAGGAAATCACCGGTCGGCGGGTACCGCCACGGCCGGACCTCGGTCTGAACGACCACGGTGAGTTCGACCGGGCGGGCCCTGTTTCGGGAACCGGAGATCCGGAGCAGTCCACCGAGGAGTGTCCGTCGATCCCGCTCGTCCATTCGCCGCCGGGAGACGACCAGCACGTCCACGTCGCTGGCCGGCCTGAGACCACCGAGTACGGAGGAGCCGTGGAGGTAGGTGCCGATGACGTCCCGGCCCAGCACACCGTCGACCAGCCTCACGATCTCCCGAACCTGATTCACCGCACCAGCGTCTCCTGTCATCCGGCGAATCGCACCGCATTATCTGACTTACTTCGGGCTGGTCAGGAGATGTGGGGACGTTGAGGGCGGGGCCCGTTCCGGGTGATGAAGCCGCCGGGAGCGTCTGGCCGGGACTGCGGGCGTTCGAGCAGATTACGGGCCATGCTCCACGGCCATCTACACGCACGTCGGCAACGACTTCATGGACACTGCCTCGGGCGAAACCCTGACCCCGGCCTTCGCCGGCGTCTGACGAGGAAGAACCGATATGAACGAAGCAGACAAGACCGAGGCTCTGGCGGAACTCGACGCGCTACGGCGCGCGAGTGGTGTCGCCGCCGGCCACGCCGGCCTGGTGCGCGAATACTCGGTGGACGGCTCGGAGTGCCGGATCGTCTTCGCCGATCCGGCGGACGGCGAGGTCGTGGAACTGGTCCGCGGTGAGCGGGAGCTAGCACGGTCCGGTGGCTACACCCTGGAGTGGAAGGTCTACGGCCACGACAGACAGCAGGGCCTGGCTGCCGCGCTCGAAGCGGCGGGCTTCGAGCCCGACGAGGAGGAGCAGGTGCTGATGCTCCCGGTCGCCGAGGCGTCATCGGACCTCTTCGACACCTCGGGCTATGAGGTGCGGCGGGTGACCGATGGCGCCGGGCTCGACGACTACGCCGAGATCTCCCGCCAGATCGGTCGGCGTAACGCGGACGATGAGCGTCGGCAGCTGGCCCGGCTGCTCGAAGAGCAGCCTGACGCGATGAGCGTGCACATCGCGTACGACCAGAGTGAGCCGGTCTCCTGCGGACGGGTTCACTTCCAGGCCGGCAGCCCGTTCGCCGAGCTGGCGGGCGCCCGGACCAAGACGACCCACCGTCGGCAGGGTTTCTTCACCGCAGTGGTCGGCTCCCGGCTGCGGCAGGCCAGGGAGCGCGGCCGCGGGTTGCTGGTCACCGATGCGCTGCCCACCTCCGCACCCATCCTGCGCAAGCGCGGCTTCGAGGTGGTCACCTCCACCCGGCCGTACATCTTCGAGCCGGACGACTGAGCGCCCGACTGCACACCCCGGACGACCTCATCGAGCCCATCGCCGGCCGGCTCGGTGACGAAGCCGAAGTAGGCTGCCGCAGGCGGGTCTTCGGTCTCCGTAGGAGTCGGTGACCTGCGGCCCCGGCGAGACCCGCTGCGCGAACTGCCCGGACACCGAGGGTTATCCGCCTGATGGAACACGGAAGTGTCGCGAACCGGTCCGGCGGCTGTCACTTCCCGGCCGCGCCGGGTTCTCCGCTGATGGATGCCTGGTAGACATCCGCGTAGGTGGGAGTGTCCTTGATCAAGCCGTCGCAGAACGCGGCGACGTCGGTGCCGATGAGTTCCAGAACTCCCTTGCCCGCGGCGACGCCCTCCTCGAAGAAGTCCACGATGCCGGGGAGGAGAGACCCGTCGGACAGGCTGACCGGTCCGACCTTGAACAGGTACTTCTGCATCTCCTTGTAGACGATCTGGTAGTCCGGCGGGAGTGCCTTGATCCGGGCGACGTGCGCCCGCCACTGTTTCTTGCCTTCGATGATGTCCTGGATGCTCACGTCAGCCTCCCAACCGGCTCAATTTCCTTGCGACGGTCCTGTTCAACTGCTCGCGCCAGCGGTCGCGTTGAGCCCGGGCCCCGGCTGCGCCGGCCAGCGCCGTGCAGAAGCCCTGGATGTCGTCACCGAGCACCTCGTGGACGCTCTGCCCGTCCGCTGCCGACACTTCGAGCAGCCCCAGGGCGGAGTCGAGGATCGGTGTCAGGTTGCGGCCGGTGAAGTCCCCGTAGGGGAAGAGGTGGGCGATGATCTGGTTCCACGCCTCCTGGTAGTCGTCCGGCAGAGCCTCGACCCGGGCTCCGAACGCCTTCCAGTCCCTGGTGAGATCGCTGCCTGTGACCTTCTCCCAGAAGTTCATCTTCCGCCCTCCCTGAGCCTGTCGATGCGTGACGAGAGGTACTGCCATTTCGCCCAGAACTTGGCGAGTTCTTCACGCCCGGCGTCATTGAGCGCGTAGAACTTGCGCGGCGGACCGACCTCGGACGGACGTTTCGTCACTTGGACGAGCCCGTTCCTCTCCAGCCGCAGCAAGATCGTGTACACCGTCCCCTCGATGACGTCGGCGAAGCCGAGCTCGTTCAGCCGGCGAGTGATGGCGTACCCGTAGGTTTCCTCGCTGCCGATGATTTCGAGCACGCACCCTTCGAGCGTGCCCTTCAACATCTCCGTCAGGTCGTCCAACGCGGGTGCTCCTCAGCCCTTCCGGTACTCCGTGATAACGAGTACTGCTATACGGTATCACCGAGTAGCGGAACGGCGACGTCTCGGTGGACACAGTCCCGGTGCCGCACGGGTCGTTCGGTGAGTGCCGAAGCATCGACTGTCGACAACGGAGCGGGTCCGGTTCGCCGGCGCCGCCGGTGGCGAAGAGGGCAGCCGGTGCTGGATCTCCGTGGCCAAAGACGCCGTGGCCGTGCGCCTCCCCCCGTGGCAGAGGACCGGAGAGGCGGCGGGCGGTAACCGGGGTGTACGCCAGTGTGTGCCCGGCTGCGTGACCGAGTTCCGCTCGGCGCAGCCCGCGCCGAGCTCGGCGCAGCCCGCGCCGACCGACTGCACGCGTCTGCACGCGTCGTACACACTCGCCCTGCGCACTGGACGCAGAGCGAACCGACCGCGCCGGCCGCGCCGGTGACCAGTACCCGCTCCCCCCGCTGATCCGGCCCACCGGCTCCACGGCGGCCCACGCGGTGGTCATCGGTGAGTAACAGGTGGCGGCGAGCGCTGCGTCGGCTTCCCGGGGGACCTCGCGGACCGCGTCGACCGGGACGCTGACGCGCTCGGTCCAGGTACCGTCCCGCTCCAGTCCGATGCCGCCGCCACGCGTCGATTCCGTCAGGGCCTCCCGAGGAGAACACCACAGCGAACCCGTGCTCACATAATTCGTCAAGCCGAAAATGCCCGCGCGTACGAGCAACTACGCGAACGACTCGTCGGCGGGATGGGAACCTGCCGGACGGTGCCGGTCAGCTCCGGGAACGTGCCTCCCGGCGGGCGGTCCGGACAGTGGCGCGGTTCCCGCGCGGGTCATCCGTCCGGGAGGTACAGCGTGCCCTCCGAACCTACTCGGGTGTCCACGCCCGGGGGGACTGCGGTTTCGAGCACCGGCCAAGCGGTGTCGTCGACGCCGTGCAGCAGGACGGGGGCCGGCGCCGCCACGTCCTCGATCATGCGGCGGCCGGCGCCCTGTGCCTGCTGGACGGGTGTGCCGGTGGTCTCCACCAGGACACGCAGGACATGGTCCGTAGAAGGAGACGCGGATGGCGGGGTTTCGGCCTCGGGCCTGTCCTCGCGGCCGAAGCCATCCGGACTCTGGCCGCCGGTTTCCTGAGAGGTCGCGGCAAGTCCGCAAGTGGCTCCCAGCGCGCGGCGCGGCCCATTCACCGCTGCCGCAGACATCGCCGGACGACCGGTGTCGCCCCGCCCGATCCGGCCGGGACGTTCCCGGGGCGGGGCGTCGTCCGCCCTGCCCCGTCCGGCGGCTCACCTCCGGGTCCGTCGGCGGGTGGTGGGAGGAACGCTCGGCGGTGCGCAGGCGTCTGGTGACGTGTGCCGGCATCAGCGGGGCGTGTTGCCCGAGGGTTTCCAGGAAGGATGCGGTGACCGGGTCCGGGCTGGTGCGGGTGTATCCGGTCAGTTGTCGGCGCAGGGGCGGGTCGGGGCGCAGGAAGGCGCCGGGGAAATGCGACGGGATGGTGTTCGCGGGCACCAGTGTGGGACCGAGCCCGGCCGCCGCGTACCCGATGGGCGATGGGGCCTGTTCGGTGCGTACCGCGACCCGGGGCGGAAACCGGTGGCCTTACAGGCCCGTTCGAGGCTGTCGGACAGGCCGCTGTCCGGGGCCTGACGCACGTGTTCAGCACCGTCCACGCCGTCGGCAACCTCGACGCCTACGCCCAGGCCCTGCGCCCCTTCGGCCGGATCGTCGCCATCGACGACTTCGACTCCCTGCCCATCGGCGTGCTGAAGGCCAAGAGCATCTCCTTCCACGGGGAGTTCCTGTTCACCCGCTCCATGTTCCGGACGGCCGGCCAGGACCGGCAGCGGCAGCGGCAGCGGCAGCGGCAGCGGCAGCGGCAGCGGCAGCGGCAGCGGCAGCGGCACATCCTGACCCAGCTCGCCCGCCTGGTCGACGCGGGCATCGTCACCAGCACCGCCGTGAAGGACTTCGGCAGGATCAACGCGGTGAATCTCCGCGAGGCGCACCGCGTCATGGAGTCCGGCACCACGATCGGCAAGATCATCCTCACCGGCTTCTGAGCCGGTCACCACCGACGGGCCCCGGCAGCCCGTGGCCCGTCGCACATGGTGACGGGCCGGCTCTCCCTCGCCGTCCCGGCGTCGGTCATCCGGCCGGAGTGAGGGCGTCGGACCGCCCCGGCCGGCCCGCTGGGCGTACGGGGAGCGCGAGCAGGCCACGGGAGCGCATGGACGGTCGTCGGCGCAGGTCGTGCGGGGGGAC
This sequence comes from Streptomyces rubradiris, assembly GCF_016860525.1. Taxonomy (NCBI): domain Bacteria; kingdom Bacillati; phylum Actinomycetota; class Actinomycetes; order Kitasatosporales; family Streptomycetaceae; genus Streptomyces; species Streptomyces rubradiris. Next base: position 195,460 of record NZ_BNEA01000007.1, read on the forward strand.
GGCGAGCGACAGGCCGGGGAAGCGCTCGAAGAGGGCGGTGAGTGCGATGCCCGTCTCCATCCTGGCGAGCGGGGCGCCGAGACAGTAGTGGATGCCGTGTCCCAGTGCCAGGTGTCCGCCGGCGTCACGTCCGATGTCGAGCCGGTCGGGGTCGGGGAAGCGGCGCGGGTCGCGGTGCGCCGCGGCGAGCGACAGCAGGACCGTCTCACCGGCTGGGACGGTGACGCCGCCGATGACGATGTCCTCGGTGGGGAAGCGGCGGATCGCCAGGGGTACCGGCCCGTCGTAGCGGGCCAGTTCGTCGATCGCCCGGTCCAGCAGAGCGGCATCGGCCCGGAGCGCGGCCAGCTGTTCCGGGTGGGCGAGCAGTGCCGCGACCGCGTTGCCGATCAGGTGCACCGTGTTCTCGTACCCCGCGACCAGGATGAGGAAGGCCAGTGACATCAGCTCGTCCTCGCTGAGCCGGTCCTCCTGGTCGCGTACGGCGATCAGGGCGGACAGCAGGTCGTCGGCCGGATGGGCGCGCTTGTCGGCGATCAGTCGGGTGAAGAAGGACAGCAGGTCGCCGACCGCTTCCCTGGCCCGTTCCGGCCGCGTCGGGTCGGGCACGACCAGGGCGTCCGTCCAGGCGCGGAAATCGGCGCGCCGGGTCTGGGGCACGCCGAGGAGGTCGCAGATCACGATGATCGGCAGCGGAGCGGCGTAGGAGGGGATCAGGTCGACCTCGTCCTGCCCCGACAGGGAGTCGAGCAGTCGGTCCGCGGTGCGCCGGATCGGCTCCCTGAGCGCTTCGACGCGCCGGGGAGTGAAGGCCTTGGACACCATGCGCCGGATGCGTGTGTGGTCCGGCGGGTCCATGTTGAGGAGGTTGGCGTCCAGCGCGGGTGGCAGGGCCATGCCCCGGTAGCCGCCCGCCGTCGCGTTGCGCTTGTCCAGCGACAGCCGGGGATCGGCGAGCGCCTGGCGGACGTCGTCGTACCGTGTGACCAGCCACGCGGGAAGCCCGTCCGTGCCGGCGATCCGGTGGACCGACCCCTCCTCTCGCAGCCGGCCGTAGACGCCATAGGGGTCCTCGAACAGCTCACCCGGGTCAACGGCCGGCCTCGACGGGGAAGTTGAGTTGCTCATTGCGCCAGCTAAGCAGATCCGGTGACGCGTGCGCCGAGCACCCCTCGCCGACGGCCGGGTGTCCGGTCCGGCCGGTGGGCCAAGCGGGGCGCGGTGCCGCTCCTGGCATGGGAGATTTCTGCCGCACGCCCGGGCGGCTTCAACTTCCGGGCCGCGTGCGACACCCACGACTACGGTTACGGCCTGATCGGCAACACGTACAAGGGCTACAAGTACCACCTGGACCGCAGCAAGAAGTCGAACACCGACAACGCCTTCTGCACCACGATGAAGACGCACAGCTGCAAGGCGTACAACATCCTGGTCCGCTGGAAGATGGAACGCGCGTCCGCCAGGACGACTACTTCAGCGTGCAGCGGCCCCTGGCGGGTGGTGGGTGCGTTTCCGTGCATATACGCGTGCGCCCCCGCCGGGTGGGCGGGGGCGCGGAAGCGTTATGGGGTGCTGTCGGCCGGGCTTAGTACCAGCCGTTGGCCTGCCAGAAGTCCCAGGCCTTGACGGGGCTGCCGTAGCGGGAGTTCATGTAGTTGAGGCCCCACTTGATCTGGGTGGCCGGGTTGGTCTTCCAGTCGGCGCCGGCGGAGGCCATCTTGGAGGCCGGGAGGGCCTGGACGAGGCCGTAGGCGCCGGAGGAGCTGTTGGTGGCGTGGGGGTTCCAGCCGCTCTCGTGGGAGACGATCTTGCTGAAGGCGTTGAACTGCGCGGCGTCCGGGATCATCTTGTGCGCGATCGCCTGGGCGGAGGAGGCCGAGGCCGGGGCGGCGTGAGCCGGAGCGGCGGTGAGCGCCATCCCGGCGGTGGCGGCGGCCACGGCGGCGGTGGTGAGGGCCTTCTTCGGGGAGGCGATGCGGCGGATGATGGAGACGGTCACGAAGTACCTCTTGCGTCGGGGGCAGGGGATCGCCCGCATGTGGTGGGCCACGTGGTGTGGCCGGCATGCGTGGGCGCCGCGGCCCGCTTCGGGCTCGTGGCGCCTGGCGACGTCATCCAGATAAGCAGGCCCGCCGGGGGCCCGCAATGACCCCCTTTACTAGTGGTGGCCAGATTCATGAGGGACGCGAAGTATGTGGCGTGCGTCTCAATCCGCAGGTCACAGGGGGTACGGGATGGGGTGAATCCGGCAGAAGGTGCTACGGCGTCGGGTCGTAGGTGACGTGCGTCATGTGGGGTCCTTCACCGGCTCGCTCACGACGCGTGCGTGGGTTCGCGCGCTGGGTCAGCGTCCGGGACGGTCGAATGTGACCGCGGTCTCGAACGCGGCACGCAGGGTGGCCCGGCGCAGCGCCAACGCCCGAGCGCGTTCTCTGCCGGACTGTTTCAGCGGCATGACGGCTCTGTGGACTCGGGCCCGCACACCCTTGACTCCCCGCCCGGCTCCATTAGTTTCTTGCGGAACGAAAGTAAGGAGCGCAGGTGTTCATCCTCCCGATACGCCGCATCACCTCCGTACTCGCACCCTGTGTAATCGCGGGGCTCCTCACGCCGGCCGCGGTGGCGACCGCCGAGGACGCCATGCCCGGCACCTACTACGTCGACTGTTCGCGCGCTTCGGCCGGTACCGGCACCAGCGCCTCGCCCCTCAATTCCCTGCCCGCCGTCAACGCCCGCGTCCTCGGCCCCGGCGACCGCGTGCTGTTCCGGCGGGGAACCACCTGCACGGGGCAGCTGTATCTGCACACCTCCGGGACCGCCGGCGCACCGATCACCGTCGGCGCGTACGGCGCCGGCGACGCCAGGCCCCGGATCGACGCACACGGCAACCTCGCCGCCGTATGGCTGAAGAACGCTTCGTACGTCCACGTCACCGACCTGGAACTGAGTGCCCCGGGCGACAACACCACCGCCCGGCGCGGCGTGTGGCTTCAGGCCGTGGACTCGGGTGACCTGAACGGCGTCACACTGGAGCGGCTCGACATCCACGACGTGCGCGGTGTGCTGCCCTCCGCCACCGGCGGCGCGGCGGGCAACGGCAAGTACGCGGGGGCCTCCGGCGGCATCGTCGTAGAAGCCCTCGGCAGCACGACGCCGTCGGCCTTCCACGGGCTGACCATCCGGGACAACACCGTGCGCTCCGTCGACCGGGCCGGGATCTACTTGTGGTCCAACTGGTGCCGCCGCCCCGACCTCGCCACCTTCTGGAACAACTACTGCACCGCCGCCTGGCACCCGCACACCGGGCTGCTCATCGAGAACAACACCCTGTCCGACGTGGGCGGAGACGGGCTGGTCGTCAAGAGCAGCAGTGACGTCCTGGTCCAGCACAACACCCTGGACGGCTTCAACATGCGCGCCGGGTCGGTCAACGCGGGCATGTGGACGGCCAACAGCGACTACGTCACCTTCCAGTACAACCGTTCCTCAGGCGGCAACACCACCCGGGACGGGCAGGGTTACGACGTCGACCACTCCACGAACCACGTGACGTTCCAGTACAACGTCTCCTCCCACAACGACGGCGGGTTCTTCCTGCTGTGCCCCTACGGCGCGGACGTCCCCGGCAACGTGAAGGACTTCACGATCCGCTACAACCTGTCGGTCGACGACCGCGCCCGTACCTTCCAGGTGTGCGGCGGCGGTCTGCGGGGCGGCCGGATCCACAACAACACGATCCAGCTGCCGGAGGTTCCCGCGGGCACCGCGCACCACGTCGTCCTGGAGAGCGCCACCAAGGACGGCGCACTGGACGTGGGATTCCGCAACAACATCGTCAGGACCGGTGGCACGGCCGGAACCGTGGACTGGGTCCTGGACGACTCCTCCTTCGTCGTCGACCACAACCTGTTGTACGGCGTCCCGGCTCCCGCCCGGGCCACCGCGACGCTGAGCACCGCGCCGTTGCTCACGGCCCCCGGGCCCGGCACCGACGACCCCGCCGACTACCGGTTGGGTGCGGGCTCCCCCGCTCGCGGTGCGGGCACCCCGGTCACCGACAACGGCGGCCGGGACTTCTTCGGCAACGCGATCGGCACGCCGCCGGGCATCGGCTTCCACGACCACTGAGACCGTACGGACCGCCGAAACCGCGCTTCTGCCAGGCGGCCGGTGGCTCCCTCCCGTCCCCATCTCGTGGGCCGTTGCCCGCTCTTCCCCGGAAGGACGAGGTCATCTCATGACCAGCACCAGCCAGGAGCACGACGCCGCGCCCGCGCCGCCGTCGGCCCAGCCGGGTGTCAGAGCCGCGTTCACCCGTGTCTGGACGCCCCGGCTCGTCGCCTTCGGCGAGTTCATCGACGGATACGACCTTCTCGTCATGGGCGCCGCGCTGCTGTTCCTCAAGCCGGCCTTCGCACTGACCTCCTTCGAAGTGGGCTGGCTCGGGGCGATCGCCTTCATCGGCACCGCGGTCGGCCTGGTCGTCTTCGGTGATCTGTCCGACCGCTTCGGCCGGAAGGTCATCTTCGTCGTCAACCTGGTCTTCTTCGTGGTGGCCTCGGTGGCCTCCGCGTTCGTCACCGAGGTCTGGCAGCTGATGATCGCCCGCTTCCTCATCGGCGTCGCGGTCGGCATGGACATACCCACCTCGCACGCCTTCCTCGCCGAGATCGCCCCGAAGGCCCGGCGCGGCAGGGTGGCCGGCAGCCTGCCCAACCTGATGTGGCTCGGTGGTGCCATGACCAGCGTCGTCATCGCCCTGGCCCTGCGCCCCCTGACCGGACAGGACACCTGGCGCTGGCTGTTCGGCCTGGCAGCCGTGCCCGCCCTCGGCGTACTGATCGCCCGTCAGTTCCTGCCCGAGTCGCCGCGCTGGCTCAAGGCCCAGGGCCGCCACGAGGACGCTAAGGCAGTGTTCGAGGCCCTCGGTGTCGAGGAGCCCGGCACCGCGGTCGCGCACGGCACACGCAGCTACCGTGACCTGTTCACCAGGCGCGCCGCCATCCGGCTCGCCGCTGTCACGTGCTTCTTCGCCCTCCAGTCCTTCGGCGGCGCGGTCGCCACCGTCGCCGGTCCCCTCGTCATCGAGTCCACCGGCATCGGCACCGGGAACTCCCTGTACTTCTCCCTCGCCGGGTTCGCCGTCGGCTTCGTCGCCGTCGCGCTCGGCGCCACGGTCATCGACCGGATCAACCGCCGCGCCCTCGGCATCCGGGCCTGCCTCGGCGTGTTCGCCGCCGGTGTCGTCCTCGGCCTGTTCGGCGGCCGGAGCTCCGTGGTCCTGCTGATCGCCTACGTCGCCTACTCCTTCCTCACCTGGTTCGGGCCCGGCGTGCTCGCCTGGGTGTGGAGTTCGGAGGCGTTCCCCACGCAGGTGCGCGGCCTCGGTTCGGGCATCGCCCAGGCCGTCACGCGTCTGATGATCGCGCTGAACGTCGTTCTGGTGCCCACCCTCCTCGACCGGTTCGGGCTGCGCACCATCGTCCTGTACGCCTGCTCCTACCTGGTCTGCGCCCTCATCGTGGCGCTCTCCCCGTTCCTCGCCACCAGCGGTCGCGAGCTGGAGGAGATCCACGCGCAGCGGCCCGTGAAAACCTGAGCCGCACACCCGCGTACGGCACCCGAAGAGACAGTGAGGACGCACCACGTGACCGAGCACCCGCGCTCCGGCGCTCCCCGGGACCTGCGGCGGGCCAACACCGCCGCGGCGCTGAGGGCCGTACTGGACGAAGGGCCGATCCCGCGCGCCGACCTCGCCGCGCGGCTCGGCCTGGCACAGGGCACCATCAGCCGGATCGTGGGCCCTGTCGTCGCCGCGGGCGTCCTGCGCGAGCTGCCCGCCCGGAGCGGCGGCGGCGGACGTCCCCGGGTGCCGCTCGATCTCGACCCCGCCGCCCGGCTCACCATCGGCCTGCACATCGGCCGTCAGCGCACCAGTGCCGGACTGGTCGACCTGCGCGGCACCGTACAGGCATGGTCCACGCATGAACGGGGTCCCGCCGCCCCCGCCGACCTGCTCCCGGGCGCCGCCGGCCTGGTGCGCCGGCTGCTGGCCGAGGCGGGCGGCACACCGGTGCTGGGCATCGGCGCGGCTGCCGGAGGCTGGGTCGATCCGGAGCGCGGCACGGTCATCGACAACGAGGCGCTCGGATGGCGGAACGTTCCCCTGGGGACGCTCCTCACCCAGGCCACCGGACTGCCCGTACGCGTCGACTCCGGCGCGCGCGCCCACGCCACCGCCGAGGTCTGGTTCGGCAGCGCCCGTACCGCCGGCTGCTCGGTACACCTGTTCACCGGCAACGTCATCGACGCCGCCGTCGCCATCGGCCGGCGGGTCCATGTGGGCGCCCGGTCCGCCGCCGGGAACGTGGCGCATCTTCCGGTCACGACGCCCCTGGACTCCTCGGCCCCGGACGACCTCCGTGCCGCCTGCGCCTGCGGACGGCGCGGTGTGCTGCAGGCGGTGGCGACCGACCGCGCGGTCCTCGCCTCGGCCGCCCGCCAGGGGCTGCTGCCCGGCGGCACGGAAGGCACCGGTGACGGGCTGGCACGCCTGGCCGCGCTGGCCGAAGCGGGCGACGAGGGCGCCGACGGCCTGCTGCGCGCCCGCGCCCGGCACATCGGCGGCGCCGTCGCCCACCTCGTGGACCTGCTCGACCCCGACCTGGTGGTGCTGTCCGGCGGTGTACTGGCCGTCGCCGCTCACCTGTCGGAGGTACGACGGGCCGCCGCGGCCCGCCTGGGCCCCTCCTGGGACCCCGCGCACGTGCAGCCGACCGCCCTCGGCCCGCACAGCCTGGCCGCCGCCTCGGCCGCGCTGCTGCTGCGCGCCTACTACGACGACCCGCTGTCCTTCGAGGACTTCGGCTGACCGCCGCCCGAGCCGCCGATGCGCCGGGGCCCGTCGTTCCGGTGCCCTCGGCCGCGGCGACGGTGCGTCCCACGCGCCCTGCGGGGTGCGCTGGGTGCCCGGCCGTGGCAGGGCACCACCGCTCCCACACGAAGGCACCGCTCCCACACGAAGGGACCGCTCCCACACGAAGGGACCGCTCGTGACCTCAGAACCGACCGTGACACCGGCCGCCGTGACCGAGGCGGCGTCATCCGCGGTGCCGCCGGCCCCTGCCGCACGGCCTTCCCCGGCCGGGCGCGGCACGTGGAGTGAGCGCGCCACCGGCAGCGAGCGCGTCACCGCGGTCCGGCTGCACACCGTTGCCGTCACCCGGCGCACCACCTGGCTGCTGGCCGAAGTGCGGGGCAGCGACGGCACCACCGGCTGGGGCGAACTGTCCGACCTGCCGGGCGGAGATCCGGCCGCCCCGCTGTCCGAGCTCGCCACCGGGATCACCGGCACGACCTGGGGGCGGGCCGTCACATGGCTGGACACGCACGGGCAGCGCTGGGCCGACGCACCGGCCGGTGCCACGGCCCGCCTCGCCCGGCGCACCGTACTGGGCGGCCTGGCCACCGCGGTCGCGGACGCCGCCGCACGCCGGGCGGCCCTGCCGCTGGGCCACTGGATCCGGCGGGCGGCCGCACCCCCGCCGGCCCCGGCAGGACCACCGGACCGGGCCGCCCCGCCCCCGTCACCCGCATGCGCCGCCCCGCCGGCCGGAGCACCCCGGGTGGCCCTGTACGCCAACATCAACCGGGCCATGACCACCCGCACCCCGCAAGCCGCGGCACGGCTCGCCGCCCGTGCGGTCGCCGCGGGCTTCCGCGCCGTCAAGTGTGCGCCGTTCGACGGCCTGCCGGCGGGTGACCGGCTCGGCGCGGGACTGGAGATCGCGCGTGCCGTCCGCGACGCCGTAGGCACCGAGGTGGATGTCCTGCTCGACGCCCACCATCTGGTGACGGTCGCCGACATGCTCAGCCGGTCCGAGGAGTTCGCGGCGCTGCGACCGGGCTGGCTGGAGGACGCGGCCCCGCTGGACGACGTCACCGGACTGCGGCGCCTGCGGGACGCACTCGGTGTCCCCCTGGCGGGCGGCGAGTTCACCGGGCGGGAACAGCAGGTGCTGCCGGCGCTGCGCGGCGGGGTCCTCGATGTCCTCCTGCCCGACGTCAAGCACGCCGGCGGGCCCCTGCCCGCCCTGCGGCTGGCCCGCCTCGCGCAGCGGTACGGAGCGGACGTCTCCTTCCACAACCCCAGTGGCCCCGTCGCCACGGCCGCCGCCGCCCATCTCACGCTGCTCGCCGGGAGCGCTCTGCCCCTGGAGGTGATGTTCGGCGAGCGGAACGGCCCCGCGGGCTGGGGCACGCCCCCGCACCTCCTCGTGGACGGCGCGTACGTGCTGCCGTCCGGCCCCGGTCTCGGCCTGGCCCCCCTCCCCGCTCCACGGGATCTGTCGGCCGACGGGGGTGTGACGCCGTGACCACCCGCCCCCCGGCCGAGACCGCCCACCGTCCACCGGACACCCCCGGTGACGGGAACGCACCCGGTGCTCCCGGCCCCGGCGGGACGCCGCCCCACCCCCGCGCCTCGTCCGCGGAGCTCGCCGGGGTCTCCGCTGTCGTGCTCGGTGCGGCGGGCGGGATCGGCAGTGCCTGTGCCGTGCGCCTGGCCGCCTGCGGAGCCCAGGTCGTCGCCGTCGACCGGGATACGGCGGTACGCGACCTGCCGGGCGTGGCAGCCGTGGTGGGCGATGCCACCGACCCGTCGCTGCTCGCCCGCGCCTACGACACCTGCGCCGCCCGCCCTGCCGTGCTCGTCCACGCCCTGCTGGCCGAGGCCCGTGCCCCGCTGTCCGAACTCGCCCCGCAGCAGTGGCGTGAGGTCCTGGACCTGGGTCTGGTGTCGGCCTGGCAGTGGGGCGCGGAACTGGTGCGCCGGTGCGCCGGTCCGGCGTCCATCGTCCTCATCGGCTCCGTGCACGCCCACGGAGCCGCCCCCGGCATGGCCCCGTACGCGGTGGCCAAGGCGGGCCTGACCGCGCTGGCGCGCGCGGCGGCGACCGAGTGGGGCCCGGCGGGCGTGCGCTGCAACGTGCTGGAACCCGGATTCGTCGCCGTCGACCGCAACGCGCACCGCTGGCGGGACCCGGCCGAACGCCGGCGCGTCCTCGCCGCCTATCCGCTCGGCCGGCTGTGCGTGCCGGAGGAGATCGCCGAGGTCGCGGCCTTCCTGGCCGGGCCGCGTTCCTCGTACGTCAACGGAGTGGCCGTGCCCGTCGACGGAGGCGCGCTCGCCGTCCTGCCCGAGACCAACATCCCCTGACCCCGTCTGCCCGCCCCTCTCTCCGAAACCGTGACCGTGACCCAGGGAAGGCACCATGACCGATCCGGCCCCCTCCCCCGCCCCCGGCTGGGACCCGCCCGCCGTGGACGCGCCCCGCGGGAAGAACCGTCCCGAGCCGAGCCCCGCCGACGCGGCCCTGCTCCACTCCCTGGCCCGCCAGGGCCTGATCGCGATCCTGCGCGCCCGCCGTCCGGCACCCCTGGTGCCCGTCGTGCTGACCCTGCTGGAGGCAGGAGTGCGCTGTGTGGAGATCACCCTGCCCACGCCCGGCGCGCTGGAGGCACTGCGCGAGCTGACCGGGTACCGGGCCGGCGAACTCCCGCCCGGCACCCTGCTGGGAGTGGGCACGGTCACCGACCCCGGTGACGTGGCCCGGGCTGCCGCCGCCGGTGCCCGTTTCACCGTCGGCCCGGTGTACGAGCCCGCCGTCGTCGACGCCTCCCGAGCGGCCGGGCTGGGCTCGCTGCCCGGCTGCCTCACGCCGACCGAGGCGTTCGCCGCCTGGCGGCGCGGGGCGAGCGCGGTGAAACTCTTCCCCGCCGAGGCGCTCGGTCCCCGGGCGGTACGAGCCCTCACCGCGCCCCTGCCGGACATACCCCTGGTCCCCACCGGCGGCATCGGCCTCGACGCACTGCCCCGGTACCTGGCGGCCGGGGCACTCGCCTGCGGCGTCGGCTCCCCGCTGCTCGGCGACGCTCTCGACGGCGGCCCGCTCACCGAACTGCGCGGCCGGGCCGAGCGGTTCGTCCGCCTCGCGACCCGCGCCACGACCGAGGACGCGGCCGTATGAGCGCCCCGGCCGGAACCCCGCCCACCGGGCCGGCCCGTCTGGTCACCCTCGGCGAGACCATGGCCGCCCTGGTGCCCGACCGGATCGGCCCGCTGCGCCACGCCCGCTCCCTCGCCCTGACCACGGCCGGTTCCGAGTCCACCGTCGCCGTCGGTGTCCGCAGGCTCGGCCACCGCGCCGCATGGGTGGGGCGGGTCGGCGCGGACGAATTCGGCACCCTGGTCACCGGCCGGCTGCGCGCCGAGGACGTCGACGTGCACGCCGTCATCGATCCGGGCGCCCCCACCGGCCTGCTGATCAAGGAGCGGCGCACCGCCGTGCTGCGCCGCGTGCACTACTACCGCGATGCCTCGGCCGGTTCCCGCCTGCGCCCCGCCGACCTGCCCGACGGCCTCGTCGAGACCGCCGGCATCCTGCACGTCACCGGCATCACCCTCGCCCTGTCCGCCGGCGCCGCCGCCACCGTGCACGCGGCCGTCGACCGCGCCGCCGCAAGCGGCACCACGGTCTGCCTCGACGTCAACCACCGCTCCCGCCTGTGGACCACCGGGAAGGCGGCAGCCGCCGTCGGCGCCCTGCTGCCGCGCGTCGGCATACTCTTCGCCTCCCTGGAGGAGGCCGCGATGCTGCTGGGCCACGGCCCCGGCGATCCCCCGCCGCCGGCCGCGGAACTCGCGCGTGCGCTGCGCGACGCGGGCCCCCACACCGTCGTGGTCACCCTGGCCGCCGACGGCGCGGTCGCGGTGTCGGCCGAGGGCACCACGCGGACCGCCGCGCACCCCGTGCCGGAGATCGACCCGGTCGGCGCGGGCGACTCCTTCGTCGCCGGCTATCTCGCCGCCCGCCTGAACGGCCGGGACACCACCGGCTGTCTGGCCCTGGCCACCCGTGTCGCCGCCTGGTCGGTGGCCACCGACGGCGACTGGGAAGGACTGCCCACACTCACCGAACTCGCCCTCGACGAGGCGCCCCCGGGGACTGTGACCCGGTGACACCGGTCGAGGAAGGACACCGGTCGAGGAGGTGACGGCACCTCCTGCGACGGGTGTTGGCGCGTCCGTCCCCCGGCACACGGGCACGCCGGGGCCGGGCCGGTCACCGGCCCCGGCGGCCCGTACGGTTCCTCGTGCGGCAACAGGGCGCCGGGCAGGCCCCGGACGGTGGCCCGGGCTCAGCCGCCGGCCAGTTCGCCCAGCAGCGCGAACGTCCGGCGCTGGTCGGCCTCCCCGCCCAGTTCGGTCGCCATGAACACCACCTCCGTCGCTCCGGCCTCGCGGTAGCGGCGTACTTCGGCGGCGACGGTCTCCTCGTCGCCGATGGCGGCGATGTCGGCGGCCCGGGTGCCGCCGGACAGTTCGATGACCCGCTGGTAGGAAGGGAACCTCTCGTAGAAGGAGAGCGTCTCGGCCGCCGTCTGCCGCACCTTTTCGGCATCGGAGGTGACCACGCCGGGCACGAAGGCCACGATCCGCGGCGCCGGCCGGCCCGCCGCCTCGGCCGCCGCGGTGACGGCGGGGACGATGTGCTCGGCCAGCGCGCGCGGCCCGGCCAGCAGCGGCAGGATGCCGTCCGCGAGGGCGCCGGAGACACGCAGGGCCTGCGGTCCCATGGCGGCCACCAGGACGGGTACCGGCGGTTCGGCGCCCGGCACGGTGGCCGGCAGCGGGGTGGTGGCGGTCAGCAGTTCGCCGTGGAAGTCGGCGCTGCCCGTCTCCAGCAGCGGTCGCAGAGCGGTCAGGAACTCGCGGAGCCGGGCGATGGGACGCTCGTACGGGATGCCGAAACCGGTCTCGGTGAGGTGCTTGGTGCCGAGCGCGAGCCCGAGGCGGTAGCGGCCCCCGGTGGCGGCCTGGGCGGTCTGCGCCTGGCTCGCGACGATCAGCGGATGGCGGCCGAAGACCGGGATCGCCGACGTGCCGACCCGGAGGCCGGGCACCTCACGGCCGACGACCGCGGCCAGCGTCGGGGAATCGTAGGAGAAGGTCTGCCCGAACCAGGCGGACGTCAGCCCGGCTTCGGAGGCTTCCCGGGCGAGCCGCACGGTGGTCTCGATCGAGTGCAGATGAGAGAGCGCTACTCCGATGGTCATGTACGGGCAACCGGCCCACCTGGGACCGGCATTCCGGCCGCGTGTGACAAACTCATGACAGTCGGCTGCCCTGCCGGACTCCGGCACTCCGGTCGTCGCGGTCACGGCCCGCGCACGGTCTACCGCGGCCGGTCCGCCTCGGCCGCCGCCGGGCCGGAGGTCTGTCCGGTCGCCTGTCCGGTCCGCTCCTGGAGGCCGTCGGTGCGCAGGGGCGGGACGGCCGGCACCTCGGCCGCGTTCGCCAGGTCCTCCACGGTCAGCCGGAACGCCTGCGGATAGGCGGCGCGCCGGGTGCGCCGGTCCGGCTCGCTGGTCCGCCAGGTGTACAGGCAACGCGCGCACTGTACGACGTCCCAGACACCGGGGACGGGCGAGGAGTACAGGGTCCCGACGCTCTCGTGGGCGCAGCGGGGGCAGCAGTCGGTCATGGGGATGCCTTCCTTGGTACGAGCCTTGCTTCAAGCCGGGTGGGTGCTCGGACGGGTGTCAGCCGCGGGCTTCGGACAGCAGGCGCTGGAGCCTCGCCGCCCAGTCCTTGGCCTCGGGGAGGTCCTTGGTGGGCGTGGAGAAGTTGCCGCGCGCGTCGGGGTGCACGGGCGTGGTGGCGTCGATGATCATCTTGCTGGTCAGGCCCGCCGGCTGGGCGGCGGGTGCGAGTTCCACCACGGAGAGGTTGGGCAGGACCACGACGTCGTCGGCCGGGTTGACCTTCGACGACATCGCCCACATGACCTGCGGCAGGTCGAAGGGGTCCACGTCCTCGTCGACGACGATGACCGTGGTGATGTAGCCGAGGCCGTGCGGGGTCGTCATGGCGCGCATGGCCACGGCCTTGGCGAATCCGCCGTACCGCTTCCTGGTGGAGATCACGGCCAGCAGCCCGTGCGTGTACATGGCGTTGACGGCCTGGACCTCGGGGAACTCGGCGCGCAGCTGCTTCAGCAGCGGGACACAGGTGTTGGGGCCCACGAGGTAGTCGCACTCGGTCCACGGCATGCCCAGGTAGAGGGACTCGAAGACGGGGTTCGTGCGGTGGGAGATGCGGTCGATGCGGACGACGGGCATCCGGCGGCCACCGGAGTAGTGCCCGGTGAACTCGCCGAACGGGCCCTCGATCTGCCGCTTGCGGCTCTCGATGACGCCTTCGATGACGACCTCGGACCCCCAGGGCACGTCGAAGCCGGTGAGGGGGGCGGTGGCGATCGGGGCGGGCGCGCCGCGCAGGGCGCCGGCCATCTCGTACTCGCTCTGGTCGTATCCCATGGGCATCCCGGCCACGATGGCCATCACCGGGTCGTTGCCGAGGGTGATGGCGATGGGGAGGTCCTCGCCCTTCTCCTCCGCCGTGCGCAGGTGGAGGGCGATGTCGTGCACGGGGACGGGCTGTATCGCGAGCCGGTTCCTGCCGATGACCTGGAGACGGTAGGTCCCGACGTTCTGCTTGCCGAAGTGGCCGGGGTCCTCGGGGTCGCGGGAGACGACGGCCGCCTTGTCGAGGTAGAAGCCGCCGTCGCCGTCGTTGAGGCGGAACAGGGGAAGTACCGAGAACAGGTCGACGTCGTCGCCTTCCTGGGTGTTCTCCCGCCACGGGGCGTCCTCGCGCCGCTCGGGAGCGACGGGGAAGGCGTCCCAGCGCCGGGCGAACTCCGCCACCTGCTCCTTGACCGGGGTGTGCTTGGGCAGACCGAGGGCGAGGGCGTGGTTGGCCCAGGAGCCGTGGACGTTCAGGGCGATACGGGCGTCGGTGAAGCCCTTGACGTTGTCGAACCACAGGGCGGGCGCGCCTTCGCCGATGCGGCCGGCGGCGTTGGCCGCCGCGGCCAGGTCGGGTTCGGGGAGGACTTCCTCGGTGATGCGCAGCAGCTGGCCTTCCTTCTCCAGCGTGCTGAGGAAACCGCGCAGGTCGTCGTATGCCATGGGTGCTCCGTGGGATTCGAAGGGGGGAGGGTGGGACGTCGGGAAGCGGACCGCGGCCGGGCGGGCGTCAGGAAGCAGGCCGCGACTGGCGGGCGGCGCGCATGCCCTCCCACCTCTTGGCGGCGGGGGCGGGCAGGTCGAACTGGTCGAGGACGCGGGTCACGACGTGATCGACGATGTCGTCCACCGACCGCGGGTGGTTGTAGAAGGCGGGCATGGGCGGCACCAGCTGCGCTCCCATCCGGCTGAGCGCGAGCATGTTCTCCAGATGGATCTCGCTCAGCGGTGTCTCGCGGGGGACGAGGACGAGCTTGCGGCGCTCCTTGAGGATCACGTCGGCGGCGCGAGCGACCAGGGTGTCGGCGTAGCCGGCGCGGATCGCGGCCAGGGTCTTCATCGAGCACGGAACGATCACCATGCCGTCGGTACGGAACGACCCGGAGGAAATGGCGGCGCCCTGGTCCTGCGGCTGGTGCACGACGTCGGCCAGGTCACCGACCTCGTTCACGGACAGGCCCGTCTCCAGCTCGATCGTCGTGCGCGCCCACCGGCTGAGGACCAGATGGGTCTCCACGTCCGGCATCTGGGCCAGCACCTGGAGGAACCGGACACCGAACACCGCTCCGGTGGCTCCGGTCATCCCCACGACCAGTCTCATACCGGCCTCCCTTCCCGCGCGCACCGCGCTGATCTGCCCTTACGTCTTCACGCTAGGAGCGCGGTGACGGGGTGCGGCGGTACACTCGGGACTCGCCATGGGGAAAAACGGACAGGTTGCGCGGCGGTCGGTCATCCGGGACCTCGCCTTGCGGCGTACGGCCGGGTCCCCGCCGGGACTGGAGCTGGTCGAGCTGGCGGGACTGGCCGAGCGCGCCCGCCGGCACGGCAACGATCCGTACGCGTCGCTGCGCCCGGCCTTCCACCAGATCGTCACCGTGCGGCCGGGCAGCCGTCTGACGGTCTCGGTGGACTTCACCTGCTACGAGCTGTCCGGCGGTGCCTGGCTGTGGATCCGCCCCGGACAGGTGCAGCGCTGGGGCACGGACCTCCCCCGGGCCCAGGGGCTGGTGATCGCCTTCCCCCCGGGATTCCCCGACACCGAGACGGCCACCGCCTCGGTCGCCGGCCTGGCGACGGCCCGGGCGCCCCTCCAGCCGGACGCCCCGCACGCGGAAGGGCTGCGCCGGGCGCTGGAGCATCTGCGGTACGAGTACCGGGCCATGGCCGAGCTGCCCCTGGAGTCCCATGTGCAGGTGCTGCGGCATCTGCTGGCGGTACTGCTGGTGCGCCTGGCCAGGGGGTACGGGTCAGAGCCCGGCGGGCCGGCCGTGAACGAGACGTTCCGCCGTTTCCACGCGGCCGTGGAGCGTGACTTCGCGGTCACCCGCCGGGTGGAGGACTACGCGGCGGCACTGGGCTACAGCCGCCGCACCCTCACCCGGGCCACGCAAACCGCCACCGGTATGCCGGCCAAACGCTACATCGACGAACGCGTGGTGCTGGAGGCCAAACGGGAACTCGCCCACGGCTCGCTGACCATCACCGCCCTCGCCACGCGTCTCGGCTTCACCGACGCCAGCGACTTCACCACGTTCTTCCGGCAACGCACGGGCACCACGCCAACGGCCTTCCGCGCGACGGCCCGCGGTACATGACCGCACGCCTTCTGAAAGCGGGTCCCGGGTCACTGACGGCAAAGCCACCTAGGCTGCCACCCATGGCCAACGATCTTGGATTCACCTGTACCTGTTGCGGCAGGCATCACGGCGAGCTGCCGATGAACTATTCCGTCGCCGCCCCCTACGTCTGGGACGCGAGTTTCGCCGATGCCCCTGACTGCCTCCTCTCAGCCGATCAGTGCGTCGTCAAGGCGCAGCACTACTTCGTCAAGGGCTTGATCGAAATACCGGTCACAGGCAGCGACGAGGTGTTCTCATGGGGCGTCTGGGTCTCTCTCAGCCGTGAGAACTTCTCCCGCGCGGCCGACCTGTGGGACACGCCGGGACGCGAGGCGGAGAAGCCGTACTTCGGCTGGCTCACCACCGACCTGCCGCTCTACTCCCCCAGCACCCTCGACCTGAAGACCCGCGTCCACACCCGCCCGGTCGGCGAGCGTCCCCTCGTGGAGCTCGAACCCACGGACCATCCGCTCGCTGTCGAACAGCGCGCGGGCATCACCATGGACCGTGTGCACGAGATCGCCGAAGCGCTGTCGCACGACGTCGGCGGTGAATCCGGGTGATGACGATGTCCGCATCACCGGGACGCCGGCACGCGCCGGCTGGGCCGACCGCACGCTTGGAGACCGTGCCGTAGCGAGCCGGGCTTCCTCGTCCTCACGCCGGCAGGTCACCACATCCGATGCCGTTGTTCATGTCGTGGACGCGGGCCTCAGGCGCATCGCGCGCGGGCCTTCTCCGGGGGTGTTGACACAGCGGTGGTCGCCGGGGGCCCGGTCGAGCTGGAGGCCGAGGCACGCGCCGAGGGCGAGCTGGCCGTAGTGGTTGGGGTGCAGGGACTCCTGGCGCTGTCCCTGGCCGGCACCGGTGGTCACGAAGCGGACCCATTCGCTGGTGCGCCCCGAGGGCCGCTGGCCGGGTCCGGCCTGGACGGTGGCGGTGGAACAGACCTCCCGGCCGTCGAAGGCGCGCGACAGGTCGAGAAATTCGGCGCCGGACGCACGGGCGGCGGAGGCGAGGGTGGCGCTGATGTCGGGGACGAGTTGGTCGTGGGCCCAGGTGAGGTCCTTGTCGAAGAAAGGGCAGCCGCCCTCGGTCAGGCGGTCGTACTTCTCGCCGGGATAGCGCACCCGTGCGCCGTCGGGCAGTGGTGAGGGGTAGGACTGCAGGATCAGGCGGTAGCTGCCCGCCGGGTGGCCCGCCCGGTCCATGGCGGTGGTGACGTCGGCGAGCGCGTTGACGGCCGCGGTGCGCATCGTGGGCAGCCGGCCCTTGACCTCCGGTGCCTGGGTGGGGGCGCAGGGCGTCGCGCCGAAGGGACTGAGGAAGGCCTTGGCGCAGGAGACGATGACGTCCTCGAAGCCGAGGTCGTTGCCGCCGATGGAGACGACGACCGCCCGTACCGGGTGACCGGTGACGGCTTTCTGGAGTTGCTGGGCCTGGGACGGCTCGGACTTGAAGGGGCTGCCGCCGTGTCCCGGCAGCAGGATCGCGGTCGAGGTGGCCCCCGAGCAGGCGAGGTTGAGCCGACGGGCCCCGGCCGGAACGGGCGCGGAGTTGACCTCGGCGCTGTCGGAGCGGTTGCACCCGTTGTCGTAGGACGCGCCGTACACCCGGTGCTCGTCCGTCACGCCGGTGGCGGGGTCGAAGGCCCGGTCGGTGCCGGAGTAGCCGCTGTCGCTGTCATTGCTGTTGCCCGACCAGCGGCCCGCCTCGCCGGAGATGAAGCTGTCGCCCAACGACACCACCCACGGTGTCTCCGCCGGCTCGCTCTGTGCGTGCGCGCCACCGCCCTGCATGAGGCCGGCCCCGCAGAGGGCGGCCACAGCGGCGGTCGCGACCGCGAGGCGCCGTCGGCCTCGTACCCGAGAATTTCGCATGCCGTCCTGAATTGCCGCGGGCGGCCCGGGATATGTGCCGTCGGCCGTGAAGTCCCTCCGACGAGTCAGGTGAACGCGGCAGGTTGACGCCGACAGGCACTGGGCCGGGGCTCTTCATGACTGGAGATAGCGCAGCACCGCGAGGATGCGCCGGTTGTAGCCGGTGGTGTGGCTCAGGTCGAGTTTGTCGAAGACGGCGTTGAGGTTCTTCTCCACCGCGCTGACGGAGATGTGCAGCTTCTCCGCGATGGCCGTGTTGGTGTATCCCTGTGCCAGTGCCTCCAGCACGCTGCGCTCGCGCGGCGTGAGCCGGGCGAGCGGATCGGCGTGCGTGGTGCGGACGAGCAACTGCCGTACGACCTCGGGGTCGATCACGGCTCCGCCCGAGTGCACGCGTTCCAGGGCGTCCAGGAACTCCTCCACTTGGGCCACTCGGTCCTTCAGCAGGTAGCCGACCCGCTCGGCGTTGGACGCCAGCAGCTGGACCGCGTAGGTGCGTTCGATGTGCTGTGACAGCACCAGCACGCCGGTCTCCGGCCGGCGCTCGCGGATCTCCACCGCGGCGCGCAGTCCCTCGACCGTGTGAGTGGGGGGCATCCGGATGTCGACGACGACGATGTCCGGCCGGAGTTCGTCGACCTGCTCCGGCAACGTCACCGCGTCGCCCAGAGCCGCGACGACCTCGTGGCCTTCGTCGGCGAGCAGGCGTACCAGCCCCTCCCGCAGCAGGGCGGAGTCCTCGGCCAGGATCACGCGCATGGCAGCTCCGCGGTGACGATGGTGGGTCCCCCGAGGGGGCTTTCGACGTCCAGGACACCGTCGAGTGCGTCGACCCGGCCGCGCAGTCCGCTCAGCCCGCTGCCGGCGGGGTCCGCGCCGCCCTTGCCGTCGTCCTCGATCCGCAGGACGAGCCGCTCGCCGTGGACCGCGGCCCGCACCTCGACGGCGGTGGCACAGGAGTGCTTGGCAGCATTGGTGACGGCCTCGGACACCACGAAGTACGCGGCCGTCTCCACCGGCCGGGACAAGGGTGTGTCGACCTCGTACCGGATGCGCAGCGGGATGCCGCACCGTTCGGCCACGCCGCCCAGCGCCTCCCGCAGGCCCAGGCTGTCCAGCGCCGAGGGGTAGGCCCGCCAGGCCACTTCGCGTAGTTCGGTGAGCACGCCCTGGGACTCCTCGTGCGCCTGCAGCAGCAGCGCGTCGGTGCGTTCGGGGTCACGGCTGCGCCGGGCCCGCCCCAGCAGCATGGCGAGCGCGACCAGGCGTTGCTGGACGCCGTCGTGCAGATCGCGTTCGATCCGCCGTCGCTCGGCGTCCACCGCCCGCACCACCGCGGCCCGGCTGGCGGCGAGTTCGTCGATGCGCCGCTGGAGCAGTTCCCGCTCGGAGGGGCCGAAGCACTCGACGGCGGAGCGGGCGTCGAGGGCGGCCAGTGAGCGCAGTCCCTGGAGATCGAGGAAGAGCAGGACGCCGCCCAGCCCCGCCTGCGTCAGCAGTTCCTCCCAGCCGAGGCTGCCCCGCCAGACGCCGTCGGCCAGCAGTCCGGCGAGTACGGTGCCGAAGCCGAGCAGCGCGATGACGACCGCGCACAGCAGTCCGGTGTAGCAGCGGACGGCGAGGTAGCGCAGGATCTTCTGGTCGGACGCCGTGTAGTGCTCGGGGAAGCGGTCCGCGAAGAACAGTGTGCGGCGGCCGCGTTCGAGCGCCGTCAGGGTGCGCGCACCGGTCATGAGGAGGCCGAGGGCGTCCGCCCGGGTGCGCGGCCACAGCAGGAAGGGGCCGAGGGCGGCACCGGCGACGAGGAAGTACAGGGAAGCGGGCAGCGCGGTCAGGCAGCCGAGCAGGATGCCCGTGCCGCGGCGCCACCGGGACGGTGTCGGGACGGCGCTCGTCCCGGCACTGGGACCCGGGGTGCCGAGGGCTCCCGCAAGGCCGCGGGACGCGGCGCCTCTCAGGTCCTGGTGCACGGGCCCCGAGCCTAGTGCGGCCGGACGGCCCGGGACAAGATCGCCCAGGTCTGTCGGCAGGGACACGACGGAGTCCTCTCGGAGCGGGCCGGGGCGCGTCAGACGCGGCGGTGCCGGGCCTTGCGGCGGCCCTTGAGCCGTACGGCCAGGTACGTGGCGAGGGCGGCGGCCACCAGGGCCACAACGACCTTGCTCAGGATGCCGATGGAGGTCTCCACCACGCCCCACTGGTCGCCGAGCCAGTAACCGGCCAGGATCAGGACGCTGTTCCAGATCAGGCTGCCGAGCGTGGTGAGCATGATGAAGAGGGGCATCCGCATCCGTTCCAGGCCGGCGGGCACCGAGATCAGGCTGCGGAAGATCGGCACCATTCTGCCGAGGAGGACCGCCTTGGTGCCGTGCCTGGCGAACCACGCCTCGGTGCGCTCCAGGTCCGAGGTCTTCACCAGCGGCAGCCTCGCCCACAGCGCGAACATCCGTTCCCGGCCGAAGAGCATGCCGATCCAGTACAGGGCGACCGCGCCGGCCACCGAGCCGAACGTCGTCCAGAACAGTGCCGCCCCGAGGCTGAGCACGCCCTGGCCCGCGGCGAAACCGGTCAGGGGCAGGATCACCTCACTCGGCAGCGGCGGGAAGAGGTTCTCCAGGGCGATGGCCAGACCGGCGCCGGGGCCGCCCATCTTGTCCACGAGGTCGGCGGCCCATCCCGCGATCCCGTCCGCGGGCTGCGTGGACAAGGCCAGGGTCAGATGAGGCATGGTCGGTCTCCAAGGTGGCGGTCGCGGGGGCGGGTTGTCTCCCCGACGGCTCCCAACCTAGGAATCACGGTTCAGCCGCGGTATGGGGGTTGCCATCGGACCACATGCCGTTCTCCATAGGGCCTGCCCTGTGGTTTTCCGCAGGGCAGGCCCTACGACGCGGCCGCGCGGTTCCGTGTCTTGCTGCTGTGCGCGCTGCCGCACCGGGACCTCCCCGGCCGACGCGCACTGCGGCGGACGGTACCGACCCGGCCGGCCCGGCCCCCCCCTGTCACCAGTCCAGCGGCACGGTGGCGAGGTACCGGTCGAGCAGGCCGGAGATGATCTCGTGGTCCCGGAGTGAGGGGTGCCAGTCGCACCCGAGCCGGTCCAGGCGGGGGTCGTCGTAGTACCAGTAGCCCACCCGGTCGTCCCCGCGCGCGTTGCGGTCCCGGACGATGCCCTGGGCGGTGTCGGCGAAGGCGGAGCCGGACACCGCGGTGGCGCTGACCACCAGGAACGTACGGCTGCCGTAGCGGGCCCGCAGCTTGTCGAGGAAGCCGTGGTAGGCACTGGTGTAGGCGGCGATCAGCTCGCTCTGCGTGGCCCACGGCTCGCCCGGGTGGAGCGGGGTCGAGAAGTCGTTGATGCCGAGGCCGATGACGACGACCTGCGGCCGCCAGCCGCGTGGCCGGTGCCAGACGTCGCCGGCGACGTTCAGCAGGGCCCGGTCGTAGTAGGTGCGGTAATCGGTGCCGGGGTCGCCGCCGTTGTAGTTGCGGACCATGCCGCGGCCGGAGAAGGCGTTCTGCTGGTAGTCGGCGCCGAGCTTCCGGGCGGTGAGGGCGCCGAAGGCGAGGCCCGCGTCGCTGTTCCGGTCGACTCCGCCGTTGGCCGAGCAGTCACGCGTGTCCGAGGCGTTGCCGTACCCGGCGGTGTAGGAGTCGCCGATGAACTCGATCTGCCTGCCGCGCGCCGCGGGGGCGGCGAGGATCTTTCCTCCCCGGGCGGCGACGAACCCGCCGAAGCGGCCGACGGCCCACGGGCACTCCGTCCGCTTGACGAGGTGCACGGTGTGCTCGGTGTCGGCGAGGCCCGTGACCCAGGACGTGGAGCGCCCGGGAGTCACCAGGGTGCTCACGGTCGTCCCGTCGATCCGGACGTCGTAGTCGTTGGCGGAGTCGTCGAGCACGATCCCGACGTCCCTGCCGCGGAACCGGCCTTCGAAGACGATGCCGGGCCAGCTGTACCGCACCCAGCCGTCGGCCGCCTCCTTGACCCGGCCCACCGTCCGGAACCCGGCGAAGGCGGGGGACGGCGGGTGGCGGTGGGCGCCGGACGCCTGGGAGGGGGTGGCCGCCGCGGTGGTGACGCCCGCGGTGACGCTCGCGGCGGCGGCCGTCAGCAGTGCCCGCCGGGAGAGATGGGGAGCGGTACGCATGAGCGGTCCTTCCGGTCGTCGGGAGATCTGCGCGTGCGACGAGTACGAGAGCGCTCCCATGATGGCGGTGCCGGTGCGGCGTGGGGAGTGGTCGGTTGCGACGGGTACCGGAGAGACACACCCGCACCACGCGACGGTCCGCGCGGGAGCCTTGCGTCCGGACCGGCCGGCAGCCCGTACTTTCCGGCTTCCTCGACATCGGTGACAAGCCTTGCCGGGTCATAGAGTCGGCGTGTGACTGACGAAGACGCCACCTTCGACATGCTGGCCGTGCTGAGCGACCCCGTGCGCCGCCGCCTCTACCGATACGTCGCCGCCGCTCCCGAGGAAGTGGGCCGGGACGCGGCGGCGGAAGCGGCCGGGATCTCCCGGTCGCTGGCCGCCTTCCACCTGGACAAGCTGGTCGAGGCCGGGCTGCTCACCGTCTCCTTCCGGCGGCTGTCCGGGCGCACCGGTCCCGGGGCGGGGCGGCCGGCGAAGCTGTACCGGCGCGCCGAGGGGGAACATGCCGTCTCCGTGCCGCCGCGGTCGTACGAGGCGGTCGGCCGGCTGCTCGCCGAGGTGCTGGAGAACGCCGGGCTGGACCGGGAGCTGCAGGCCGCGGCGAGGGCGGCGGGCGCGGCACAACCGGACGGGCGTGCCGACGACGTGGAGGCGGTGCTACGGGCCCGTGGCTACGAACCCTTCTGGGACGGGGAGACGCTGCGGCTGCGCAACTGCCCTTATCACGCGCTGGCCACGGAGTTCCCCGCCCTGATCTGCGGGATGAACCTGGCGCTCATCGAGGGCCTGGCGCCCGGGCAGTGGTCACCGGCGTTGAATCCGTGCCCCGGCGGCTGCTGTGTCGCTCTTTCTAAAAAGAAAACTCATTGACGATAGAAGCCCGGCGGGGCCATGCTGTGCCCATGACTGACTCTCACCTGGCACAGGTCAACATCGGCCGCATCGTCGCCCCGCTGGACAGCCCCGAGTTGGCCGACTTCGTCGCCCTGCAACCGGAGATCAACGCGCTTGCCGACCAGAGCCCCGGGTTCGTCTGGCGGATGGTG
Organism: Streptomyces rubradiris; assembly: GCF_016860525.1. Taxonomy (NCBI): domain Bacteria; kingdom Bacillati; phylum Actinomycetota; class Actinomycetes; order Kitasatosporales; family Streptomycetaceae; genus Streptomyces; species Streptomyces rubradiris. The sequence goes on from NZ_BNEA01000007.1 coordinate 218,250, forward strand.
GACGCCGACGGCATGGACGCGACCGGCATCCGTCCCGCCGGCAACGACGCCCTGCTGCTGTTCAACTGCTCGGTCTGGGAATCGGTCGAGGCGCTCCAGAGGTTCACGTACCACAGCGATCACCTTCGCGTACTGAGCCGCCGCCGGGAGTGGTTCCGCCGCATGACCGAGGCACACCAGGCCCTGTGGTGGATCCCGGCCGGCCACCGCCCGACCGTCGACGAGGCGATGGAGCGGATCGCGATGCTGCGCGAGAACGGCCCCGGCCCGCAGGCGTTCACCTTCCGCGCCCCGTACCCGGCCCCGAGCGAGGCGGCCCGGCTCTAGGCACGAGCGCGGACGCCGGGTCCGTCGGCGTCCGCGCTCAGCAGGTGGTCAGTCGTCCGACGGGACCTTCAGTCTGTCCCAGCTGGTGCGGCCCGGGATGCCGTCCGCGTCCTTGCCGCGGTAGCCGAGCTTGTGCTGCCACGCCGCGTAGGACTTGCGGTCGGCCTCGGTCCACTCGGGACCCGGGCCCTTCTCGTAGCGGCCGCAGCCCTCGGCGACGAGGCGGCGGCCCATGGCGGTGATCAGGGGGGACTTCCGCCCGGTGTGGAAGAAACCGGCGCCGGGGAAGGGCGCGTACTCGGGCTTGGGTCCGGGCTTGGGGCCGCCCGGCTCCTTGCCGCCCTTGCCCGCGAGCCGGTCGGCTATGCGGCGCCGCATGCCGTCCATGGTGAAGCCCCGCGGGTCCTGCTTGCCGGGCTGCCACTCCTTGTGGCCGATGACGGAGCGCTCCGACCACCCGTGGTGCCGGCAGATCGCGGCGGACACCTTCTCGATGGCCTCCTTCTGCACCTCGGGCCAGGGGTCCTTGCCGTCGCCCAGGTTGACGCACTCGAAGCCGTAGAAGTGCCGGTTGCCGTCGGTGTCGGCCTCATTGTCCGGCGGAAGCGCGGTCTCGTCGACCACCGCCCGCAGCACGTCGCCGTCACCGAGACCGGCGTGGTTGGCGCGGCCGTTGCCGACGAGGTGGACGTGGCCTTCCTTGTCGATGACCCCGTGGCAGAGGGGCCCGGGCAGGCCCGCGTAGCCGTCGTAGCAGATGTTCACGGAGTTCTGGGTGCCCGAGGTGACGGTGTGGTGGATCATCACGCCGTTCACCGGGCCCCAGGGACCCTTGCTGTTGCGGTTGTGGTTGCGCCAGTCGCGTACCTCGTGCACCGTCAGGCCCTCCGCGCGGAGGACCGCCAGCAACTTGGCCGCGCTCATCGGCTGTGCCATCACTCGTCTCCTTCCGCGGCGGCCCCCGCCGCCGTGGTCGGGGAGGGACCGGCCTCCGCGGTCCGTTCCTCGTGCGCGGCGCGGGCCTCGGCGTCCAGGGCCGCCTGGTCGGCCGGAGGAATGTCCGTGGCGAGCGCGCCGAAGGCCCGGCGCAGGTCGGCGGTGCTGCCCTCGCCGGTGACCAGTGCCAGCGGGGCGAGGTGCCGGTCGATGCCCGCCGGGGCCTTCAGCAGCGGGCGGCGGGCCGCGTCCGTGTCCCACTCGACGCCACCGGTGGCGGTGCGGGCGGGGATCAGCCAGTGGTCGCCGGTGCGGTAGGTGCCGTTCTCGGCGAAGTAGACCTCGACGCCGTCCTCCAGCGGCAGCCACCGCCCCTCGGCGAGCGGCACGGCGCCGCCCTTCAGGGAGCCGGTGCGGCCCTTGCGCCGGGGCCCTTCGCGATGGTCCCAGCGGCGCAGGAAGGGGTGCAGGTGCGGCAGGCGTCCCACGCGCGCGTCCGGCTCGGCGGAGAGACGGACGCGGCGGCCGGGCAGGTCCAGTTCCTCGACCCGCAGCAGGGGCAGCGCCTCCAGCCGGGAGGCGTACGCGGTGTCGGTGACCTCGACGTGGTCGCCGACCTCCAGACCGAGCTTGGCGTCGGGGCCCAGGGTGGCCAGCCGCACCCAGGTGCCGTCGAGTTCGTCCACCGGGAAGACGGCCGAGCCGTTCTCGCGGGACCACTTGAAGGTGGCGTCGGCCGCCTCGCCGCCCGCGTGGATCTCCACCCGGTACAGCTGGTTCTCCGGGCCCCGATAGCGGGCGTCGGGGCGGACCAGGCAGGGGTCGTCGTCGGCGTGCTCGGGCCGTTCGCTGCGGGCGGCGAGCCGGGCGGAGGGCGCCGCCTGAGCCTTGGCCCACCTCTCGAAGGCCTCGCGGACGGCTCGCGGGGACGGTTCGGCGTCCCCGAGGTCCAGCGCGGTCAGGGACAGCGGCAGCACCTGCCAGACGACCTTGGTGCGCACGGCGGTGTCGGGCAGCGCGGCGCCGAGGGCGACCTCGCGCAGCGCCGGGTCCTCGGCCGCCGAGACCGCCCGCTCCCACACCTGGAGGTAGACGAGGAAGGGCGACTGGGCGGGCGAGGGCAGCCGGTCGCCGGGCCGTTCCGGGTCCCGGAAGCCGTCGGGCTGGTTCCAGTAGTCCCAGTGGGCGTCCGTCCCGGCCGGCTGCCGCTGTTCGGTGCCCTCGTCCGGTACGGGGACGCCGGGCGCGGGGCGGTCCGCGTCGCACAGGATGCCGTCCACGTAGTAGCGGCCGCCGTGGATGTGCAGGGTGTCGATGTCGTGCTTGCCGCCCACGTACTCGATGCGGAAGCCGCAGGCGCCGGCGGGTCCGCCGTGCGGGCCGATGAGGTCGGCGGCGAGGGTGCGGGCCTGGTGGAGCTGGATGGCGGTCTGTTCGTTGAGGTCGGCGTCCAGTTGTACCCGGCCCTGCTGGGCGAGGACCGCGGAGTAGTGCCGCTCCGGGCGGAAGGTGGCGCGGGAGAGGTCGGCGTGCATGAAGGGGGTCCCCCTGGTTCGGAAATCTGCGGGTGGGTCGTACGGCGGCACCGCTCACGTCACGAAGAAGATCCCGGCGTCCGCGATCGCGGGGGTGTACTCGGCGAGCCGCGCCCTGAGCGCGTCCTCCCGCTGGGGGCGGTACAGGTCGTGGAAGGCGCCGAGTTCACCTCCGTCGTCGGCGCCGCGCCGGATCTGCTCGGGGCCCTGGTCGGCCAACTGGCCGTACCAGGGCGTCCCGTAGCGGGTGGACACGAACAACGGCCGTACGGTCTGCGCCTGTCCGGTGCCGACGAGGTCGGGCCGGCAGCGATGGCGGCGCGGGGTGCGCGAGCCGGGCGGCACGTAGCAGTGGCGCAGACAGCCGATGCCGCGCCGGGCCACGTGCAGCCGGCCGGTGAAGATCGAGTTCTCGGCGAACTCGACGGCGTGTGTGTGCACTTCCCCGATGACGGTGGTGCGGCGCAGGTGCAGCACGGCGTGCGCGTGGCGGCAGTCGGGGGCGGACAGGGCCGCGCGGTCGTCGCCGGTGGCGTCCAGGACGCTGTCGTGCACCTGGATGACGAGGGGGTCCTGGCTCACCTCGTCGCCGATGACCTCGATGGTGCCGAGGACGCTGTACTCGACGCGGAGGCAGGCGGTGGTGCGTTCGAGGACGACGCTGGGTTCGTCGGGCGAGTGCGGCGCACACTCGGGCTCCAGCGACCAGCCGGGCACGAGCGTGGAGTGCCGCACGACGACGGCACCGACGGGGCCGGTGACGTTGATGCCGCGCCCGGCGACGAGGAGTCCGTCCAGGACGATGCGCGGCCGTTCGTGCGGGGCGCAATCGGCTTCCACGGCACGGATGTTGAGGGCGTCGGGACGGTTGCTGTACCAGTCGAGGAGCCGGATCACCGGCCGGGTGCCCTCGGCGGCGCGCAGTTCGAGGCGGTCGCCGGGGACGAGGTCGAAGTCCAGCTGCTCCTGGTAGGCGCCGCTGTGGGTGATCTCGATGATGCCGGTCCGGCCGGGGCCTCGGTGGTCCTGCCAGGCCCGGTAGGCGTCCATGATCCGCCGGTACGGACCGCCGGGGCCGACCCGGTAGAGGTCGGCGTCGGGGCGGGCCCCACGGTCGGGGCGCTCGTACTGGCCGCCGCCCATGTCGGCGCCGAAGGCGTGGTGGTAGTCGACCCAGACGCCCTGGCGGGGCGCGCGGCGGGCCCCGAACGCGATCCGCCCGAGCTCCGGGTCGACGGCGATCTGCCCGCGTCCGGGCCGGTAGCGCCAGTCGGACAGGTCGGCGACGACGATGTCCGCCGGGGGCACGGGCCGGTCCTCGCCGTCGCGCCGGATGCACAGGCTCTTTCCGGGGCCGTAGTAGTCGGCGAGCCGGTCGTGCAGCAGCCGGCGGGTGATGAACGCGGGCACGTTGTCCACGGCGGCGATGTGCGCGGGCGAGGGTTCGGGCACCGGGCGGGTGAGCAGCGGGGTGTCGTTGCCGAGGATGGAGAAGGTGTAGAGGTTGCGGGCGCGGTCGACGCAGTAGGCCGGTGACGCGGTGAGCGCGTACGGCTTGAGCCGCCAGACGAAGAGAGCGACCCCGGCCGGCGTCCAGCCTCCTTGTCTCCTGGTGGAGTTCGCGCGGCGTACGTCGACGGTGCGGGACGTCGTGTCGAAGGGGCCGCCCGCGGTGGCGAGTGCCGAGCCGTCCCTGAGGTCGAGCAGCCGGCCGCGTTCGGTGCGCCGGCCGGTGCCGTGGAGCCTGACCGGCTGGGTGTGGGCCACGTGCCGGGACAGTTCCACGGCGCGGGCGGGCCAGTCGGCGACCCGGTCGGAGAGTTCCTCCAGCAGGTGCAGGGTGCCCTTGCGGCGCCGTTGGGCGACCGTGGCGGCGACGTCCCGGCGGGGGGCGACGGCTTCGGCGAGCGCTGTCCGGCCACCGCCGTGCAGGCCGGGGGTCAGGACGTGCTCGTAGCCGGGCAGGGTGCGGTAGCCGACGAGGTCGCCGAGGTAGGGCAGCACCCAGGGTGCGGCGGTCTCCACGAACAGGTCCTCGTAGCCCTGGCGCACGCCGTCGCGGACCCGGTCCAGTTGTTCGCCGATGACCGCGAGCAGGGCCCGCAGCGGTTCGCCCTCCTCCGCGTCGCGCAACCGGTGCCGGCGGGGCAGCAGTTCGGCGAGTTCGTCGGGGTGCCGGTCGGCCGGTGTGCGCGGTTCGGCGTCGGGGGACATCACTTGACCTCCGTCAGGATCAGGGTGTCCGCGGCCCGCGCCGACAGCATGGCGAGCTGGGCCGGGCGGATGCCGCGGAAGACGACCACCGTCCGGCCCTCGGCCAGGCGCCGGGTGTCGGTGATGTCCGGGTTGAGGTGCAGCAGCCGGCTGAGCGGGATGCCGTGGCGGGCGCAGACCGACGTCAGGGTCTCGCCGTCGGCGGCGCGGACCGTGTAGGTCCGCTCGTCGTAGGCCGCCGGGTGCGCGGGGACCGTGGGCCGCGGGGTACCGGGGGCGGCGAGCAGGGCGGTGAGCCGGTCCGGGGTGGCGCAGGCGGGTACGCCCGTGAAGACGTCCACGTCCATGTGGTCGACGCCGGGCACGGAGTGGGCGGTGGCGAGCACCTCGGAGAGGCGGGCGGGCCGGCCGAGCTCCCGTCCCTCGTAGCCGAGGCGGCGCAGCAGGGCCTGGCGCAGCCGGGGTTCGACGGTCTCCCAGGTGTGGTCCGGGGCGAGTTTCACCTTGGCGGCGATGAGCAGCAGGACGAGTTCGCGGGCGTCGACCCGGACCGGCAGGCCGGGGTCGCCGTACTCGGTCAGGGCGCGGCGCAGCGGCCGGAGGTCGTCGTCGGCGAGGGGCACGTCGTCGGTGCCGGCGACCGTCACGTGGAGTACGCGCCGCCGTCCGTCGAACAGTTCGCGGGCGGCGGCCCGGCCGATGCCGGCCCGGGAGCGGGCGAAGTCCGCGTAGTCGGCCGGGGAGACCAGCCGGTCCAGGGCGGAGACGGCGAGCGGGATCGTGCGCCGGGTCAGGCCCGGCCCGTCCGCGTCCGAACCGCCCGTCGCCGGGAGCGGGTTGGTGACCGCGGTGACGCCGAGTGGGCGGGTGAGCGGCTGGGTGATCCGTTCGGCGGGCACGTCGGCGGCCTTGCCGGTGCCGAAGCGGTAGCGGGCGCGCACGTTCTCGTGTCCGCTGGGCAGCCGGGCGCCGTGGACGCCGTCGCCGAAGGTGACGGTGGTGCGGCCGTCGGCGGCGGTGCCGGTGATGTAGACGCGTTCGGTGGGGCCGCGTCCGGCGAGGCTGTCGACCTCGTGCCAGAGCAGGCCGTCCACGCGGACCTCCAGGACCGGGGTGGCGCCGAGCGGGTTGTCCGCGGCGAGCCAGGTCAGCGGGGACTGCCAGAGGGCGAAGGTCTGGTTGACGCGGTCGGAGTCACCGCTGCCGATGGCCTCCTCGCGGCTCTCGCCGTGGGTGGCCTCGACGACGTTGCCGAGGACGCGCACGCTCGCCCGGTCGTAGCGGTGGACCAGGTTCGTGGTGAGGGTGAGGCGGGTGTGGACGTGGTCACCGGGGAGGTCGGGGTCGATGGCCGGGTCGGCTGCGGCGATGGTGACCACCTCGCTCCCGGTGACCCCGCTCGCGCCGGGTACGTCGGTGCGTTCGCCGCTCACGACGAGGGTGCGGCCGGGCCGTAGCCCGTCGTGGAGCTCGGCGAGTTCGATCTCGTTGCCGTGTACGTCCTCGCCGAGCGGCTCGTCGGCCGGGCGCAGCGGCTCTCCCGCCGCGTGCACGGTGGTGTCGCGGATGTGGGAGAGCAGGACGTCGGACTCGTCCAGCCAGGGGTCGGCCAGGGTGAGTTCGGTGCCGCGGCCGGTGATGCCGTAGTTGGAGTACGCCGCCGTCCGGACGGCCACCACCTGGGTGGTGACGAGGCGGAGTGCGGCGTCGCCGGGGACTCCCGTGCCCTTGGCCGGGCGCTCGATCGCCACCCAGCTGCCGGCCGTGATGGTGTCGTGGACGCTGTCCAGTTGCAGGATGCGGCGGTTGAGGGGGGCGGGCCTGCTCGCGATGACGATCTCGACGTTGGGTGCCGTGCTGCCGACCGTGTAGGTGACGCTCACCTGGTACTCGCCGTGGGTGAACTGCCTGCTGCCGCCGGGCTCCAGGGAGAACCGCTCGGTGGTGCCGCCGGTCACGGCGATGTGTACGGTGCCGTCGTCCTCGGGCCGGGAGACGAACAGGCTGCCCTCGGGCAGGCCGGCGTGGAGGCGGGCGGTGACACCGGGTTCGCCGTCGGCGGCCGGGCGGATCGGCTCCTGGCCGCGGAGGGCCCGTGCGGACAGGTCGACCTGGCCGGGTCCCAGGGTGAAGGTGACCGGCTGGGTGACGGGCAGGTTCTCGGCGCGCTGGTCGGAGCCGCTGCCCTCGACGTACTGGAACTCGGCGCGGACCGGCGTCCTGCCCGCGGGGTCGTACACCACGCGCATGCTCGCCAGCGCGGCGCCGGTCAGCGGCCAGTCGGCGGTGCGGATGACTCGGCCGCGGGCGTCCTGGACCGGTTTGAGAGGGGCGTTCGCGCCGAAGGGGGCGGCGGTGACGCGCATCGCGAGGAGGGCGCGCAGCAGAGGGCCGGTGGCCGGGGTGCCGGCGGTGCGCCAGGCCGGGTAGAGGCCGGCCAGCCCTGGGTCGAGGGCGGTCAGCAGGCGGGCGGTGTCGGTGCCGGGACGGCGGGTGCGGGTCTCCCGCCGGGGCGCGGGGGCGGCGGCGCGCAGGGCGGGGAGGACCGTGTTCAGGGCCTGGAGGGCGGCTTCACGGGGATCGGGCCGGGCCTCGTGCTGTGCGCCGGCGTGGCGGCTCGCCCGTGTCCTCGGGGTGCCGTCGCCCTGGGCGGCGGGGCTGCCCGCGGCGGCGGCGGGCCGGGCGGGTGCCAGCGCCCGCGCCCGCGCGGCCAGTTCCGCGAGGATGGCCGTCAGCTGTTCGAACCACGCCGCGACGTCCTCGTACGGCTCCGCCAGGACCTCGGCCTCACGCAGGCGGGCCACCGGCTCACCGAGGCGGGTGGCGAGCTTCTCCGGTGTGTCGATGGTGTCCAGGTCGGTGCGCAGGGGGGCGAGGACCTGGTCGTCGAAGTCCTCGATCAAGCGGCTGACCGGGCGCGGGTTGGGAACCTCCGGGGTCGGCGGTTCGTCGCCGGGTTCGCCGGGGGCGGCCGGCTCGGCGGTCCAGCGTCGTACCTCGGCCACCAGCTCCTTCAGCGTGGGCGGGGCCGACTGGGGCAGGGTGAGTGCGGTGACCTCTTCCCCGGGGTCGGTGCGGACGCCGGCGATGGTGATCAGCTTCCGTTCCCCGCCTGCCTGTTCACCGAACACGAAGAGGAGCTTGTCGCCGGTCCGCAGGGAGTTGGCCGTGCCCTCCACGAAGAGTTCGGAGCGGCGGGCGAGGTCGTCGGGGGTGAGGAGGGAGGGCCGGCGGCGCCGTACCGTCAGTTCGTTCCAGTCCCAGCGGGCGGTGAGGTCCCGGGAGGTCTCGAAGGTCAGCGACCGCTCGTCGGCGGAGGCGGGCACGCTGTGGCTGCGGGCCCCGCGCGGGATCGGCACCGGCAGGGTCTCGGCGCGCGGGTCGCGTTCGAGGGTGTACGCCAGATGGGTGGTGGCGGCCACTCCGGGGCGCGGCCGGTGCCCGACGAGCCGGCCCAGCAGGACCAGGGAGCGGTGGTCGCGGGCGGTGCGGAGGTAGGCCTCGTCGGCGATCCGCTCGGAGTGGAAGGTCAGCAGGTCGCCGAGGATGGCGGCGGCGTCGAGGAGGCCCACGGCCGGGTCGTCGGGGGTGCGTACGGTGAGCCGGGCGAGGGCCGGGTACGCGGGTGAGGCGAGCCGGTCGAGGAGGGCCGCGAGGAAGGTGCCGTACTCGCCGACGCGGTAGTCGAGGGCGGTGCGGCCGGGCGGGTTGTGGAGGGGGGCGGGGGCGAGGCGCTCGTCGTGGCCGCCGCATGCGCCGCCGCAGGAGCGGGGCCGGTTCATCGGGCTCCTCCCAGGGTGATCTCCAGCCGGCCCTGTTCGGGCCGGTCGGGGTCGTTGTCGCAGGTGGCGATCTCCAGCGGGCCGAGTCGCAGCACGCCGTCCGCCCGCTCGCCCCGGTCCGGTTCGAACAGCCGCCGCAGCCGGGTCACTTCGACGCTCTCCACGCCGGGGACGGCCGCGACGACGGCGACGAGGCGGCTGAGCCGTACGGGTTCGCCGAAGGTCAGGGCGTCGGGGTGGAAGAAGCCGAGCCGGCCGCCGGGCAGCCGGCCGCGGCCGAGGGCGCGGTACAGGTCGGCCAGGATCCGCCCGTGCTGGTGACCGGGCAGGGCGCACACGCGCAGCGCGATGTCCACGGGCACCAGCCGGGCGGGGCCGACCAGCACGTCGTGACCGATGCGCCGGTACGTCTCCAGGGCCTGGGCCACCGTGTCCAGCAGGCGCGGTGACGGGGTGCCGCCGTACGCGTCGACGGCGATGTGGGCCTCCTGTGTGCTGCCGGTCCAGCGGAGGTCGGCGGCGGCCCGCTGGACGCCGGGCACAGCGGAGGCGAGCGCCGCGTAGTCGGCGGCGGTGATGGCCCGCAGCCGGGTGCGGCGCAGCTCCAAGGGCGCCAACTGGCGTACTTGTTCCAGGGGTTCGGGTTCGGTGCCGCCACTGGCCGGCAGCGGGTTGCGGACGGTGGCGGCGGGTACCGGCCCGCCGGGCTCGCCCGCCGCCACGACGAGGTGGTTGATGGCCTCCGCGCCCACGTTGCCCGCGCTGCCGCCGCCGAGGCGGTAGCGCACCGTCAGGCGTGCTCCGGGGGCCGGCCCGGCGCCGTGCCGTCCGTCGCCGAAGCGCAGGGCGAGCCGTCCGTCGTCCTCCGGTTCGCCGACGAAGTGCCGGTCGCGGGGAGCGCTGTCGAGCAGGTCGCGGCGCGGCTCCCACACCGCCTCGCCGTCGGTGAGGCGTACGGCGGGCAGGGCGCGGCGCGGGTCCTGGGCGAGGGCGGCGCCGGCCGGGCCGTGCAGCACCGGTTCGTCGGGGTGGAGTCCGGTGGCGTACGCCGGGCCCCAACTGTGCGCGATCTCCCAGGTGATGTGGGCGTCGAGGACGGTGCCGGCGTGGGCCCGCGCGGTGAGGACGGCGATGCGCCGCCGCTTGGCGTGGAGCAACTCGTCGCTGCGGTGCAGCAGTTCGCGCACGGCGCGGACGGGGTGCCGGCGCAGTTCCAGCCGTTCCAGCAGCTTCAGGCCGAAGAGTACGGCGAGTTCGGTGATCTCGTACTCGGCGAGTCCGTCGGCGTCGCGGGCGCTGCGCCACAGTTCGGTCAGCCGCTGCCGGACCCGCTCCGGGATCGTGGCGATCCGCTCGGCCTGTGCGGCGGCGACCGCCGCCGGGTCGGGGAACGGTACTGCCTGGGTGACGGGGGCGTGGCCGAGGACGGGGCGGAAACGCGGCCGGATGCCTGGGTAGACGCTCTGGGCGAGCAGCGTCCGCAGGGCCGCGGCCTGCGCGTACGTCGCAGCGGGCACCACGTGCTCGTGGCGTTGTCCGGCCCCTTCCAGGCCGATTCCGGCGCGCAGGACGGCTCGCTCCCCCACGACGTCGAACAGTTCGCGGACGTCGTCGGGGCGCAGTGCCCGGCCGCTTTCGGCGCGGTCCGTCAGCGAGGTGATGAGCCGTGCCGGTGCGTTGCCCCGCGTAGGGTCCGCGCAGCCGGGGCCGGGCGGGCCGCAGGGCGCCACGACGGCCGGGGCCGGTGGCACGGTGACCGTCTCGACGGTGCCGGAGCGGCCGTGGTCCACGAGGACGGCGTTGCCGCGGGCGAGGGTGACGTCCTCGACGGGCAGGCAGTCGCGTCCGCCCCGGGTGGTCAGGCAGAACGGGACGCGCAGGGCGTCCTCGGCGGCCCAGGTGACCTCCAGCACGGGCTGGTCCTCGACGTGGTCCAGGCCGGGGGTGACGGAGGTGAGGCGGACGGCCTGCCGGTGGGCGGGGTCGGCGTCGCCCGGGGTGCCGGTGCGCGGGCCTTTGACCTCCTCCAGGATCAGCACGTCGCCCGGTTCCAGGGCGAGCCCGCGCTCCCGGCGGGTCGCGGGGTCCGCCCACTCGTCCCGTAAGGTGGCGGCGGTGGCTCCCACGGGCAGCGCGCACACCTCGCCGCCCCAGGTCCACAACCGGATCGCGTTGTGCGCGACCCGCAGGTCCAGCGGCTCGGCGGCGAGGACGGGTTCGAAGACCTCCACGGAGCCGCGCTCGTCCAGGTCGCCGAGGTCGTTGTCGTCGATGACCGTGCCGGGTTCGGGGCGGTCGTGCGGGTCGAGGGCGCGTACGTCGACCGCGGCGAAGCGGTAGGTGCCGGGCGCCAGGGTGCGGTCGGCGGCGGTCTGGACGGTCACGTAGGTGCGGGCGTTGCAGCCGTCGTGCATCGGGTAGTCGATGAGCCGGACGTGCCGGCGTACGGAGACGCGGCGGCGGGCGGTGTCGAGGTAGGCCTCGGTGGCGACGGCGTCCTGCTGGTAGCTGATCTGGTCGCCGGTGTAGGCGAGCAGTTCCACCAGGGTGGTGCCCAGGTCGGCCGGGTTGCGCTCGGCCCAGTCGGGAGTGGTCAGCGCGAGCCGGTCGAGCAGGAGCTTGCGGAGGGAGTCGTAGTCGCGGGCCGTGTAGTCGATCACGGGTGCGGCCGGGAGGGCGGCGTCGTCCTCGCCCGCGTCCGCGCAGTCGAAGGGGCTCGGGCAGTCGGGCCAGAAGCCGAACTCCGCTTCCGCGTACCGCTGGTCGAAGCCGTGGTAGGGCTCGGTGCCGGGCCTGCCGTAGGGGTCGGCCTCCACCAGCGACAGCCGGTAGCGGGAGGTGTCGCCGGCCCGGTCGAGGGTGACGTGGAGCCGGTCGTCCAGCTCGGGGTCCTCCTCGCGTTCGACACTGACGTCCACGGCGGTGAGGCCGGTGACGCGCCGGCCGCCGTCGATGCGGACGTTCTGCGGGCCGAGGCCGTCGGGCGCCTTGCCGAGGAAGGTGACGGTGAGCAGCAGCCCGTCGTCGCTCACCTCGACGGCGTCGATCCCGTTGAGGCGGGCGGCGCGCACCTTGGCCCGCCGGGTGGCTCCCGCGCTCATGCCGCCCTCCCCTCGAAGAGGTCCTCGTGGACGGTGCCCGTGGCACGGACCAGGTAGGACAGCTGGACGCGTACGGTGTCGTCGGCGGCGGCGATGTCGAGGGAGACCACCTCGATCAGGTCGCCCAGCCAGCGCTGGAGGGCGGCCTGGACGGAGAGTTCGAGGGTGCTGACCAGTTCGGGGCCGATCGGCGCGAAGACCAGGTCGAGCAGTCCGCAGCCGAAGTCGGGGCGCATGACGCGCTCGCCGGGGCTGGTGAACAGCAGCTGTTCGATGAGGTCGTGGACGTGCTCGGCGGGGCGGGCGTGCGCGGTGCGCCCGCGGCGGTCGGCGTGGAACGGGAACGCGATGTCGCTGCGCGGGCGGGTGTGTGGGCTCGGCGGTCTCATCGGACGGTGACCTTTCGCTGCGCGGCCTGGACGACGGGTGGTCCCTGCGGGACGAGGGCCGCGCTGAAGCACTGGGCGGCGCAGGTGTCGAGCAGCACGGGCACGCCGTCGACCGTGACGCCGGTGTCGGCGGCGGTCCAGCGGACGGACACGCACGGCGAGGGCACACCGTCCACGGTGTGCGGGCAGCCGGTGACGACGTGGGCGTGGGCGGTCGTGGCCACGGTGTCGCCGTCGACGCGGACGCCGCCGGAGGGTGTGGTGGCGGGTGTGGCTCGGCCGCCGTGCGGGCAGCCGATCACGGCGCCCGCGTGGAGCAGACTCCCGGACAACTCTCTTCCCCCGTTTGTCTATCGCTTGGACTGTGCGGTCAACTGACCCTGGTTGATGGTTACTTCTCGGCCGCGCAGGGTGATCTCGGCGCCCGCGCCGGTGGCGATGACCACGGCTTCCTTGGTGATGCGGATGTAGGCGCCGCCCTGTGCCTGCAGGAGGATTCCCTGTTCGGTGCCGGCCGTGTCGTTGAGGACGATCTTGTGGTCCCCCGGGGTCTGGACGACGACGGGTTTGCTCGCCGCGTTCGCCCGCAGCTCGCGCCGGGCGTCGGGCGGCAGTTCGCTCGCGTCGCCGTACCAGCACCCGGTCCACACCGGGAAGCTGGGGTCCCCCTGTTCGAACTCCATCCAGACGCCGACGCCGGGTGGCGGTACCACGAACTGTCCGGACTCGGGTCCGGTGAACGGCAGGCAGGGCAGCGCCCAGGTGGACGGCTCGTCGCCGAGGACGTCCGGGACCTCGGCCGTGATCCGGCCGAGCCGCAACGGGTCGTCGTTGCTGACCACCCGGCCGCGGAACTTGCCGAGGTAGCGATTGCTGGGTGCCGCCATGGTCGGGGTGCTCTCCTCGTCGGTGGGTCGGGTGGGTCGGGTGGGTCGGGTGGGTCACGGCCGGACGGTGTCGCCGCGTGCTTCCAGGCCCTCCCGGGAGAGGGTGAAGTTCTGCTGGAAGGAGCCCGGACGGAGGTTGTGGGTGACGGACTTGACGAAGTAGTCGCCGTCGTAAGCCCGTCCGGCGCCGCGGACGCCGACGAGCCGGCGCGGCTGGAGGAGGTAGCCGTGCCGGCCGACGTCGAGCGAACCGGAGCCGGAGATGACGTCGGCGGAGACGGCGGCGCGGGCGAGGAGTTCGGCCTCGGCCTGCTCGCGCTGCTGCTTGGCGGTGCCGGAGAGGGTCTTGCGTTTGAGCGCCGGGGTGGGCCGACGGCCGAGCGGCGGGCGCAGGGGGCTGACCGGCGGCTGGGGCAGCAGGGTGGACTGGCGGGTGCCGGGGTCCTGCCAGCGCGCCTGGGGCTCCTCGCGGGCGGTGCCGTCGTAGGCGAAGGTCAGCTGATCCACGGTGGACAGGGCGTCCATGTTGACGTTGAGGGCGTGCTGGCGCAGTCCGATGCGCACCTCGGGGCCCCAGCGTGCCGCGGAGTGGCCGGGGCCGGGGCCGGGCTCCAGGTAGAAGGTGTATCCGTTGGCGCGGGCCAGTTCGGTGACGTACTGGAGGTCGGTGCCGGTCTGGTAGTGGACGCGGAGGTCCTGGTGCGGGGGCTGGGCGATCTTCTCCTGGTAGACGTCGGGGCGGATGCCGTAGTCGGAGTACCGGCGCAGGATCGCCAGCACCCGCTGGGACGGCGGCAGGTTGGGGTAGCGGGCGGTGCGTTCCTCCAGGTCCATCAGCAGCGTCAGGTCCTCGCCGGTGACGGTCAGGGTGGAGTGGCCGGGGAGGTTGCTGGCGCCGACCTCCTGGCGGACGATCAGCCCGTCGAAGAGCACTTCGGGGGTGCCGCGGACGCTGACGGTGACGATGACGCGGGTCTTCGGGTCGAAGAAGCCCTCGGGCAGCAGTCGTCTGCTGAGGAGCCCGTTCTTCGTGAGGTCGAAGGCGAACTGGAATCCGCTGCGCTCCCCCGCCGTGGTCGTGATCTGCGCCGACAGCAGCGCCTCGGCGACCTCCAGGGGGACCGGGCGGGCGAGCTTGGGTCCCATGAGGAGCTGGATGTGGACGGGGCCGTGCCCCACGGGCTGCTCAGACACGCCGCTCTCCCCGCGGGAACCCGCCGGTGAGCGGAATGCCGATGACCCGTCCCGGCTCGTCCGTCAACTCCCTGGGATCCAGTACGGGGTTGGCGTCGGCGATCCGCCACCACTGGCCGGGGTCGCCGAGGAACCGCTGCCCGAGGAGGTCGGGCCGCTCGCCGGCGCCGACGGTGTGCGGCTCGGTCTCCTCGTCCAGCGGCGGTAGCAACCGCCGCTTGGTGTAGCGGACTTCGGAGCCGTCGGCGCGCCGGTGAACACCGATCTCGGCGTCGTGGTAGCGGCTGGTGCGCGGGTAGGGGTGGGCGCCCGGAATCGAGTCCAGCGCGCTCTCGTACGGCTCGGTCTCCGCCATCTCCTCCTCATCCCCTTCCGGTCAGGAGGCCGGCGCCGCCGAGGCCCGGCGCGCCGGGGCCGCCACCGCGCGCGGCGGCGGCGAGCCGTTCCTTCTGCGCCAGGTGGGCCAGGTACAGGTCGGCGCCCCGGTGTCCGGCCGGCAGGTCGCTGACGGTCAGGATCTTCATCCCGATGCTGAGCGAGGCCCGGATCGGGTTGAGGTGCACGTCGAACGCCGACTCGTTGACGGACAGTTCGGTCAGCCGCACCGGCATCACCCGCTTGCTCCCCCAGGTGAACAGCGTCAACGGCATCTCGATCGGACTGATCTCGATGCTGCCCTTCTGCGACAGCCTGGTTGCGGCGCGTAATTGCGCGGTGGTCGGCTGCACCAGCATCTCCAGCACGGCGAGCTGCGGATGAATGCCGTCCGGCGCGGCGATCTCCAGTTGATCGGTGGCGTCGATCTCGGCGGTGAACTTCCACGTCTCCTGCGCGGGCCCCTTCAACCGCAACGCCTCGTTCCGGTCCCCACTGCCGGTCCCCCCACCACCGGCGTCCCCGCCGTCCCCGGCGGACTGGGGCGCGATGCCGCGTTCCAGGGTGTCGGGGTTGAACTGGAGGACGATGACGCGTTGCGGGGTGCCGTGGTCGGGGTCGACCACGACGATCCCGGAGCGGATGGGTCGGGGGATGTCGGGGTAGCGGGTCATCCTTCGCCCTCCTCGCTCGCCACGTACTCAAGCGCCATCGACCACCAGTTCTCGGGCCGCTCGAATGAGATGGGGTTCAGACTCCTCAAGTGATGCGAAAGCTTCTCGAACTCACTCGCTGCGTCTCCTGATCCCATCGCGCGCTTTTGATGGAGATCGATCAGATAGAGAAATTCAACGAATTCCGCAAGGTCCCGATTGACGACTTCACCGCGAGGCGTCCCCCGCAACTGTGCCAGCGTGACAAACCCTTCGCGTGCATCCACTGAAAACCGGAATCCCGGGTCTCCGGGCGGCCCCCCGATGACGACCTCACGATGGTTGCCGCCATCCGGAAGGGGGATGTCGATCACCTCCAGGAAAGCCGGACCTCCTTCGACCAGCACGGAAAAGAAAGGTGGACTGCTTCGAGGAATTCCTGTCTCCCTCAGAACGCGCGCATCCACCGAGCGAAGACCGAGGCGGTCGATCTCCGCCTCGGACGGCCGCACGAGATTGCCCTCACCATATAGTCCTGCCATTTCCTGATGCGTGATCATCGTCCCACTTCCCCTGATACCGACTTCCAGTTCACATCGATAACGATCACCGTACCGGCCGGCACGGTAACGTTATTGATCTTGAGTTCATTAGTGAGGTCTGTCCCCATCTCCCTGTTCGTCTGCTTGTCGAGCAGGTAGAAGTTCTTGTAATCATCCAGGCCACCGAGCTGAAGATCGACCACATGATCCACGTCCATGTTGTCGATCCGGTCGTCGATGCGCTGCTTCAGATCTCTGCTGCCGGTACTGGCCAGGGCGCGGAGCCGCACCATTTTCTTGAAATGAAAAGTCATGGCACCAAGCCGCCTGGAATCCTGCTGCGCCTGCAGGTGATCCTCGAGCTTCTCCTTGCGGCCGAAGATGCTGTGGTAGGAAGGGGATGCCTCCCTTCTGAACGTGGTCGCGTTCTCGCTGGCCCGCTTGATGGCCAGGGCCTTTCTGGTGAAACCTACCAGGTCGTAGTGATGCTTCAACTGGATCGTCGCCGCCTTCTTCCGGGCTGCCGGGTCCGGTTGCTCCCCAGGCTGTCCGGAGCGGAGCCGTTCCTTCTGACTCTGCAAGTACTGATCGTTCAGCAGTTCGCGATACGCGTTTCTGTACTCCTCGGTCTGCGGCTCCGGGGTCTCCGCTCTGCTCTCGTACTCGCCTTCTTCAACGTCGATATCCTGCCCCAGGCCGTTTTGCACATCCCTTTCAGCCGCACGAATCCGCTGCAGCTCCGCGTTTCCAAGGTTCTTTCGCTCTTGCTTGTCCAGACGCCTGAGGAGATTCCTCATTCTGTTGATGAAGTCTCTCTCACTTTCACTTCCTTTGAACAGGAGCCAGTCTTCGAAGCTCTCGATCCCGAGGGCCGCCTCCAGACGACGCTGCCGGTCCGGATCTCCCTCCACGAGCAGACGGAGCTTCGCTCTAGTGGCCTCGGTGACGCGGGCAGAAGGATTCAGGACGGCCGTGATCGAAACAGGTGCCGCAGTGCTTGCCTCAAGGCCGGTCAGGCGATACCAAAGCCGCAGCGCCGAGAGGGCAGGTCGGAACACGAACTGCTTCACGCCTCGTTCCGTCATCCGCTCGATCCGGGGGCGCAAACGTGCGACGATCTTCCGCAGCCGCTCGTCCTTCGAGTCCTTCGAGTCCTCTTCCTTCTTGCGCTGCTCCTTCTTGTCCTGCTTCTTCTTGGCCGAGTCCTTCTCCTTGGAGTCTCGGCCCTTGTCCTTCTCCCGTTTACGCTTCGGTCCCTTCGGGTCGTTTTCGGGCTTCCGCTCCTTTCCGTCCTTCCCCTTCCCCTTCCCTTTCTCCTTCCCCTTCCCCTTCTCCTTCTCCTTCGGCGCCCGGTTGTCGCCGCCCTCGCCTCGGGGCCTGTCACCGGGGGCCTTCTGGTCCGCGTCCGGCTTGCGGCTGCCCGGGGCGTCCCGGTCCGAGCCCTTCGGGTTGCCGGGGTCTCGGTCCGTCGGTTTGTCCGAGGTCTTGCCGTCCCTGTCCTGGGGCTTCGCCGTGTCTGGCCTGTCCTGATCTCCGGTTCCGGGCCTGTTCGGGTCCCGGTGTTCGGGCTCGGTCCTCGGCTTCGGGCGGGGCTCCGGGCGGGGCTTCGGCCTCGTGGTCGGGGTGGGCTTGGTGTCGGGTTTTTCGGTGGGGTCCTTCGGGCGGCCGTTTCCGTCCTTGGCCGTCGGCTCGGGAGCGGTGGGCCTCTTGGGCCTGCCGTCCTTGGCCCGGGGTGCCTTCGGGTCCGCGTCCCGAGGTGTCTGGACCTCCGAGCCGGGTTTTCGGCCGGCGGGCTGCGCGTCCTTCGGCTTCTTCGGACCCCGCCCCTCCGTGTCCTCCGCTCCCGCGCGCCCCCGGTCCCCCGGCTTGCCGGACTTGTCGTTGGTGAGTTTCGCCGCGACGCCCCGCAGGCGGCGGCCCACCTTGGCGACGTACTTGCCGATCCCACTGAGGAGGGCCTGGTAGAGGACCTCCAGGAGCGCGACCACGCCCGCGGCGACGGCCTTGGCGAAGAGGATGCCGGCGCCGCCCGTGCGGACGGCCTTGAGCCAGGTGAGGACCGCGTCGAGGGAGCTGAGGATGGCGCTGAGGGCGCCCCAGGCGGTACGGATCGCGTCGATGACCGCCATCACCCAGCCGGCGCCGGGAATGAGCTTCGCGACGACCTTGGTGATCACCAACTCACCGATGATGAGCGGGAGTTGCGGGACGACCGCGTCCCATGCCTCCTTGACGATCCGGTCGAGGGAGAAGCCGCCCTTGATGAGCTTGTCGATGATCGCCTTCGGGACGCCGATGATCTCTTGGATCTTCTCCTGGAACCATGCCTTGACGGCCGCGGACACTTCGCGGAAGAGGTGGTTCTTCGCGCCGTCCACCGCGGAGTTCTTCGCGCCGCCGAGCCAGCCGCCCGGGTCGGAGAGGAAGTCGACCGCGATCATCATCCAGGCGCCCAGCGCGCTCAGGAGCTTCGAGGCGAACTCCAGGACCGCCTTCACCGCGTCGACGACCGCCTTCACCGCCGCCTGGAGCGCCTTCCTCAGGATGTCCAGGAGGCCGCTGAGCAGCTTGCCGATGGCGTCGAGGAGGTCGGAGACGGCCTGCTTCAGCGCCTGGGCGAGGCGGTTGACCAGGGCGATCGCCGCCGAGATCAGGTCGGCGACGAACCTGCGGATCCTCGCGGCGAGTTCGATCACCGCCCGCACCATCGCCACCGCGAACTCGATCAGGTCCTTGATGAGGTTCTTGATCGCGTCGACGATGTTCTTGCGGGCCTCGTTGATCCAGCGTTCGACCGTGTCCTTGAAGTTCTTGATGAAGCCGACGACCGCGTCGCGGGCCGCCCGGATGACCCGGACGATCGCGTTCTTGATCTCGATGACCTTCTGTTTGATCCAGTCGAAGGCCTTGCTGACCCAGTTGCCGGACTCCTGGACTGCGCCGTCGCGCTTCTGGTCCGCTTCGCGTTCGGCCTTGTCGCTCTCGTCCTGGATCTTCTTGTCGCTGTTCTGTTTCTCGTTGTCGACGTCGTCGTCGGTCTTCTTCTCCTTGTCCGCGACGTCCTTGCGGACCTTGTCGTGGCGTTCGCTCTTCTTGTCGCCGAGGGACTTCAGCCGCTCGTCCTGCTCCTCGCGCCAGTCCTCCCGCTGGGCGGTGACCTCGCCCATGGCCTTCTCGCGCTCGGCGGCCTGCGACTTGGTGTTCGCCGCGATCTCGGCGTCGACCTTCTGCCGGTGCCGGTCCTGCGCGTCGCGGACGTCACGGTCCTTGGCCTGCCGGCCCTCGGACATGCTCTTCGTGCCCTCGGTGAACGCCGCCTGGAACTGCGGGCCCTGTTCGTGCTCCGCCACCTCGGAAGCCGCCTCCGGGGGTACGGCACCGGTCGCCCCTCCGCCGCCGGCCGCCGCGCCCTGACCGCCCCGTGCACCGGGGACCTCGGCGGTCATCGTCTCCTTGGGCGCGTCCGGGTAGACCTGGTCCTCGCCCATCCGCCGGCCGGCGTCGTCCCGGGCGGTGCCGATCGTCTGCCGGCCCTTGGCGTCGACGTGGCCGTCCTGCTCGCCGGCCGACTGTTCCGCCGCGCCCGTCATGCCGACCCCCGGCGCGTCGCCCGCCCGGGCCTGCTCGAGTGCCTCGTCCTTGGTCGGCAGCCCCGCGAACTTCGCGGCCAGCGCCTGCGGATCCACCACCGGCTTGTCGGCGCCGAAGAGGCTCGCGACACCGTTCACGATCTTGCCGCCGATGAAGCCGAGGGCCATCTTGAAGGTGTCCCACCCGCCGGGCTCCTCGGCCTTCTCCGCCTCGATCCGGCCCTCGGGCTGCTTGGCGCCCGTGACCTCCGCGTCCTTCTGCTCCGGCGCCTGGGCTTCCTGCGGCCTGTCCTGGGAGTACTCCGCCGGGGCGTCCGTCTTCGGCTTGCCCCGCAGCGTCTGCGGCGCGCCTGCCGGGCGCTGCATCGAGGGGGGCGCGGAGGCCAGGGCCTGGTGCTCGTCGCCGACCGAGCGGTCCACCGCGCCACCGACCCCGCCCATGGCCTGAAGTGCCTTGTGCGGCTTGAGTTTCGCGGCCGTCGCGAGGCCCGCCTCGGGGGACACCCCGGAGAGGTCGGGTACCGGCGCGCTGTCCCGCCTGCCCTTGGGCCGGGCCGGGGCAGCACCCGCGCCACCACCGCCGGCGCCGCTCCGGGAAGCTCCCCCGCCGGCCGACCTGGGCTCCGGCGCCGGCCACGGCGCGGGCTCCGGCTCGGCGGGCGATTCCGTGGCCGTCCTCGCCGGTGCCGGTGCGGCCCTCGCGGTGGGCGCGGGCCGCGGCGCCGCCGTCGCCGCGCGGGGCCCCGGCGTCGTAGGGGCCTCGGGGGCCGGTGCCTCATCCGCCCCCGGCGCCTGTGCCACGGAGGCCCCGGGCGACGTGCCCGGCGCCGTGGGCCCGGCCGCGGCGGCGGGCCCGTCCGGCACGGGTTCCGCGGAGCCGACGCCCTGCGCGCCCGCTGCCGGCCGTCCGGTGGTCCCGGCCGAACCGGCCCCCGCGCCCGCCTCTTGGGCCTCGGCGTCCTTCTGCACCGACTGGCCGCCGGTCGCCTTCGGGGACTCCTTCTCCTGGCCGCCGGCCCCCTTGTCGCCTGCGGCGGCGGTGCCCTTCTCCTCCTTCGCGGTCGTCTCCCCCGCCGCTCCGCCGCCCTCGGAGGCCCCGTCGGCCCGGCCCGGCGCCTGCTGCACCGTGGTCTGCGCGGCGACCGGGCCCGCCTTCGGGTCGTCTCCGCCCTTGGGGTCACGGGTCCCGGGGGCGGGCGGGGCCGCGGTGGCCTGTTCCACCGCCGGTCCGGACGGCCCCGCGCCCTTCGCACCGTTCTCGGCCTCCGGCGCGGACACACCGGGCTCGTCCCCCGGGTCGGTCGCGGCTGTCTCCTCCTCCGGGCCGTCCTCCGCTTCCTCCGCGTCCTCCGCGTCCTCCGCGTCGCGCTCGGCCTGGACCTGGTCCGCCCTGGTCGGCGGTGGGGCGGGGAAGGACGGGACCGACGACGACGCGGACGCGCCGGGGCCGAGCGTGTCCGCCGTCGGTACGGCGGACACGTCGAGGTCCCGCTCCGGCAGGAAGTCCTCGGGCCGGAGTTTGACGTCCCAGGCGCTCGGCTCCCCGCCCCCGACGTCGACCTCCGACTCGCTGCCGGAGCCGAAGGGGTCCTCCTCGGTCCTCTCCTCGGGGCCGTCGATGTCCTGGTTGCGTCTGCCCTCAAGGGTGCTGAACGGTCCCGGGAGCCGGATGTCCCGGCCCGAGGCCGTCGGGGAGCCGGTGGGCTTCTTCCGGCCGCCCTTGTCCTGCTGCCGCAGCTGTTGTCCGGCGACGGCGGCCTCGGCCGCGCCCGGGCGGTTCCGCGCCGCGGACTCCTCCTTGCTCGCGGCGGGAGTCCGCGTCTCCTCGGTCTGCTCCCCGCTGTCCGCGCCGGCCTTCCCGCTCTCTTCCCCGCCGTCCGCGCCGGCCTTCCCGCTCTGTTCCCGCCCCGCCGCCGGCGTCGGCTCCGTGTCGCTTCGCCGTTCGCCGTCCGGCGCCGCCCCCGGGGCTGCCTGCGGGGCTGCCTGCTCCGGACCGTCAGTGGACGTCCCCGTGCCCGCCGGTGCCGGGCCCCGCGCCGGTCCTGGTGTGCCGGCCGGCTGCCGCCGCCTCGCGTGCGGGGCGTCCCCGCCCTGCGGCGTGCTCCCGTGCTCGGGCGTGCCGCCGTTCTGGGGGGTCCTGCCGGCCGCGCCCTGGTCGTCGGCCCGTTCCTTCTCCGGTCCGGGTGCGATGCCCGGCCGTTCCTCCTCGGCCCGCCGCTGTTCCCGCGACCGCAGCGTCTCCTCCCGTTCGCTGCGCACCTGTTCGGCAACGTCCGGCTCGATGCCGGGCGCGTCGTGCGCGTTGACTTCCAGGTCCTGGGCGTGGTCGTCGTACGCTCCTGCCTCTTCCACGAGGTCGAGCACCCGGTCGTGCTCCGGGGCCAGCAGCCGGTTCTCCAGGCGGACCAGCACGCCGTCGAGCAACTCCTCGGGGAGGCGGGCGAGTTGCTTGCGGGTGCGACCGGACAGGTCCTCCGGGTCGCCCCGCAGGGACCGTACGACCGAGTTGGCGAGCCGGTCGAGCAGGGTCGCCGGGTCCACGGCCTCGGTCCGGCTGCGGTCGGCGTGCACGGTGGCGTAGCGCAGCCAGCCGGGTGTGGGCCGGTTCTCGGTGACCTGGGGCGCGGGTTGCCCGGTCGAGGGGTGTACGAGGTCCTGGGCGGCGGACTCGGCCTCGCGTTCGATGGACTGCTGGGGCAGGCTGACGGCGCCCGGTTCGCGTCCTGCGCGCAAGGTGCCCAGGCCGTGCGGGTTCTGTACGGAGTGCAGCAGCTCGTGGGCGAGGAGCCGGCGGCCGTCGTCGGTGCCGGGCCGGAAGGCGCCCGCGCGGAAGAGGATGTCCTGGCCGACGGCCACGGCGTCGGCACCGAGCAGCTCGGTGAGACGGTCTGCGTCACGGTCGGTGTGCAGGCGGACGCGGCCGAGGTCGTGGCCGAGCTGTTCCTCCAACTCCCCGCGCAGTCCGGGATCGAGGGGCTGTCCGGCGCCGCTGACGATGTTCTTCGGTTCGGGCGTGCGGGACTTGGCGGCGCGTTCCCTGCGTCTGCGGCGTCGCTGTTCGGCCGTCTCCCGGGCGGCCGCGTCCTGGGCCCTGGCGGTCATGGGGTCACCTCCCCGTGGCCGCTGAGCCCGTCGTGGACCGCGCGAGCCAGCTCCTGGCCGAGCCGACGGGCCGACAGTCCGGCGGGCAGCGGGGGCAGGCCGGTGAGCGCCTCCACGGTCACGGCGCCGTTCGCCGCCAACGGCACGCCGTACTGCCGTACGAGGCGGGCCAGTTCGCTTTCGAACGCGGCCGAGACGCGGGCCGGGTCGGCGTGGAAGCCGTCGAGGACCAGTTCGCCGATCTCCACGCGGATCGCCGAGGGCCGCCTGTTCACACCCATCCGCGCACCTCCGCGGGGGTCAGTGAGCGCTCCAGCTTGAGGTATTCGGTGCGGGCGGCGGCGAGCATGTGCCGCATCTGCAACCGGTCGCCCTCCTCGGCGGCGAGGAACGCCCCGGACAGGGCGATGTTGCGGATGGAGCCGCCCGCGACGGTGAGGCGGGCCAGCAGGTCCGGGTCGATGTCCTTGAGCGGGGCCTGCGGTGGCAGCACGCGGCGCCAGATCTCGGCGCGTTCGTGTTCGGCCGGGAAGGGGAAGTCGACCACGAAGCGGATGCGGCGCAGGAAGGCCGTGTCGAGGGCCTGCTTCATGTTGGTGGTGAGGATGGCCAGGCCCCGGTACGCCTCCATCCGCATCAGCAGATAGCTGACCTCCAGGTTGGCGTACCGGTCGTGGCTGTCCTTGACCTCGCTGCGCTTGCCGAACAGGGCGTCGGCCTCGTCGAACAGCAGCAGGGCGCCGCCGCGTTCGGCGGCGTCGAAGACGCGGCGCAGGTTCTTCTCGGTCTCACCGATGTACTTGCTCACCACCTGGGAGAGGTCCACGACGAACAGGTCCAGGCCGAGTTCGTTGGCGATGACCTCGGCGGCGAGTGTCTTGCCCGTGCCGGAGCCGCCCGCGAACAGCGCGGTGACGCCGAGCCCGCGGCGCAGGGTGGCGGCGAATCCCCATTCCTGGAGCACGATCGGCCGCCGGCGCACGTGCGCGACGATCTCGCGGAGCACGGCGGTCTGGCGGTCGTGCAGGACGAGGTCGTGCCAGCCGGCCCGGGGTTCCGTCCGGCGGCCCAGTTCGTCCATGCCGACGCGGGCCTCCTCCAGTCCGGCCCGCCAGGCCAGTTCGGCGGCGCGCGCCTCGTCCTCGTGCGGCAGCCGGCGGCCCACGGCGGCGGCGGTGGCGCGGATCACGTGCGGTGGCAGCTGGAACTGGGCGACCAGGGAGCGCAGTTCGCCGTCGGCCAGGTCGGCCACGCCGGTGAACGCGTCGGCCCACAGGGCGAGCTGTTCGTCGTCGGCCAGGCGCGGCACGGTCACGCGGGTGCCGGGCGGGCGCCCGGTGGGCAGCGGGTCCTGGCTGGAGACGACGACGGGTACGGCGGCCCCGGCGAGGAACGCCTCGGTGGCCGCGCGCTGTTCGCGGTCCAGGTCGTCGGCCTCCACCAGCAGGGCGGCGGGCAGCAGGGTGGCCTCGCGCTGCCACAACCGGGCCAGCCGGTCGCGCTCGGCGGGGTCGGCGGGCAGGTCCTCGGCGCTCATGGCGTACAGCCCCAGCCCGCAGCGGGCGGCCGCGGTGGCCGCGAGCTCGGCGCGGCTGCGCGGGTCGCCGCCGGTCACCTCGACCACGGGTGGCGCGCCGGGGTCTCGGCCGTCCTGCCGCCAGCCGTCGGCGAGCCGGCTCGCGGCCAGGTCGTACGACGGCGGGAGCGCGTCCGGTGCGGTGGTGCGGCGGAGTCTGCCGTGCAGCCGGGCGTCGAGGTAGGGCGAGTCGAGCAGGAAGTGCAGGACGCGTTCGTCCAGCCGGATCCGGGAGACGGTCAGCCGGGTCTCGTCCTCCAGTTCCACGATCCGCCAGCGGCGCAGCGGTGCCACGGGGGTCAGGGCGCTCCAGTGCGGTTCGCCGAGGGCGGCCAGGGCGAGGGAGAAGGTGGGGTACGCGCGCCGCGGGTCGCCCGCGGCCGCCGCGCACCGCGCGCCGGTGGTGGGGTCGAGTTCGTCGGCGGCGGTGAGCAGGACCAGGTCGCGTTCGAAGGGGGTGAGTCCGAAGAGGGTGACGAGGGCGTCGAGCGGGGTGGCGAGGGCGGGGGTCGGGGCGGGCCCGGTGGTGGGGGCGGCGCCGGGGCCGGCCTGTTCCTCGGTGGTGCGGCCTTGGCCGGTGCGGGCGGCGTGGGCGTCGACGCGGGCCAGGACACGCCTGATCCCGGCGGTCAACGCGGTGCGGCCGGCCGTCGTCGGCTCCTCGTCGGCTCCCATGTGTTCACCTGCCCCCGTCGGGTCGTCCGTGCCGGATCAGTCGTGGTCGGTGTTCTCGGTGCCGTCCGTGTCGCGCTTCGTCCCGCGCGTGGGCGGCCGCGCCGCCTTGGCCGCCCTAGGCGTGCCCTTGCGGGCGCGGGCGGGCGTCTTGGCGGGAGCCTTCGCGGGGGCCTTGGCAGGGGTCTTCGCCGGGTTCTTCGCCACGGCCCCGGCCGCCTTCGCCGGTGCGGCTCGGTCCGTTCCGGTCCGGTCGCCGTTCGCCGGCCGGGGTTCCGTGGCTCCTGCCCGGTCCTCCCCTGGGCTGCCGCCCGTCCCCGTCCCCGGCGGTACCGGCGCTCCCGGGGCGCCGAACGGCAGCACGCGTACCTCCGGCCGCTCGACCGGCTTGGCCGGCACCGGGGTCTCCTGGCCGTCGATGAAGATCAGGGACGCCTGGTAGACGACGGAGAGGGCGTAGGGGGTCTGGTAGAGCATCCCCCACAACTTGGACGTCTCGTCGATGTCCATCACGTTCGGTGTGAACCGCACGCGCTGTGCCGTCTCCGCGAGGTCGCTGCCCGCCAAGTAGGGTTTTTCTCCGGCGAGTTCGATGATGTCCTTGGGCAGGACCGGGATCTCGTGCAGGGTTCGTACGACCGAGCCGAGCAGCCGTTGCCCGACGAGTTCGGTCTCGTCGCCGTACGCGCTGATCACGTAGTTGAGGTCGAGCGCCGCCCGCGCCCGGCGCGTCAGCGTGCCGTCGGGGGCGCGGGTGGGCAGGTCGTCGTTGCGCCGGGCGGGGTTGGGGGCGACCTGGTAGAGGAAGACGGAGATGGTGGGTTCGGCCGGCGGCTCGGTGGGCGGCTTGCGCGGCTCCACCTTGACGGCCATGTCGATCTCCGGCTGGAGGTGGGACTCGATCAGCAGGGCGAGGGCCTGGCTGACATGGGCGATGGCGAGTGCGTTGCTCATGGCGTCGGTTCCCCGTCCCTGTCGTCGAACGCCCCCTCGTGCCCCGGCCTTCACCGGCGATCCGGCACACCGGGGCGGCTCCCTTGGCCGCCGGCACCGGCACCCGCTCACCGGCGGCGCCGGTGGTCACTCGCGCTCCCGGGCCAGGTAGTCGGCCAGGCTGAGGGTCGCGCCGGGCCGTTCGGCGGGGCCGGTGCCCGGCCGGGAACCGGTGCGGGCGGGTGGCTGGGCGGCCGTCACCTCGAGCCGGCCGATCTGCACCCGCACCACCTGCTCGGGCGCGCGGCCGGCGCGGCGCCCGGCGGACTGTCGTACCGCCGTCCGGGCCGCCGTCGTGTCCGCCGCGCCGGGGCGCGCCGCCGTGGGCACGACGGCGGTGGGAGCGGTGCCCGTCGCCAGGGAGGCGGGGGCGGATGCCGCGGTCCGGTCCGCGCCCGTCTCCGGGGCCGGTCGCCTGGTGCCGCGCGCGGTGGTGCGGGGTGCCGGGTGCGGTGCGGCCGTCAGGGGGACGGCCGGGCGCGGCAGCCGTGCCCCAGGCGGGGTGGTCGGGGTCACCTCGCCCGGCTCCGTCGCCGCGAAGGCCGGTTCGGTGCGGACGACGGTCCGGTGTTCCGTGTGGTGGTGGATCTCGGTGGCGGGCGGGGTGCCGTCCCGCTCGGGCGCGGCCGAGTGCGTGGTGGCCGGCCAGGTGGTGTCCGCGGGGTCCGGCTCCGGGGTGCGGGGCCGGACGGCCTCGACGCGTTCGAACGGGCCGGGCAGCCGCGGCCGTACCCGGACCGAGTCCGGTGCGGTGGCGGTGTGCCGGGTGATCAGCCGGTCGAGGAAGTCGGGCGCCCGGGAGGGGTCGGTCACGGAGTAGTCAGACATCCGCACACAGCTCCAGGTAGTAGCGGCGGCGCAGCGGGCTCAGGGCCAGGATCTCCGGCTCGCTCCAGCCGTAGGCGGTGGCCAGCAGGTGGACGTCGAGGAGCGTGTCCCGCGCCCAGGCGTCGAGTTCGGTCCACAGGTAGGAGGCGATGTCGAGGTCGGCCCGAGTGGTGGTGCCGCACTCGGGGCAGCCGACGTTGAGCGTGATGTCGGCGCCGGGGTCGGCGGCCTCGACGGCCTCGGCGATCCGCCGCTGTACGGGTGGCGGCAGGGAGTCGGCGGTGCGGGGCGCCCCGTCGTGGACGGCCGCGACCAGGCAGCGGGTGAGCAGCGCGGTGCGCGGGTCGGCGGCGCGGGCGGCGGCCGTGAGGTCGGCGGCGGCGGGCAGCCGGAAGGAGATGTCCCAGCCGTCCTGCGTGAGCCGCACGACCTGCCGCGCCGGCCGGCCGAGGGACCGGGCGAACTCCCCGGCGTCCAGCTCGAATTCCATGTCCGCGTCACACGCACGGCAGTCCAGCCGCACCTGCATCCGGTCCCCGAACAGGGCGCGGCGCAGGGCGAGCAGGTCGCCCTCGCGCTCGCCGAGCGGTACGGCGGGCAGCGCGGTGGCGTCGAGGTCCGGGCGTGCCGTGCCGTGCAGCAGCAGGGCGCGCCCGGCGGGTGCCTCGGTGAGGCCCGCCTCCCAGGTGGCCAGCAGCGCGGCCGCCCCGGTGTCCGCCATCTGTTCCCCCCGCATCCTGTCGTCTCACCGCGCCTTGCGTCAGGCCGGGTTGAGGAAGGAGGGTTCCTCGGGTTCGGGCACCTCGTAGTCCCGTTCCCAGCCCTCGCACTCGAGTTTCAGCGACTGGATGGCCACCGCGTTGGCGTTGGCGTCGAGTTCGCCGAGGACCTGGTACTCGCTGGGCCAGGTCCGGTACAGCTTGTGCGAGACGGCGACCTGTCCGGCCTCGTTGAGGACCTGGATGACGATGTCCTTGCGGAAGTCGGCCAGGGAGACCTCCGCGCCGAGGCCCGCGCCGACCTGCCAGACCTTGTTGGCCCAGCGGTCGAACTCGGGGTCGTGGGTAACGCCCCGCTCCAGGGTGATGCCGTCGAACTCGGAACGTCCCGGCGACTTGCGCGGGGAACTGGGGTCGCCGCCGTGGCGGTGCTTGACGACCTCGGTGGTGCGCTTGAGCGGGCTGATCTTGCTGATGCCGGCGACCGTACGACCGTCCCACAGGACCAGGAACTTGAAGTTCTTGTAGGGGTCGAAACGACGGGCGTTGACGGTGAACTCTGCCATCGGATTCCTTCAGCTCTCCGGAATTCCCGCGGGACTACAGCTCGAACTGGCCGGACGTCTGCTGGATCTTCACGATCACGAACTCCGCGGGGCGGACCGGTGCGATGCCGACCAGGACGTTCACGACGCCGTTGGCGATGTCCTCGTCGGTGGTGGTGTCGCTGTCGCACTTGACGAAGTAGGCCTCGCGCGGGGTGCCGCCCTTGAACGCGCCCTGCCGGAAGAGGGTGTGCAGGTACGAGGAGGCGGCGAGCCGGATCTGCTGCCGGAGGTTGTCGTCGTTGGGCTCGAACACCACCCATTGCAGGCCGCGTCGGAGGCTTTCCTCGACGTGCAGGGCGAGCCGTCGCACGGGCACGTACTTCCACTCGCCGTCCAGCGCGTCGGTGCCCTCCAGGGTGCGGGCGCCCCAGACCGTCGGGCCGGTCAGCGGGAACGTGCGCAGGCAGTTGACGCCGAGCGGGTTGAGCAGGCCGGTCTCCCGGTCGGTGAGGCCGACGGTGAGGGAGTGCACGCCCGCCAGCCGTGCCTCGGTGCCGGCCGGGGCCTTCCACACGCCGCGCTCGGCGTCGGTGCGCGCGATGACGCCGGCGACCGCGCCGGAGGGCGGGAAGGCGCGCAGCCGTCCGGTGAGCGGGTCGGTGAGCCTCAGGTGCGGGAAGTACAGGGCGGCGTGGTTGCCGCGCACCGCGTCGAAGGCGGCGACGCCGGCGCGTGCCGTCTCGGCGCTGACCCAGGTGGAGGGGGCGTCGACCAGCAGGAAGATCCGCCGCTCGGCGCACAGGCGCTGGGCGGCCGAGACGACGGTGAGGATGTCCTCGGTCTTCTCGTACGCGGCGAGTTCGGGCAGCACGAGGAGGTTGACGTCGGCCACCTGGCGCAGCGCCTGGATGCCGGTCTTGGCGGCTTCGGAGCCGATCAGGTCGCCCGGGCCGGGTGCCTCGCCGTCCGCACCGCCGGTCAGCGGGAAGACGGGCGGGTTGACGGATGCCTCCAGGCCGAGGTCGTTGGCGCACTCGCCGACGAAGCGGACGACGTCCTCGGGGTCGGTGGAGCCGGCGACGACCTGGAGGCGGCGGCCGAAGACGGTGACCTCGGTGCCGGCGAACGCGTGCTTGCCGGGGGCGTCGGGCAGGGCGCGCAGCTTGCGTTCGAGCAGCAGCGCCAGCTCGGCGACGGAGCACGGTGGCTCGCCGTCGCAGTCGGGGTCGTAGAGGGTGAACTCGCGCTGCACCTCGCCGATCTTGACGGTCAGGTCGACGGCGAGGTCGGGCAGCCGGTGGCCGAACGGCTTGGAGACGGTGCCGGAGGGGTCGGGGCGGCCCTCGCCGACCGCGTGGACGCGGATCAGCCGGGAGCCGGCGTTGACGACGGTGGGGGCGTGGCGGGCGCTGGCCGGGTCCATGGACAGGCCGGTGAAGCTCTCCCGGGTCTGGCCCCGGGCGTCGTGGACACGCAGGTTGAAGGAGTCGTCGGGGTGGAGGGTGTCGTGGTCGACGGCCAGGCGCAGGCCGTTGCCCCACCCGCCGGGCTCCTTGGCGTGCACCTCCAGGACGTCGCTGTCGCTGTGTCCCTCGGTGGACTTCAGGGTGACGCGGGCGGCCTTTCCGCTGCGGGCCCTGGTGACACGGACGACTACGGCGACGGTGCCGCCGTTGCCG
This sequence comes from Streptomyces rubradiris, assembly GCF_016860525.1. Taxonomy (NCBI): domain Bacteria; kingdom Bacillati; phylum Actinomycetota; class Actinomycetes; order Kitasatosporales; family Streptomycetaceae; genus Streptomyces; species Streptomyces rubradiris. The sequence continues at coordinate 247,892 of NZ_BNEA01000007.1, forward strand.
AAGAACTGGTGGACCGCGTAGCCGACCGCGCTGCGTGCGCTGAGGCCGCCGAAGCGGCGCTCGAACTCCGCGAAGCTGGTGACGCGCACCGGCTCGTTGAGCGGACCGCGCCGGGTGTGGCCGACGAACGCGGTCACCGACGTGGTCAGGGTCGAGATGGTGCGGGTGCTGCTGGGAAGCTCTTCGACATAGACGCCGGGATAGGTCGGCTTGGCGGCGCTCACCGAACTCATCGGCTTTCCCCCTCCTGCCCCTGTCTCGGGCACCGGGCAATGGCACCAAGAGGCAGGCGGCAAAGAGACAGGTTCCGTTCCGGCGCGGCGGACGACCTCACGTAACCAGCCGGTCAACGCTGGGCGTGCACACGCATCGATTTCCCCCGCCAGTTTCCCCGACGGCGGCCGACCGACCGGGGCAAGCAACGCTTGTGGCTCCTGATGCTCGTAGACGAATCAACCTTGGAGCACGGGCGGTTGGGGCATCAAGATGCGTTCCGGCCACCCCGAAGGAAAGTTTCGTGAACGTAAACGCTCGCTATTCTCGCATGACGCCCGCATGTCATCGACAACAGGCTCGAAGGATCTTCACAGACAATGCCGAGGAAATATGAAGATCATATTCCGGCGCACTTCGCGCGGCGTACGGAAAGATCCTTTATCCCTCCGCGCCCGCATTCCGTGATGGCGGGTTCCGATGTTTACAGCGCGGCGCGCTCGAAGGGTTGGCCTACGAGGTGCGAAAGGGCCGCCTGTACGTCGCCGTCACGGCCCCGCCGGCTTCGCCCGCTGCGCCCCCACTGATCACCGGGGCGTCGACGGCTTCGCAGCAGAGGAGACAGGGGAGACAGGGGAGATCAACGCCCGCCAGGCTGATAGAGGCGGGTCGTGGTCTCCTTCTCGTAGGACATTCCCGGAGGCATTCTGATGAGTTCGAGCTGCATTCCCCAGGGAGAGAGGAAGTAGACCCAGCTGTCGCCTCTGGTCGACCCGGGTTCCAGGGGCTGCGGTTCGCCCAGTATCCGCACACCGGGCTGAGCCCGCAGGTATGCCACCGCCTCGTCCATGTCCTCGACATGGAAGGCCAGATGATGGCCGCCCCAGTCGCTGTTGCGCGGCATCTCCCTTCGCTGGTCGGGCGCGGAGTACTGGAACAGCTCGCAGTTGGTCACCGGGCCGAGCCTGAGCATGGCCAGGTCCATCACCGCCCTCCGGTGGACACCGAGGTATCTCTCCATCCAGTCGCCGTCCGGGAATTCCACCGGCCCGAGCCGGTAGGCGAGTTCCGCGCCGAGCACGTCGACGAAGAACGTGACGGCCTGGTCCAGGTCGGGAACGGTGTAGGCGACGTGGTGTACGCCTGACGATCCGGGGATTCCTCGGGTGTTGCCGTACACGGTTTCCTCCGTTGTGCTGTGCGGCCGGCGGGTGGCTGCCGAAGAGGGCGGGCGGGTGTGGTCAGGCCAGGGCGGGCAACTCCGCGGGCCGCCGGTACCGGTCTCCCCACAGGCGGGTCGCGGAGGGGGCCGGTACGTCGATGTGCTCGTCCGTGGTCGCGGCCGTGGCGAAGCGGAGGCTGACGTCGAGGATGTGGAGGGAGAACTCCGCGCCGAGCAGCGGCTGGTCGCCCGTCAGCACCGCCCGGGCGAGGTCGGCGATGCCCGCGCCGACCGTCAGGTCGTGCGCCCCGTCGTCGTATCCGTGCTCCAGCGGGGGCAGGACGAAGGGCAGTCGCTCGGGCTCGGCCAGGTAACCGGTGTCCCTGCCGGTCGTCCGCACCCGGCGGCGCAGCGTGACCGGGCTCGACGCCTGCCACACGTCATCGACGGACAGGACGCCCTGATCGCCGACGACGAGCAGGGACTTGTCGGCGGGCGCCGCCCAGCCGATGGTGAGACGGCACACGGTCCCGTCGGCGAAGCCCAGCGCGCCGAACGAGGTCTCGGGCGCCACGTCGGCGACGACGCCCTCCCACTGGTCCGCGAAGGGGGTGACGGTCTGGCCGGACATGCGCACCACGGGTCCGAACATGGCCGTCAGCCAGGTGAGGAGGTAACCGGCGTGTTCCAGCACGCAGCCGTTGGCCACCTCCTCACGGTACGGCCAGGGGACTCCGCGCTTGCTGCGCCAGTCGCGGTAGGCCATGAACGCGAGCGGTCCCATGTCGAGCGAGGCGTAGGCGAGCCGCGGTGTGCCCACCGCTCCGTCGTGGACGGCACGGATGAGGGTTTGCGCGGACCGGCTGAACACCGTGGCCGGCGCGCTGCTCAGCAGAAGTCCGCGCTCCGCGGCGAGCGAGGCCAGTTCCCTCGCTTCCGTCATGTTCGTGGTCATGGGCTTCTCGCAGTACACGTGCTTCCCGGCCGACAGGGCGGCCCGGTTCACCGTGTAGTGCCGGGCGGTCGGGGTGAGGTTCACGACGATCTGCACCTCGGGATCGGCGAGCACCTCTTCCATGCTTCCGAACAGCCGCCCGCCGTACTCCGCGACGAAACTTTTCGCCCGGTCCCCTTCGGGGTCGTAAGCGCCTATGAGGTTGATTTCCGGGTAGTTGGGCAGCGTGGGGCCGTAGAAGTCGGCGGCATAACCGCAGCCGAGGAAGGCGACACCGACGCGCTTGCCCCCGCCCGTGGAAGTGGGCATTGCTCCTCCGTGTTCCTTGAAATGACGTGCGGAGAGTCCCCGTAGAGGACATGCGAGAGACAGCCAACACGTCCTGCGTTCGCCACCTCAAGGGTCGAAACAGTTTCGGCTGATTCCGCGCTTCTGGCCAAAATGAAGCAACACACCACCGTTTACGGGGTGTTTACAGAATTTCGCTTGCACGGGCCATCGGATCATGCATTCATTGACGCCGCCCGGCCTTGTTCCCGGGAGCCCTCCCCGGCCGCCCGGAGCGCCGGACACCACCAGACAGGAAAGGCAGTTACAGTGCCCCTCACCGGAACGGGAACGCCCATACGCACCTCGACCGCCGTGGTCGTGGTGGTCGCGCTGGCGCTGGCGCTGTTCTCCCTGAGCACCGTGGAGACGCTGCCGGTCGGTCTGCTTCCGCTGATCGCCGACGATCTGGGCGTGTCCGAAGCGTCGGCGGGCCGCCTGGTCACCGGATACGGAATGGTGGTGGCCGTCGCCTCGGTGCCGTTGACCCGCCTGGTCCGCCGGGTGCCGCGCCGTACGTTGCTCTGCGCGCTGCTGGCCTTGTTCGTCATGGCGAATCTCGTCTCCGCCGCGGCCCCGGGCTACTGGGTGCTGCTCGCCGCCCGCGTCACGGTGGCGCTCACCCACTCGGTGTTCTGGTCCGTCATCGCGTCGACCGCCACCACCCTCTTCGCTCCCGAGGTGCGGGGCCGGGTGGTCGCCGGACTGTTCTCCGGTCTGTCCCTGGCCTCCGTGGTGGGTGTCCCGGCCGGAACATGGCTGGGGCAGCAGGCCGGTTGGCGCATCCCGTTCGTGGTGATGAGCGGGTTCGGCTTCCTCGCCCTCCTCGCGGTCGCCGTCCTCTTGCCGTCCGGGGCCGGCGAGGAGGGCAGCGGCGCGGCCGGAGCCGAGCCCAGCCGGGGCCGGTTCCTGGTGCTGATGGCGGCGACGGCCCTGGTCATCTGCGGTGTCTTCACCGGGTACACGTACCTCACCGTGTTCCTCACCGATGTGGCCGGCCTCCCCCAGTCAGCCGTGGCGCCCCTGCTCCTGGGCTCGGGCGTCGCCGGGATCGCGGGCACCGCCCTGGCGGGTGCGCGGGTGGACCGCCGTCCTCGCGGCACCATGGTGCTGGCCGTGACCCTGCTGACGGCGACGATGTTCGGGCTGTGCCTGCTGGGCGACCGGTCCGTCGCCGCCGTCTGCCTGGTGGCGCTGCTCGGGTTCGCCATGGCCGCCATGACGACCGCGCTGCAGAGCAGGATTCTTCACGTGGCCCCCGGAAGCACCGAGATCGCCTCGGCCGTCGGCTCATCGGTGTTCAACGTCGGTATCGCCGGAGGCTCCCTCGTCGGCGGACTGCTGCTGCCCACCGGCCCCGGGGTGCGGGGCGCGGTGCTCGTCGGCGGTGTGCTCGCGGCCGGCGGCCTGGCCGTGCTGCTGTCCGAGTCATGGGTGGTGCGGCAGGGGGAACGACGGGCCGCCGTCCGGGGCGGAGTGCCGGACATGTCGGCGTAGCCGTCGGCGAGTCCCGGGCCCGCTCGTGCGGGAGGGTGACAGCCGGGCCGGTCTCACGATGTCAGCGTGACGTGCCGGGTCGTGTCGGTCGTGTCCACGCACTCCTGGTACGGATTCGGGTCGCCCTGCTGTTCCTGGCAGCGCCACACGGTACCGTCCGAGTTCACCACGGTGACCGCTCCGCCCTCCCGCAGCCCTGCCTTGGTGTAGGCATCCGCCACCCGCAGGGCGGCTCCGCAGTCCCCGGCGCTGCCGGCCGACACAGCCAGTCCGGTGGCCCCGTCCGTTCCGCAGACCACGCGCGGCGCCTCTGGAGCGCCGGCCTCGGCGAAGGCCGCCGTCGGGGCCGAAAGCCCCAGCATGCCCAGGCTCACCAGTGTCACTGCCCCCGCTGTTCCCATTCGGCTCATACGAGATCCCATGATTTCGGTAGTGATTGCGCACAACGCTGCCGCCGGTCCCAGGTGTGGGCCGTCAACCCACAGGTCAAGGACCTGGCACCGACCACGATGAGCCCGCCCACCGGACATCGCCACTCGAACACCCATGTGGCCTACAGCTGGTGCCGGGGCGCGGTGTGCGGTCCGGGGTCCCGGTCGGCACGGTGCGGATACGCGTCCAGCCCGGCGATCGTCGGCACGGCGACGGCGGTGCCGAAGCAGCGACTCGATCGAAACTTTCGCCACGATGATTGCCTGTGACAGGCGCCTTACGAACCGAAGCGACCGTGGTCAACGGTCTGTGTCGACTGTTCGAAAAGTCGGATGAAGACCGATGCACATTGGCCCGTAGGCGAGTTGCACTCTTGCGGCAATGGTTGACGCCACCCTCCGCTACCCCTAACGTGACGCGGCACGTTCCCGAAAGACCACCGAATGTTTCGAGACGACGGGAGCCGATGACATGATCCGGAAAAGGCCGGGACCACGAACCTTGCTGACAGCCGTGCTCGCGGTCCTGGCGCCGCTGCTGGCCGTGCTCACCCTGTCCGCGCCGGCCGCCCACGCGGCCTCCCTGACGGAGGTCACCGGCTTCGGCGCCAACCCGAGCAACCTGCGCATGTACGTCTACCGCCCGGACAGCGCGCCGGCCCGCCCCGCGGTCCTGGTGGCCGTGCACTACTGCACCGGTTCCGGTCCGGCCTTCTACTCCGGCACCGAGTTCGCCTCGCTGGCCGACCGGTACGGCTTCCTCGTGATCTACCCTTCGGCGACCCGCAGCGGCGGCTGCTTCGACGTCTCGTCGCCGCAGGCGCTCAAGCGCGGCGGCGGCAGCGACCCGGTCGGCATCGTGTCGATGGTGACCTACGCCGAGCAGCACTACGGCGCCGACCCGAACCGCGTCTACGTCACCGGCGCCTCGTCCGGCGCGATGATGACCAACGTCCTGCTCGGCGACTACCCCGACGTCTTCAAGGCCGGAGCCGCCTTCTCGGGCGTGCCCTTCGGCTGCTTCGCCACCACCGACGGCTCCGGCTGGAACAGCGCCTGCGCCAACGGCACCGTCGCCAAGACCCCCCAGCAGTGGGGCGACCTGGTCCGCGGCGCCTACCCGGGGTACAGCGGGCCCCGGCCCCGGATGCAGCTGTGGCACGGCACCGAGGACACCACGTTGCGCTATCCGAACTTCGGCGAAGAGATCAAGCAGTGGACCAATGTCCTCGGCGTGAGCCAGACGCCCGCGTCCACCGACCACCCGCAGTCCAACTGGACCCGCACCCGCTACGGCGGCACCGGCACCCAGGCCCCCGTCGAGGCCATCAGCATCCAGGGCGTCGGACACACCCTGCCGACCGCGGGCATGGCCGCACGCGCCATCTCCTTCTTCGGCCTGGACTCCGGAACCACCCAGCCGCCGACCGAGCCGCCCACCCCGCCGGCCGGCGCGTGCAAGGTGACGTACTCGACCAGCACGTGGAACTCCGGGCTCACGGCCGCGATCACCGTGACCAACACCGGCACCGAGCCGGTCGACGGATGGGCGCTGACGTTCACCCTGCCGGCCGGACAGGCCATCACCTCCGGCTGGAACGCCCAGTTCTCGCCTTCCAGCGGCACCGTGACCGCGCGGAACGCCGCCTACAACGCCTCCCTGGCCCCGGGCGCCTCGGCCACCCTGGGTTTCCAGGCCACGCACACCGGCGACACCTCCGCCCCGGCGTCCTTCAGCCTCAACGGCGCGACCTGTGCCACGAGTTGACCTACCGCCACGCGGCCGGTGCGGCGGGCGAGGAACCTGTTCGTCGTCCCCGCGTGCCCGGACCGTTCTCCCGTCACCGGGGGGCGGTACCGGGCGGCGCGGGCCGGTCTCAGGGACACCTGTGCCCCGCCTCAGCCGTCCGCGCCGCGGAGCACCGCGTCGAACCCGGCCGGCACCGGCTCCGGCGCGGCGTGGCAGACCTCGTTCCCGGCGACGTCGTACGGCGGGGGGACGGTCATGATGGTGTCCAGGGCCGCGCGGGCGGCCTGGAGATCGGCCACCGCCCGGTCGATGCGCTCGCGCTCCCGCTGAAGGCCGGAAAGCGTGCCGGAGCAGGCCGGCACCAGCGTCTGGCCGTCGTCCACCATGCACGGCAACAGGGCGGCGATCGTCCGCGTGGAAAGGCCGGCCCCCAGCAGCGTACGGATGTTGTGCACCGTGCGGACATCGTCCTCTTGGTATTCGCGGTATCCGCTGGGACGGCGCACGGGGTGCAGCAGCCCCTGTTCCTCGTAGTAGCGCAGAAGGCGGACGCTGACGTCGGTCCGGCGGGACAGCTCTCCGATGCGCATGTGTCGCTCACCACACAGTTCCGGTTTGACTCTCACATCAATGTCAGACCCCAACCTAGTCGGCATGACGACACAGCACTCAACTGATCCGCAGCACAAGCCCGTTACGCTGGTGGGACTCGGGCCCATGGGCAAGGCCCTGGCGCAGACCCTGCTGAAGAAGGGCCACCCGCTCACCGTCTGGAACCGCACGCCGGGGAAGGCGGACGACCTCGTGGCCATGGGGGCCCGGCGCGCGCGGACCGTCGCCGAGGCGGTCACCGCCAGCCCGCTCACCATCGTGTGTCTCACCGACTACGACACGATGCGCAAGGTCCTGGAGCCGGCCGCCGAGGCGCTCGGCGGCCGCACCGTGGTCAACCTCAACTCCGGTACGCCGGCCGAGGCGCGAGCGGCCGTCACGTGGTCACAAGAGCGGGGCGTGGACTATCTCGACGGCGCCATCATGGTGCCGCCGCCGATGGTGGGCGAGCCGGGCGCGGTGTTCCTCTACAGCGGTTCACCCGCGGTCTTCGCGCGGCACTCGGAGACGCTGACGAGCCTCGGCGACCCGCGATACCTGGGACAGGACCCCGGTCTAGCGGTGCTCTACAACACCGCCATGCTCGACATGATGTACGCCACCCTGAACGGCTGGCTGCACGCCACCGCCCTGGTCGGCTCGGCGAACGTGTCGGCCCGGGAGTTCGCGGAGCTGGCGCTCGGCTGGTTCATGCCGGTGGTGGTCGACTACGCGGTCCTGGCCCGTCAGGCGCCCGACCTGGACGCCGGCCACTATCCGGGCACCCTGAGCACGCTGGAGATGAACCTGAACGCGCTGGACCACATCACCCGCACCAGCGAGGAGCAGGGCGTCCACTCCGGCCACCCGCGGCTGATGAAGGAGATCGCCGAGCGCGCCGTCGCCGAGGGCCACGGCGGGGAGAACTATCTGGCCGTCCACGAGTTGTTCAAGAAGGCGACGCTGCCGACGGAGGAGACCTCCACCCCACGCCCGTGATGCTCGTGCACCCGTCACGGTGGGCGGCCTCCGACCTGCGCGGAGGCCGCCGTGAGCGGCGTGCTCGTCTCGCGGTCACCGCCGTGACCACCGGCCGGCCGCCGGTCACACCATCAGGCCACCTCCGCGCAACAGCCTCCGCGGGCTCCGCGATCGCTCGTAGAGTCGGCCCAGTTGACGACAAGGAGACACGGTGTTCCACGACATGACCGAACTGGCGCGCATCGCCCGGGTGTTGGAAGAGGCGCACGCCCTGCTGGAGAGCGAGCACAAACGTCTGGAGCGGCAGTACGGACCGACACCGTACGACGCCGTCGCGGGCAGCCCCGCGCAGACGCTGCGTGGCAGCTCGGACCTCTCCGGGGCCATGGCCACGGCGCTCAAGCAGTTCGCCCTGGCCGTCGGCTACTCCGTCCTCGGTCTGGACGAGCGAGCCGACCGCATGCTCCGAGTGGCCCGGATGAAGCCCGTGTCCTTCCCGTCCGGCGCGGACCGCATGGCGCGTCCGCTCGGCGAGGACACCGTGCGGGCGCTGGAACTGGTCCGAGACCTCGGCTTCTTCCCCGTGGAGACCGCGATCGCGACCGACGTGGCCCTCGCGGCCCCGCAGGCGACGTATCCGCCGGCCGACTGGAACGCGTACGAACGCGAGCGGCGCGACCGGTCCGAACGGCAGTGACCATCCACCCCGGCCGGCGGCCGCACCCCCTCCCGAGCCCTGGAGCGGATCAGCGCGGCTCCAACGGGTCGGGCCGGCCGAGCAGTCACGCGAGCGGGACGCCGGTGTGGCGCGGGTGCCTCGGTCAGGTGGTCGTCTTCCGCTGCCGCCTGAGGGGTGCTCCCACCCGGTGCAGGTGTGTCAGGGCCTCGCGGTAGGAGCGGACCAGACCGGTCTCGTGGTACGGCACGCCGATCTCCGCGCAGTAGGCGCGCACGATGACCTGGGCGCGGCGCAGGTGCGGAGTGGGCATGCTCGGGAAGAGGTGGTGCTCGATCTGGTAGTTGAGCCCGCCGAGCAGCACATCGGTGAGCCGGCCACCGCGCACGTTGCGGGAGGTGAGGACCTGGCGGCGCAGGAAGTCGGGCCGGTCGTCACCGCTGAACGTGGGCATGCCCTTGTGGTTCGGGGCGAAGGTGCAGCCGAGATAGACACCGAAGAGGCACTGGTGCACGGCGAGGAACGCGACCGCCTTGCCGGGCGGGAGCACCAGGAACAGCGCCGAGAGGTAGGCGGTGAAATGCAGCAGGAGCAGTCCCGCCTCCAGCGTGCGGTGCTTCATGGACGGCGAGCGCAGCGCCCGCACGCCGGCGACGTGCAGGTTGAAGCCCTCCAGCGTCAGCAGCGGGAAGAACAGCCATGCCTGGTGGCCGCCGATGAGACGGGCCAGGCCCCGGCTGTCGCGTGCCTGCGCGGTGGACCACACCAGGATGTCCGGGGCGACGTCCGGGTCCAGTTCCTCGTGGTTGGGGTTGGCGTGGTGGCGGGTGTGCTTGTTCATCCACCAGCCGTAGCTCATGCCGATCCCCAGGTTGCCGAAGAGCCGGCCCCATATCCGGCTCGCCCGGCCGCGCCGGAACACCTGACGGTGTGCCAGGTCGTGGGCGACCAGCGCCGTCTGGCCGTACATCAGCGCGAGGAAGGCGGCCACCGCGAGCTGCCACCAGCTGTCGCCGAGCGCGAGGAAGACGCCCCAGCCCGCCGCCGTCAGCGCGACGACCAGCCCGAGCCGCACCGCGTAGTAGCCGGGGCGGCGCCGCATCAGTCCCGCCTCGGTGACGCGGCGGGACAGCCGGGAGAAGTCGCTTCCGGCTCCGGGATCGGGGGAGGGCTCGGCGGGTGCCGTGATCAGGGCCGTGGCCTGCGGGGAAATCGTCATGCCACCGAGTCTCGGCGTGCGCGTCCCCTCGGGACAGCCTGCCAGGCACCGGTTCGAGCCGGGGGTTTTCCCCAGGGCCGCCTGGGTGGTGTCACCCCTTTACCCCTCCTGACCTGCGCATCTTCTGGAGAGCGTGCCGAGGCGGCCGGAACCGGTCGCGGCGGTCAGGAACGCTGCTTGAGATACTCCTCGACGCCCGGCGCCCGGTGCGCGTCCTCGACGCCGACCGTTCCGCCGACCCCCTTCATGTCCGGCTTGAGGACGTAGGTCGACAGGGCGGCCGGGCGTGACGGGTCGGAGAAGTCCTGCGGGGTGCCGAGACCGGTGTCCAGCTCGCTCTGCGAACGGTGGGCCTTGATCACGTCTGCGCGGGCCAGGCTGCCGGCCGCGCACGCCTTCTTCAGGTCCTCGCCCATGAGCCGGGCCGCGTTGTAGCCGGAGAGCACACCGGAGTCGACGGAGGAGTCCGGGTACTTCTCCTTGTAGGCGGCGACCATCGCCTTGACGCCGGGCAGGTCGGAGTTCACGCTCGGGGCGGCGCTGACGATGCTGAGCATCGCGACCAGGGCGGGCGCCGCCTGGGTCTTCAGCAGCTGCGGGGCGTAACCCGGCGCACTGGTGACCACCGGGACCTTCAGCCCGCTCGCGGCGGCGACGCCCACGAGGGAGGCGGTCTGGGCGGGTCCGGCGCTGATCAGGACGGCCTTGACGTCCGCCTTGGCGAGCGCGGCGACCTGCGCGGACAGGTCGGTGTCGGTGGCCTGGATCTTCTGGCCGACGACCGTGATCCCGGCCCGCTCCGCCGCCCAGGTGGAGCCTTCCAGCGCGTTGTCGCCGTAGTCCCCCTCGAAGTAGACGTGTCCGATCCTGTCTCCCTTCCCGATGCCCTTGGTGCGGGTGAGGTAGTCCACGGCGGCGAGTGCGTCGACGTCGTACGTGGTGCCGAGGACCTGCACGGCGTCCTTGCCGAGCAGGGAGGCGGACCAGGCCTGCGGAAAGGTGAGCACCTTGTCCCGCTCGATGTCGTCGAGGAGGGCGGCGACCACCGAGGAGCCGATGACCTGGGGCAGCGCGACGACGTCGGGGGCGATGTCGGCGTAGGCGGTGACGGCCTTCTGGACGTCGTAGCCGTGGTCCTTGACCACGATCTCGATCTTCCGGTGGCAGATCCCGCCCTGGGCGTTGACCTGGTCGGCCCACAGCTGCTGCGCCTGCACGTTGCTCTTGCCGAGGGTGGCGTAGGGCCCCGTCAGGTCGGTGAGGGCGCCGAGTCTGATGGTGTCGGCGGTGACGCCCGGCCCGGTGCGCACACCGCCGGTTCTCGTGTCGCCGTCGCCGCCGCTCTTCGCCTTGGAGCTGCAGCCGGTGGCCGCGACGAGCACGGCCAGGGACAGGGCGAGGACGGCCCGGGCGGTGCGGTTCCTGGTGTTCACGGGGTGTGCTCCTTGGCTCGTACTGCGGTTGCGGCGGAGGTGGGGGCTGCGGCCGGGCGGCGTCGCATCCGGAACCGGGCGCGGAGCCGGTGCAGGAGACCGCCCAGGCCGTCGGGGGCGAAGATCAGGACGAGGACGACGGCGGCGCCGTAGAGGTAGCGGGAAGCCTCGGTGGGGCCGAGGGTGCCTCCGGCCGAGCCGGGTGCGGTGACGAGCGGGAGCTGGTCGGCGTACCGGGTCATCAGCAGGGGCAGCGCGGTGACGAAGACCGCGCCGGCGGTGGCGCCGGCCACCGAGCCGAGGCCGCCGATGACGATCATCGCGAGGTAGTCGACGGACAGGGCGAGCCCGAAGTAGTCCGGGACGACCCGGCGGAAGGCGAGTGCCAGCAGGGCGCCGGCCAGGCCCGCGTACATGGAGGACAGGACGAACGCCCCGGCCCGGTAGCGGGCCACCGGTACACCCATGACGGCGGCGGCGGTCTCGCTGTCGCGCAGCGCCTTCAGGGCCCGGCCGGCCCGGGAGAGCAGCAGGCCGCGCGCGGTGAACCAGGTGAACGCGAACAGGGCCAGGCTCAGGTACCACAGGCGTTCCTCGGCACCGAACGGGACACCCAGGACGACGAGTTCCGGGCCGCTCGCGTCGAAGGTGAAGGACCCGACCGAAAGCGGCGGCACGGAGAGGCCGTTGAAGCCTCCGGTGACCGGCTCGGCACTGACCAGGATGTGGTGGCCGAGGAAGACCAGGGCGAGCGTGGCCACGCCCAGGTAGACACCGCGCACCCGGCCGGCGACGGGGCTGAACAGTCCGCCGGCCAGCCCGGCCAGCAGGACCGCCGCGACCAGGGCGAGCACGGTGGGCAGCCCGGCGCCCGGCTCCTCACCGCCCAGCCAGGTGTAGCCGTACGCGCCGATCGCGAGGAAGAAGGAGTGGCCGAGGGAGAGTTGGCCGGCGGTGCCGGTGAGCAGGCCCAAGCCGACGGCGCCGGTCGCGGCCGCCATCGCGAACAGGCCGATGCGCAGCCAGAACACGTCGAGGTAGAACGGCGGCGCGCACAGCAGCAGGGCCACGCCGAGGAACGCGAGCGCCCGCAGGGCGCGGCGCGGGGGGAGGTCAGACACGGGCGGCACCCTTCGCGCCGAAGAGGCCCTGCGGCCGGAGGATCAGCACGACGACCATCACGGCGTACGGCGCCACGTCGCCGAACCCGTCGCCGAGCACGTGCAGTTCGGACTGGTAGCCGGCGGCGAACGCCTCGGTGAGCCCGATCAGCAGGCTGCCGGCGAGGGCGCCGGCGGGTGAGGCGAGACCGCCGAGAATCGCGGCGGGGAACGCGGCCAGCGCGAGCTGGCCGGTGGTGCGCTCCAGGCCGGGGGCCGGGAACGCGGCGAGGAACACGGCGGCCGTCGCGGCCAGGGCCCCCGCGAGGCACCAGGCGCCGGTGCGTACCCGGGAGAGCCGGATGCCCATCAGGGCGGCCGCCTCGGCGTCCTCGGCGGCTGCGCGCAGGGACAGCCCCCAGGCGGTGTACCGGAAGGCGGCGAAGACCGCTCCGATGACCAGGCAGGACACCACGATCGCGGCGAGCCGGCTGTCGGCGACGCTGACCGGGCCGATCCGGGTGACCGAGTCCGCCCAGGGGTCGCCGAGCGGCAGCAGGTCGCCGCCGATGCGGCGGGACAGGTCGGTGAGCAGCAGCACGTCCACGCCGATGGTCACGATGGTCTGCGCGGGCGTCGTGTGCGCGCCGGCGTCGCCGCGCTGGAGCAGGAGCCGGTCGACAGCTCCCGCGATCGCCGCGGTGGCCAGCACCGCCGCGGCGAGCGCGCCGGCGAAGCCGAGGTGGGGGTGCCAGACGGCGATGAGGTAGCCGCCGAGGAGCAACAGGGAGCCGTGGGCGAAGTTGAGCACGCCGGAGGCTTTGAAGATGACGACGAAGCCGAGCGCGACCAGGGCATGGACGGCGCCCAGGGACAGGCCGTTGAGGAGGCTGGCGAGGAAGGCGCTCACGTGGTGTCCTCCCGGTCGCCCGCGGTGCCGAGGTAGGCGCGCAGCACCTCCGGGTGGGCGCGGACCTCCTCGGGGGTGCCGTGGGCGATGAGGCGGCCGAAGTCGAGCACGGTGACCTCGTCGGCGAGGCGCATCACCAGGCCCATGTCGTGTTCGACCAGCAGCACGGACAGGCCGAGCCGGGCGCGGACCTCGGTGACGACCTCGGCGGTCCGGGCCCGCTCCCCCGCGTTCATGCCGGCCACCGGTTCGTCCAGGAGCAGTACTTCGGGTTCCAGGCAGAGCGCGCGGGCGAGTTCGACGCGCTTGCGGTCGCCGTACGGCAGCGACGCCACCGGCCGGTCGAAGTGGGGGCCGAGACCGGTGAGTTCGGCGATCTCCCGTACCTTCTCCAGGTGCTCGCGCTGCTCGCGCACGGCGCGCGGCAGGCGCAGCGCCCCGGCGGCGAACCCCGCTCGGGTCAGCGCGTGGCGGCCGACCATCAGGTTGTCGGCGACGGTGCCCTCGGTGATCACGATGTTCTGGAAGGTGCGGGCCACCCCGAGGGCCGCGATGCGGTGCGGGGCGAGCCGGGTCAGGTCGGTGTCGCCGAGGCGGACGGTACCGGAGGAGGGCCGGTAGAGCCCGGACAGGACGTTGAAGAAGGTGGATTTCCCGGCCCCGTTGGGACCGATGAGGGCGTGCACGGTGCCGGGGGCGACGGTGAGGGAGACCTCGTCCAGGGCGGTGAGGCCGGCGAAGCGGACGGTGACGTCGCGGACCTGGAGGGGCGGAACGCCCTGGGCGGCCGGGACGCCGTGGGCGAGCGGAGGGGTGCCTTCGGCGTCCGGCGGGAACCGCGGGGTGTTCACGCGGCCCCCTGTCCGGGCGCGTCGGCTTCCTCACCCAGGTAGAGGCGGCGGACCGCGTCGGTGCCGGCGAGTTCGGCGGCAGGGCCGGACAGTCGTACCTCGCCGACGTCGAGCACATGGGCGTGGTCGGCCAGCGACAGGGCCATCCCGGCGTTCTGCTCGACCAGCAGCACGCCGGTGCCCTGGCTGTTGATCTCCCGGATCACCTCGGCGATCCGCTCGACCATCAACGGGGCGAGCCCGAGAGAGGGTTCGTCGAGCAGGAGCAGGCGCGGAGCGGCCATCAGGGCACGGCCCATGGCGAGCATCTGCTGCTCGCCGCCGGAGAGCAGCCCGGCCGCCTGCCGACGGCGCTCGGCCAGCCGGGGGAAGAGCGCGAACACCCTTTCCGACGCCTGGCGTTGCCGGGCCGGGGAGCGCCGGGCGAGTCCCAGGCCGCCGCTGCGCAGGTTCTCGTCCACGGTGAGACTCGCGAACACCCGCCTCCCCTCGGGCACTTGCACGACGCCGGCGCGCACCGCCGCGACCGGGTCCCGTCCGTCCAGGACGGTGTCCCCGTACGCGATACGGCCGGCGGTGACGGCTCCCCGGTGCAGGCGCAGCGTGCCGGACACCGCACGCAGCAGGGTCGACTTGCCGGCTCCGTTGGCGCCGAGCAGGGCCACCACCTCGCCGGGCGGCACGGTCAGGGTGACGGCGCGCAGGGCGGACACGGCACGTCCGTAGGTCACGTCAAGGTGCTCCACGGTCAGAGCCGGCCGGTCGTCGTCCAGGGGTGGTGCGGGCATCGCGGCTCCTCGGGTCCGTGCCGGTGCGGCACGGGGGCTGGGGGCTGGGGCTGAGGGCTGGGCACTGCGGGCGCAGGACACTGCGGGGAGGGGGTACTGCGGGGATGGGGCACCCACGACAGCACACCCCGCGGCCGGCGGTACAGGTGTCCCGGCCGGCACGGTGCGCCGGCCCAGTGCGGACGGCAGGGGGCTGTGCGCGGGCCCAGCGGGTGTGCGCGGGCCCGGCGGCCGCGGGGCCGGCCTCGCGGTGGGGAGGGTCCGGCCCCACGGCGGGAGCAGGGTGCCGGACACAGCATCGCGGCGGCAGGCGAGCCGGGCACGGCCTCTCGCTGGAAAGCGGAATCCGCTCGTGTCCTCCCGCCGGAACCGGTTGCGGAACGGCCCGGCGGCGGGTGGCGCGGGCCTGGCCGCGGCCCTTCGGCCACGGCGTCATGGGCACCTGTGCCGGCGGTCAGAGCCGTGGGAGCCGGCGCGCGGTGAGGGCGAGGCTGATCTCCACCACGTCGGACGGCCGGCCCAGCGAGCGCCCGGTGAGCTGTTCGTAGCGGCGCAGCCGGTTGAGGACGGTGTTGCGATGGCAGTAGAGGCGTTCCCCGGCCCGCTGCGCCGAGCCGTCGCAGGCCAGCCAGGCGGCCAGGGTCTCCACCAGCACCTCCGCGTCGGCGGGTTCGATGTCGGCCAGCGGTCCGAGGACCCGCTCGGTGAGCGACGCGGCGAGTTCCGGCGCGGACACCACCATCGCGGCGGGCAGTTGCTCCGCCAGCCGCACGGTGCCGCCCTCGGTAGGGCACAGGCTCAGCGCCAGGTCGGCCTGTACCCGGGCCTCGCCGATCGCCGCGAGACCGTCGACGACGTTGCCGATCCCGACCCGGGTGCCCGGAGCGGGCGGCACCACCGGATCAGGGAGTTCGCCGTTCTCGGTGAGCAGGATGCCGTAGTCCGCGTCGGCGTCGGTGTCGGTGTGCCAGTGGGCGCGCTGTGAGTGCTCCGGCAGCACGGCGCGCGGGCCGACTGGTCCAGGAGGCCGTCCGCCGGTGACCGCCACGACCACATACCGCCCCTGCTCGGGCAGTCGGAGTGCCTCGGCCGCCTCGGGCAGGTCGGCGATGCGGCTGGTGCCGTCCAGCAGCGCGGCGGCCAGCAGCCGGACCCGGTTCTCGCGCTGCCATCTCATCCGTCTCTCCACCTGCCGGTAGGCGTCGGCCACGACGGTGCAGTGTTCGTCGACGAAGTTCCACACATCGGCCGCCACGTGCACGAGCAGCCGGACGTCCTCGGGTGCCGTCCGGGCGGTCTCCTCCACCAACCCCTGCCACACCAACGAGCCGCCGAGCCGGAAGGCGTGCAGCAACGCGTCCAGTGGCAGGCCCTGTTCGGCACGCGTGACGCCGATCTTCCAGGAGCAGCGCCGGGCCGCGTCCCGGGTGCCACGCGGGTCGATCAGCGAGGACACGCTGTGCCGCAGGGAGCGGTGCGCCTCCCGCCAGGTGGTGTGCGGGTCGGTTCGGAGCGCCGGCCTGTACGCCGGTTCCCGGTCCTCGAGCACCGTGAGCAGGCGGTCGGTGAGGCCCGCCAGATCGTCCAGGAGTGCCCGGGCGGCCCGGTGCAGCACACCGACCGCGTCGGCGTCGATCAGTGAGCGCGTCCGTGGTGGCCTGGGCCGGGGTACGGCCGTCGGGGCGTGGCGGAGCGCTGTCGGTGTCCCTGGAGCCTGGTGCATCGCGGTCATCCCCCGGGGTCGGCTCGGCGGCGGCGCGCCCGGGACTCCTCGGCGGCTCACGCGGGCCGCTGGGTCCGTGCGGTGACTGCCGCCCGTCTGGTCCTGCCCCGAAGAATGACATACCGTCTGGTCGGTCAATAGGGTTGTGCAACGCCTTTTCACCGCCCGGCGAGACGACGCGCACCGCCACGAGGCTCGCGTTCAGCTCCGTCGGCCCGTGTCCGGCTGGCGTAGCCGAACGCCACCGCATCCACATGGTCGGCGCCGGTCACGTACTGGTTGCCGACGGTGATGCCGATGGCCTGGGCGTCCGCGTCGACAGCGGACTTGTCGGCGACGGGTGGTCGGGGCCGGGCCGTGCTGCCGGGCGTGTCCGTCACGTCTCCGCCGACCAGCCCGTCCGCGACCGACACGCCCTTCCCCGGCGGCATCCGTCCGTGCGGAGAGGGTGAGCCGGGCAAGGCGCAGGTCCACCGCCCGGAGGCCCGCCCCGCTCCCCGGAGGAGCGGGGCGGGACGGGGGCGGTGTACTCAGCGCGTGACGCGCACCGTGGCCGACGCTGTCGCGTCCGTGTGCAGGTCGTCGCCCGGCCAGCTGACGGTGTAGGTCACCTGGCGCCGGGCGCGCGGCAGGTCGTCGATGGTGAAGGTGCCGTCGGCGGCGACGGTCACCGACGACAGGGTGCCGGTGCCGAGCCGGTCCGTGCGCTGCACGGTGAGCGTGGCCCGCTCGGGCAGGGCCTTGCCCTGTGCGGTGAACGTGCCGGTGAGGTGGACGCCCCCGCTCATGGTGGCCTCTTCCGGCCCGGTCAGCGTGATCGCGGCGGGCGCCCTGCCGACCGTCACCGTGTGGGTGACATCGGTGGCGGGGCGGTGGGTGAGGTCGCCGAGGAACGACACCCGGTACGTCGCCGTGCCGACGAGGTCGGGCTCGTCCAGGACGGTGAAGGTGCCGTCCTCCTTGACGGTCGCCGTGCCGAGCTGGTGGGTGCCGTTCGCGTCCTCGCGCACGGCGGTCACCTTCAGCGGCCGGGCGGGAGCGGGCCCGTCCCACTCCAGCCGGCCGCGCACCGACAGCGGCTCGCCCGCGACGGCTCCGGAGGGGCTGTGGGTGAGGTCGCCGGTGAAACGGGTGTCGTACTGGACGGCCGGAGGCTGGATGACGTGCAGCCAGTACTCGTAGCCGTTGCCGCCCCGGGTGACCGCGAAGAGCCGGGAGCCGTCCTGGGACCAGGCCAGGCCCCGCGGGGCGACGCCGTTGCCGTCGAGACTGCCCTGGAAGACGAACTCCAGCGGCGGTGTGCCGTCGGCCGGGTCGGCGCTCTGCACCAGCAGGTCGGGCGTGCTGCCGCCGGCCTGGGCGCCCCGGGCGATGTACTTGCCGTCGCCGCTGAAGGCGACCGCGGTGGACGTCGCGCCGGCGGGCAGTGCCGGGTACTGGCCGGACGCGTCCGTCAGGTCGCCGGCGTTCAGCAGCCGGGTGCCGGCGGTGGCGTCGGCCACGGCCACCTTGGTGCCGTCCGCGCTCGCCGCCATGTCCTTCAGGTCGAGGGCGCCCTTGCCGTCGGCGTCCGCGAACCGGCGGGAGGCGTCCCGCACCGGGGTGGTGCCGCTGACGTCGAACGAGGCGAGGAACGGGTCGGCGGCACCGCTCTCCTTGGGCTGGCCCATGAGAAGACGGTTCTGCCCGCCGGCGCCCGGGGCCAGTTGGAGCCGGCCGATGTCGTTCCAGCCGGTCGAGTTGACCGTGCCGTCGGCGAACATGTTCAGGGCGGTGGAGGCCGTGGCGCACTGGTAGGTCTGATAGACGTAGGCGCTGGTGCTCCACACCCTGCCGCCGGTGAAGGCGAGTTGCCGGCCGCAGGTGTCGTAGGTGGCGCCGTACGCGCCGTTCTGCTGGAGTGTGCCGGTGTCGTAGGCGACGACGCGGCTGCGCTCGCCGACGTACAGCGTCGTGGCGTCCTCGCTGAGGGCCACGCCCGAGACCGCGTACTGGTGCGGGAGCGTGGCGACCTTCTGGCCGTCGAAGTCGTAGACCAGCACCGTGCCGTCGGAGTTGGTGTCGCGCTGGTCGGCGACGTAGACGCGCTGGTGGACCGAGTCGACGGCCAGGCCCGAGTACGTCCCGATCGGCAGCTTGGCCACCGCCTCGGAGGCCGCCGCGTGGGCCGCGGGCGCGGCGGCGACGGTCAGTCCGGTCCCGGCGAGCACGGCGGCGAGGAGTGTGGCCGCGAGACGTCCGGATCGCTGTGCTGTATCCAACTGTGCCCCCCACAGGCTGAGTCGAGCACCTCACCGGTGTCGGTGAGACGCCTGTGAAGGTCATGAAACAGGCGTGAAGATCACTTGGGCAAGAGGGCGCGCCCGGCCGGCCCCGCACGCTGCCGGCGGTCGCACGGGTCGCGGCGCAACCTCCCCGAGGAGGGGATCGCGTACTCCAAAGGCGGAGGGCCCGTTGGTCATCAGGCACGATGTCCGGCACCGGTCACGCCGTTGATCATGAACTGGTGATGAGGCATCAGCAGTTCGGCGCCGGTACCGGCGCCGCCGACCCTAGGAGCCGGCCATGGCGAAGGTGACACGACGCGGCGTTCTCGCGGGAGCGGCCGCAGTGGGGGGCGCGACCGCGGGACTGGGGTTGTCGAGCGCCACCGCGGCGGCGGACGCCGCACGCACCGGTGCGCCGGGCGCGGTGACGGTCGGTCCCGGCGATACGCGGTACGCGTCGCTGACCCGCCGGGGCAGCAACGCGCGCTTCGTCGGCGCCCCCGACTACGTCCGCGTGGCGTCCTCGACCCGGGACGTGGTCGACGCCGTGCAGCGAGCGGTGGACGAGGGGCGGCGCATCGCCGTGCGCAGCGGAGGGCACTGCTTCGAGAACTTCGTGGACGACCCGGCCGTCAAGGCGCTCATCGACCTCTCCCCCATGTCCTCCGTCTCCTACGACGCACGGCGGCGGGCCTTCGCGGTGGAGCCGGGTGCCCTGCTCGGTGAGGTCTACCGGCGTCTGTTCCTCGGCTGGGGCGTGACCGTCCCGGCGGGCGCCACGGCCGAGGTCGGCGTCGGAGGTCATGTCCTGGGCGGTGGCTACGGTGCCCTGTCCCGCAGGTACGGCCTGTCCGTGGACCATTTGTACGCCGTCGAGGTGGTGGTCGTGGACGAGCGGGGCAGGGCGCGCAGCGTGGTGGCCACGCGGGAGCCCGGCGACCCGCACCGCGACCTGTGGTGGGCGCACACCGGGGGCGGCGGCGGCAACTTCGGCATTGTCACCCGCTACTGGTTCCGGTCCCCGGGCGCGAAGGGTTCCGACCCCTCGCGGCTGCTGCCGCGCGCGCCGGAGTCCGTGCTCTCCTTCAGCACCTCCTGGTCCTGGAAGGACCTGGACCGGCAGTCGTTCACCCGCCTGGTCACCAACCACGGCGGCTGGTACGAGCACAACAGCGCACCCGGCTCCCCCTACGCGGGCCTGTTCGGCGTGCTGATGCTCAACAACCGCCGGTTCGGCACGGTCGATCTGGTGGGCCAGGTCGATGCCACGGGCGCCGGGGCGCGGCGGCTGGTGGGCGACTACGTAACCGCGGTCGGAGCCGGGGTGCGGGCCCGGCCCACGCGGACCATGGAGGCCCGGCCGTGGCTCCAGGCGGCCGCGGCCGTCCAGGAGAGCGAACCGACGTACTACAAGGCCAAGGCGGCCTATCTGCGGCGGCGCTTCACGGACCGGCAGACGGACGAGCTGTACGCACACCTGTCGAGCGAGGCGGCCGGAGCGGCCGACGGTTCGGTGTGGCTGGTCTCCTACGGAGGGCAGGTCAACGCGGTGGCGCCCGGCGAGACGGCCGTGGCACAGCGGGATTCCGTCCTCAAGGCGATCTATCTCACCAGTTGGCGGAGCCCGGACGCGGAGGGGGCCGCCCTGGGATGGGTACGCGACCTCTACCGCGCGGTGTACGCCGACACCGGCGGCGTGCCCGTACCCGGCGCGGTCAGTGACGGCTCGTTCATCAACTACCCGGACGCCGATCTCACCGACCCGGCCCTCAACACCTCCGGGACACCGTGGCACACCCTGTACTACAAGGACCACTACGCGCGTCTGCAGCGCGTCAAGGCCCGCTGGGATCCGCGTGACGAGTTCCGCCACGCGCTGTCGGTCCGTCTTCCCGAGTGAAGCAGCGGGCTCGACTCCCTCGGCGGCGGGGGTGGCCGCCCCGCCCCGGGGGAAGTGCCGCTTGGCGGGACCGGGCGGCTTGCCGGATCAGGTGCCGGAGCCGCCGCCGGTGCGGCGCCGTACCGCGCCGCCGCCGTGCCAGTCCAGCACCAACAGGGTGGCGTCGTCGGGCAGTTCCCCTCCGCACGCGTCGTGCACCGCCGCGGTCAGCGTCCGGATCACCTCACGGGGGTGCTCGTCGCGAGTGGCGGCGATGAGGGAGAGAAGGTCGACCGCGGCGGCCGCGCGTTCGTGCATGCCGTCGGTGATCAGGACGAGCCGGTCGCCGGGCTCCAGACGACGCCGCTGCACCTCGTAGGTGACCGGGGCCGGGACCCCGAACGGCATGTCCACCCTGATGGCGACCTCCTCCACCTGACCACCGCGTAGTCGCAGGGGCCAGGGATGGCCGGCGTTGACCAGTTCGCAGGCGCCGGTGCCCAGTTCGACCCGAAGCAGTTGCCCGGTGGTCATGCCGCGGCTGTGCCGGCTGAGCGCCTCATGAGCGGCGTACGCCTGGTCGAGGACGCCTCCCCCGGCCCGGCGGGCGCCGCGCAGGGCGTTCACGGTCAGCGTCGCCAGCAGGGCGGAATCGGTGTCGTGGCCCATGGCATCGGTGATCGACAGGTAGAGGGCAGCCTGGTCGAAGGCGTAGTCGTAGGTGTCGCCGCCGATGTCGTCGGCCGGGACCAGGCCACCGGCCAGGGTGAACTGCGCGGCCTCGCAGCAGGACGCCGAGGGCAGCAGCTGGTGCTGGATCTCCGCGGCCAGGGTCATCGTGGTGGTGCGCCGTCCCCAGTGGTAGAGGTCGGTGAAGCGGCGGTCGGTCACCACGATGTACGCCAGCGCGTGCGCGGCCTGCGCGACCGCCTGGCGCAGCGCGTCGTCCGTGCGGGGCACCACCAGGTCCAGGACGCCGATGCAGTCGCCGCGGTTGGTGACCGGGGCCGCCAACCGGTGGCCGCCCTCTTCGGCCGGCTCCTGCTGGACGTCCTGGGAACGCAGTACCCGGTCGTACAGACTGCCCGCGAGCTCGCGTCTCTCCGCCCGGCCGAGCGTTTGCCCGGCCGCGTCGGCCCTGGGCAGCCGTACGGCTGCCTGTCCGAGCATGTCCACCAGCCAGAAGGAGACCTCGCTCGCCGAGAACCGCTCTTCCAGTTTCCGGGCGATCACGTCCACCGACTCCACCGGCGCGGCTTCCTCCGCTGCCCGCAGCACCTCGTCCAGGCCCAGGTCCTCATAGCCCACCGCGGGCACCTCCCGATCCTTCCGCCCCGGCTTCCACGCGGACCCTCCCGGACGCACCCGCACCCGGCCAGGACCGACACGCGCCGGACTAGCCCACTCCGGCCGAAGAACCGGTCACAAGAAGGCACTTCATCCGTTCGGCCGACAGCACGGCGCAGCCATCGGTGTACGGCCTTCGGGTGCCGTGGCGCCCTGCGCCGCTCTCCCTGCGGCAGGTACTGGTGTGTGCCGGCTGACGGGAGGTGCGCCGGCCGGGCGGCGCGATCCTCAGCGGGTGGCCGCCTCGACGGTGGCCAGGTCCTCGCCGGTGAGTTCCGCGACGCGGTGCGCCGGGACACCGGCCGCCAGGGCACGGGCGAGCAGGGCGTCACGGCCGTCGGTGCAGGAGCGGTAGCCCAGCAGTTCCTCCTCCAGCCGCGCCCGGTCCGGCGGAGCGGTGTGGTGGCGCAGCCGGCTCAGCTCCTCCTCCCCTAGCGGCACGGACAGCCGCTCGGCGTCCTCGGGGACGGCCGCCGTCTCCTCGGGCGGCACCAGCCGCAGGTCCGGGGAGGTTTCGGTGACCCCATGGGCCTGGAGCCAGGCCCGCACCGCGGGTGTCTCCAGGAAAGCCAGGTCACCGACAGCCGCCGGCGGCACGCCGGGCGCGGCCATCGCTTCGGACTTCAGCACGAGACAGGCGTCGTCGGTCATCGTCTGCTCCTCCCGTCGGAAGACTTGTCGGCACGGCACCCCGTATACCCGCGTTCGGCGCGCATGGTCATCCCGGCGCGGACCTGGTGGAAGGCGCGGGCATGGTCCAGTCCGCCGCCGGGTGCCCTGTACTGCGACAGGGCGCCTCCGTTCGACGAATTGGTCTAGTCCCTTTTTGGTCCAGACCATTGACCCGCCCCTGCGGTGGCGCTATCCCAGTAGTCGGCAACTCCTTCCGCGCGCAAGACCTTTGCCGCCTGCCCTCCACACACCGGGACTGACATGAGACTCGTGCGTTCCTTCCGCGCGGCCCTCACCGCCGCCACCACGGCGGCCGCGGTGGGCCTCGCCCTCGCGGGAACCGGCACCGCCGAAGCCGCGACACCCCTGCCGAACCACGTCTTCGCCCCCTACTTCGAGGCCTGGACCGGCGAGAGCCCCGCCGCCCTGTCCGCCCAGTCGGGCGCCAAGCACCTGACGATGGCCTTCCTCCAGACCGCCGCCAAGGGCTCCTGCACGCCGTACTGGAACGGCGACACGAGCATGCCGGTCGCCGCCTCGACCTTCGGTGCCGACATCAAGACGATCCAGGCGAACGGAGGCGACGTCATCCCCTCGTTCGGCGGGTACACGGCCGACACCACCGGCACCGAGATCGCCGACAGCTGCACCGACGTCCAGCAGATCGCCGCCGCGTACGAGAAGGTCATCACCACCTACGACATCTCGCGGCTCGACATGGACATCGAGGTGGACTCGCTCGACAACGCCGCCGGCATCGACCGCCGCAACAAGGCCATCAAGCTGGTCCAGGACCGGGCGGCGGCCAACGGGCGCAAGGTGGAGATCTCCTACACCCTGCCGACCACCACGCGCGGTCCCGCGGCGAACGGCGAGGCGCTGCTGCGCAACGCGATCAGCAACGGCACCCGGGTCGACGTCGTGAACCTCATGACGTTCGACTACTACGACAACCAGCCCCACGACATGGCGAAGGACACCCAGACCGCCGCCCAGGGCCTGTACGACCTGCTCGCCGAGCTGTATCCGGCCAAGACCCCGGCCCAGCTGTGGAACATGGTCGGGGTCACCGAGATGCCGGGCGTCGACGACTTCGGCAAGGCGGAGACCTTCACCCTGGCCAACGCCCGGACCGTGTACGACTGGGCGGTCGCCAAGGGCATCAACACCCTGTCCTTCTGGGCGTTGCAGCGGGACAACGGCGGCTGTCCGGGAGGGGGCGCCGCGGACAACTGCTCGGGCATCGAACAGAACACATGGGACTTCACGCGCATCTTCGCCCCGTTCACCAGTGGCGGCGTCCCCGACCCGGCCGACGACTTCTCCGTGGCGCTCAGCCCGGCCTCCGGGTCCGTGACGGCCGGCCAGTCCGCGACGGCCACCGTGAAGACGGCCGTGACGAAGGGCGAGGCCCAGGAGGTGAAGCTGAGCGTCAGCGGCGCCCCGGCGGGTGTCACCGCCTCCCTCAGCCCCGCCTCGGTCACCGCCGGCGGCTCCTCCACGCTCACCCTGGCCACCACCCCGGCCGCGGCGTCGGGCACGTACACGGTCACCGTGACCGGCGCGGGCGCCTCGGGCAGCCACTCGGCGTCCTACTCCCTGACCGTCACCGGCGGCAGCGGGAACCAGTGCACGGCCGCCCCGTGGGCCAAGGACACGGTCTACACCGGCGGCCAGCAGGTCTCGTACAAGGGCCACACCTGGAAGGCCAAGTGGTGGACGACGGGCGAGGAGCCCGGCACCACCGGCCAGTGGGGTGTCTGGCAGGACCTCGGCGCCTGCTGAGCCGTCCGACCGCCGCCGAGTGCGCTCGTACGAGCACGAGAACGCATCTCGTGACCGCCGGGACCGCCCACGGGCCGGTCCCGGTCCGGGCACCCGCAACGGACCACGGCCCCGCGTGGACGCGGCACGGGCGGCACGGGCACCCCTCGGCGACGAGCCGGCCCCTGTGGTCGGGCCGTCGCCTGCCGGTCGCCCAGGACGTGAGACCGGCTCGTCCAGGACGTGGGGCCCAGGCTCCCCGCGCCGCCGGACGCGGCCGCGGGCAGCCGGCCACGGGTCCCGTTTGCGGTGTGCGCGACGGGGGACCCAGCGACCCATGACGACAACACCACCTCGCCGGATGCGGCGGGACATCGTTCCGCGGCTCCTGGACAGTGTCGAACGGCAGCCGCACGGTGACGCGGTGACCGACACGCTCAGCCGGGGCGTGCGCGCCCTGCCGCTGCGCGGCGGCCGGGACCTGCTGCACGGCAGGTGGCTGGGCCACCCGGTGCACCCGCTGCTGGTGCAGGTGCCGGTCGGCAGCTGGCTGTCCGCCGCGGTGCTGGACCTGTGCCCCGGCCGGGAACGGGCAGCGGGCTCGCTGATCGCGGTCGGGCTGGCCGCCGCCGCCCCGGCCGCGCTGGCCGGAGCCGTCGACTGGGCGGAACTGCACCCCCGCCAGCAGCGCGTCGGCCTGGTGCACGCGCTGGCCAACACGACGGCCGTCGCGCTGTACGCCGCCTCACTCGCCTGTCGCGTCAAGGGCCGTACGAAGGCCGGCCGCGGCCTCGGCCTCCTGGGGCTGACGGCGGTGGCGGCCGGCGGCCTGCTGGGCGGCCACCTCGCCTACCGACAGGCCGCGGGCGCCAACCACGCGGAAGAGGTTCCCCAGGTCGTCTCGGAGGGTTGGCACCGGATCGGGTCCGTGACCGAGTTCCCGGCCGGCCGCGCGACTCGGCGCGCCGTGGACGACGTACCGGTCCTGGTCGTCCGCGAAGCCGACGGCACCTTCCACGCGCTGGCCGACCGGTGCAGCCATCTCGCGGGACCGCTGTCCGAAGGCACCCTCGAAGACGGATGCGTCCGGTGCCCCTGGCACGGCAGTGTCTTCCGCCTCGCCGACGGCTGGAACGTACAGGGCCCGGCCACTTCTCCCCAGCCCGCCTTCGACACCCGCGTGGTCGACGGCCACCTCGAGGTGCGCCTGCGGGACCGGGACCAGACGGAGGACAGCACGGCCCGGTGAGCCTCCCCCGCGCTCGGCGGCTGAGCATCGGCCGGCACGACATGCGAGGACAGCACTACGGTGAGCGGCGTCCGGCCCTCGACCCCCGGTACGCCGCGCGGCGGACGGCGGCGAGCGCGGGGCCGGGGGTGAAGCCCCGGGCATCGTGCTCGTAGACGTCGAAGCCCGCGCTCTCCTTCGGCCCGGCCGGCAGGGCGGAGCGCACGGTGAGCACGGCGAACGGCCGCCAGGAACGGCCGGTCCCCCCGGCGCACAGGTCGAAGACGAGCGGTCCGGCGGCCAGCGCCCGCGCCAGGCTCTCCGGGTCACCGTGCACCGGGCCTTGCCCGCACGGGCGGGGGAAGGCGGCCAGGACGCGGGAGCGGCCGCCCACCCGGTAGGGCAGGAGGCTGGAGTACGGCCCGCCGAGCGCGTCGGCGCGGAGCCGCGGCAAGTGCCGGCCCAGGCGGCCTTGGCCGCTGCTCGTCATCAGCAGATCCAGGGACCGGGCGGGTCCGTCGGCCTCGTCCACCCGTACGGCCAGTCCCAGCGCGTCGGGCAGGCGCCGGGGCAGCCCGGCCGCCCGGGACAGCCGCACGGTGGCGGTGAACCGGCCCGGTCCGTCCAGCCACGGCGCGCCCCAGCGTTCACCGCCGTCCGGCACCTCCACGTCGCCCGCGCACATCAGCCCGTGCGGATGCAGGGCGGGCGCCCCGCGCAGCCTGGCCGGCAGCCGGAAAGCCGCCTCGGCCGCTCGGACCCGCCATGACGCCGCCGGCTCACGGACCGGCCGGGCCTGCGCGCCTCTCAGCATGGTGAATCCCGCCCTCGTGGTCGCCGTCCGCAGGCCCGCCCCGGCGGCCCTGCCTCCGCACGGCGCACCGAGTACCCCGGGGCCGGCTCCCCGACACGGGACGCCGGGCATCCCCCCACGTCAAACGGAGCGTCGCCGTCCGGCCCGCCGTGCCGGGGGAGGCGGCGTGGCGGGGGCGCACGGCGGGGGCGGTTTTGTGCGGTGAGGGCCAAGCGGGTTAGCCTGCGGCGTATTTCTCATCACGCAGATCCGTGAAGTGCGGAAATGCACAGCATTGGGGCCCTCGCGGGCCGCAGGGGTGTTCGGGTCCTCACCGCCGAGGGCCCGTGGGGAGCGGGACGAGGTTGCGCATGACCAGCGACAAGTCCGAGACGGTCGACGCCGCGCCGGGCGACCAGGAGCTGCGACAGCTCCTGGCGGGCCTGACCGCCGTGCGGGACGGCGACTTCGGGACGCGCCTTCCGGAAGACGCCCATGGTCTCATGGGTGACATCGCGACCGTGTTCAACGGCATGGTCGACCAGTTGTCCGTGTTCACCTCCGAAGTGACCCGGGTGGCCCGGGAGGTGGGCACCGAGGGGACCCTCGGCGGGCAGGCGGAGGTGCCCGGGGTCTCCGGGACCTGGGCCGATCTGACCGATTCGGTCAACGCCATGGCCGGGAACCTGACCACCCAGGTCCGCGACATCGCCCAGGTGGCCACGGCAGTGGCCAAGGGCGACCTGTCGCAGAAGATCGACGTGCCCGCGCGCGGCGAGATCCTCCAGCTGAAGGACACCGTCAACACGATGGTGGACCAGCTCTCCGCGTTCGCCGACGAGGTCACCCGCGTCGCCCGCGAGGTCGGCACCGAAGGGCGCCTCGGCGGGCAGGCGAAGGTGCCGGGGGTCGCCGGTGTGTGGCGGGACCTGACCGACTCGGTCAACTTCATGGCGGGCAACCT
Organism: Streptomyces rubradiris; assembly: GCF_016860525.1. Classification (NCBI taxonomy): domain Bacteria; kingdom Bacillati; phylum Actinomycetota; class Actinomycetes; order Kitasatosporales; family Streptomycetaceae; genus Streptomyces; species Streptomyces rubradiris. Next base: position 275,413 of record NZ_BNEA01000007.1, read on the forward strand.
CACCAGCCAGGTCCGCAACGTCGCCCAGGTGACGACGGCGGTGGCCAAGGGCGACCTCTCACAGAAGATCACCGTCGACGCCCGCGGCGAGATCCTCGAACTGAAGAACACCATCAACACGATGGTCGACCAGCTCTCCGCCTTCGCCGACGAAGTCACCCGCGTCGCCCGCGAGGTCGGCACCGAAGGACGCCTCGGCGGCCAGGCCGACGTCAAGGGCGTCAAGGGCACGTGGCGGGACCTGACCGACTCGGTCAACTTCATGGCGGGCAACCTCACCAGCCAGGTCCGCAACGTCGCCCAGGTGGCGACCGCGGTGGCCAAGGGCGACCTCTCACAGAAGATCACCGTCGACGCCCGCGGCGAGATCCTCGAACTGAAGAACACCATCAACACGATGGTCGACCAGCTCTCCGCGTTCGCCGACGAAGTCACCCGCGTCGCCCGCGAGGTCGGCACCGAAGGACGCCTCGGCGGCCAGGCCGACGTCAAGGGCGTCTCGGGCACGTGGAAGGCCCTCACCGACAACGTGAACGTGATGGCGTCGAACCTGACCGGTCAGGTGCGCTCCATCGCCCAGGTCGCCACCGCCGTCGCCCGCGGCGACCTGTCCCGCAAGATCACGGTCGAGGCCAAGGGCGAGGTCGCCGCGCTGGCGGACGTGATCAACACGATGGTCGACACGCTCTCCGCGTTCGCCGACGAGGTCACCCGCGTCGCCCGCGAGGTCGGCACCGAGGGACGCCTCGGCGGCCAGGCCCACGTGCCGAACGTGGCGGGCACCTGGAAGGACCTCACCGACAACGTCAACTCCATGGCGAACAACCTGACCGGCCAGGTGCGCAACATCGCGCTGGTGACGACCGCGGTGGCCAAGGGCGACCTGTCGAAGAAGATCGACGTGGACGCGCGGGGCGAGATCCTGGAGCTGAAGACGACCATCAACACGATGGTGGACCAGCTCTCCGCCTTCGCCGACGAGGTCACCCGCGTCGCCCGCGAGGTCGGCACCGAAGGACGCCTCGGCGGCCAGGCCGAGGTGGAGGGCGTCTCGGGCACCTGGAAGCGGCTCACGGAGAACGTCAACGAGCTGGCCGGCAACCTGACCCGGCAGGTACGGGCGATCGGCGCGGTCGCGAGCGCCGTGGCCGAGGGCGACCTGACCCGCTCGATCACGGTGGAGGCATCCGGCGAGGTCGCCGAGCTCAAGGACAACATCAACTCCATGGTGGAGTCGCTGCGCGAGACCACCCGGGCCAACCAGGAGCAGGACTGGCTCAAGACCAACCTGGCGCGCATCTCCGGCCTGATGCAGGGCCACCGGGAGCTGCCGGTGGTGGCCGAGCTGATCATGGAGGAGCTGACACCGCTGGTGGCGGCCCAGTACGGCGCCTTCTACCTCTCCGAAGACGGCGAGAGCGGTCCGGAGCTGCGGCTCGTCGGCTCGTACGGCAGACCCGACGACGACCAGCGGCCCGCCCGCTTCCCCGTGGGGCGCTCGCTGGTCGGCCAGGCCGCCCGCAGCCGCCGCACCATCACCGTCGACGCACTGCCGCCGGGCTACGTCACCATCTCGTCCGGGCTCGGCCGGACCGTGCCGACCGCGCTGATCCTGCTGCCGATCCTGTTCGAGGACCAGGTCCTCGGCGTCATCGAGCTGGCGTCGGTCACCGCCTTCACCTCGATCCACCGGGACTTCCTGGAGCAGCTGCGCGAGACGCTCGGCGTGAATCTCAACACGATCGTGGCGAACGCCCGCACCGACGAGCTGCTGGAGGAGTCACAGCGGCTGACCGCCGAACTCCAGGTCCGCTCGGCCGAGTTGCAGTCCCAGCAGGAGGAACTGCAGCGCTCCAACGCCGAGCTGGAGGAGAAGGCAACCCTGCTCGCCTCGCAGAACCGTGACATCGAGGCGAAGAACCTGCAGATCGAGCAGGCCCGGCAGGAACTGGAGGCCCGCGCCCAGCAGTTGTCGCTGGCCTCGAAGTACAAGTCGGAGTTCCTGGCCAACATGAGCCACGAGCTGCGCACCCCGCTGAACAGCCTGCTGATCCTGGCCCAGTTGCTGGCCCAGAACCCGTCGCGCAACCTGACCCCGAAGCAGGTCGAGTACGCCGGGATCATCCACTCGGCGGGCAGCGACCTGCTCCAGCTGATCAACGACATCCTGGACCTGTCGAAGGTCGAGGCCGGCAAGATGGACGTCACCCCGGAGCGGGTGCCGCTGCGCCAGCTGATCGACTACGTGGAGGCCACGTTCCGGCCGATGACGTCCCAGAAGGGGCTGGAGTTCGCCGTCAGCACCGCGCCGGGCGCGCCCGCCGACCTGCTGACCGACGACTCCCGGCTGCGGCAGATCCTGCGCAACCTGCTCTCCAACGCGGTGAAGTTCACCGAGCAGGGCCGCGTCGAGCTGGCCATCGAGCCGGCCGCGGACGAGGAGGTCCCGGACGGTGTCGTGCGCGGCGGTGCCGTCGTGGCGTTCCGGGTACGGGACACCGGCATCGGCATCCCCGAGCAGCACCTGGAGACGATCTTCGGGGCGTTCCAGCAGGCGGACGGCACCACGAGCCGCAAGTACGGCGGGACGGGCCTCGGTCTGTCCATCACCCGGGAGATCGCGCACCTGCTCGGCGGCGCCGTCGCGGTGGACAGCGCTCCCGGCCGGGGCAGCACGTTCACGCTGTACCTGCCGGTGGCCCGTCCGGACTTCGAGCAGTTGCTGGGCAGCGGCCGACGCGCGCCGAAGGAACCGGCCGAGCTGGACCCGGCCGCCGCGGCCGCCCGGGACACCGCCGCACCGCAGTCCTCCCCCGCCCGGCAGCGGCCGCGCCGGCTGCTCGTCGTGGAGGAGCGGCCGCGCGGGCTGCTGACCCTGGTCGCCGAGAGCGTGGTCGCGGAAGTGGCCCGGCACAGCCCGGACGACGGCTCCCCGCTGCCCGTCGTGGAGGTCATCACCGCCGTGGGGGCGCAGGAGGCGGCGGGCGCGCTGGCCGCCGAGCCGTGCCACTGCGTCGTACTGGACCTGGACATGCCCGACGGGGAGGCGGGCCGGTTCCTGCGGGCCTTGCAGGGCGACTCGGGGCTGGCGGGCGTACCGGTGCTGGTGCACAGCGGCCGCCGGCCGGAGGCGGCCCGGGACGAGGCGTTGCGCTCGCACCGGGACAACGGGGCGCTGGAGTTCCTGTCCAGTCTGGACGAGCTGCGCGAGCGCGTCGCGCTGCACCTGTCGGCCGAGGAGCCGGGGGACGTGCTGTCGCTGGTCCGGGCCGAGGACCGGCAGGACCTCGCCCCGCCGGTCGACGACAGCTTCCGGGGCCGTACGGTCCTGGTCGTCGACGACGACGCGCGCAACCTGTTCGCGCTGAGCGGGATCCTGGAGATGTACGGATTCCGGGTGCTGCACGCGGAGAACGGACGCAAGGGCATCGACACGCTGCTCGGCAACCCCGACATCGCGATGGTGCTGATGGACGTGATGATGCCGGAGATGGACGGCTACACGGCGACCGCCGAGATCCGCAAGCTGCCGCAGTACGCCGACCTGCCGATCATCGCCGTCACCGCCAAGGCGATGCCCGGCGACCGGGAGAAGTCCCTGGCCTCGGGCGCGAGCGACTACGTCACCAAGCCCGTCGACACCCACGACCTCATGGCCTGCGTCCAGCGCTGGCTGTCCGCGTGAGCGCGCGAGCGCGCCTCGGCCGAGGAGCAGTACTGTCGTGAGCACGACCGAGCAGTCACAGGAGCCCGAGAACGCCGCTCCGGGCCCGGAGCCGTCCGCGCTCGCCGAACGGCCGGCCGTCGGCGATCCGGTGCCGGCGGACCTGGCCGGGGTCTCCCCCACGTCCCCCGTCGGCAGGCTCGCCGCCACCGTGGAGCGGCTGCGCCGCGAGGTACGCGCCGCGCACGCGGAGGCGGAGGGCAGGGCGCTGATCGAGCTGGCCAAGGGCATCCTGGTGGAGCGGCTGGGCTGCGGTCCGGCGCAGGCCGCCCGACAGCTCGCCGAGCTGACCGAGCAGGCCGGGGCGACGCCGCTGGAGTTCGCGGTGGAGGTCATCAACCAGGCCGCCCGCGACCGGATGTCGGAGATCACCAACACGTTCCTGGCCGCCGCGGCGGGCGCCGCGGAGCGGGACGCCGCGGCCGTGCGGCTGCGGGCGGCCGAGAGCGGGGCGCTGGCCGCGGACGACACCCAGGCCGTCGCCGACTCCCTGCTGGAGCACGCGCTGCGCCCGCTCGGCGCGGTGGCCGTGGCCGTCTGGGCCGCGGGTGCCGACGGCTCGCTGACCCTGGCCGGCAGCGCCGGGTTCTCCCCGGCGGAGGCCACCCGATGGCGTTATGTGCCGCCGGAGGTGGCGACGGTGGCACGCCGGGGCCTGACCGAGCGCGCCGGTCAGTGGTTCGGCTCGCTCGCCGAGACCGGGTTGCCCACCATCGGCCGGTATCTGCACCCGGACGGGGCCCGGGTGGCGGTGCCCGCGGGCACCGGGGGCCGGATCCACGGGGTGCTGGAGATCGCCTGGCCGGGCCCGCTGGAGCCCCAGCCGGCAGGGGTGGTCCGGCAGGTGGAAGCCCTGGCCGAGCTGTGCGCGCACACCCTGGAGACGTACACACCGCGCCGGGACGCCGGGCAGGAGCCCCGGGTCCTGCCCGACACCGCCGAGTTGATGGACCTGGCGGACGGGCTGCACGACCCCGCCCTGGTCCTGGTGCCGTACCTCGACGACTCCGGGCAGCTGGTCGACTTCCGCATCCAGCACATCAACAACCACTTCCTGGATCCGGCGGGCCGGCCGCGGGCGGTGGTCAACGGGGCGCTGCTGCTGGAGGCGTACCCGATGGCCGCGGGCAAGAGCGAGCTGTTCCACCGGGTGGAGCGGGTGTACGCCACGGGCGAGCCGTTCCGGGCCCGCCGCATGCAGCTGACCTCGCTGGTCGACCAGGTGTCGCTGTCGGCGGTCGCGGACATCAGCATCAGCCGGCACGGCAACAGCGTGCTGCTGATCTGGCGCATCGAGGACGAGACGGCGCGGCTGGCGAGCCTGCTCCAGCACGCCCAGCGCCTGGGCCGTATCGGCGGGTTCGAGGAGAACCTGCTCACGGGCGAGATCACCTGGAACGACCAGTTGTTCCAGCTCTACGGCCGGCCCGCGGCGAGCACGCCCGTCCCGCTGGAGGAGCTGCCCGCGTACGCGCACCCCGACGACGCCGTGCCCCTCGGCCGGTTCCTGCGCACGGTGCTGCACCAGCGCCGGCCCGCCTCGGCGGCCTTCCGGTTGCAGCGGCCCGACGGCGTGACCCGGCACATCCGCGTGGTCGCCGAACCGGTGCTGGACACCGACGGCCGGCTGTTCGTCGTACGGGGTGCCTACCAGGACATCTCGGCCCAGCACTGGACGGAGGTGGCGCTCGCCGCGACCCGGGACCAGCTCGCCCACACCGAGCAGCAGGCCGCCGAGCGCAACCGGCTGACCCTGCAGTTGCAGCACGCGATCATGCCGCCGACCCGGGCGCCGCTGTCGGTGCCGGGTCTGGAGGTGGCGGTGCGGTACCGCCCGGCGGAGACCGAGCACCTGGTGGGTGGCGACTGGTACGACGCCGTGGTGCTGCCGTCCGGGCTGATCCTGATGTGCGTGGGTGATGTCGCCGGCCATGGCATCGAGGCGGCCACCAGCATGGTCGTGCTGCGCAACGCGCTGCGCGGGCTCGCCGTGACCGGTGCCGGGCCGGGCCAGTTGCTGTCGTGGCTGAACATCGTGGCGCACCATCTGACCGGCGCGGTCACCGCCACGGCGGTCTGCGCGCTGTACGACCCCGAGCGGCACACCCTGCGCTGGGCGCGGGCCGGCCATCTGCCGCCGGTGCTGGTGCGCGGCTCGGAGGCGGCGCCGTTGCCGCTGGTGAAGGGCCTGTTGCTGGGCGCGGTGCCGGAGGCCGTCTATGAGGAGGCCGAGCTGGAGTTCGCGCCGGAGGACACGCTGCTGCTGTACACCGACGGCCTGATCGAACGCCGTGACCGGTCCGTGGAGGAGTCCCTGGCCCACCTGCTGACCACGGCCCGCACGGCGCCGAAGACCCTGGACCAGCAGCTGGACGGCCTGCTGACCTACAGCAGGTCGGACACGGACGACGACACCTGCATCGTGGGCATCCGGGTGGTGTAGCCGCTGCCGGGGCGGGTGCCCGCTGTGTTCCGGTGGCATCCGTCCGGGGCCCCGCGCCGCGGTGGGCGCGGGGCCGCGGGCGGCCGGGCGGCCGGTGGGTCAGCCGCCGATGCCCGAGTCCTGCGCGGCGGCGACGATCGCCGCCGCGTCCTCCGGCAGCAGGTAGCCGGCGTCGACGGACGTCCACGCGGCCGTGCGCACCTTGTCCACGTAGTCGGCGTGGGTCGGGTAGAGCCGGCTGAGCACCGGTTCGGCGGTGGGCGGGAAGTTCGGGTCGGAGGGGTCGCCGTCGTCGTGGCGGTCCCAGGTGTCGGCGTCGCCGTTCCAGGGGTCACGGGCGCCGTACAGGCCGCAGAAGACACCGCTGCCGGTGGTGTCGCGCGCGCCGGTGAGGGTGCGGGTGGGCACCGTGACGTCCGGCAGGCGGACGCCGCCGGTGGCCAGGCCGGTGGCCGGGTCGCGCAGGAGGGTGCTCAGCGGCTGCCCGCCCGGCGGCCGCGCACCGCCCCGCGCCCAGTCGGCCAGGTGGCGCAGCGCCGCGTTCATCGCCCAGTGGCCGGGCCCGTCGTTGAAGGGGGCCGAACCGGCGGCGCAGTCGGCCGACGGCCCGGCTCGGCCCGCCGACTTCCGCACGGTGGGCTCGCCCGTGTCATAGGCCCACTGGTCGCCGTGCGCGGTGCCGGCCAGTTCCCAGCGCACGACGCTGTCGGTGTCCGGCTGCCGTGCGGCCGCGGCGCCCGGCACGTCGGTCTCGGTGAGCACGACGAACGTGGGCACCGGCAGGTCGGTCCTGATCCGGGACGGGTTCGGCATCCGCAGGGTGTCGGCGAGCTCGCCGCTGATCGGCGCGGCGATCGCGCTGTTGCTGTGCACCATGAAGCCGTCGTAGACCCCGGACACCGGCTGGACGGCGTTGACGTAGGTCGTCATGAAGCCCGCCGACTGCGACTCGCCGTCGGCGAGCAGCGTCCGGACCTGGAGCCCGCCGAGCGGGTCGGGCCCGTTCGGGGCGCGCAGCGCCTGGCCCGCCTGGGAGAAGATGTCGTAGGCGTAGGCGTCTCCGGGATGGACCAGGCTGCCGTACCGCGCCGGGTCCCAGCCCTTCAGGCCCTTGATCTCGCCCAGCCCGCCGTCGACCCCGACGGCCTGCGCCGAGACGCCGACCCAGGCGTAGCCCTGGCGCAGCAGTTCGTCCCGTTCGAACCAGTAGTCCGGGGAGAGGTCGAGCTGGCCGCTGACGTTGAGCCACTCCACGACCACCGTGCCGTTGAACCGCGCCGGGTCGGCGGGACGGCGCACCAGCAGGCGGCTTGTGTAGGGAGCGGTACCGGACGCGCGGACGTTCCAGCGGCCGTCCGGGGTCCACAGGCCGGACTTGGCGTACGACGTGGCGGTGCCCGAGAAGAAATACTCGCTCTCGGTGTAGCCGAACGAGCCGAGGTCCTCCGCCGCGGCGAGGAACGGGAAGCCGTGGCTGCCGACGGGCGGGACGGTGACGGTGGGGCTCGCGGCCTCGGCGACGAAGGCCGCGGCCGGGGTGGCCAGAGGCGTGCCGAGAAGGCCGCCGCACAGCAGCGTCCCGAGCACGGTGGCGGTGACGGACCGCCGGGATGATCGAGCGAGCATGCGCACGGTTGCCTCCGTGATTGCGGGTCCCAACGGGGTTTGAGACCGCAGTGTCCAGGAGCGGTGGCGGGCTGCCATCGGTGAATCCACCGGTGCTTCAAGGGTGGTGCGTCCGGGCCGAACGCCGGACATCCGCAACCGCCCCGGCCTCCATGACCATTGATTGACCATCTCTTTACCTTCTAGGCTTCGGCAAAGGCGGCGCGGACCCTCGTGGACCTGGTGCCGGACGACGAGGTGAGCCGCGAGGCGATCCGGAAGAACAGGAGACCCGATGGTTACCAACCCCGGCCCGCCGGTCGCGACGCACCCGGTCGACGCCGTCGTCGTAGGCGCCGGGCTCTCCGGCCTCTACCAGCTCCACCGGCTGCGGCGGCTCGGCCTGTCGGCGGTGGTCCTGGAAGCCGGTGCCGACATCGGCGGCACCTGGTACTGGAACCGGTACCCAGGAGCCCGCTGCGACATAGAGAGCCTGTCCTACTCCTATTCCTTCTCCCCGGAACTGGACCAGGAGTGGGAGTGGAGCGAACGCTACGCCTCCCAGCCGGAGATCCTGCGGTACATCCACCACGTCGCCGACCGGTTCGACCTGCGCCGGGACGTCGCCCTGCGCACCCGGGTCACCCGCGCCGTGTACGACGAGCACAGTCACCTCTGGCAGCTCTCCACGGACACCGGACGGACCGTCACCGCCCGGTTCGTCATCCTCGCCACCGGCTGCATGTCGGTCCCCAAGAATCCCGGGATACCCGGCGCCGACAGCTTCACCGGCGCCGTCCACCACACCGCCCGCTGGCCGCGCGAGGACGTCTCCTTCGCCGGCAAGCGGGTCGCCGTAATCGGTACCGGGTGCTCGGGCGTCCAGGCCATCCCTGTCATCGCGGACGAGGCGGCCTCCCTCACCGTCTTCCAGCGCACTCCGGCCTATGTGCTGCCCGCGCACAACCGCCCGCTGCCGTCCGCGGAGACGGCACTGTTCAAGGCCGGCTACCCCGAGTTCCGGCGCGCCCAGCGGCTGTCCCGGGGCGGCACCGTCTTCGAGCCGCCGACCCGGTCGGCCCTGGAGGCGGACGAGACGGAGCGCACGGCCGCCTACGAGGCCGCCTGGGACCAGGGCTTCCTGAACGGACTGCTGCGCACGTACACCGACATCCTGACCGACGAGAAGGCCAACGAGACCGTGGCGGAGTTCGTCCGTGCCAAGATCCGGTCGATCGTCACCGACCCCGCGACGGCCGAACTGCTCTCCCCGCGCACGTACCCGTTCGCGACCAAGCGCCCCTGTCTGGGCACCGGTTACTACGCCACCTACAACCGGCCGCACGTGACACTGGTCGACCTGCGCACGACCCCGATCGAGACGATCACGCCCCGGGGCATCCGGACCTCGGACGGGGAGCACGACCTCGACATGATCGTCTTCGCCACCGGGTTCGACGCCCTGACCGGCTCCCAGCTCGCCATCGACATCGTGGGCAAGGGCGGCGTGACCCTCCGGGAGAGGTGGGCGGAGGGTCCCCGGAGCTACCTGGGGCTCGTCTCGGCCGGCTTCCCCAACCTCTTCACGGTCCTGGGGCCGCTCAGCCCGTCCGTGCTCACCAACATCGCGGTGTCCCTGGAACAGCAGGTCGAGTGGATCACCGACTGCATCGCGCATCTGCGGCGCAACGGCGTCACGGAGATCGACGCCCTCCCGGACGCGGAGGCCGGCTGGGGCGTCCACGTGGCCGAGGTCGCCGCCCGTACGCTCTATCCGGCGGTGGACTCCTGGTACACGGGAGCGAACGTCCCGGGCAAACCCCGTGTGTTCCTCGCCTACGCGGGCGGTCTGGACCGCTACCGGGAGGAGTGCGACACCGTGGCCCGGAACGGCTACACCGGCTTCGCTCTCTCTCGCTGTCCCTGAGGGCACCGGCCGTCGGGGCGGCTGCGCGCCTGACCCGTTCGGCCCACGGCGCACCCGTCGGCGCGGCGGAGCGGGAAGGAGGACGGGTACACGGCACCGGCCATGGCATCCAGGGAGCACCATGCAGACGTTCCTGCCCGACTCCGACTTCCGCCGCTCCGCCCTGCTCCTGGACCGCCGCCGCCTGGGCAAGCAGCGGGTCGAGGCGCTCCAGGTCCTGCGCGGGCTGACCGTGCCCGGCTACGGCTGGCGCAGGCACCCGGCCGTGCGGATGTGGCACGGCTACGAGGAGGCCCTGGTCCGCTACGGGCTGGAGATCTGCCGGGTGTGGCGGGAGCAGGGACACCAGGACAGCTGCGCCGCGTCGCTGGTCGCCGACTACGCCGGCGCCCACCCCGGCGCCCACGTGCGCGACCAGGCCGCGCTCGCCCGCGCGGGGGAACTGCCGCCCTGGCTCGGTGACGCCGCCTTCCACCGCAGCCACCAGTCCGCGCTCGTCCGCAAGGACCCGGAGACCTACGCGGACCTGTTCCCCGGCGTCCCCGACGACCTGCCCTACGTATGGCCGTCCTCGGACCGCGAGGCCGACGGACCGGCCGGCCTCCCGCCGGGCCCGTAGGCACCGCCGTCACCGTAGTGGTGACCTCGCCGGAGCCGGCGCGCGGTACGTGCGCGAACACCGGCCAGGACGGGCGCCGTCGGGACCGTGCCGGAGACCTCGGCTTACCGCGGACGCGTCGGCGCGAGCTCGCGAGTGGTGTGCGTCCGGCAGTAGTCGTCGCGGACCGTCCGGTAGCCGGGGACACGGACGGCGCTCAGCAGTCGCGCCCAATCCGCGGCGTTCGTCTCGATCCTGCGGACGACACGGTCACGGGCGGCCTCGTCGGGGGCGTCGACGAGTTGCCGGGCGTGCTCCCACGCCCGGGCGCGCCAGGACCGGAACAGCTGCCCGGCGGTGAGCCCGGCGATGGGGTTCCACCGGTCGTCGGCGAGGGCGACGATCAGGTCGTAGCGGTCGGCGACGTCCCGGACGGCAGGGCCGTAGGCACGGTCCAGGACCGCCTGGAAGCGGTCGTAATCGGGCTTGCGCGTGCCCCCTTGGGGGCGGGTGAGTCCGAGGGCGGCGAGGACGTACGGCATGTCGCGCTGGATGTGCACGTTGGCTCCCAGGAGCACGTCCTGCCCGGCGTTGACATCGGCGGTGCGCGCCGCCGCGAACGCCGCGTGCCAGGCGGCCGGTACGGGGCGTCCCGCGCGGTCGGCCTCGTAAGCGTCGAGGTACAGGTTGACGAAGCCGGTGTTGAGACTGCCGGCGAGCCAGGACGGCTCGTCGAAGGGTTCGCCGTGGGCGACCGCCGTCTCCAGCGAACGCTCGAGGTGGACGTAGATGGCGGGGAAGGGAGCGCGGTGGTCGCAGCCCAGCCGGTCCCGGATACCCTCCAGGGTGCGGCGCGCGTCCTGCACGCAACGGATGACCGGCCCCTGGCACGCCAGGGGCCCGGCCGGGGCCGGCGCGGCGGCGGAGGCGATGCCGCCGCCCAGGGTGACGACGACCGCCATGGCGACGGCCGACCACGTACGGACTCCACGCGGCCGACGGCCCATGGCTCGCCCCTCCTCGTACCCCGGCGGCAGATGTGTCGCCTGCTGGAACGAGCCCGAAGGACGGAAGGTTACGGCCGACGGCGGGAGCACGATGCGCGTCCCACCACGGCCAGATGCCTTCCGTCCGGGCTGCATCCGAAGGGACTGCTTCCCGCGCCTGCCGTGCCGGTTGTCCCGCGACCCGCCTTCGTCACTCCGCGGACCGGGCTCCGCCGCCGTGTCCCCTGAGGTCAGGTGCGGGCCGCTGCCGCGTTGCACGCCCCCCGAGCGTCTCCGGGGTCCGTCACGCCTGCCGCCAGCATCATCCGCACACAGTTGCTGATGGGGATGGCCCCGCCCTTGGCGCCCTCGTAGCACGCCTTCTTGCGGGCGTCCCGCAGCTCGTAGTTGTGATTGAGCAGATAGTCGTAGCAGCCCTGGACGCTCTGGACGTTCCGCACCGCCGCGTCGGCCGAGGCCGCGGACGCGACGGAAAAGCCGATCAGGGCCGTCCCGGTGAGAGCTGCCGCGGACAGCATGGAGGTCAAGCGCTTCATGTCATCTCCTGGTCGGGTGTCGCGATGCGCTTCAACGCGGGCCTCCCGTATGAGCGGTATGGCCGGTCGGTCCTTCAGTGCAGCAGCCGTCGATGTCGTCGGCAAGCGCTTCGCGACATCCGACACCGAGTCGGGCGCGCCGCCTTGTGCCGGTGGTGGCCCCGGACGAGGAGGTCGGTGCGCCCCGCCCGTCGGACCCGCGCCGGAGCCACCGGTGTCCGACGCTGCGCAAACCCCCGGTCGATCACCCCGAGAAGCCCGTGGGCATCCGCGGCGCTCACCACAGCGTCCATCGGATTCCAGCAGGAGTCGCCTGGTCGCACGAGATGCCCTGGGCGGGGCTCACGCCGGGGCGTCGCCGTCCGGGGAGCCGAGGTCGGTCAGGTGGGCGGTGTCGCCCCAGGACTCGGGGTGCAGGCGCTGTCCGTCGCCGCGCCAGGACGACACCGAGGCGTTCGGGACGGGAGGGAGCCGGTCCGGCGCGGGTGCGCCGATGCCCGCGAGGACGTGGTGCAGGCCGATGACCACGGCGTCGTGCGCCACGACGAGGACCCGCCGCGAGGGCGCGGCCCGTTGCAGGTCGCTGACGAACTGGCCCACGCGCACGGCCACATCGGTCAGCGCCTCGCCGCCGGGCGGCCGGTACCACCACTCGCCGAGACGTGCACGGCGGTCGGCCTCCTCGGGCGCGCGGGCCCGCAGCGCTGCGGGGGGATGCAGCTCGAAGACGCCCATCTCCCGGTCCCGCAACCGCTCGTCGACCAGCACCGGCAGCGGCGCCGCTCCGCCCCGCCGAGCACGGTCCGCCATCGCCTGCCAGGTCTGCCGTGCCCTGGTGAAGGGCGAGCAGACCACCAAGTCCGGCCCGGTGGCGGGCGGTCGGCCGGCCAGCCAGTCGCCCAGGGCGTGGGCCTGCGCGAGGCCCAGCGGGGACAGCGGGACATCGCGGTCGCGTCCGGACACCGGCAACGCGGTGGTCCCGGACCGTTCCGCCAGGGCGAAGGCCCGGTTGGCCGTGCTCTGCCCGTGCCGTACGACCCACAGCGCGCCCAGGGCACATGGCGGCGCCAGGCTGGTGCCGGTGTCGTCGGCCGGGACGGGATGCGCCGGGGACATACCAGCCTCCTGGTCGTCTCAGTGTGGTCACTGCCGGTCTGCCGGGGTGGCCGGGCCCGTCAGCGGGCGGCCGCTCGACGTACGGTACGCCGGTCACGGCCCGCGTGCTTCTTCGGCGAGCCGCTGAGCGGAGGGCTCCCAGGCACACATCACCCGCCCAAGTGACAGCCACGGAAGGTGGCTTGTTACCGGGCGGCCACTGGTCTCGCACTCGTGACCTATATACAGAAAGGAGTTGACTGGATACGGAAAGTAGTCACATTCCGGTGCGGCTCCGCTTGTTCATGGGGAAGCATTGTCCTTGCCCTCATGGCACCAGGCCGCACCAGGCCCCCGTAGCGGCTTTCCGTGGGCCGCTGGAAGGAGGAACGAGATGGACAACCCGGAAGTGACGGTTGAGGAGTACGAGTCCCCGATGATGGTCGAACTCGGCGAGTTCGCCGAGCTGACGAACGGCATCGGTTCCCAGACCTGGGACACCATCTGGCTGTGGGACTGAGGTCCTGGCCGTGCCGGACACGCACGAGCCGGGCGGTGAGGGCGAGTTCGTCGTGCTTCCCGACCGCGACGGCGTCCGCGCCCCCACCGCTCCGGACGCCGAGGTCCTGGCCACTCATCCGTCGGGACGGCCGCTGATCGTCGGCGTACTCCACGGCGACCGGCTCCTGGTGAGCCGTACCCCCGCGGGAACCGTCGCGGTGCTGGGCTTCTGCCCGGTGGACCGGCGCCTGCTGGAGAGCCGCCTGGCCGGCTCACGGACCCCGGCGGACCTGCAGCGGGCCGCGTCGGGGCTGCCCGGCAGCCATCATGTCGTCGTCTCGTCCGGCGGAACGGTCCGCGCCTGGGGCACATTGGCCCACACCCGGCGGCTGTTCCACGGCGCGGGGCCGCTGGCGTCGAATCGCGCGGACCTCCTGGCCGTCGGCGCCACCGCGCTGGACGAGACCGCGCTGGCCCTGCGGCTGCTCCTCCCCGGTGTGCCGCACCCGCTGTCGGAGACGACCGTGTGGCGGGGTGTGCGAGCGCTGCCCGGGGACCACTTCCTCGAACTGACCCCGGACGGCAGGGCACGCACCGGGCGGCGATGGAGCCCGCCCCGCCCCGAGCTGACCCGGGCCCAGGCCGCCGTCCTGCTGCGCGAGGCTCTCTCCACCGCCGTGCACGCCCGTGTCGGGACCGGCGCGGTCGTCAGCTGCGACCTGTCCGGCGGACTCGACTCCACCCCGGTCGCCTATCTGGCGTGGCAGCGGGCCACCCGGCTCGTCGCTCTCACCCTCACGGGTCTCACCAGTGAGGACGACGACACGGCGGCGGCGGTACGAGCCGCCGGTCACATGCCGGGAGCCGACCACAGGCTGATCGGCGCGGACGGACTGCCCCATGCCCTGGAAGGCCTGTTCGACACCCGTGCCCGCCACGACGAGCCCTTCCAGGGCCTGCAGGGCGCGCGCTTCCTGGAACTGGCGCGCCTCGCCCGGTCGGCCGGCTCCCGGCTGCACCTGACGGGCCACGGCGGTGACGAGGTCCTGACGGCGCCGCCGTCGTACGTGCACACGCTGATCCGGCAACACCCCTTGTCGGCCCTCGACCACCTTTACGGGCAGCGGGGGTTGCGGCGGTGGTCGGTGCGGCAGACCTGGCAGATGGTCAGCGACCGCCGCCCGTACGGGGCGTGGCTGGCGCACAGCGCCCGGCACCTGCGCTCGCCGATGCCCGGCCAGTGGCGCGTTCCCCCGCCCCTTTGGCACCAGACCCTGCGGCTGCCCCCGTGGATCACCGCGCGGGCCGCACAGGCCGTCGCGGACGCGCTGACCGACGCGGCCCGTCATGCCCGGCCGCTGGCCGAGACCCGTACCCAGCACCTGGCGTTGGAGAACATCAGGACGTCCGGACGGATCGCCCGGCTGGTCGACCAGCTGACGGGCGAGGCGGGTGTGCGGACCGCCACGCCCTACCTCGACGACCGTGTGGTGGAGATCTGCCTGGCGACCCGCCCCGAGGAACGTTCCAGTCCCTGGGAGTTCAAACCGCTCCTGCGGGAAGCCCTGGCTGGGACCGTGCCCCGCGGAATGCTCCAGCGTTCCACGAAGAACGACATGGCCGAGGACGTCCACACCGGCCTGCGCGGTCAGCGGCGGAGGCTCGCGGCGCTGTGCGACGACTCGCGGCTGGCCCGGCTGGGACTGATCGACGCGGGGGAACTGCGCCAGGCGTGCCTGGCCCCGCAGCGGCCAGGTCCCCTGCCGGCTGCCCTCATCCTGACGCTGAACTGCGAATCCTGGCTGCGTGGCCGTGTGCCGCCCACGCCTCGCGGCGCCGTGACCGGCGGGATGGACCCGTGACACACCTACCGGAGGAACATGGTGAGGAAAGCGAGAGGTGCGGCGCTGGCGCGGCCCGGCGACCAGCGGCCCCTGACTCCGGGACGGCATCTGTGCGCGGTGCTGGCCGTCGGCGCGGCCCGCCTGCTGACGCGCCGACCGCCCCACGACGTGCGGCGCGTGCTGACCCGCTTGGCCAAGGGGGCGAGACCGGCGACCTACGACGAGGCCGCGGCGGCGCGGGCCGCGGTTCTCAGGGTGAGCGTCATGTGCGCCGGTGACGGCTGTCTCCAGCGGTCCGTGGCCATCGCCCTGCTGTGCCGAGTGCGGGGCGCGTGGCCGACGTGGCGGGTCGGGGTCCGTACGATGCCGTTCCGTGCGCACGCCTGGGTGGAGGCGGAGGGGACCGCGGTCGGGGAGAGCACCGACACCACCCTGTGGCGGCCACTGATCACTGTCGAAAGCCACTCCTGGACAGGGGGAGTCCGTCCATGACCCGGAGGGCACGACTGCACCCCCACGTGACGACCGTCGCGACCGATGACGGGCTGGTCCTGCTGGACGAGCGCGGCGGACGGTACTGGCAGCTGAACGCCACCGCCGCGGCGATCCTGGAACACCTCGCGCGGGGATCGGACCCACGCACGACCGCGGAGCACCTGGTGTCCCGTTACGGCATCGGACGCGAACAGGCGGAATCCGACGTCGACACCTTCCTCGAACGGCTCCGCTCCGCCGGTCTCCTGGACTCCGCCCCGGATGACGGCCGGACCACCGGGTAGCGGCGACTCGGATCACCTCGCCGGTAGCAGGACACGGGCCGGGTCCGCCGAGGCCGGCATCCACCGGGCCGCGACGGTGGGCGGTGGGTCGGGGAAGATGGGCGGGTCAACCGTTTCCGTCAGCGAGGAGTGTCCGCGCAGATGGCTGTCTCCGCCCCCGGCCCGAAGCCGCCGACGATCGCGGATGTCGCACGGGTCGCCGGGGTCTCGCGTACGACCGTGTCCCACGCCCTCAACGGGCGCGGCAAGGTCGACCCCAGGACGAGGGAGCGCATCCGGCAGGTCGCGGCCGACCTCGGTTACCGGCCCAATCTCCGGGCGCAGCGGCTGCGGCGCGGGCAGGCGAAGGTGATCGCGCTCGCCTCCTCGATGCCGTTCGCGGTGGCGGGCGGGCCGTCCCGGCTCGGGTTCTACATGGAGGTCGCGGCGGCCGCCGCGGAACGTGCCCTGTTGCACGACTACGCGCTCGTGCTGGTACCGCCCGTGCAATCGGGCTCGGCGCTGTACTCCGTCGACATCGACGGGGCCATCGTGGTCGAGCCGGACGTCGAGGACGCGGCGGCGGCCCAGCTGCGTGAGCGCGGGCTGCCGTATGTGGCGCTCGGCCGGCCGGTGTCGCCCGAGGAGGACTCCCCCTACGTCGATCTGCGCGGCCGGCTGGTCGCGGAGCTGCTGCTGCGGCACCTGCGCGAACAGGGTGCCGTCCGGCCGGCGCTGATGGTGGGCGCCGGTGCGCGGCACTCGTCCGTGGACGCGATCGCCGCGTACGAGCAGCTCGCCGAGGAGTACGGCTGGACACCGATCGTGGCGAGGATCGCCGAGTCCGGCGGCGAGCGGGCGGGGTACGAGCGGTGTGCCGCCCTGCTCGCCGAGCATCCCGGCATCGACGCGGTCTGCGCACTGGTGGACGCCTTCGCGGTGGGCGCCGTCCGGGCGGTCCGGGACAGCGGGCGTTCCGTACCGGACGACGTCATGGTGGTGACCCGCTACGACGGCCTGCGTGCCCGCACCTGCCAGCCGCCGCTGACAGCGGTCGATCTGCACCTGGACCGGGCGGCGTCCGACGCGGTGGAGCTGCTGCTGGGGCGGCTGCGCGGGGACACCGCCGTACCGTCGGTGGCGGTGTCCCCCGAGCCGCGGGTGATCGCCCGGGCGTCGTCCGTCCGGGCCGCCCGGACCTGAGCCCGGGCCCCGTCCGGGCCGTCAGACCCCGAGCATCAGGACGAGCCCGGAGACCAGTGCGAAGACCAGGACGAACAGGCGCATCCTGCGTGCGTCGAGCCGGTGGTGCACCAGCCGGCTGAGCCACGCGCCGGCGGCGATCGCCGGCAGCAGGAGGGCGGCCTGGCCGAGTTCCGTCGCCTGTGCCTTCCCGGTGCCGAACAGCAGTGCCAGGGAGGCGACTTCGCCGACGAGGAAGCACGCGGCGACGGTGGAGCGCAGTTCGGCGGGTGGCCGGTGCTGGTAGACCAGCGCGAGCGGAGGCCCGCCGACACCGGTCGCGGTCTCCGTCAGCCCGGTCACCGCGCCCGCTCCGACGTAGGCGGCCCGGCCGGGGGTGAACGCGGGCGCGGCCAGGCTCACGACGGCCGCGAGCACGGTGGAGACGCCCACGAACACCCCGAGGCCGCGTTCCGGGATCATCCAGAGCACCGCCAGCCCGGCCGGGGTGGCGGCGAGCCGCGCCCCGGTGATCCAGCCCGCGCCGCGCAGATCGAGCGACGCCCTCTCGCGCCAGGCGACGTACAGGTTCAGCGGGATCATCGACGCCAGGACGAAGACCGGGACCAGGTGGGGATCGAGCATCCCGGCCACCGGTGCGACGATCAGCGCGAAGCCGAGCCCGCTGCTGCCCTGGACGAACGCGGCCACGGCCACCGTGAGGGCGAGGACCGTCAGTGTCTGTGCCGTCACCGCGCCGTCACCCGCTCCCGGGACCGGTGCAGTGCCCGTGCCGCGGCGGAGGTGCGGTGCACCCGGGTGATGTCCGCCTTGCCGACGGTGGCACGGGCCAGTTCGGCGGCGCGCCGCACCAGCGCGGCCCCGTCCCAGTCGGCCGGCCGGCCGTGCCACATGCGCAGCCGGCCGGCGACGAACACGGCCGTGATCTGGTCCCGGTTGCCGCGCCGCACCAGCTCCCAGGGCAGGTCCCAGGAGAGGGCAAGCTCCGGGGTCCCGATGTCGACGAGGAGGAAGTCCGCCGCGAGGCCCTGGGCGATGGTGCCGGTGCGGGCACCGAGGCCGACGGCGTCGGCACCACCGCGGGTGGCGGTCTCCAGCCATGTCCAGCCGGCGCCGCAGGAGGAGTCGCCGGTGCTCAGCCCGTACGCCAGCCGCTGGGCGAACTCGGCGGCGTCCGCGAGCCGGAAGCCGTCGCCGCGGGTGCCGTCGGTGCCGAGGCCGAAGCGGATGCCGCGCTCGGCCATGGTGGTCGCGGGCGCGACCGCGTTGCCCTTCCACGCGCTGGCGACGGGGTTGTAGCTGACGGCGGTGCCCGTGTCGGCGAGGAGGGTCAGCTCGTGCGGGGTGAGGAGCGCGGCGTGCGCGGCGAGCAGCTGGGGACCGAGCGCGCCGATACGGTGCAGGTGTTCCAGGGGCCGCAGTCCGTGCCGTACCAGAGAGCGTTCCACGCCGGCCAGGTGCTCGTTCACATGGATCTGTACGACGGCGCCGGACTCGGCGGCCAGGCGGGCGGTGGCGCGCAGGGTGCGTTCGGTGGCCGCCTCGGGGATGGAGACGGCGAGGGAGGCGTGGACGAGCGGATCGCCGGCGTATCGGGCGAGGTGCTTCTCCGCGCCGCGCAGCACGGCCGGGTCGCCCGCCGTGGCACCGCCGTCACCGCTCGCGTCGTCCGCGTCGTTGCAGACGAGCCCCAGTACGCAGCGAATCCCGGCGTCCCGCGCGGCCGACGCGACCACGTCGACGTCCACACCGGCGCGGGTGCCGGCGTCGGCGACGGTGGTGAAGCCCCCGCGCAGTGCTTCGAGGGCCGCCAGCTTGGCCGCGGTGTAGGCCGCCTCCTCGTCCAGCGCGCCCTCGAGCGGCACCCACACCCGGCGGAAGATCTCCGAGGGTTCCCCGAAGGCGAGCGCGGCGCCGAAGCTCTGGGTGAGGTGGTGGTGGGCGTCGACGAAACCGGGCATCAGGAGCCGGCCGGGCAGTCGCACGGCCCGCGACCGCGGATGGGTGCGCTCCAGTTCGTCCGCCGGTCCGACGGCCTGGAAGCGGCCGTCGTCGATGACGACGGCAAGGCCGTCGACGGGGCCTTCGGGCAGCAGTACCACGTCCGGTACGAGGAGGAGCGGGCCGGGGGCGGTGAGGAGTTCACGCTCGGGCTGGTTCATCGGTCGCCTTCTGTGCGTACGACGGTCAGGCGGGCGGCGATGCCCGGCCTGATGTGGTGGAAGAGGATGTTGAGGACCGCTGCGACGAACGCGCCGACGGCGACGCCGCTTTCCAGGAGGATGCGGACGTTCGGCGGGAAGTGGCCGTACACGCCGGGCACGAGGATCGGCAGCAGCCCCAGCGCCAGGGCGACCGCGCAGATGAAGGTGCTGGTGTGCCGGTCGAGGTCGGAGCGGCCGAGCGTCTGGATGCCGAGCACGGTGATGACGGCGAAGACGACCATGGCGGTGCCGCCGACGACCGCGGACGGGATCACGCTGATCGCGCGGGTGACGGGGGCGAGGAAGCCGATGACGACGAGGACGACGCCGGCCGCGGCGGTGACGAACCGGCTGCGGACGCCGGTGACGCGGACGATGCCGATGTTCTCCCCGCTGGTGACCATGAGCGGCAGGCCGAAGAACGCGCCGAGGAGCGAGGTGAGCGCGTCGCCCCGGACGGTCTTCGGCACGTCGGTGCGGCGGTCGATCTTCTTGCCGACGGCCTCGGCGTTGATGACGGTCTGGCCGGTGGCCTCTGCCATGGAGGCCAGGCTGTAGAGCATCAGCGGCAGCGCGGCGAGGAGATGGAACACGGGTGAGCCGAAGGGCGTCAGCCGCGGCAGGCTGACCAGCTCGCCGCCGGCACCGCCCGCGTGGATCGCGCCGGTCACGGCGGCGAGCGCGGTACCGGCGAGCAGGCCGAGCATCACGGCGAGCTGACGCAGGATGCCGGTGAAGAGCAGGTAGAAGACGACGGTGAAGCCGATCGTCGCCATGCCGAGTCCGAGGTTGACGGGGTCGGCGAAGCCGGGCGTGCCGGGTTGTCCGGTGACGAGGACCGCGCCGACCTTCACCAGGTTGACCCCGACGATGACGATCATGGTGCCGATGACGAGGGCGGGGAAGAACTTGAGCAGCCGGGTGAAGACCGGCAGGACGACGAAGGAGAACAACGCCGTCAGGATCACCGAGCCGGTGGCGGTGGGCAGGCCGTGCTGTTCGGCGATCGCGAGGAAGAGGATGAGCGGCGCCCCGCCCGGCAGCATCATGAACGGCAGCCGCGGCCCGACCTTCCACGGTCCGAGCGACTGGATCAGCGATCCGATGCCGGACAGCACGAACGCCGCGGAGAGCAGGTCGACGGTCAGCTCGCTGCCGAGCCGGAGGGTGGCGCTCATCAGGAAGATCGCCGAGATGGGGGTGGCGGCCATGACCAGGACGTGCTGGATGCCGAAGAGCAGGATCCGGCCGAGGGGTCGCGACTCGTCCACGGGGTGGGGCCTGCGCCCGTCGCCCTCGGGGTGGGTCCCGGGCCCGTCGTCCTCGGGATGGGTCCCGGGCCGGGGGCCGTCACCGGTCGAGGACGCGGTGCCGTCACCCGCCGGGGAGCCGGTGCCGTCACCCGCCGGGGAGTCGGTGCCGGCGGCGCCCGCGTTCGCGGGAGGGTGGGCGCCGGCGGGATGCGCATCGGCGGGATCCGGGGCGGGGCGGGGGGACGTCACCGGGGTCGTGGCCGGGGCCGGGAGTGGGGTCCGGCCGGGGGCGAGGGGTTGGCCGACTCCGGGGCGGCTCTGGCGGGGACTGGACACGTTCGGGCTCCGTTCGGGCGTAGGACACGCTCGGATTTCAGCCGCGATCCGGCCCTGGACGGAGAGCCAAATCGATTTGGCCAAATCGATTTGGCCGCCAGTATGTGAGCCTGCCGATCCGCCGTCAAGGGTGGCGGCACCGGCCGACTCGCCCCGGCCACGCCGCCGTTCGGCCGACCGTCAGCCGCGAGGGTGACACAGCGCGGCGGCCCCTGCCGAGGCAGGAGCCGCCGCGCTGTCGAGCGGGCCTTCGTCCGGCGCCGCCGCTTCCCCTTGTTCTGGAATGATCAGTCAGGAACGGGGTCCCGCGGCGCGGCGCAGCCGGTTGGCGATCGCGAGCCCCAGTCCCTCCTCCGCCGGCAGGGACGCCACGATGAGGTCGCAGCCCCGCTGGTCGAGGTCGCGCAGCAGCCCGTACAGCCCGCGCGCGTAGGCGGCCATCGAATCGGGGACGGTCTCCACGACGTGCGTCTTCACCGAGGTGCCGGCGAGCGAGGGCGGAAGCAGGACACCCACCTGATGTCCCAGCTCCTGGGCCTGCTCCGCCTCGGCGACGACCTTCTCCGGCTCGACCAGGACGACCCGCGCACGGGGCGCGTAGTGGGACGGGTGCTGGCCCGGCACCCGGACATGGCTCGTGGTGGGGACGGCGACCGGGTGCCCCAGCACCGCTTCGAGTTCCTCGCGGGTCACCCCGCCGGGCCGGAGGATGCTCGGGATCTCGCCCGTGGCGTCGACGATGGTCGACTCGACACCGACCTCGCAGGCGCCGCCGTCCAGCACGAAGTCGATGGCATCACCGAGCTCCGCGCGGACGTGGTGCGCCGTGGTGGGGCTGACCGAGCCGAAGCGGTTGGCGGACGGAGCCGTGACACCGCCGCCGAAGGCCGCCAGCAGCGCGAGTGCCACGGGATGGTCGGGCACGCGCACGGCCACCGTCTCCAGGCCGCCGGTCGCTTCCAGGGGCACCCGCCGGCCGCGCCGCAGGACCAGCGTGAGGGGGCCCGGCCAGAAGTGCTCGGCAAGCAGGCGCGCCGTCGCGGGCACCTCTTCGACCCACGCGTCCAGATGCTCCGCGCCACCGATGTGGACGATCAGCGGGTGGGTGGGCGGGCGCCCCTTGACCTGGAAGATGCGCGAGACGGCGGCGGGGTCCTCGGCGTTGGCGCCCAGACCGTAGACGGTCTCGGTCGGGAGCGCCACCAGGCCCCCGGCGCGCAGCACCTCGGCCGCCTTCTCGATGTCACTGGTTGTTGCCTTCACGCGGGCAATTCTCTCACCGCCCCGCGCGGCCCCGGCCCACGGCACCGGCGGCCCCCTGCCCGGCATATCCGGATCACGCCGGTGCCCGCGGCGCCGCCGGGACGGAATCCGCGCGGAGCGGGTGCTCAGAAGGGCTTGGTCGGCAGGTACTTGCCGTCCAGGGTGATCACCGCGCGCTCGCCGCCCTCGGGGTCGGCGACCTTCTTCACATCCAGCTTGAAGTTGATCGCGGAGATGATGCCGTCACCGAACTGCTCGTGCACGAGTGCCTTCAGGGTGGTGCCGTAGACCTGGAGCATTTCGTAGAAGCGGTAGATCGTCGGGTCGGTGGGGACGGAGCCGGGGATGGAGCCGCGGGTGGGAATGGTCTGCAGGAGCATCACCGCTTCCGCGTCCAGGTCCAGCAGCTCGGCGACGGCCTCGGCCGGCCCTTCCGGCAGGGCGTGCTGGCCGAGCACGGCGGCGGTGGTGAAGGCCACCGACAGACCCGAGGCCTCGGCGATCTGCTCCCAGGACAGGTTCTTGCGCGTCTTGGCCTCGACCGCCTTCACGGCGAGGGCCTGACGGGCGGCGGGGTCGAACTGGGCGTGCACCATGAGAATCACGTTCCTTACGGGATATGTCGCGGGGAGTCCGCGAGCAGGGGAGGTCAGGACGCCAGGGCGGCCGGGTCGCCGGTGGGGGTGAGGACCTCGACGCGGCCGGTGGGGATGTCGTAGACCCAGCCGTGCGGGGTGAGCGTCCGCTCCGCCAGGGCGCGGGCGACCGAGGGGTGGGTGGCCAGGTTGGCCAGTTGCGCGAGCACGTTGTGCCGTACCAGCGCGTCGACGTCGCCGCCCCGGGCGGCACGGGCCCGGGAGGCGTCGGCGTGCCGCAGCCAGCCGGCGATCGCCTGGGTGCCGGACAGGTCGTGGCACCGGGCCAGGGCGGTCATCGCGCCGCACGCCGAATGGCCGCACACCACGACGTCCCGCACGCCCAGGACCGCGACGGCGTACTCGACGCTCGCCGCGACCCCGTCCGGGCAGGGGCCGTGGGCGGGCACGAGGTTGCCGGCGGTGCGGACGACGAACAGCTCGCCCGGCTCACTGCCGGTGATCAGCTCCGGGACGACACGGGCGTCCGAACAGCTGATGAACAGGGTGTGCGGGCTGTGCTGTCCGGCCAAGCGGGCGAAGAGGCCCTCCTTGGCCGGGAAGACGTCCCGCTGGAACCGCGCGACGCCCTCGGCGAGATCATGCACGGGGTCACTTCCCTTCACATGGGTCACCCCCCTTGGACGGGTGCGCCGCCCTCACCGGGCCGGCGCACCCCACCCTGCCCGACCGGTACCTATAGCGTCCAAGACTTGCTGGGCCTAGCACCTATAGATCTCACCTATAGTCGCGGTATGGCCCTGGAACTGCGCCACCTGCGCTATCTGATCGCCGTGGCGGAGAACGGCACCTTCACCCGCGCCGCCGAAGAGCTGCACATCTCCCAGCCCACCCTCTCCCAGCAGATCAAGCAGCTCGAACGGATGCTGGGGGCGCAACTGCTGGACCGGACCGGCCGTACCGTGCGCCTCACGGACGCCGGCGAGGCGTACGTCCACCACGCCCGCCGCGCCCTGCGCGACCTCGCCGCCGCCGAGCGCGCCGTCCACGACGTGCGGGACCTCAGCCGCGGTCATCTGCGCCTCGCCGTCACCCCCACCTTCACCGCCTACCTCACCGGCCCGCTCGCCGCCGAGCTCCACAGCCGCCACCCCGGCATCACCCTGACCCTGCGGGAGATGGCCCAGGACCGCATCGAGGCCGGCCTGCTCGCCGACGACATCGACCTCGGCATCGCCTTCACCGGAACGCACCTGCCCGGCATCACCGCCACCGAGCTGTTCACCGAGTCCCTCACCTTGGTCACCAGCGCCCGCCAGCCCGCCGACGGCCACCGCGCACTGCCCGTGGAACACCTCGCCCGGATGCAACTGGCCCTGCTCACCGGCGACTTCGCCACCCGCACCCACATCGACGACTACTTCGCCCAGCACGGCATCAGCCCCCGCACGGCGGTGGAGGCGAACTCCATCCAGGCCCTCACGGCGATCGTCCAGCGCACCACGCTGGCCACCGTCCTGCCCGACGCCATCGCCCACGACCACCCCCATCTCACCCTCGTCCCCCTCGACCCGCCCCTGCCGGTGCGCACCGTCGCGCTCCTCACCCGCACCGACGCCTACCAGAGCGCCGCCGCCCGCGCCTTCACCGGCCTCACCCACGACCTCGTCCGCGCGCGGGGGTGACGTCCTGGCCAACGGGGCTGATTTCGGCGCGAGTTGCTCCGAGACCGTCGGGGGGCGGGACGCTTTCCAGGATGGTGGCGTTTCATGCGCCGGCCGTCGGATTCCCTCCTTTCGTGTGCATGCCCCCGGCTTTCCGCGCCGGGGCGACGGGGGCGCGCCGATAGTGGTCGGGCCGCAGGGCCGGGATCGCCGACGTCCGCCGGACGGTTCCTCAGCGCTCCGGACGGTCCTCGGTCATCCGCCACACCGCTCTTCCGTCGTAAGGGGACACATCATGCCCACCACCGAGGCGAACGACCGCGTCCGGCTCGTCTTCTCCCTGTTCGACGCCGACGGCAACGGCGTCCTGGAAGCTGACGACTTCGAGCTGATGGGCACGCGGGTCACCGCGGCGGTGCCCGAGGCCGGCGACAACGCGAAGAGCAGGCTGCTCGACGCCTTCCGCGGCTACTGGCGGACACTCGTCCGGGAGCTGGACGCCGACGGTGACGGGCGGGTCAGCCCCGAGGAGTTCACCGCGATCGTGCTCGACCCGGAGCGGTTCGACGCCACGGTCGACGAGTTCGCCGACGCCCTCGCCACCATCGGCGACCCGGACGGCGACGGCTTCGTCGAGCGCGCGCACTTCACCGCCCTGATGACGGCCATCGGATTCCAGCGCCCCAACATCGACGCCCTGTTCGACGCCTTCCAGCCCGTCGACGGCGTCCGCGTCCCCGTGGCCACCTGGGCGGACGGCATCAGGGACTACTACCGTCCGGAGAAGGCCGGCATCCCCGGTGACCACCTCACCGCGGGCACCACCCGATGAACCTCCCCCAAGTCGCCCCGGCCGGACGGGAGTCGGGCACGGAGCGACCCGTCGTCGGACTGGCGGTGGGCCGGGGCACCGGGCCCGAGGTCGCGGACGTCTTCGAGCGGGTGCTCGGCTCGTTGACCGCCGGGCATCCGCACGGCGTGGCGATCGAGCGCTCCCCCCGCCTCTACCACTCGTACCAGTCGCTGCGCGCCGAACGGGACGTGGCCAGGATCCAGGCGCTGACCGCCGAGGACGCCGACCATTACGAGCGGTTCTGCCGCACCGTGGCCGCCCGTGGCACCCGGGCGGTCTTCCGTACGGCCGTCAACGCCCAGTCGCTCTACCTCGTCCGGCAGCGGCTGCGCTGTGTGAAGGTCGATCTCCTCACCGGCGCCGGTCGCTCGCTGCTGCTGGTGCGCGACCAGGCCCAGGGGTTCTACACCGGGGTCAACCGGCACGCGCACGGCGAGGTCACCCGCACCATGACCTTCAGCCGTGAGATCACCGAGGCCGTGGTCACGTACGCCCTGCGCCGGGCCCGGCGCGAGTGGCCGGACGGTCCCCCGGACCGCATCGTCATGGCCTACAAGTTCCACCTGCTGGACGGCGCCCTGGACACCTGGGTGGCCGAACTCGCGGACCGGCTCGGCATACGCGTCGACCTGTTCCAGCCGGACACGGTCAACCGCAATCTGATCACCCACGGGCTGCCCGACCGCACGCTGGTCGTCGCCGGGAACGAGTGGGCCGACATCATGCACGTCATGCTGCTCGACCGGTTCGGCAGCGACCGGCAGGAGAGCCGCTGCACCGAGAACGTCTGCCTCGATCCCGGGCTGTCCGGCCTGGTCGAGTACCAGACGGTCCACGGGTCCGCCGACGACCTCGCCGGCCGGGACCTCGTCAACCCGGTGGCCACGATCCGCGCCGCGGCGCTCGTCGCGGAGCGCCACGCCGGGTGCGGCGGGGCGGTACGGGCCACCGAGCAGGCCCTGCGCGCCCTGGACGAGCGGGGTGTGCGCACCCCGGACCTCGGCGGGCGGCACTCCACCAGTGCCGTGGTCGACGCCCTGCTCGCCCTGCTCGACACCTCGCGGACCGGCGGGGCCCAGAAGGACGACGCCCTGGCCGGCGGGTCATGACCGGCGCGGAACCGGACAGGACGGCCCTGGTGGTCGTGGACCTGCAGAACGACTTCTGCGCCGGCCCGGCGGCCCTGGCCCGCTTCGGCGAGGACGTGGCCGTGCTGGAACGGGCCGCCGCCGGCTGTGTCCGGGCGGTGGCCCGGGCGCGCGAGCGCGGCGTGGAGGTGCTCTTCGTACGCTTCGTCGGCGACCCCGAACACCAGGGGCCCGGCTGGCGGTTGCGGGACCGTACGCTCGGCAAGCGGCCCAAGTGCCTGGAGGGTTCATGGGGTGCGCGGTTCCACGCCGTCGTCCCGGCCCCGGGCGAGCGGGTGTTCACCAAGCGCGCCTGCTTCGACGCCTTCCTGTCCGACGGCTTCGAGGAGTACCTCCGCGCGCGGGGCGTGAGCCATGTGGTCCTCGCCGGGCTGTACGCGGACGTGTGCGTGGACACCACGGCCCGCACGGCGTTCCAGAAGGGCTTCCACGTCACCGTCCTGACGGACTGCACGGCCGCGCTGCACCTGCCGTACGACGCCGTGCTGGGGTTCATGCGGCTCGTCTACGGCGCCCGGACCACCACCGCGGACGACCCCCGGGCATGGACCGCGCCGGTGTACCGAGCCGAGGAGGAGACGTGCGTACGGCCGCCGGACTGAGCCCCGCTGTCGCGGCGGGTGTGGGCCGCACGGCCCTGCTGGTGGCCGCGGCCCGGGCCATCGAGACGCACCGCCCCGACGCCCTGGCCCGGGATCCGTTCGCGGAGCACTTCGTGCGCGCGGCGCCGGCCTCGGCCGGCTGGCCGGTCCGCCCGGAGCAGGTGCCCGCCGGCGAGGCCGACCCGCTGTGGGGCCGGCTCGGGCGGTACTTCGGCCTGCGCACCCGCGTCCTGGACGACCACCTGCTCCGCGCGGCGCGCCAGGGCGTCCGGCAGGTGGTCCTGCTGGGGGCGGGCCTGGACTGCCGGGCGTTCCGGCTCGACTGGCCGCCGGGCTGTGTGATCCACGAGGTGGACACGGCCGGGATGCTGACGTTCAAACAAGCGGTACTCGACCGGATCGGCGCCGCTCCCAGGGCCGGACGCCGGGTCCTTACGGCCGATCTACGGCTCGACTGGTCCGAGGCCCTGCTGAAGACGGGTTTCGACGCCGCCGCGCCCACCGCGTGGCTCGCCGAGGGGCTGTTGCTCTACCTCCCGGCGGCTGCCGAACGCCGTCTCGTGGCCACGATCGACCGGCTGAGCGCCGTGGGCAGTTCGCTGGCGTACGAGGTGAAGCCGGGCGTCGAGGCACCGCGGGTACGGGCCAGTGCCGTCTATGCCGCCGCCAGGCAGCGGACCGGCATCGACCTGCTCGCCCTGTTCGACGGCGGGACCCGTCCCGACACGGCGGGTGAACTCACCGCCCGCGGCTGGACGGTGGCCACGCACACGCCGTACGACTTCACCGCCGTACACGGCCGTGGCCCCCGCCCGGAACCGAACGACGCCCTGGCCGCCAACCGTTGGTGCTTCGCCACCCTCCCTTGCCCCTCGTCCGGCCCACGACCCTGAACGGATGTCCTCGGCAACCGGCGGGTGCGCGGGCCGAATTGGCTTGCCGGCCGGAAGAATGCCGTCCTAAGGTGAGGGCACTTCGATGAGAGGCTCCCCCGGAAGTACGCCGCAGAGCGGGAGCGTCCCACCTCCCTGAGGTGCCGGAGGGGCGGCAGTTGTCCTTGTCGACCCTTCCTGCCTGTCGGAGGCTCCTTCATGAACGTCGGTATCGGACTGCCCATCGGCGACCCCGCCACTCTGCTCACGTGGGCCCGGCGCGCCGAAGCCGGTCCTTTCAGCACACTCGGACTGCTCGACCGACTCGTCCACCACAACCCGGAGCCCTTGGTGGCCCTCGCCGTTCTCGCGGGCGCGACCTCCCGCATCCGGGTCCAGACCGAGGTGCTCCTCGCCCCGCTGCGGGATACGGCCCTCCTGGCCAAGCAGGCCGCCACGCTGGACCGGATGACCGGTGGTCGCCTGGTCCTCGGCCTGGGCATCGGTGGCCGGGACGACGATCACCGGGTCACGGGCATCGACAAGCGCACCCGAGGCCGGCGCCTGGACGAGCAGATGGCGGTGCTGCGCCGCCTGTGGTCGGGCCGGCCGTACGGCGACGGGGCCGGCCCGATCGGCCCCGCTCCCGCCCGCCCCGGCGGCCCCGAAGTGCTGTTTGGCGGTTTCCAGCCCGCCGCGCTGGAACGCGTCGCACGCTGGGGCGATGGTTTCCTCTCCGCGGCGGAGCCGTCCTGGGCAGGCGGCTTGTTCGAGACCGTCCGCGCGTTCTGGAAGGAGTACGGGCGCAACGGCGAACCTCGCATCGTCGCACAGGTCAATGTCGCACTCGGCCCCGAAGAGACCGTCGCCGACGCCCGGGCCGCCATGCACGCCTACTACGCCTTCACCGGCATGGCCGACCGGATGGTGGCCGGGCTGCTCACCACGCCCTCCGGAATCCGCGCCGCGATCACCGCCTTCACCGACCTGGGCGCCGACGAGGTCATGCTCTACTGCCACGGCCTCGACCCCGACCAGGTAGACCGTCTCGCCGACATCCTCTGAGGGCTCGGGACACACCGCGCGGGCGACCGTGAACGCACGTCCCCGCACCGCTGGGGCGTGCGGGTCGGCGATGTCCGTTCCCCACCTGCCTCGGCGGCCTGGGTGATGCCCGCGCCGCCCCACGTCCGTCGAGGGCCGGCCTCTGCTGCCCCGAGGCCGGCGGCCGAGCGGGGAATGGCCGGTGCGGCCGGCGTGTGGCGCCGATAGCCTGCACGGGTGGAACAGCGTACGGGGCGAGTCATCGCGACGGTCGTCGGTGCCGCGGTGGGTGACGCGCTGGGGGCCCCTTTCGAGTTCGGTCCCCCGGGTGCGTTCTCCGCCCGGTTCCCGGAGCCGGGGTGCGGTGGAGAGATGTGCGGAGGCGGCGGCTGGGAACCGGGCGAGGCCACGGACGACACGCAGATGGCCGTACTGGTCGCGGAGTCGCTCCTGCGGCAGGGCAAACTTGACCTGCCCGACATCTTCGCCCGTTTCCAGCGGTGGGCGGCGGCCGAACCCAAAGACATCGGGTTGCAGACCGAGGACGTGCTGACGAACGGCATGCCGTGGGATCTGGCCGCCGCGCTGCACTTCCAGGTCAACCGGCGAGCGGCCGGCAACGGCTCGTTGATGAGGGCCTCGACCTCCGCGGTCTGCTTCGCGCGTGCCGGTCGTACGGCCACGATGGATGCCGCCCGGCGCATCGCCGCCCTCACCCATGGCGACCGCGCCGCCTGGGAAGGCACCGCCATATTCCACGAACTCGTCCGCCTCGCGCTGGAGGGCGCCGACCCGCTCGCCGCCCTTCCCGGTGTGCCGGCCGCCGTTCATCCCGACCACCGCCGGCGATACGGTACGGTCCTCGCCGCCGACTGGCACCCGGAGCAGGCCACCGAGTTCAACGGCGCGGTCTGGCCCTGTCTGGGGACGGCGGTCTGGGCCCTGCGCACCACGACCACCTTCGAGGACGCCCTGCGCGCGGCCGTCGACGTCGGCGGGGACACGGACACCGTCGCCGCGGTCACCGGAGGGCTCGCGGGCGCGTGTCACGGATGGGAAGCGATCCCCGCGCGCTGGACCGATCCCTTGCACGTGCCCTTGCCGGGGTTCGGCGGACGGGTACTGCGGTCGGCGGATCTGGCCGATCTCGCGCACCGCCTCGGGGCCGGACTGGAGCGCCCAGCAGTACCGCGGCGTTGGGTGCCGCGTCCGCCATGCCGTCCCCGGCGCCGAGGACGCCGGACAGGCCGTCCATCGCCCAGTACGGGCGGGTGACGTAGGCGACGGCCTGGGCCAGCCGGGCGGGGAGTCCACCGGCAGGAAGGCGCCGCCGATCACCCCGCCGACGATGCCGACCAGGTTGGTCAGCGCGCTGATCTGCTGGCTGGACCCGCAGCGGGCGACCAGGAACAGGGCGATCGCCATGATGACCGCCACCACCGCGACGATCACGAGCACGAGCCCGGCCACGGAGCCGCGCAGGTGCAGATCCAGAAGGAGCCAGCCGAAGGCGAGCAGCAGCAGGATCTGGAGCGTGGAGACCGCCGCGTAGGGCGCGGTCTTGTCCAGCAGCACCGCCGCGGTACGGGCGGAGGAGGCACGCAGCCGCTGCCAGGTGCCCCAACCGCGCTTCAGGCGCGCGTGTGGTGGGTGAGCCGGCGCAGTCCTGTTTCGGTGACGGCGAAGTTGTCCTCGATCTTGAGGACGAACAGGGTGCCATGGTGGTCCACGGCGGTCTCCGGTTCGAGGGCGATGACGTGGCCCGGCCTCAGGACGGCGTCGCTGTCCATGCGGCCGGCGGCGTTGATGGAGGGCAGTTCGCAGCAGCGCAGACCGACGCCGTGCCCTGTTCCGTAGGGCGTAACCGGCAGCTTGTGCCGGGCGAGGCACGCGTTGATGGTCTCGTGGATCACGGAGCATCGCACCCCCGGGCGCGCCGCGTCCTGTCCTTCCTGGTAGGCGGTGAGCAGCTGCTGCCAGGCGCGGGCGATGCCGGCCGGTGGTTCTCCGACGAATCCGGTACGGGCGGCGTCGGAGGCGTATCCTCCGGGTCCGTGGCAGCCGATGTCGAGGAAGAAGGGTTCGCCTTCCTTCAGCGGGGCGCCGTCGGCGAACCAGCCGCCGCTGCCCTTGCGGACGTTGCAGACCGAGTGGGTGAGGAACTCGGCCCCCAACCGGTGCTGGTGGGCCGCGGCCACGGCGAGCAGGTCGTGATCGCGCGTGCCGATGTCGGCGCTGTCCACGGCCAGGTCGAGGGCCGCCGCGTTGATGCGGCAGGCGGCTTCGACGAGGGCGATCTCCAGCGGGTCCTTGACGGCGCGCAGGGCGAACAGATCGGCGGCGCACGGCCTGAAACGGGTGCCTGGCAGGTCGGCCGCGACGTCGTGGAGGATACCGGCGTCCAGTGCGTCGTATCCCACGCGTCTCGCGTGACGGGTACTCAGGGCGGTGGCGAGGGAGCGTGCCCACTGCCCGGGCTGGCAGGCGGCCGGGGCCCAGGAGGGAGCCGGCCGGAGGCGCCGCAACCTGGGCAGTGCCGGGCCCGGCTCGGGCACGTCGGTGTCGGTGAAGGGTACGAACACCTCCGCCTCGCCGTCGGCGCCGACGATCGCGGCGTACCAGTCGACGCCCTCGCTGACGAGTTGCGCGCGGTGGCCGGTGGCGTAACGGATGTGGTCCGGGCCGGTGAGGACCAGG
Organism: Streptomyces rubradiris; assembly: GCF_016860525.1. Lineage (NCBI taxonomy): Bacteria > Bacillati > Actinomycetota > Actinomycetes > Kitasatosporales > Streptomycetaceae > Streptomyces > Streptomyces rubradiris. The sequence goes on from NZ_BNEA01000007.1 coordinate 307,186, forward strand.
TGGTCGAGGCCGGCGTCGGCCATCCATCCGGTCAACCGGGCGGTGCGCCTGTCGCTGAGGGCGCGCAGGTCGACACCGGGGTGGGCAGGCGAGTCGGTCATCGTCTTCCCTGCTCCCGGATCGCCCGCTCCTCGGCTTCTCCGGCGGCGACGATCCCGGCGATCAGGTTCTCGATGTCCTGTGCGGTCGTCCTCGGGTTGATGACGGTCAGTTTCAGGTGCGTACGCCCGACGCCTTCGACAACGCGGGTGGTACGGCCGATGACGGCACTTCCCCGGGTCAGCAGCCTTCTGCGCAGACCGGCGTTGACCTGGTCGGTCAGCTCCGGTCGCCGCGGCAGGTAACGGAAGACGAGGCGGGTGAGGACAACGGGCGCGGCGGCCCGCAGCCGCGGGTGGCCGGCGACCAGGCGCTCGGCGTGCCGCGCCATGGTGTGGCAGTGGTCGATCAGCTCGGCCATGCCGCGCCTGCCGAGGTAGCGGAAAGACGCCGCGACCTTCAGTACGTCGGCCCGCCGCGTGGTCTCCAGGGTGTGGCCGAGTTGGTTGGGAAGACCGGCCTGCTCGTCGTCCCGGGGGTTGAGGTAGGCGGCTTCGCGCTGCAGGGGACGGAAGTGACGGCCGTCGCGCACCATCAGCACACTGGAGGAGGCGGGCTGCCAGGCGAACTTGTGCAGGTCCAGGGTGATGGAGTCGGCCCGTTCGATACCGGCGAACAGCGGTCGCATCCGTGGTGAGAACAGCATGCCGGCGCCGTAGGCGGCGTCGACGTGGAACCACATACCGTGCGCGTGCGCGAGTTCGGCCAGGGCGGGGAGGTCGTCGATGGCGCCGAGGTCCGTGGTCCCGGCAGTGGCCAGCAGAGCGAAGGGCACGTGATCCGCCGGCAGGGCGGTCAGGGCGGCGTGCACCGCCCCGGCTGTCATCCGGCCGTCCGCGCCGGTTTCCACCACCACCGCGGCCGCGTTGCCGAGACCGGCCGCCGCGATCGCCCGGTCGACGCTGACGTGTGCCTCGCGCGAGCAGACCACCCGTAGTCGTCGCGGGGCCGCCTGCAGGCCTTCTTCTGTCAAGCCCACTCCGCACAGCGCCGACCCGCGCACGTCCCGGGCGATGATCACGGCCAGCAGATTGGCGATCGAACCGCCCGGAGTCATCACCCCCGTGGTCCCTTCGGGCAGTCCGGTCAGCACACGAAGCTGCTCGAACACCGCCTTCTCCAGCTCGATGGGGAAGGGGCCGCTGTCCCAGACGTCCACCGACTGGTTGAACGTGCTCACCACCAAGTCCGCGGCGGCGGCGACGGTGAGCGGTGGGCACTGCAGGAACGCCGCAGTCGACGGTGAGGCCAGGTCGACGCTTCCCCAGGCGAACGCCTCCGCGAGCGGCACCAGGGCCTCGGCGTCCGAGAGCCCCTCCAGGGGCAGCACTCCCGCCAGCAGGTCGGAGTTCCGCTCGGCGACCGCGGCCGGTCCGCCCACGGCTACCGGGCCGCCCCGGCGCCGAGCGCCGGCCTGCGCGGCCCGCAGAACCTCGTCGACGAGGCGTCGCAGCGCGGCCATCCCCTCGGGGCTTCCCGCCAGAGCGGCGGCATCGAGCGGTGCCATTGTGTGCCTCTTTCCGCCCAATGGGAGAGCCGATGGAAAACCCTGAAAGAATCGGACAGGTCAGCAATCACATGTGCCCGACGAAATCCGCTGATTCACTGCTCGACGGCGTTGAGTAGCGCACCGAAGGCGCGATACTCAACGCGTCCGCCGGGGTCACCGGTGAGCGGGACCCGATCAGTGGTACTGGCTGTCACCACCGTCGCTCTTGGTCACCGTCTTGGAGCAGTCGGCCGGGTGCTGGTAGAGGGACAGAATGGGAATGGGAAGGATCGGAACCTGCGCGCACGGCAGCAGGTGCAGGTTGTAGGAGGATCCCTCGGTGTCCGCCTGGGCCGTCGTCGCGCCTCCGAACAATGCGGCGACGGCGAGTGGGACGGCAACGAGCCGTAGAATCTTCATCGGTTTTCTCACGGTTTCCGAGGAGCGGCATCTCGCCCATTCACCTTCCGGAACGCAGCCCGGCAAGAAGTGGGAAAAACCGCCGCTCACGAAAATGAATACCGGTCACCAGGTCGTCATCGACACGGACACCCACCTTCGCAGGCAGGCCGCCGGCCGCGAGACCTACAACTGTGCCGCACTCTGCCCGGCTCGGGACGGCCCGGAGGCCGGGGCCGGCTTCCGGGCCGTCATCGCCGTGGCGCTCAGTACCAGTACCAGCGGCGGGCGGGCTTGTTGCTGAAGATGCGTCGCATCGATGCGGCCATGGCTGCTCACCTCCCTTCCCTCTCGTGCTCGGTTCCCCCGTGGCGTGGTGTGCGATGGAGGACGAACGGTCGTGGAACATTGCCTTCGGAGATGACCGCGCGGGTGTCGCCGCCGGTGACGGTCAGGCGGGCGTCGCGGGTGAGCGCGCTCAGCGACTCGGTCAGCAGCGTCTGCGCCACCGCCGCGCCGGCACAGATGTAAGGGCCCGCGCCGAACGGTACGTAGGAGCCGTGTTCGCCCGGCTCCTCCCAGCGTTCGGGCCGGAACTCTTCGGGGGCGGTCCACCGGCCCTTCTCGTGGTGCATCAGGTACGGGCTGGCGGAGAGGAGGTCGCCGGGCCGGAAGGCGACGCCACCGAGTTCGACGACGTGCGGGACGGTGCGGCCGAGCAGCCAAGGCACCGGGCGGTACCGGAGCGTCTCCCGCACGACCTGGTCGGCGGGCCAGGGCCAGGGCGCGTCCGACGTGTGGTGCAGGCAGCCCAGCAGCACCGACCAGGCCAGCGAAGCGCTGATGGGCACCACGATCGCCCGGTACATCATCAAGTGCAGCTCGGCCAGCGTCCGGTCGGTCACCTCGGTGGGAGGGCAGGCGCCGAGCAGGGCGTCCAGCACGTCACGGGGTTCGTCGGCGGGGTGTCGCCGACGGTGTCGCACCTCCTCGGTCAGGGCGGTGAGCAGCCTGGCCCGCAGGAACTCCGCCCGCGCTCGCCGCCAGGCGCGCGGTGCGTGGAACACCACTCCCCCGCGCATCGCCTGATCGGTCAACCCGCGTGTCCGTACGGGGCTTTGGGGGTGCAGCAGCAGGTCGGTGAGGCATCGGTGCACCAGCGTGTTCCCGGCGGCGGGCCAGCGGCTGACCGCCGGGAGCGCGGTCACCGCCCGGGTCAGCTCGGCGCGGTACCGGGGCAGGCCCGCGCGCAGGAGGTTCCGTACCGCGTGGCCGACTTCGACCTGCGCGTCTCGCGTGGGCAGGAGTTCGTTGAAGAATCCCGACTTCCCCGTGTTGTACTCCGGGCTGCGCAGCAGTGTCTGCGCCAGATCCGCGTCCCTGACGCAATAGCCGCCCCGGGGAAGCCGGAACACTTCCGTGCCGCTACGGCGACGGAGGATGTCGATGTAGGCCAGGGGGTCTCGCCGGAACCGGCGCTTTTCTCCGATTCTCATCGAGCCATCTCCTCGGCGAGTCTCTCGGCGGGGACACCGGGCCTGTCCGCACTGTCCCTCTGTCCGGGCAATCCCCGCCCAGGCGTGCGGAAAACCGACGCAATGGCGCTATCACCCATGCGAGGGAAATAACATACATATCGACACATCAGAGTGACCCACTTCGCCCGCCGCACGCACCCAGTGCGGTCTCGATGCGGCTGGAGTCACCCGGCCGACCTCCCCGAAGACAACCGAAAGTTTCGCTTGGCGTTCGGCCGATTGCGGCCCCGCCCGCCCGCACAGTGCGCACCTTCCACCGGCCAGACGGACGCTGCACACACCTTGACCCGACTCGGCGGCCGACCATACATTCCCTCCCATCATTCGTCATCATGACGGCCATTCACGTATGTGACAGTCACCGGATGAGGTCAGCGTGCTGAAGGGCGTTCTCTTCTTTCCCGTCACCCCGTTCACGGAGGATGGTTCGATAGACACCACGAAACTTTCGGAGCATCTGAGAGCGGGGATCGAGTCCGGAGCCGGTGGGGTCTTCGCCGCCTGCGGGACCGGGGAGTTCCACGCCCTGGACCTGGCGGAGTTCACCTCCGTGGTGCGTACGGCGGTGCGGGTGGCGGCCGGCCGGGTGCCCGTGTTCGCGGGCGCCGGCGGGCCGTTGCCCCTCGCCCGGCAGCATGCGCGGGCCGCGGAGGAGGCCGGTGCGGACGGGCTGCTGCTGATGCCGCCGTACCTGGTCGCGGGACCGCCCCCCGGGCTGGTCGCCTACGTGCACGAGGTCGTCGCCGCCGGTTCCCTGCCGGTGATCGTCTACCAGCGCGGTACCGCCCGGTTCGACGTACCGGCGGCTGTCGAAGTCGCGCGCCTGCCACGGGTGGTGGGCCTGAAGGACGGCACCGGCGACCTGGACCTGCTGGCCCGGATCGTCACCGCGGTCCGGGCGGACCCGGCCACCGGCGGACGGGATTTCCAGTTCTTCAACGGGACGCCCACCGCCGAAGGGACCCAACTCGCCTACCGCGGCATCGGCGTGGACCTGTATTCCTCGGCGGCGTTCTGCTTCGTTCCCGAGACGGCTCTCGCCTTCCACCGCGCCGTCACCACCGGTGACGACGAGCTGGTGCAGCGGCTGCTGGCCGGCTTCTTCCACCCGTTGATCGCACTGCGCGAACGCGTGCCCGGCTATGCGGTGTCCCTGGTCAAGGCTGCCGTCCGGCTGCGCGGCCTCGACGTGGGGGGCGTGCGTCCACCGCTGAGCGATCCGACGCCCGAGCACCTCGCCGAACTGGAGCAGATCATCGAGAGGGGTGCGGCGATCCGATGAGCGAGGACCTGCGGATCAGCCGCGTCGACATCACACCGGTGGCGTTCAAGGACCCCGCCCTGCTCAACGCCGTCGGTGTCCACGAGCCTTACGCGCTGCGCGCCGTGGTCGAGGTGACGACGGACCAGGGCATCGCCGGTCTGGGCGAGACCTATGCGGACGAGGGCCACCTGCGCCGGCTGCGTGCGGCGGCCGACGCCATCACCGGCATGGACGTGCACGCCCTCGGCGCGATGCACCGACGGATCGCCGAGCTGACCGGCGACGACCGTGGCGGCGACGGCCACGGCCTGACCGGCATGATCACCACCAGCAGCACGGTCGACCGGGTCTTCTCCCCGTTCGAGGTGGCCTGCCTGGACATCCAGGGCCGTGCCGCCGGCCGTCCCGTCAGCGATCTGCTCGGCGGTGCCGTCCGTGCCGAAGTCCCTTACAGCGCCTACCTGTTCTACAAGTGGGCCGCGCATCCCGGACACGAGCCCGACGAATGGGGGCCCGCACTCGACCCGGACGGCATCGTGGCGCAGGCCCGGCGCATGGTGGAGCGGTTCGGCTTCGGGGCGATCAAGCTCAAAGGCGGTGTGATGCCGCCCGAGCAGGAGGTGGAGGCGGTCCTCGCGCTGCGCCGGGCCTTCCCCGGCATCCCGCTGCGTCTGGACCCCAACGCAGCCTGGACCGTGGAGACTTCGCTGAAGGTGGCCCGTCGGCTGGAAGGCGTCCTGGAGTACCTGGAGGACCCGACCCCCGGTCAGGAGGGCATGGCCCGGGTCGCCCGGGAGGCCCCGATGCCGCTGGCCACCAACATGTGCGTGGTCGCCTTCGACGAACTGCCCTCCGCGGTGCGCGACGACGCGGTCCGGATCGTCCTGTCCGACCACCACTACTGGGGCGGCCTGCACCGCTCCAAGCTGCTCGCCGGGATCTGCGCCACCTTCGGCATGGGGCTGTCCATGCACTCCAACTCCCATCTCGGCATCAGTCTGGCCGCGATGACCCACCTGGCCGCCGCCACCGAGAACCTCACGTACGCCTGCGACACGCACTGGCCGTGGAAGGACCCGGCGGAGGACGTGATCGTCCCGGGCGCGCTCGGCTTCCGGGCCGGCGCGGTCGCCGTGCCCCGCTCCCCCGGCCTCGGCGTGGAACTGGACCGTGACGCGCTGGCCCGGCTGCACGAGCAGTACCTGCGCTGCGGTCTGCGCAACCGGGACGACACCGGCTACATGCGCCGACTGGACCCGTCGTACGAGAAGAAGTCACCGCGCTGGTGACCCCGGCGGACCCGGGAGCGCCCCGCCCAGGTCCGCCCCGACGTCCGTACGCCTCCCCGCCGTCCACGACAAGAAGGTCCTCCCATGCACTGGCTCGACTGGGCCGCCGTAGGCGGCTACTTCCTGGTGATGCTGCTGATCGGCCTGTGGTCGCACCGGCGTGTCGACGACGTGTCCGACTACTTCACCGGCGGCGGCCGGATGCCCTGGTGGCTGACCGGCATCTCGCACCACATGTCCGGCTACAGCGCCGCCGTCTTCGTCGCGTACGCCGCGGTCGCCTACGACTACGGCATCACCGTCTACGTCTGGGCCTTCCTGCCGCTCGCCCTGGGCACCGGCGTCGGCGCCTGGCTCTTCGCGCCCCGGTGGAACCGGCTGCGTGAGCGCTACCAGGTCGCCTCCCCGCTGGAGTACCTGGTGCGCCGCTACAACCTGCCCACCCAGCAGGCGCTGGCGTGGAGCGGCGCCCTGCTCAAGGTCTTCGACGTGGCCGCCAAGTGGGCGTCAGTGGCGGTGCTGTTGAAGGTGTTCACCGGTATGTCGACGACCCACGGCATCCTGCTGACCGGCGTCGTCACCCTGCTGTACTGCACGGTCGGCGGGCTGTGGGCGGACGCGCTCACCGAGTTCGGGCAGTTCGTCATCCAGGGCGTGGCCGCGCTGTCGATGATGTGGGTCGTCCTCGACCGGCTCGGCGGCGTCTCCGCCCTCGGCACGCTGTGGCACCGGCTGCCGGCCGGGCACACCGACCCCCTCGTCGGCCCGTACACGGCGGGCTTCCTGACGGCGTACGTCGTCGTGAAGCTCTTCGAATACAACGGCGGCATGTGGAACCTGGCCCAGCGGTACATGGCCACCGACTCCCCGCGCTCCGCCCGCCGTTCGGCCGGGCTGTCGGCGGCCCTCTACCTGGTGTGGCCGGCCGTACTGCTGCTGCCGGCGGTCGCCGCTCCGGTGCTCATGCCGCACATCGCCGACCCGCAGCAGACCTACGCGCTGATGGCACAGTCGTACCTGCCCGTGGGCCTGGTGGGGCTGACCCTGGCGGGCATGTTCTCGCACACCATGGCCATGGCCTCCTCGGACGCCAACGCCATCTCGGCCGTGGTCACCCGGGACATCATGCCCGCCGTCCTGCCCGGTTTCCGCGAGGTGAGCACGGCGCGCGGACTGCGGGCGGCGCGGGTGGTCACGGTCGTCTTCATCACCGTCTCCATGGTGGTGGCGATCGAGGCCGATCACTTCGGCGGGGTCCTGGGCATCATCGTCGGCATGGTCGCGGCCGTCATGGGCCCGATCTCCATCCCGATGCTGCTCGGGCTGCTGCCCGCCTTCCGCCGCTGCGGTCCCCGGGCGGCCCTCACGTCGTGGGCGCTCGGTCTCGGCGGCTACTTCTTCGTCAAGTACGGCCTGGACGGTGCCTCGCAGACCACGGTGGTCGTCACCCCGCTGGTCACCTCGCTCGTCGTCTACGCGGGCCTGGGTCTGTTCCTGCCCGAACCGGACGCGGAGGCGGACGCCGTGGTGGCGGCGGTCTCGGGCCCTGAGCCCGGGTCCGGCACGGCCACGCACGCCGTGGCGGAGCGGGCCTGACCCTCCCACCAGCCCCAGCAACCAGATCAGTTGGAGGAACCGTCTCATGAAACGAGCAGCGTCATTCGTGGTCGCCGCCGCGGCGATCGCCGCCACGGTGGGCCTGTCCCCTCACGCCTCGTCCGGCGCGGCCGCTCCCGCCCGGCCCGCCGCCGTGCCGGCCGGGAGCGGGCAGTGGACGGACACCTGGGCGTCCATGCCCCAGCTGACCGAGCCGGGCAACATGCCCCCGGCTCCGTTCACCCAGAGCGACCGCGTGTTCGACAACGCCACGCTGCGGCAGACCGTGCACGTCGGGGTGGGCGGCAAGCGTATACGGCTGCGCCTGTCCAACGCCTTCGGCGGGGCCGACCTGCCCGTCACGGCCGTCTCCGTGGCCCGCCCGGCCGACGGCAAGGCGGGCGTCGGCGCGATCGTGCCGGGCAGTTCCCGGCGGGTGACGTTCGGCGGGCAGCCGGGCTTCGACATCCCGCAGGGCGCACAGGCGGTCAGCGACCCGCTGGACTTCGACGTGGCGCCGGGCAGCAACCTCACCGTCACCCTGTACCTCGCGCACGGGCAGGCCTCCACCGCCATCACCTCGCACCCCGGGTCCCGCACGACGTCCCACCTGCTCGCCGGCGACCACCTGGACGACGCGGACCTGCCCGGTGCCACGACCGTCGACCACTGGTACTTCCTGAGCGGGCTTGAGGTGTGGTCGCGGCGGACCGCCTCCGCCACCGTCGTCCTCGGCGACTCGCTCAGCGACGGCCGCGGGTCCACGACCAACGGCAACGACCGCTGGCCGGACCGGCTGCGGGCGCGGCTGGCGGTCCGCCCCGGCACGGCGGACATCGCCGTCGTCAACGAGGCGGCGGGCGGCAACCGCGTCCTGCGGGACGGGCTGGGCCCCAACGCCCTGGCCCGGCTGGACCGGGACGTCCTCGCCCGCAGCGGCGTCGACCGGCTCATCGTCTTCGAGGGCGTCAACGACATCGGCACCGCCGGCACCTCCCCGGCGGACGCGCGGCGGATCGCGGCCGAACTCATCGGCGCCTACCGGCAGATCGTCACCCGTGCCCACGCCCAGGGCATCGAGGTCTACGGCGCCACCCTCACCCCCTTCGGTGGCAACGGCTACGACGACCCGGCCGGCGCCCACGAGTCGGCCCGGCAAGAGGTCAACCGGTGGATCCGCACCGGTGGCGGCTTCGACGCGGTCATCGACTTCGACCGCGCGGCCCGCGACCCGGACGCCCCCGGCCGGCTGCGGCCGGCCTACGACACCGGTGACCACCTCCACCTCAACCCGGCCGGGTACCAGGCCCTCGCCGACGCCGTCCCGGTCGCCCTGTTCCGCCGGTGAGCGACGCCTCAGGACGAGCCACCACCACGGACGGCCGGTCCCCCGGGGACGGAGGGGACCGGCCGTCGCCCCGGCGGAACGCCCACGCCCGTCCGTGCCTGCCGCGGGCGCGGCGGACCCGCCGTGCGCGGTGGAGCCGGAGACGGTGGTGGCGCCGGTGTGTTCCAGGCGTCACCCGGTGCCGGTCCCGGCCCCGGACCGTGTCCCGCCCGCACGGGTGAGCACGGGCGTCTGCCAGTCGCGCCACTGCGCGAGGCTGCCGGCCTTGCCGGAGGCGATCCGGAAGACGCCCGAGCCGCTGCCGGAGTTCAGCAGGAACCTGGACAGGTTCTGCTGGAGCGGGGTCTTCCACTCGGGCCGGACGGCGCAGTGCGTGCCGTCCCGGACGTCCGACCAGTAGGTGATGTCGCCGCCCGCGCCCAGCGCCTTGTAGATCTCGGCTCCGCCCAGGGCGGCCACGCTGCCGGACCGGGCGCCGAGCCAGTCGACGTACGGGTTCTCCATGATGAACAGGCCGCGCGGAGCGACCATGCCGATGATCTCGTGGGTGTCCACCGGCAGGGTGGCCGGGTTGCCGGTGTAGGGGCCGAAGGCGTCACCGAGCCACGGCTGCTCCGAGTAGGCGCTGCTCAGCGGCTGGGCGCCGCTCTCCTGGGGGATGCCCCGGTAGGCGGGGACGCCGCCGGTCCCCGACTCGACCGGCATGGTGAGGGCGATCCGCTGGTCGAACGCGCCGGCCACGAAGGCGCCTTTGCCGAACCGAGAGCAGCCGGTGACTCCGGTCGCGCCCGCCTTCAGGATCGTGCCGCCCGACTGCTCGATCACGTCGATGATCCGGCTCACGCCCCAGGACCAGGCCATCAGCAGGCCGGTGGGGCTGGACGAGCCGTACACGGTGTAGAAGGCGCCCTGTTTGCTGCCGCGGGCCGTGCCCTCTTTGCCGACGGTGTACGGGTCGTAGCTGATGACCGCGACGCCGGAGGCCTTGATGGTGCTGGTGTCGGCGCCGAGCCCGCCGTAGACGATGACGGCGGGGAACGGGCCGGAACCGCCGGGCAGTTCGACGCGAGCCGAGAAACCGGCGCTCCTGCCCTGGTCACTGACGTTCACCGTGATCGTGGTCGCCGAGACGGTGCCGGTCACACTGGCGGGTTTCGGGGGCTTCTGCCCGTAGAGGGAGCGCTCCGCCAGTTCCCTGATCTCGGCCCGGCGGCACCGCCAGTCGGACGCGCTGGTGACGCGGGTGCCGTCCAGCTTGAGGAACGGGTCCGGGAGCAGCGGGCGGGACGGGGCCTGTCCGGTGGCGGGTACGGGGCAGTCGGCTCCGTCGTCCTCGACGCCGTGAGCGGCCGGTGCGGCGGTGACGGCGCCGGTGGCGGGGCGGGCCTCCTGCAGGGTCGCGCAGGTCAGGGCCACGGCCCCGGCCAGGGCTGTGGCCACCGGCAGTCCTGGGCGGTGCCGACGCGATCGGTCCGGGCGCATGGGACCTCCAAGGCCGGGGAGGGCGGGCGGATTGATATGGGAGCGCTCCCAGGCTAGGAACACGTCACGGCGACCACAATGCGCGGGGCCGGAGATTTTCGGGCCGATTCGGCGATCAAGCGAAACTTTCGGCTACCGGAGGCCGATGCCGCGACACGTGGCGGCCGTGCCACCGGAGCGGGTGGCACGGCCGGGGTGCGGGTGTCGCGCGGGGAGCGTCAGCCCCAGGGCGAGGTCACGACCCAACTCGTGTCGTCGGCCCAGGCGATGGCGCTGTCCCAGGCGTGGGAGCCGCCGTGGCTCGCGACATAGGCGCCGTACTCGTAGTGGCGCACGAAGTCGCCGGGGTAGTTGGCGGACCGCAGGGACACGCCCTGGCCGTTGTGGCTCGGCTGCGGGCAGAACGTGGCGTCCAGCCTGGCCAACGCGCCGCTGTCGATGGTGTCGACGCGCAGCCGGAAGTCGTAGTGGCGCAGGTACTGCCCCGGCTTGTCGGCGGACTCGAAGGAGACGCACGAGGCGTCGCCCAGGCCGGCGCGCACGATCCAGGTGGCGGCGGCCTTGTCGGCGGCCGGACTGGACGAGGAGACCGCGCCGATGGCGGCGTTGTTGTCGGCCGTGTTGTGCCGGAGGTAGTCGGTCGTGCAGCAGGAGGTGGTGGCCCGCAGCGAGACCCTGGCACCCACGGCGGGCGCGCCCGCCGTAGGGGAGGCGGCGTATCCGGCCGCGTTGATGTTGGCCTGTACCGCGTTCTCGGTGGCGTCCGACGGGTAGCCGGACGTCATCACGCCCTCGTAGAAGGTGCCGGCGGAACTGTTGCTGTTGTCACCGCCGATGCCGAGGATGATGGCCCCTTCCTTCTTCATCGGGTTGTAGCCCGAGGCGTTGGGGCGCGGTCCGTCGTAGTAGGTGGACAGGCCGCCCGACTGGGCGTTGCCGGCCCGGATCGCCCAGCGGTTGGGGCCGCCCTTGACCACGGCGGTGAGGAACCGGTGGCCGACGCTGGGGTCGTTGGCGTTGTAGCCGCGGTTGACCCCGGAGAACAGGCCGTTCTCCAGGTCGGCCATGACCCAGGGGCCGTTGCCGGTGCCGTAGCCCCAGGCCTTGCTGTTGCCGAAGTAGACGGTCTCCATCGCGCCGTTGCCGTTGTTCCGGCTGTTGGTCTCGGCGTTGCCGTAGTCGAAGCAGCAACCGCTGTTGTAGTGGCTGCCGTCGAGGAGCGCGTACATGCCTTCCGGCTGGTCGCCGGTCGCGATGCCGTTGGTGTTGTTGTTCCGGTAGCCGGTGCCGGGGGCGATGAAGACGCCGTACGCCTTGTGGCCGCCCACGGTGACCGGTGCGGCGGACGCCTCGGCGAGGTTGTCGTGACCGCCGGCGGCGGGGCCCTGGAAGTCACCGGGCGGGGCCTGGGTGAGGTGGTTGCCGCGGCCGGACTGGTCGTAGATGACGGTGATCAGGCAGCTCGTGCCCGCGCAGAAGGAGTCCTGCGCGGCGGCGTCTGCGTAGCCGCCCGCGCCGAGCGCGCCGATGTCCCGCGTGGCGCCGTCGGAAGCGCGCTTCACCTGGTAGAGGCGGCTGGTGTACGCGGAGTACAGGGCGCGCGTGGTGCTGTGCGCGGCCACGCAGGGGGTGCCGCCGGCCGCGTACAGGTCACAGGGCAGCGAGCCGGCGGTCACGGCGTCGCCCTCGGCGGAGGCCCGGCCGCCGAGCAGGGCCGTCGTGCTGGCCATGGCCATGGCCAGCACGACGGCCAGCAGGACGAGCGGCCTGGCGGCCCGCCGGGGGCGGGCCGATGTCACAGACATGAGCGGTCTCCTGGGGGAGTCGGGGGCCGGTGGCGTCCCGCCACCGGCACATGGACCATAAAGTCATGCACATGACAACATGCGTTCGATATTTCGGATATTGAACGCATTGGCGGACAAGGCTTGATGATAGGAAGCGCCCGAGGGGTGTCAACAGATCGCGCACGTCCGGTACTCCGGCCGGCGGAACCTGAGGTCAGCGGCGACCGCGAGCGTCCGGGACGTCCGGGCCGGGGGCACACAGTTCGGCGACCAGGTCGCGCGCGTACCGCTCGTCCGTCCCCGGGACCGAGAACACGACACGGAAATACAGAGGGGCGACCACCCGGTCGAGTACGCGCTCCAGCGGGGGCGCCGCCTCACCGCGCCCGGCGGCGGCGTCCAGCGGGACACGGAAGCGAGCGCTGACCCGCTCCAGGCAGGCGCGCAGGCCGGCCCGGCGTTCGTCCACGTCCGGCGCCACCTCCGCGCGGAAGAACGCCACGCCGCCCGGCCGGGACAGGTCCGCGAGCGTCCAGACCGCCACCCGCTCCAGGTCCTCACGGAGATCACCGGACGGCTCGGGCGCCCCCTCGTCCTGACGCCGGTCGGCCACGTCCGCGAGGAGGGCCGAGACCGTACCCCAACGGCGGTACACAGAGCTGGGGTTGACGCCGGCGCGGCGCGCCACCGCGGGGATGGTCACCCTGTCGGCGCCGACTTCGTGGACGAGTTCCACCACCGCGCGATGGACGGCGGCACGCACCCGGGCACTTCTGCCCCCGGGACGACTGTCTTTGCTTTTGACGGACACTCCCCCATCTTAAAGCAAAGAGTTGCGCTTTAGCGAGCAGGCCGCCTAGGCTGACTAACGCAACGATCACTGCTTTAGTCGCTCTTCCGTGGAGGAACCATGCCCTCGCACGAGGACCCCTACAAGGCCGCACACCAGCTCGGCACGCGGTTCCACGCCTTCCTCACAGCCGGCGACTGGGACGGCATCCGGTCCCTGCTCACCGACGACGCCACGTGGACGCTGCCCGGCGACAACGCCGTCTCCGGTACGGCCGTGGGCGCCGACGCGGTCGTGGAACGCGCCCGGAAGATCGCTTCCTACGGTCTCGACTTCCGGCTGCTGCACATCCTGGTCAGCCGGGAGAACATGGCGCTTTCCCTGCACAACACCGCCCGGCGGGGCGATGTCCGGCTGGACGAACACCTGTCCACCGTCTGCCGTCTGCGCGACGGCCGGATCGCGAGCATCGAGACCTATCTCTCGGATGTTCCCGGCATGAACGCCTTCTTCGTCTGAGAACGGCTCAGCCGAGGAAGAACCGGGCCAGGGCGCGGGCCACGGCGGGGGCGTCGTTCTCCATCGGGATGTGGCCCGCGCCGGGGATCCGGACCAGGGTGCTGTGCGGGACCTCCTTGACGAACCGCTCGGCGTAGGCGATCGGCTGGAAACGGTCCTCCTCGCCCCACACCAGCAGCTTCGGCGCGGTCGACGCGGTGAGAGCCGGGAGCGCGGCCAGGGTGTGACGGTTGTCCGCGGCGGCGGCCAGGCACAGCCACGAGCGGACGGTGCGGGGGTCGGTCCACGGCTGAAGGTACTCGGTGATCTCGGCCTCCCCGGCCGGGCGGCCCAGCGCGGCCGTGAGGGCGGTCCGGCGCGCGTCCAGCAGCTCCTGGGGGGTGACGGCCGCCCGTACGGCCGGATCGCGGAACCGGGCCACGGCCGGGACCGGCCAGGAGTCGTAGCTCACCGAGTTCACCAGTGCCATCCGCTCGACCTCCGCGTCCTCGCCCGCGAGCAGGTGCTGGGCGATGGCGCCGCCGATGTCGTGGCCCGCCACCCGCAGCGGCCCGGGCAGCGCGAGGGCGGCGGCGAACCGCGCGACCCAGGAGGCCAGGGCCGGGACGGCGGCGGTCCGCACCGTCAGCTCGCCGGCCGAGCGCCCCAGCCCGGGCAGGTCGACGGCGACCGGCCGCAGGCCGGCGGCGGCCAGGTCCCCGAGCACCGGCAGCCAGACACGGCTCCAGTAGGTGCCGTGCAGGAGCAGGACGGCCGGGGCGCCTTCGCCGCCGGCGGTCAGGTAGGAGGCGGGCAGGCCGTCGACCTCGACGGCGGCGCGGCGGACAGCGGCAGGCGCGGTGTCCATGGCGGGACTCCTCACGACGATCGGTCGGGGTGTCGGATCTCGGATGTCGACAGCCTTCTGCCATGGCGTACCGGCGGGCAAATAATGGTGGCGGTATGCGATCATGCCCGGCCCGGCATGATCGCTGGTGACGGGCCGACATCTCTGGGGGAGTGTGATGCGTCTCTCACAGCTGCGCGTCCTGCTGGCCGTGGCGGAGCACGGCGGCTTCACCGCGGCGGCGGAGCGGATGGGGATCTCCCAGCCCGCGGTCAGCCGTGCGGTCGCCTCCCTGGAGAGTGAACTCGGGGCCCGGCTGGTCGTCCGGGGCCGTGACGGCGTCCGGCTCACCGAACCCGGTCGGCGCGCGGTCACGCACGCGCGCGAGGCGGTGCGCCACTTCGACCTGGTGCGCACCGAAGTGACGGCGGCCACCGGCGCGGTGACGGGCGAGCTGCGGCCGGCCTCGCTGCCTACCGCCACCGGCGCCCTGCTGACGCCCCGGATCGCGGAGTTCACCGACCGCCACCCTAGGGTGCGGGTCCGGCTGCTGGAGGGTTTCGACCGGGACGTACGGGCCTGGCTGGAGCGGGGGGCCGTCGAGGCCGGGGTGGTGACACTGCCGGCCCCGGGGCTGGACGTGGTGGAACTGGGCTCGGACGAGATGGTGGCGCTGCTCCCGGCGGGCCATCCCCTGGCGGACACTCCGGCCGTACCGGTGCCGGCCCTGGCGAAGGAGCCGTTCATCCTCTCCACCGGCGGCTGCCGGCCCCTGATCCGGCACGCGGCCCGGCAGGCGGGGATCGAACTCGACGTCGCGTTCGAGGCGGCCGAACTGTCGGCGATCGCCACGATGGTGGGCAGCGGACTCGGCGTCAGCATCGCGCCGGCGCTCGGCAGGGGGGCGTGGCAGAACACCAAGGGCGCCGTCGTGGCCCGGCCGCTGCACCCTCCTCTGCGCCGGACGCTGGCGCTGGCCTTCTCCCCCGCCGGCGCGGAGGTCGGGGACCTCTCCCCGGCGGCGCGGGCGTTCCGGCGCCTGGTACGGGACCACGCGGAACCGGGACCGGCCAGGCCGGCCCCGGTGTAAAGCCCGGCGTAAAGAAGACCACCCGGCGGCCCCGGACGAAGCGCCTACAGTGGAACGTGGCCCTCCCCCGCCTACGGCCCCTCCCCTACTGTTCGGCAGACGCGCATGACGTACCCCTCCGCAGACCCCGGCGACGACGGCCCCGACGCCTTGTTCGGCCTCGACGCGCTGGACGCCGCCACGCGCACACCCGGGCGCGGCGGCACGGGCCCCGGGCGCGGCCCGGACGACCGGCCGCCGTTCCGCGAGTCCGCCGCGGCCCGTCGTCTGCTGCCCGTCCGGACGGTCTACGCGGAACCGGCCGCCGCGTCCTCCGCGCGCGGCCGCCAGATCCTCGCCCGCTTCCCGGACGCGAAGCTGATCGAGGTGGACTCCCACTGGCGCATCCCGGGGCTGCACGGCAACGAGGGCAATGTCGAGCGCTGGGTGCGGGTGAAGGGGGAGACACTGGTCCTGGGCGAGCGGAAGACGCTGGTCACCCGGCCCAACGGACGGTCCGCCGACTGGATCGCCCCCGGCCTCTCCAACGGGTGCGCGATGGCCTGCGCCTACTGCTACGTCCCGCGCCGCAAGGGGTACGCCAACCCCGTCACCGTCTTCACCAACATCGACGCCGTCATCGCCCACCTGGCCCGGCACATCGCCCGTCAGGGACGCAAGCCGGAGCCCAACCAGTGCGACGAGTCGGCCTGGGTCTACGACATCGGGGAGAACGGCGACTGCTCGGTGGACGCGCTGATCAGCGACAACACCGCGGACCTGGTGCGCGCCTTCCGCGGCTGGCCCACCGCGAAGGCGTCCTTCGCCACCAAGTTCGTCAACCCGGACCTGCTGGCGCTCGACCCCCGGGGCCGCACCCGGATCCGCTTCTCCGTGATGCCCGCGGCGGACTCGCGGCTGCTGGACCTACGGACATCGCCGGTCGGCGACCGGATCGCCGCCGCTGCGGATTTCCTGGACGCCGGATACGAGGTCCACTTCAACCTCTCCCCCGTGGTGCTGCGCCCCGGCTGGGAAGAAGCCTGGAGCGAGGTGCTCCGGCAGCTGGACGACGTCCTGCCCGGCCGGGTCAAACGGCAGGCCGCCGCCGAGGTGATCCTGCTCACCCACAACCGGGACCTGCACCAGGTCAACCTGGGCTGGCACCCCCGGGCCGAGGACCTGCTCTGGCGCCCGGAGCTGCAACAGGACAAGCGCTCGCAGAACGGCGCGCTGAACGTCCGCTACAACGACCAGGTCAAGGCACGGGCCGTACGCACCCTGCGCGGCCTGGTCGCGGCCCACGCGCCCTGGCTGCGCATCCGGTACGCCTTCTGACCCGCGGGGCGGCCCCGCCACGCGGCAGCCGGCTCACGGCTTCAGCCCCCTTCCGTGGCACGCCGGGAGACTGCGCCCCTGTCCCCGGGCGCCGTCGCGGCGCCGGGCGCGCCGGGCGCGCGTCCGCCGGGTGGCGGTGCCGCGCGTTCTGCGGTGCGGACGATGTTGCGGGCCATGCCGCCGAAGACGACCGCGTGCCAGGGCGAGACGCCCCACCAGTACAGGTGGCCGAGGAGGCCGTGGGGGTGGAACAGCGCCCGCTGCCGGTAGCGGACCGGTCCGCCGTCGTCGCCGTCCACGCTCATCTCCAGCCAGGCCAGGCCGGGCAGCCGCATCTCGGCGCGCAGCCGCAGCAGCCGGCCGTGCGCGATCTCCTCGACCCGCCAGAAATCCAGGGAGTCCCCGGTCCTGAGGTGCCGGGCGTCACGGCGGCCCCGGCGCAGGCCGACGCCGCCCACCAGCCGGTCGAGCCAGCCGCGCACCGCCCACGCCAGGGGGAAGGAGTACCAGCCGTGCTCTCCGCCGATGCCCTCGACGACCTGCCACAACGCCTCCCGCGAGACGTCCGCCTCGCGTTCGCGTACATCGGTGTAGAGGCTGCCGCCCGCCCAGTCGGGGTCGGTGGGCAGCGGGTCGCTGGGCGCGCCGGGCACGGAGGCCGACGACCACCGGGTGGTGACCTGGGCGTCGCGAACGCGCTGGAGGGCCAGCCGGACGGCGCGGTCGAAGCCGATCGGGTGTCCCGGCGGGCTGGGCACGTACTGTTCGATGTCTCTCTCGCGGCACACCACCTCGTGGCGCAGGGACTCGGTCAGGGGGCGGGCGATCGAGGCCGGGACCGGCGTCACCAGGCCCACCCAGTAGCTGGACAGCCGGGGGGTGAGGACGGGGACGGGCAGGATGAGCCGTCGGGGCAGATCCGCCGCCGAGGCGTAGCGGCGCATCATGTCGAGGTACGTCAGCACCTCCGGACCGCCGATGTCGAAGGTACGGTTCACCTCCCTCGGCAGGCGGGCGCAGCCGGTGAGCAGGCGGAGGACGTCCCGTACGGCGATGGGCTGGATCCGGGTGTGCACCCAGCGCGGAGTGACCATCACCGGCAGCCGCTCGGTGAGGTAGCGCAGCATCTCGAAGCTGGCGGAGCCCGAGCCGATGATCACGGCGGCGCGGAGCACGGCCGTGGGGACTCCCGAGGCGAGCAGGACCCGGCCGACCTCGGCGCGGGAGCGCAGGTGCGGCGACAGCTCGTGTCCGGGCACGCAGCCGGGGGTGAGGCCACCCAGGTAGACGAGCCGGCCGACACCGGCCCGGCGGGCCTGGCCGGCGAAGATCCGGGCCGCGGCACGGTCGGTCTCCTCGAACCCGCGGCCGGTGCCGAGAGCGTGCACGAGGTAGTAGGCCACGTCCACGCCGTCCATCGCCCGGGCCACCGACTCGGCGTCGGTCACATCACCCCGGAGGATCTCCACCCGGCCGGCCCATGGGTGGTCGCGCAGCTTCTCCGGGGTGCGGACCAGGCAGCGCACCCGGTGTCCGGCGTCGAGCAGCTCCGGTACCAGCCGGCCGCCGATGTAGCCCGTGGCCCCGGTCACCAGGCAGGTCAGGCCGTCACCCGCCTTCGGTCCGGCCGGTGTGGTGCCGTCACTCATGGTCGCTCCCGCAGTCTGTGCCCGCGGGCAGCCGCCGTCGCGGCACCCGCCGTCCCCTCTCCACCGTGCGCCCGTTCGGCCGGACGCGCCCCCGCTCCCGCGGCGCGCGTCGGCGCGACCTTCTTTCCGCTGCCGTCCGGGCCGTTTGACCGGACATCCTTTCCTGGGATTCCGGCACGGCCTTCGGAAGAGAGCGCTCAAATTCTCCACGTTAAGGGCGGCGCGACGGAAACCTGTCGCGGCGCTCCGCGCGGCCGCGGCACAGTCGGGGCTTCGGCGCAGGTACCGGGGAAGCACCTGGCAGGGGACGCGGAGGCACCCACGAACACATGTACGGCAAGGCGGACGCGAATAAGGTCTTCCGGTATCACTTGCATATCTCTACGGCCGCTGAACGCCTCATGAAAAAGCGGAATAAGAATTTACCTTCTCCCGGCGGCAGGAACCGGCCACAGGGGCTTGACTGAGTATTGCCCTCCGTGGACCCTCATGGTCCATGACGACAAGTCACCGAAAACGTCAACTGGAAGAATTGTCTCACTTCCTCCGCACGCGGCGCATGCGCCTGTCCCCGGGCGATGTAGGGCTCACCACCTCCGGACGTCGTCGCACGCCCGGGTTGCGCCGGGAGGAGGTCGCCGTCCTGGCGGGCGTGGGTACCTCCTGGTACACGTGGCTGGAGCAGGGCCGGGACATCAACGTCTCGGATGCGGTGCTCGGCGCCATCAGCGGCGCGCTGCGCCTCAACGCGGCCGAGGAGATCTACCTGCACCGGCTGGCCGGCCTCAAGGCGCCGGAGGACGCGGCCCGGGCCACCAGCGGGCCCGACGACCCGCGGCGCCTGGCCGAGCTCGTGAACCACTGGTTCCCCAACCCCGCGCTGGTGCGGGACCGTTGCTGGAACATCCTGGCCGCGAACTCGGCGGTGCCGGAGTTCCTCGGCTTCCCGGGTCCGGGCGCGAACATCCTCGTGGAGTTCTTCACGGACAAGACGTGCCGGGAACGCTATGTGCGGGGCGACGCCCTGGCCCGCAGCTCGGTGGCCCGCTTCCGCGCGGACGTGGCCGACTGCTTCGGCCGGCCGGAGGTCGAGCGGGTCCTGGCCGAACTGAGCGAGCGCAGCCCGGAGTTCTCCGAGCTGTGGAGCGGCCATGAGGTGCTGGAACCGGTGAAGAGCCGGACGAAGGAAGTGCTCCATCCCGGGGTCGGGACGCTCAGTTTCGACGTCCACGAGTGGGAGCTGGCCGCGGACCACGAGGTCCAGCTGGTCCTGCACATGCCGACCGTGCAGGAAACGAAGGAGAAGCTGGACGCCTTCTTCGCGTCGGCCGGTCCGGACGCGGAGGATCCGGACCGGCCGGGCGAGGACGGCGACGAGGACGGTCAGTCGCCCTCGGAGAAGGCGAGCGCGGCGGCGTAGCTGTCCTCGAACGTCTGGTAACGGCGGATCAGCCCGTCGCGGACGGTGATCCTGATCGCGAAGGGACTCGCGAACGGTTTCCCGGTCGAGGTCACCTGGTGCTCGAACGCGCCGAGGACGATGGCGTCTTCGCCGTCCGTGACGATCCGTTCGATGTCGAACCGCTGCGTCCGTACAGCGGCCACGAACCGCTGGAAGTAGCCTTCGACCTCGTTCCGGCCGACGAGGTGCCCGGTCCACGGGACGAACGGGGCGCCCGCCACGACCAGATCGGCTGTGTCGGCGAACAGCTCAGGCAGCCCGGCGAGGTCCCCCGTTCCGAAGCGGCGGAAGAACTCCCCGACGGTGTCGGCGGTGCTCCTGGTCATGCGCTGTGTCCTTCCCCGACGAGGTCCTCGCGGCGGGCGGGCACCGCGGGCGCGGCCAGCGAGGCCAGATGCCGGTGGACGAGCCCGAGGTCCGGCGCAGAGTCCTGGGCCGCGATGTAGTGGTCCGGGCGGACCAGGACCGCCGAGAAGCGGCGGCCGCGCGTGGTGCGGACCCGCACCAACTCCCCGTAGGCGCTCTGGAGTTCCGCGAGCGCGGCGGGGCGTGCGCCGGACGCGGGGAGCGTGACGAGCAGGGTGTAGCGGTCCACCGGCAGTGACTCGCGTGTCGCGGGGTCCGCCAGCAGGTGCCCGTTGCGCTGCCGGAACCGGCTCGGCCGCCCTCCCGGGCTGTCGTCGACGGCCGGACCGGCCGGGTAGTGGTTGGTCAGGCCCGCCAGCCAGGGCGAGTAGAACCGGTCGAAGAGGCCGGTGCGTTCGGCGAGCCGCGCGGAGACGTCCCGCAGCATGATCTGCCAGCGCTTGTCCAGCATCCATGCCTTCGTCTGTACCTCGGCCTGCTTCACCACGGCCCGCGCCACGGCGGCGCGCTCACTGCCATAGCTGTCCAGCAGCACCGGCGCGGCCGCGCCGCGGTGCACCAGCGCCAGCTTCCAGGCGAGGTTGTGCGCGTCGGTGACCCCGGTGTTCAGGCCCTGGCCGCCGGCCGGGCTGTGGATGTGCGCCGCGTCGCCGGCGAGGAAGACGCGTCCGGCCCGGAACCGCTCGGCGTGCCGGGCGTGGATGCTGAACGTGGTCTGCCAGGAGATGTCGTACAGCCTCAGGCCGCCCGGTCCGCGTTTGTCGACGAAGTCCTGGAGCACCTCGGGCGTCAGGTCCTTGGGCTTCATGCCGGGCGGGCCGGCGGTGAACACCCGGAACCGGCCGTTGTGCAGCGGGACCAGCACCATGATCCCGTTCTCCGTGCAGTAGTAGTGCACGGCGTCGCGCTGCAGGTCCCCGTCGAGCGCGGTGTCGGCCAGGATGAACAGGTTGGGGTACGTCGCTCCCGTGAACTGCACGCCGATCGCCTTGCGTACGGTGCTGCTCGCCCCGTCGCCGCCGACGACGTAGGCGAACTCCCCGGTGGTCTCCGCTCCGTCGGGGCCGCGCAGCGTGGCGAGCACGCCGTCCGGGTCCTGGCTGAGCCGGGTCAGCTCGGTGCGCCACTCGACCGTCCCGCCGTCGCGCTCCAGCGCCTCGCGCAGCAGTTCCTCGACGTCCGGCTGGACGATCACCATCGGGCGGGTGCGGTCACCGAAGACGATGTCGCAGATCGGGTCGGTGCCGGAGTTGTACCGGAAGGAGTGCACCGGCAGACCGTGCTTGTCGATGTACGCGGCGGCGCCCAGCCCCCGGAACACCTCCAAGGTGCGCGGCCACACCATCAGCGCCTTGGTCAGCGGGCTGGGCCCGGCCGCCTTGTCCACCAGCCGTACCGGTACGCCCCGCCGGGCCAGTTCGGCCGCGGCCGTCAGGCCCACCGGACCCGCGCCGACGACCAGTACGGGCCTGTCATCGTGCTTGCTCATGACCTCTCTCCCATCGTGATCGGTTCCTTGGCGCCCCGGTCCGCGGTCGCGGAGACCTCCGGCCCGGCGGCGGTGCGCAGCATGCGCATGATCACCGGGGCGCCCACGGCGCACACGGCCGCGAGCAGCCACAGCACCGTGTGCAGGGCGGAGGTGTAGGCGCCGGAGACGAACTCGGTGAAGCCGGCCCGGTCGGCGGCCGGTACCTGGCCGGCCACGGCGCCGATCTCGCCCTGTACGACCCGGTTGGCGAGGTCGCCGGTGTCTCCCCGCCAGGCGCCCGGGTCCTTGAGGTTGTGCCGGGTGATGCTGACCAGGACGGAGCCCATGCCGGCGATGGCGACGGCCTCGCCGGTGAGCCGCATGGTGTTGAACAGTCCGGCCGCCATACCCGCCCGGCTGGCGTCCACGGCGCCCACCGCGGCGCCGTCGAGCAGGCCGAAGGAGATGCCCACCCCGGTGCCGATGACGAGCAGGGGCCCGGCGATCATCAGGGTGGTGGCGTCCTGGTCGAGGACGGTCAGCCAGGCGGCGCCGCCCGCGACCAGCAGCAGGCTCACCCCGAGCGGCACCGCCGTGCCGGCCTTGCGCGCGAGCGCTCCGCTCAGCACGGGCAGGGCGAGCACCGGGCCGCTGAGCAGCAGCATGGTCAGACCGGCCCGCTGTGAGGTCATGCCGCCCACGCCGATGAAGTACGACGGCAGGAAGACCAGCAGGCACACGAAGCCGAAGGCCAGCAGTACCGGCATCAGCCCGACGGCGACGAACTTCGGCTCGCGCAGCAGTGACAGTTCCAGCATGGGCCGCGCCCGGCGCTTCTCGATCCGGACGAACCCGGTCAGCAGCAGGGCCGCCAGTACGGCGAGGGCCGGCACCAGCGGGTGCCCCCAGCCCAGTTGCGGTCCCTCGACCAGGGCGAGGGTGAGCGCGAAGAGGGCACCGCTGAACGTGGCCGCCCCGGCGTAGTCGACGCCGCCCGCGGCCGGGTCACGGGATTCGGTCAGCAGCGGGCACAGCAGCAGGACGGCCACGGCGACGGCGGCGTGGGCGAGGAACACCGAGCGCCAGCCGAAGGCCCCGACGAGCAGGCCGGACAGCGAGGGCCCGAGGGCCAGTCCGAGCCCGAAGGACGAGCCGAGGAACCCGAAGGCGCGGGCCCGGCCCGCGCCGTCGTAGGTCTGGGCGAGCAGCGCGGTGGCCGCGGTGAGCACCATCGCGGCGCCCACCCCGGCCGCTCCACGCAGGACGTCGATCAGCACCACCTCGGAGACGAGGGCCGCGCCGGCCGTGCACAGCACGAAGACGGTAAGGCCGAGGGTGAACATCCTGCGCCGCCCCAGCAGGTCCGCGAGCGAGCCCGCGACGAGCATCACACTGGCGAAGGTGAGGTTGTAGGCGTTGACGACCCACTGCACGGTCACGAGGGAGGCGTGCAGATCGCCGCCGAGGTCGGGCAGGGCGACGGAGGTTCCGGTCAGGGAGGCGGGGAGCAGTCCGCAGGAGACGCAGACCGCGATGAGGGTGAGGACGGGACGGGACCGTACGGCGCCCGTCGGACGAGTGGGCACGAGAACTCCTCGAGAAGGGTTGGGATGTCAGGACGTCCGTGCGCGCAGTCGCTCGACGCCCCACAGCAGCAGCACCAGCGCGGCCAGGCCGCCCCCGGCCGCGGACACACCGGCCCACCCGGCGGCGGAGTACACGGCGCCCGAGAGCGCCGAACCCGCCGCG
Source organism: Streptomyces rubradiris (assembly GCF_016860525.1). NCBI lineage: Bacteria > Bacillati > Actinomycetota > Actinomycetes > Kitasatosporales > Streptomycetaceae > Streptomyces > Streptomyces rubradiris. Next base: position 330,716 of record NZ_BNEA01000007.1, read on the forward strand.
CCGCCGAGGAAGTAGGCGGTCATGTAGGCCATCGTGATCCGGTTGCGGGCCTCGGGGCGCAGCCGGAAGAGGACGCCGAGGTTGGCGACCTGGGCTCCCTGCACCCCGAAGTCGAGCAGGAGGACACCGAGCACCAGGCACACGGGGACGTGGCCGCCGTCGAAGGCGAGCAGCACCCAGGCGGCCAGGTTCGCGAGGTACAGCACGGTGCCGGCCAGCCGGTCCCGGCCGCGGTCGACCAGCGGACCGGTGGCCCGCGCGGCCACCGCTCCGGCCAGGCCGAGCAGCCCGAACGCGCCGGTCAGCGCCGCGCCGTACGAGTAGGGCGGCGCGGCGAGCAGGAAGGCCGCCGAGGCCCAGAAGACGCTGAAGGAGGCGAAGGTGAGGAAGCCGTACAGGCAGCGCAGCCGCAGCACCGGCTCCTGGGCGACCACCGAGGCCACCGAGCGCAACAGGGCGAAGTAGCCGAGGGATTCGGCGGGTTCGAGGTCGGGCAGCAGCCGCCACAGCAGCACGGCGAGCGCCAGCATGGCCACCGCCGCCACCACGAACACCGTGCGCCAGCTGCCGGTCCACTGGGCCAGCAGTCCCGCGCCGGTGCGGGCGAGCAGGACCCCGCCGAGTACCCCGCTCATCACCCGGCCGGTGACCCGGCCGCGTTGTTCCGGGCGGGCGAGCGCGGCGGCGAACGCCACCAGGAGCGGGGCGCCGACCGCCGCGACCGCCATCAGCCCGGACAGGGCGATCAGCGCGGTGGCCGTGGGCGCGGCGGCCGAGGCGGCCTGGGCCACGGCGGTGACCAGCAGCAGGGCGACCAGCAGCCGGCGGCGGCCGGCGATGTCGCCGAGCGGCACCAGCAGCGCCAGGCCCACCGTGTAGCCCGCGGTGGAGGCCGTCACCACCAGGGACGCGGTGCCGCTGCCCACGCCGAACGCCGAGGCGATCGCGGTGAGCAGCGGGTGCGCGTAGTAGATGTTGGCGACGGCGAACCCCGCGGCCACGGCGAACACCGTGACCAGGCGGTCGGGGAGCCCGCCCGCCGGACGCAGTGCCGTACGGGCACCACGTCCGGCGGGCCGGGCCGAGGCGGCGTGGGACATCACGGGACCAGCACGATCTTTCCGGTGGTGCGGCCCGTCTCGCCGTACTCGTGCGCCTTGGCGGCGTCGGCCAGCGGGAAGACCTGGTCCACGTGGACCTTCAGCCGTCCCGCCGTCACCAGCCGTGCCAGTTCCTCCAGTCCGGCGTGGTCGGGTTCGACCAGGAACCCCGTCACCCGTACGCCCAGGCTCGCGGCGTGGGTGGCGAGTTCGGGGCTGACGTGGCCGATCACGGTGATGAGCAGTCCGCCCGGGCGCAGCGTGCGGGCCAGTTCGAAGCTGTGGTCGCCGCCGAGCAGGTCGAGGACGACGTCCTGTCCGGTCACCCTGTGGTGCAGCGGTCCGGTGGTGTAGTCGACGGGATACTCGACGCCGGTCTCGCGCAGGAAGCCGTGCTTGGCTGCGCGGGCGGTGCCGGTGACCTCGGCGTCGTGGGCGCGGGCGATCTGTGCCGCCAGGTGACCGACGCCCCCCGCGGCGGCGGTCACCAGCACCCGGTCGCCCGCCTTGATGTGCGCGGTCTCCACCAGGGTCTGCCAGGCGGTGAGCCCGGCCAGGGGCAGCGCGGCGGCCTCCTCGAAGCTCAGCCCCCCGGGCTTGCGCGCGAACTGCCGGGCGGGAGCGGTGACGTACTCCGCGTAGGCGCCGCCCGGGCGGGGAAAGCCGATGAGGCCGAACACCTCGTCCCCGGGCTGGAAGCGGGTCACCCGCGGTCCCGACTCGACGACGCCGGCGACGTCCCAGCCCTGCACGAACGGCGGGGTGCCCAGTGCGCCGGGCGGGAACACGCCGGCCCGGATCTTCCAGTCGACGGGGTTGACCCCCGCGGCGGCGACCTTGACCAGGACCTCGGTGGGCAGCGGGGCGGGACGCTCGGTGGCGGTGAGGCGCAGCACGTCCGGCGCGCCGGTGGCGGTGGTGACGACGGCTTTCACCGGCCCACCCGCTCGTCCAGGTAGGCGGCCCATTCGGACAGTTTCTGGCCGAGGTCCAGATCGCCTTCCGGCACCTCGATGCCGTACTCGCGCTGGACGAAGAGGGCGATCTCGATCAGGGCGAGCGAGTCCAGGGCCAGTTGGTCCAGACTCTGGTCGGGGTGGATCTCCTCGACGGGGACTTCGGCCTTCTCGGCTATGAACGCGAGCAGGCCAGGATAAGCCGTGAACAGCATTGCGTACTCCCTCCTCGGAGCCGTGCTCCGGGGCTTGCGTGGACAGGTGGCGCGCAGGTGGGGGGAGCGGTGTGCGGACGGTGCGGGCGGGGGCGTCCGTTCCCGGGGTTCAGGCGGCCGGTGTGCGCGGCCGGGTGAGGCCGTGCGGCCAGGTCAGGGTGACGGCACCCCAGGTGGTGCCGGCCCCGAAGGCGGTCAGCAGCACCCGGTCGCCGGGACGCAGCCGGCCCTCGCCGGCCGCCTCGTCCAGGGCCAGTGGGATCGAGCCGGCCGCGGTGTTGCCGGTGTGGCCGATGTTGACGTAGGTCCGTTCCCGGTCGGCGCCGAGCTGGTCGGCGACCGCGTACAGGATGCGCGCGTTGGCCTGGTGGCCGACCAGGAGGTCCACGTCGGCGGTGGTCCAGCCGGTGCGGGCCAGCACGGTCCGCGAGGACTCCGTCATGCGCAGCACGGCGTTCTTGAACACCTCGCCGCCGCGCATGGTGAGGTAGTGGTCCTCGCGCAGTGCCTCGGTGTGGTGGCTGCGCTGACGGGAGCCGCCGGCCGCCACGCGGATCAGGTCCGCCTGGAGTCCGTCGCTGGCCAGGTCAATCGCACGCAGGGCCCCCGGCTCGTCCGTGCGGCCCGCGCGCAGGACCACGGCGCCGGCGCCGTCGGCGAAGATCGGTGCGGTGGCGCGGTCGTGGGGGTCGACGAGGGTGGTGAAGGCGTCGGCGCCGATCACCAGCACGCTGTCCGCCACCTCGGCCGCGAGCAGGCCGGCCCCGGTGACCAGGGCGTACAGGAATCCGGAGCAGACGGCTCCGACGTCGAAGGCGGGTACGGTGCCCAGGCCCAGCCCGGCGGCGACGGTGGGCCCGGTCGCCGGGCACGGGTGGTCGGGCGTGGCCGTGGCGAGCACGACGGCGCCCACCCGGGGGCCGCCCGCCGAGTCCAGCGCGCGCCGTCCGGCGGTGATCGCGAGGTCGCTGGTGGCGGTGCCGGGGTCGACGACCCGCCGCTCGGCGATGCCGGTACGGGTGCGGATCCATGCGTCGGAGGTGTCCATCCGGCCGGCCAGGTCGTCGTTGGTGACCACGCGGGGCGGCAGGGCCGAGCCGAGGCCCGCGAGGACGGCGGCTCGCCGGGTCATCGCACGATCACCGAGGCCCGGTCGGACTCGGTGCGCATGTCGAGGGCCTGGTACTCGGCCTCGGCGCGCGCGATCGCCTCGTGCGGCGGCATCTGCACCGGCAGGTCGAGGAGCCCGGCGATCCGCACCAGCCGCTCGGCGACGCTGCCGCCCACCACATGGGCGGGTATGCCGAGTTCGGCGGCGACCTCGAGGAGGCGTTCGTCGGCCATCGAACGGAAGCGCTCGTTGACCGGGCGGTGCCCGTCGGCGGCCAGCGCCAGCTCGTTCGGCAGGTGCACGAACACGTCGTACGTCTGCTTGACGTGCTGCTTGAAGGCGATGCCCAGCTGCTCCATGACCTCCTCGAACACGCGTATCTCGGGGGTGCGCTCGACGCTCTCGAACGCGCCCAGGTGGACGGACTCGTTGGGGTTGATGCCGACGATCACGCGGACGGAGCCGTAGATCCACTCCTGGAGCGAGGAACCGTCGGAGATGAACGGGCCCTCGAACCGGCTCTCGTGCACGGCCCGGTCCACATGGCGGCGCACGATCAGCTGCACGAGTTCGGCGGCGGTGCACTGCTCCAGGGTCTTTCCGGGCACGGCTTCCGGCAGCAGCTCACGCATGGTGCGGGCCCGGGTGCGCGGAATTCCCACGTAATGCGCGAGGGCGTACGAGGTGAGCGTCTTTCCCGATGAATAGGTGCCGGAGATGGCGATACGCATGGCAGGCTCCATTTTCCGGGCGGCGCGGGCCGCCCCTTGTTTTCCCCGGAGTTCGGTGGACTCCGGGAATTCCTCGGATGTTCTCGGCGGGAAGAGAAGTCAGCGGGGCAGCCGGTGCGCCACGCTGCAGCGCACGGTGTTTCCGGCGAGGCTGCCGACGATGTCGGCGGCGCGCCACGTCTCGTCGTCGCGCCGCAGCAGCGCGCTGTTCTCCAGCCGTACGCTGAGCGGGGTCTCGTAGCGGATGGGGTCGGGTTCGACGCCCGCGGTGAGGACGGTGGTGCGCATCCACAGCGTGTCGCTGGCGCCCCGGGAGATCCCGTCGGTCTCGTACAGCAGGATCTGGCCCAGTTGCAGGCTGGTCACGAAGGTGTCGACCAGGCCGACGAAGGGCTGGTAGAGGCCCTCGGTGCCTTCGGTCGCGAGGACGCTGCCGGGCTCCTGGGCCACGTCCACCACGGCGTCCGCGCGGGCCTCGGCCACGCGGGCCACGACCTTGCGGACGCTCTGGGTGCGGGCCGCGAAGCCGGTGCCGTAGTACTGCCGGTCGGCGGGGCCGAGCAGTTCCTCCGGCGAGGCGTAGGTGGCCCCGGCCGGGGCGTCCGCGGCCGGGGCGGCCCCCGGATGGCGCAGTGCGGTGCGTACCCGCATCACGCCGACCAGGGTCTCCAGCCGGGACACGACCGCGTCGCCGTCGTCGTCGGTGGCCGGTGCGCTGCCCAGCAGGGTGCTGCGCACGGGCAGCCCCGCGAGCTCCTCGTCGGGCACGGTGCCGGCCTTGATCCGCACCTGCAGGACCCGGCCGGCCCGGCGGCGCTCGGCGGTCAGACGCAGGGCGTGGGTGAGGGTGGCCTCGCTCAGGTGCACGGCGGTGATCACCCCGTCGACCGTGCTCAGGTGCGGGCGCAGGTCGCCGCGCCGGGCCTTGGTCGACCAGTCCGGCGGATAGCCGACGCCGAGGCGGCCGGACAACTCGGTACGGCCTTCCTCGCCGCGGCACACCTCCAGTTTGTCGTGGCGGTAGGTGACGCGTCGGAAACCGGAGCCGAAGAACCGCTTCTCGGCCGGGCCGAGATAGTCGTCGACCGAGTCGAGCAGCAATTCTCCGGCAGAACCCTTCTCAGACAATGCGCACTCCCTCGCGGCGAGGCCCAACGGGCGCTTCTCGGTCTGCTCGACGCTAACCGAGTTCGGCCGGCGCAAGGAGAGTCGGTTCATGCGGTTACTGCCAACACCACCCTGGACACCACCAGCTGACGTACTTTCGACCGGTGCCGGGAATTGACTAACGTCGGCGGCGTTCGCGGACAACGGATTCCAGTTCCGCAACGGGGGAGGTTCGCCATGTCCGACGTCAGTATCGGCCCATGGGCCGTCACAGCCGAGTTCAGCCACGAGCAGCTGGTCCCCAAGATGGGGATCGAGCTGGTCCGGTGCGAGCCGGGCCTGGTCATCGGCACCATGCCCGTGCACGGCAACCGGCAGCCCGTCGGCATCATGCACGGCGGCGCCAACGCCGTGCTGGCGGAGACCCTCGGGTCCCTCGCCGCGTTCCTGTACGCCGGTCCCGGTGGCCGGGCGGTCGGCCTGGACCTGTCCTGCACACACCACCGCTGGGTGGCCAGCGGCCGGGTGACGGGTGTGTGCCGGCCCCTGCACGAGGGGCGGACCACCGCCACGTACGAGATCGTCATCAGCGACGGCTCCGGCCGGCGCTCCTGCACCGCCCGGCTGACCTGCGCCGTCAGCCTCCCCCCGGCCGCCCGCGCCCGCGACGCCGTGCGCACGGCCTGAGCCGGGCCGGGCCCCTACACCAGTCATCGACCGGTTCCCCCGCGTCCCAACCAAGAGAGGCCAAACACCCATGTGCCACAGCACCGACAGCAGGCCCCCCGCCGTCGCCGACCCCGGCAGTGTGGCCGAGGAGGGGCTGATCGAGCTGACCTCCCAGGACGGTACGGCGTTCACGGCCTTCCACGCCCAGCCGGATGAGCCCAACGGCCGCGGCGTCGTGATCCTGCCGGACATCCGCGGCGTCCACGCCTACTACCAGGAGCTGGCCCGCCGGTTCGCCGAGGCAGGGTTCCCGGCGGTCGTGCTCGACTACTACGGCCGCACGGCCGGGCTCGGCCCCCGGGACGACGCGTTCGAGTGGGAGCCGCACTTCAAGCAGCTCGTGCCGGACCGGGTGGCCGAGGACGCCCGCGCCGCCGTCGCCTTCCTGACCGGGAAGAACCCCGGCGTCGCCGTGTTCTCCGTCGGCTTCTGCCTCGGCGGCGGACACTCCTGGCGGCTCGCGGGCGCGGGCCTGGGCCTGGCCGGCTCCATCGGCTTCTACGGCCTGCCGGGCCTGGCGGAGGACCGGCTCAAGGACATCTCCGCGCCGCTGCTCCTGCTGCTCGCCGGCAACGACGTCGCCACCAGCCAGGAGGACTTCGCCGCCTTCCGCGGCAAGCTGGACGACGCCGGCAAGTCGTACGAGTACAAGGTCTACGAGGGTGCGCCGCACTCCTTCTTCGACGGCGGTTCCGCGGAGTGGAAGGACATCAGCGCCGACGCCTGGCGGCGGGTGCTGGACTTCACCGCCCGCCACGCGGAGCGCGTCGCATGACCCGTGACATCCGCGACGAACAGCGGGACAATCCACGCTTCGTCACCGGCCAGGCGCGGCTGGAAGGGCTCGGCGACAAGGGCGAAGCGATCTTCACGGCGCTCGCCGACGTGGCGCCCGACATGGGCCGGTACGTGGCCGAGTTCGTCTTCGGCGACCTGTACGGGCGGCCCGGACTCGACGACCGGCAGCGGCAGTTGGTCACGCTGGCCATGCTCGCCGCGCTCGGTGACACCGACCGGCAGTTCGCCTTCCACCTGGGCCTGGGGCTGAATGCCGGACTCACCCCGGAGGAGGTCGTGGGCGCCCTGGTGCACGGTCTGGCGTTCATCGGCTTCCCCCGCACCTTCAACGCCCTCTCCACGGCCAAGCGCGTCTTCGCCGAGCGCGGGCTGCTGCCGGTGGGCGGGGCGCCCGAGGCCCGCTGACCGGATTCCCGCCCCCGTTCCCGCCCGGGGCGCGGGGCGGGTATCCCCTTCACGCCCGCGTCTGTCCCCGGCCACCCCGTGCGGAAGGAGCATCCGTGCGCCGAGCAGCGGCCTTCTTCGACGTCGACGGTACCGTCACCAACGTCACCTGCATGTTCCGCTTCCTGGAGTACCGCCTGGCCGCCGAGGGGCACCCGCCGTCGGTGTACCGGCACGAACGGCAGCGGCTGAAGGCCATGACGGCCGCCGGGGTGCCGCGTACGGAGACCAACCGCGCCTCTTTCGCCTCCTACGCCGGTGCCGACGTCCGCGCGGTCGCCCGCCTCGCCGAGGACTGGTTCCGGGCCGAACTGCGCTCCGGGCCGTTCTTCAACGAGCACGTGGTGGACGCGCTGCGCCGGCACCAGCGCGAGGGTCACCTGGTGGTCCTGGTGTCGGGCTCGTTCCGCGCCTGCCTGGCCCCCGTCGCCCGCCACCTCGGCGCCGACATCGTCGTGTGCTCGGAGCCCGAGACCGCGGACGGCAGGTACACCGGGCGGGTGACCGCCCCGATGATCGGTGTGGCCAAGGCCGAGGCGGTCCGCGCCCTCGCCGCCCGCGGCGCCCTCGACCTGGCCGCCTCCACGGCCTACGGCGACCACGTCTCCGACCTGCCGCTGCTGCGCCTGACCGGTCGGGCGGTCGTCGTGGGCGACGACCCGGTGATGCGGGAACTGGCCCGCCTGAACGGCTGGCCGCGGTGGCCCCGCACACCGGCGGACCCCGGCGTGCCTACAGCGGCGCCGCCGCCTGGGTCAGGAGTTTGTCGTAGATCTCCGGGCGGTCCTCGTCGATGACGGGATGGCCGACGCCGGAACCGCCGCCCACCCAGTGGGCCGTGATGCCCGGGGGGCGCTGTCCGTGCCGTCGTGGAGGAACAGGTGCGGGCTGCAGCCGGCCCGGCCGTCGCGGGCCGACTCGTACTGGGCATGATGGCCTGCCGGGCGGTGCCGCTGTCGAACGCCGCGGCCGGCGCCGTCACGTCCACCGCGCCGGTCTCCGCGGCGACGTCGAGGATGACGTGGCGCTGGGAGATGCACCGGTTCTCGGCCCAGAAGGCCCGGCGCAGGGCGCGGTCCAGCTGCTCGCCGGCGTGCCGGCCCTGCGCCTTGGCCGCGTGCACCGCCTCCAGCGCGGGCAGCGTGGTCACCGGGCAGGCCCAGTCCGGCCCCTGCCACAGCCGCCGGCCGGCCCCGGGCTCCAGCGCGCCCGGCACGGAGATCTCCGCATCCACTCCGGGGCGGGCGTTGACCTCCCGGTTGAACAGCTCCAGCGGGAAGGCCCCGCAGATCGGACCGGAGCCGTCCCTCCGGGCCGAGGCGGCGCCGGGTCTCGTACAGCCGGCGCACGGCGGCGTGGGCGAAGGAGCACTTGAGGTCGGTGTAGACGGCGATGGTGTCGGGTGCGGCGGGCAGCCGGGGATCGGACGGCCCGTCCGTACCGGTGGTCGTTGGGGTCATGGAGTCTCCTCGACGCGGATCAGCCCCCACCAGCCCTCGCTGAGGCCCCAGTGGACGGGGAGGCGCGGGGGGCGAGCGGGGCCTGCGCATGCGGGAAGTCGCCGAGCGTGTGGTCCTCAGCCGGAACCGGGTCAGCCGGCTGGTGGACGAGATGGCCCGGCTCGGCCTGGTGAACGAGCGGCCCGATCCCACGCACGAGCGGCTGACCCGGGCGCTGATCACCGAGGAAGCCCTGGCCGCTGCGTGAGACGACGCCGGTCCACCTGCGGGACATCCGGGAGCACTTCGCCCGGCATCCGAGCGACGACGAGGCCGACGTGATCGCGAAGGCGCTGCTGCGCGTGGCCCGGGCGCACACCGACATCAGCGTGTCCTGACAGGGCGTGGCGGCGGTCAGCGCGGCAGTACCCAGGCCGGTGTCCAGGTCCCGGCGGCGTCGTGGCCGGCCGCTCGGGCGGCGAGGTGGGCGCGGAGCGTGTCCAGCGCCGGGTGGGGGTTGTCACGGTGCCAGAGCAGGGAGTGCGGGTAGACGGGCGTCGGGTCGGTCACCGGGATGCGGCGCAGTCCGTGGCCGGCGGGCCAGACGAGGCGTGTGTGCGCTCCCATGAAGGTGGCCAGGGCCGGCGTGTCGGCGACGGTGTCGAGAAGCGCGTCGGAGCCGAAGTTGGGGCCGGTCGCCTCGATGGTGAGCCCGAACTCGGCCACGAGATCGTCGTAATAGGCGGCCCACTCGGTGCCGGGGACGACGCCGGGCATCCAGATGCGGTGCCCGGCGAGCCGTTCGAGGGGCACGGACCGGGCGCCCGCCAGGGCGTGAGCGGGGCCGGTGAGGAGCTGGAGCGGCTCGTCGAGCACCCGCACGGACTCGATGTCCCCGGGAAGGGGCCGGCCGGGCGCGGCCACGGCGCGGAAGGAGGCGTCGATCTCGCCGTTCCGGAGAGCGGTGACGGCCGCCTCGATGTCGAACAGCCACACGACGTCGAGCTCGGTCCCGGGGTGCGCGCGGTGGAAGTCGCGCATCAGGCCGGACGGCGCGGAGCGTGAGGCGATCACGTCGACGCGCAGCGGACGGCGGCCGGTGCGCACGGAGGTGACCGCGCGCTCGGCGATGCGCAGCAGCTCGCGCGCGTGGGGCAGGAAGGCCTGGCCGTCGATGGTGAGTCCGGCGCCGCGCGGGGTGCGGGTGAACAGCCGCACCCCGAGGTCGCGCTCCAGCGCGGCGATGCGCTTGGAGACGGCCTGCTGGGTGAGCGACAGCTCGGCGGCGGCCCCCTGGAACTGCCCCGCGTCGGCGGCGGCGACGAAGGTCCGGACGGTTTCGAGGTCCATGCCGACACCCTATGACCACAACCGTTGGTTGTGGTGCTGGGGCGTCCCGGTTGTTTGATCCCCGGGCATCGTCCCCGGTTTGATGCTTCGGGTCGTGGGGCGGTTGTACGGACGTGAGGGGACGCGGGTATGGAGAGCGGGCGCCGGCCGGGTCAGGTGCTCGGCCCTCGGCTGGGGAGGCGGTTCGGATGGCTCTGGGCGGCGTACGGGACCAGTGCGCTCGGCACCTGGCTCGCCTTCGGGGCGTTCCCGCTGATCGCCGTCCAGGTGCTGGACGCGGGCCCGGCCGAGGTCGCCGCGCTGTCCTCCGTGGGGGCCGCGGTGGGTGCGGCCGTGGCGGTGCCGCTCGGTCCGTGGGTGGAGTTCCGCCGCAAGCGGCCGGTGCTGATCGGGATGGACCTGGCTCGGTGCGCGGCACTGCTGACGGTCCCGGTGGCGTACGCGTTCGGTGCCCTCACCTTCCCGCAGCTCCTGCTGGTCTCGGTCGTCGTCGCGGCGGCCGACATCACCTTCCGCACCGCCTCCGGCGCGTACCTGAAGACACTGCTGCCCGGCGAGGACCTGCTCGTCGCCAACGCCCGGTTCGAGTCCACGACCTGGACGACCACGATCGTCGGACCGCCGCTGGGCGGCGCGGCGATCGGGTTCCTCGGGCCGGTGGCGACGGTGCTGGCCGACGCGGTCAGTTATCTGCTCTCGGCGCTCGGCATCCGCGCGATGGGCGGACCCGAGCCGCGGCCGGAGCGCCGGCGGGCCGCGCGTCTGCGGGCCGGGGATCTGCGCGACGGCTGGCGGTACATCCTCGACGACGCGGCGCTGCGCCCCCTGTTCTTCAACACCGTCTTGTTCAACGGACTGGTGATGGCCGTGGAGCCGCTGCTGGCCGTGCTGATGCTCGGCCGGTTCGGGTTCGCGCCGTGGCAGTACGGCCTCGCCTTCGCCGTGCCCTCCCTCGCCGGGCTGGCCGGCTCGCGGCTGGCCCGGCCGCTCGTCACCCGGTTCGGGCGGCACCGGGTCCTGGTGGTGTCCGGTGCGCTGCGCGCGCTGTGGCCCGTCGGCCTGGCCTTCGTGGGGCCCGGCGCCGGAGGGCTGCTGCTGGTGATGGGCGTGGAGCTGGGGCTCATCTTCTGCTGCGCGGTGTTCAACCCCGTCTACGCCACCTACCGCCTGGAGCGCACCGCGCCCGACCGGGTCGCCCGCACGCTGTCCGCCTGGACCGTGACGACCAGGTCCTCGACCGCGCTGCTGACCGCCGTCTGGGGCGTGCTGGGCGGCCTGCTCGGCCCGCGTACGGCCATCGGCCTGGCCGGCGTGCTGGTCCTGACGACCCCGCTGCTCCTCCCCCGCCGTACGGTGACGCCCCTCTCCGCGCCGGACCCGGCGCCGAGCCGCACCTGACCCGCCGGTCTTCGGGCCGCCGGGCACCCTCGGCGTGCCGGACGCGGCCGGCGTCGCCGTCCGGGGCGTCGAGCACCGCCGGTCTCGCTAGAGTGCGAGGGTCATGGGTGGGAAACGGGACGGCCTGCGGGAGCTCTCCCGCCGCGCGGTGCGGAACGAGATCGCCGACGCCGCCACCGCGCTGTTCCTGGAGCGCGGCTTCGAGGCGACGACCGTCGACGACATCGCGGCGGCCGTGGGGATGTCCCAGCGCAGTGTCTTCCGCTATTTCGCCACCAAGGAGGAGATCGTCCTCGGACACTTCGGTCTCGTCGTGGACGACATGCTCGCCGCCCTGCGCGCTCGCCCGGCCGACGAGCCGGTGTGGACCTCCCTGCGCCGCGTGCTGGACGTGCTGGTGGCCCGCCCGGGGCCGCCGGGGCACCAGCACGCGGCGGCACCGGTCCTCCGGATGGTCTTCGACACCCCCGTGCTGCTCGCCGGCTATCTCCAGAAGCTGCAACAGGCGCAGGAGGCCGTCGTCACCGGGCTGGGCGAGCGGGCCGCCTCGATCGGTGCCCCCTACGCGCCCGACGACCCGGCACCCCGGGCCCTGACGGCAGCGGCGTTCGGTTGCCTGGTCGCCGCCCAGCACTCCTGGTTCGCCTCGGCCGGCAAGGGCTCCTTCGCCGACGCACTGGACCGGGCCATGGCGACGGTGGGACCCCGTGCCTGAGGGGCCTACCAGGCAACCCCGGCGGCACCGTGGTGAGTCGCTCGTGTCGACGGCCCTGTCCCGGCGGTCCGCGGAAGCGGCAAGGTCGGCTCCCCCGGGGCCGGGATACGGTTGACGGCCGGTAGGTAACTTCTGGCTGTCCGCCCTCATAGACAACTGCATCGGGAGTCTTTCTTCATGTCGCCTGGCCACACGTCGGACACCGCTCTCCCGTCTTCTCCGCCCGGGGCAGCACGTGCGGCGCCAACGGCCTCGATCCGCACGGCTGTCGTGTGGCTGCTGCCGATGCTGTGGACGTGCGTCTTCGGCCTGTGGGGGTTGTCGCGGCAGGACAGTGTGTGGCGGGACGAGGCCGCGACCTGGCAGGTGGCTCAGCGCTCGACGGCGGAGATATGGCACCTGTTGGCGAACGTCGACGTGGTCCATGGCCTCTACTACCTGCTGATGCACGTGCTGTTCACGTGTTTCGGGCCCGGCACCACGACCCTGCGGCTGCCATCGGTGCTGGCCACAGCGGTCGCGGCGGCTTGCGTGGCCGTCATCGGCCGCCGAGTGGCGGGTAGCTGGGCGGGCCTGGCCGCCGGCTTGGCGTTCGGGCTGCTGCCGGCCGTGCAGTTCCATCTCCAGGAGGGCCGGTCGTACGCGCTGGTGGCGGCCGGTGCGGCAATCTCCACCCTGTTCCTCACCACCGTCCTCCAGCGACCCGCCCGGACGCGCCATTGGGCTGCCTACAGCACCACTGTCCTCCTCACCGGCCTGCTGCACTGGCTCTCGCTCATGATCCTCGCGGCGCACCTGGCCACCTTGCTCTGGACCCGGGCCGGACGCGCGGTGCTGGCTCGCTGGGCGGCGGCGGCCGGGTGCGCCGTAGCGGGAGTGCTGCCGCTGATCGTCTTCAGCCGGGGCCAGTCCGTGCAAGTGGCGTGGATTCCGCCGTTGACCTGGCACATGCTGATCGGCCCAGCGGTCCTGCTGGCGATCGGCGGCACCTGCGCGCTGCCGGACCGGCCACGGGCAGGCCGTCTGTCGGCGGCGACCGTAGGTTTGCCGCTGCTCGCGGTGCCCCAACTCGGCCTGATCGCCCTGTCCTTGCTCCAGCCGGTCTTCCTGGACCGCTACGTCCTCTACAGCATGCTGGGGCTGGCCCTCCTGATCGGTGCTGCCGTCGGCGCGGCGGTACGGGCCGCCAGGCCCCGCTTCCCGACGGCGTCGAGGTGGATCCTCCCCGTCACGCTCGCCGTGGCCATGTCGGCCCTGCTGCCGCAGTCACTGGCCACACGGTCCCCGGCCAGCAGGGTGGACGACGTCCTGGCCATCGCCTCGGACATACGGCACCTGAAGCGGCCCGGGAACGCGGTGCTCTTCGTACCCCCACTCCGCAGGGACGTCAAGTCCCTCACCCCGGACGCCTTCGCCGGCCTGCGGGACATAGCCCTGGCGGTGCCCCCGGAGAAGTCCGGCACTCTGAGAGGCGTCGAGACGGCACCGGATCGCATACGCGCCGCGCTCCTTGCCGAGCAGCGGGTCCTGCTGGTGACGGACGCGTCCCCGGGGGCCCGCCCGGCGAGAGGCGCCCGGGACCGGATGAAGACCGCTGTCCTGCACAGGTACTTCGTCCCGGTGGCCGACGAGCAGACCCGTGGCCGCAGGGTCATAGTGTACGAACGCCGGTCAACGCCTCGCTGACAACCCGTGGTTCCGCGCCACCTGTTCACTGAGGGCACGGATGAACGTCGTCACGTGCGGGCGGTCACCGCGGTGGCCGATCGCGACGACGCCGATGTGCCGGGTCGGAGCCGGTGCCTCGACCGGGACGATGCACACACCGGGCACGGCGGGGACGAGCGCGATGGAAGGGATCAGGGAGATTCCCATGCCCGCGGCGACGAGCGAGCAGGCGAAGAAGTAGTCGGTGGTGGTGCCGCGTACGTCCGGCTCGAAGCCGGCGCGCTCGGCGTAACGGCGTAGGTACGCCTCGGTCTTGAGGCATCCCAGCACCCAGGGCTCGGCTGCCAGTTCGGTGATGTCGAGCGACTCGCGGCCGGCGAGCCGGTGTTCCTCCGGCACAACGACGTGCAGGGGGTCTTCCATGAGGGCGGTCCACCGCGGACCGGGACGCGGGCCGAGGGGCAGCGGGCCGTCGAAGTGGTAGGCGAGAGCGAGGTCGACGGCGCCTTGGCGGACAAGGGGCAGGGTGTGCTCGGGCTCGCCCTCCCGGACATGGAGCAGGGTGCCGGGGTGGGCCGCCATGAACCGGGGGAGGGCGCCGGGCAGCAGGTGCCTGCCGCCGCTGGTGAAGGTCGCGACGGTGAACTGCACGCGCCCGGTGCTGAGTTGCTCGACCCGCTGCTGGGCCTGTGCGAGCTCGGCCACGACGGACTCGGCGGCCCCCACCATGATCTGGCCGGCCTGGGTGAGGGTGACTCCGCGCGTGCTGCGGGTCACGACCGGCGTGCCGAGGCTGCGTTCCAGCACCGCCACGTGCTGGGAGACGGCAGAGGGGGTGAGGCGGAGCGCCGCGGCGGCCCTGCTGAAGCTCCCGTGGTCCGCCACCGCTCGCAGCACACGGAGCCGCTGCACATCGATCAACAGTTTTCCTTGGGGCGTTTCCAGTAAGTGGCCACTTCTGCTGTTGACGATAGGTGTGCAGGCTGGGGACATGCAAAGGATCTGTGTCATCGGCGGTCCCCGGTGACGGCGAAGGCGCCACTACGCCATGAGCAACGTCCTTGCGGAAAAACCGGGTTACTTCTTCCGCGGCGCCGCCGACCAGTTGCCTGCCGCCGCTGCCCGAACCCTCGTCTCATCCCCCGCCGCTCGAAGGGACACCAACCACCGTGCAGTACCGCACCATCGGAGACGCCACCGTCAGCGCCATCGGCCTCGGTGCCATGCCGCTGTCCATCGAGAACCGCCCGGACGAGCGGCGGGCCGTCGCCACCGTGCACGCCGCCCTCGACGCCGGCGTCACGCTGATCGACACCGCCGACAGCTATCACTGGCACGCCGGCGAGGCCGGCCACAACGAGCTGCTGATCGCCCGCGCCCTGGCCCGCTACGGCGGGGACACCTCCGACGTCCTGATCGCCACCAAGGGCGGTCGCGGCCGGCCCGGTGACGGCAGCTGGACGGTCACCGGCACCCCGGAACACCTGAAGCGCGCCGCCGAAGCGTCCGTCAAGCGGCTGGGCGTCGAGGCGATCGGCCTGTACCAGTTGCACAAGCCCGACCCGGCCGTGCCCTGGGCGGAGTCCGTCGGAGCCCTGCGCGAACTCCTCGACGCGGGCACGATCCGCGCCGCCGGCATCTCCAACGTCACCACCGCCCAGATCCGCGAGGCACACGCGATCCTCGGCGACGGACTGGTCTCCGTGCAGAACCAGTACTCGCCCGCGGTCCGCGACAGCGAGCCCCAGCTGCGGCTCAGCGCCGAGCTGGGCCTGGCGTTCCTGCCCTGGAGCCCCCTCGGCGGCATCTCCCGCAGCTCCCTCGACGGCCCCTCCGGCCCGACCTCCCACGACACCGCCTTCCACCGCGTCGCGGCCGGGCACGGGGTCAGTCCACAGCGGGTCGCCCTGGCCTGGCTGCTCTCCCGCTCCCCGGCCGTGATCCCGCTGCCGGGGGCCGGCCGCCCGGCCTCCATCACCGACTCGGCGCAGGCCACGGAGATCAGGCTGAGCGAGGCGGAACTGGCATGGCTGGAGAGCGAAATGCCGTCCTGAACGCGCTTGGGCGCTCCAGCCGTCAGCTGTTGTCAGTTCCGTCCGGGAGCCCCAAGGTGACGGTGAGGGTGCCCGGGGAGAAGCCGTCGAAGGAGTGCTCCCAGCTCGCTTCGGGCCAGTGGTAGGTCACACGGCCCTCCTCGGGACGGTACTCGGCCGTGTACACCGTGCCCAGCCACTCGTCGTACGCGCCTTGGTACAGCGGCGGTCGTAGCATCGCCGCGACATCGATGCCCGTCGCCCGTACGGCGGCCAGCCGCGCCTGTGTGCGGGTGACTCGTTCCTGTTCGTCCGGCACCGGCAGGTGCTGGTGGTTGGCCGCGCAGGAGTCCGGCGTCTCTGTCAGCGGGATGTCGGGTCCGACGTGGACCGTCACGGTCCGGCCCGGGTCGACGAGGGTGACGTTCTGCGGAATCGCGATGGGTATGGTGCGCAGGCTGTCCAGCGCGTCATCGACGGTCCGGCAGGTCTCCAGCAGATAGCGCAGCACTATGGGGAGAGCGAATCCCGGCCCGTGGACGTACCTCCCGCCGAAGGTGAGCGACACCGCGAGGCCCGCGTCGTTCATGCCGTCCAGCAGCCCCCACCCGGCCTCCTGCATACCGATCACAGGACGCAGGAAGCGGGAGGAGACGATGGTTCCTTCGCAGTGTTCGGGAGCGAAGTCGTAGTTCCTGAGCAGGGTGCCCTCGCGGCCGATCTGGGTGCAGCCGGAGAAGAACGGCCGCACCTCTGCCATCGTGAGAAGAGTTCTGGCTTGCGGTGAGGGCAGTTGGCCGGCGAGCCGGTCGAGTGCCGGGACCAGTTCGGGCATGTGCTCCTCGAAGAGCCGCCGGGCACGGGCCGCACCCTCGGGAGTCCGTCCCTGCTCGGTCAGCCAGTCCGGCGCGCCCACCATGGCCGGCCGGACGCGTTCGGCCCATCGCCCGTCACCACCGTCACCGATCTCGATGGCATGGAATGTCTTGATGTACTGAGTCATGAGGCAGCACTCAACTCCATTTCCAGCCCTTGCTTCAATGGCCGCACGCTTCGTCAGTGGATCAGCGCACAGGGGCGGGTCGGCTACGGCAGACCGTTCGCGCCGCGTCCGGTCATGCGCCTGCGGAACAGCACGGCCGCGTCCAGCAGGCACAGCGCGGACACCAGGGCGGTGAAGAGCTGCACGGCCGTCAGCAGACCGGTGGTCGTGGCCAGGAGGCCGACGCCGATGACGGGGACGCCCACACCGAGGTAGACGACGACGTAGAAGCTGGAGAGCACGTCCGCGTGCCTGCCCTGGGGGGCGGCCCGGTTGATCTTGGTGATGCCGCCGAGGAAGGCCAGTCCCTGGCCGGCGCCGCCGACGACGGTGGCCGCCAGGAGCAGCGGGAGGGAGGAGAGGCCGCCGGCCACGGCGAGCAGCACCAGGCCGGCGGCCAGTACGACCAGGCCGGTGATCTGGACGCCGGGTGCCCGGCGCCCCGCTGCCGCGATCTGGGCGAGTACGGAGCAGGCGAGCATCAGCGTGACGGCACCGCCGGCCAGGGCCAGGTTGTCGCTGCCGGAGAGTTTCGTGACGTAGGTCGGCACCAGGCTCAGGAAGAGCCCGATCACGGAGAAGGCGAGGAAGCACGCCGTGCCGCTGGAGAGGAACAGCCCGCGCATCGCGGCCGGGACGGTGGGGCGGCGGGGGCGCCAGCGGGTCGTGGGCCGGGTGGTGGGAAGGGTGGCCATGGCGATGGCCGCGGGGACCAGCAGCACGATCTCCAGGGCGTAGGGCAGGACGTAGGGCCAGGGGGCGTACTCGGCGAGCAGGCCCGCGATCAGGGGGCCCGCCCCCAGCCCGCCGACGGAGGCGACCGTCGACACCAGCGCGGCCCGGCCCCGGTCGCCACGGGGTTCCAGCTCGGTCAGTGCCGCGGTGAGCGCGCCGGAGGCGGCACCCACGGCGAGGCCCTGGAGCAGGCGGGCGGCGAAGAGCCAGCCGACGTCGTCGGCGAGCGCGAAGGCGAGCGAGCCGAGGGCGGCCAGTACCACGGCCGGCAGGAGTACGGCGCGGCGCCCCACGGAGTCGGACAGCGGGCCGGCGATCAGTAAGGAGGGGATCAGCGAGGCGACGTACACCGCGAAGATCAGCGTGACCACGAGCGGGGAGAAGCCGAACTCGCGCTCGTAGCCGCGGTACAGAGGGGTGGGCAGGTTGGTGCCGGTCAGCAGGCAGAGGAGCGTGTAGGCGGTGGCCCAGAATCGGGCCGGGCTGCGCGGGACGGTCTTGGGTTCGGTGGAGGCCGTCAGGCCGTGCGTGGTCATCTCGTGGTCCTCGGGTCGGTGTCGCGGGGGTGCGTCGTCGCGGCGCTTCGGCCGGACGTGTGTGACCGGCGGTCAGTCAAACAAATGACCGACGGTCAGTCAATGGAAGGGAAGCGACCGGCGGTCAGATATATTGGGCAGCCCCTACAGGGCGCCACGACACCGCGTGAACGGAGGTGGGCATGCCGGCGACGACGCGGAGGAAGCGGGTCACCAAGAGCCCCGACGACCGCAGGGACGACATCCTGCGCGCAGGGCAACGCGTGTTCGGCACAACAGGCTTCGAACGCGCCACCATCTCCGAACTCGCGGACGCGGCCGAGATCGGCAAGGGCACCTTCTACCTGTACTTCGAGTCCAAGGACCACCTGCTCGGCGCGCTGTGGGAGCGCTATGTCGACGCCATCGTCTCCACCGCGCAGGAGATCCTGGACGAGAGCGACGGCTGGTGGCCCACCATCGACCGGGTGATGGGCGCCCTCGTCCGGCACGCCATCGCGAACGCCGAACTGCACCGGATCGTCTACGGTTCGGCCAACGCCAAGGCCCTGGAGCTGTGCCGGCAGGCCAACCAGCGGGTCATCGACCTGATGTGCGCGTTCGTCGAAGAGGGCACGGACGCCGGCGCGTTCCGGGCCGGCGACACCCGCGTGGCGTTCCGCATGGCCTACCACGCGTCCGACGGCCTGCTGGACGACCTCATCGGCCAGGGGGACGAGAGGGCCGACATCGACGAGCGCCGCGTGACCGCCATGGTCCTCGAACTGGTACACCGCGCCCTGGGCGACCACACGTACGCGCCCGCTCTGACGCACGGCTGAACTCGCCTGCCACAACCGCTGATCGACACCACCGCTGCCGCTCAGCGGGGGGACAGAGGCGCCGCTACGGGCTGGTCGGGCAGGTCCGGGCCACGGCGCTGCGGCTGTTGCCCGGTGTGCGCTGTCGACGGCATGTGCTGCGTCGGTACTCGCTGACGTGGCGCAGGCCCGGCTGCGGAGGGCCCTGAGGGTCGGGTCAGGTCACGTCGTCGTCCGTGCTGCCGAAGCGGTGGGCCGTGCAGAGGAGGGCGGTGATCGCGGTCAGCAGGAGGACGCCCGCCTCCAGGGCCGGCGGTGGCTGCCAGGTGCCCCAGTGGACGCCGGCCGCAGTGGTGGGGCCGGCGGTGCGGCGCAGGAGGTCGGTGGCGTAGGCGAGCGGGTTGAGGGCGGCCGCGGTGGACACCCAGGAGGGCAGGGTGGACAGGGGAACGAGGGCACCCGATCCGAAGAGCAGGGGGGCGCTGGTCAGTGCCAGGAGCGTGCTGAAGGTCTCGGGCCCCCGGGTGTGTACGGCCGGTACGAGGGCGAGCGCGGTCACCGTGAAGGAGGCCAGGGCCAGTTCCGCGAGGAGGCCGGCGAGCAGCAGGGGCCGGTAGGGCAGTCCGCCGGCCGGTGCCAGGGCGAGCAGGACGGCGCCCTGGGCCGTGGCCGTGGCGCAGCCGCCGAGGCAGATCCCGCACAGCAGGCTCGACCGGCGGGCGGGGGTCACCAGCAGCTCGCGGACGTTGCCGTTGTACCGGTCGGTGATCAGGCGGATGCCCACGCTGACGGCCGGCGCCTGGATGGCCATGAGCAGGATGCCGGGGTAGAGGAAGGCGCGGTACTGGCCGCCGACGGCGCTGTCGGGGACGAGCGCGGACAGGCCGCCGCCGAAGGCGAGCAGGAACAGCAGGGGCTGCAGGAGCATCAGCACGGTGTTCGTCGGGTTGGCGACCAGCCGTAGCCAGTCGCGTGTGATGAGCGCGCGGACGGCGCGCAGTTCCTGACGCACGCCGCCCTCCCCGGCGTGCCCCGCCCTGGACGGGACGCGTGCCGTCGTCACGGGGTGCCGCTCTCGGGGTCGAAGGGGCGGCCGGTGTGGTGGAAGAAGACGTCGTCCAGGGTCGGCACGGTGGCGGTGGCCGTATGGATGTGGATGCCGTGTGCGCCGAGGGTGGCGCACAGCCTGGGCAGCCACTCGGCGCTGTCGGTCACCGGCACGGTGACCTCCTCGCAGCCGTCGAAGGCGGTGCGGCCGTGGTCGGTTCTGAGCAGGGCGGCGGCCCGCCGGTTGTCGCTGGTGCGCAACCGTACGGTCTCCTGGCCGAGGGCGGATTTCAGGCCGGCGGGCGTGCCGTGGGCGACGATGCGGCCGTGGTCGATGATGGCGAGCCGGTCGCAGTACTCGGCCTCTTCCAGGTAGTGCGTGGTGACGAAGACGGTGATGCGTTCGTCCTCCCGCAGACGGCGCAGGTGTTGCCACAGGCGGGCACGGGCGGGCGGGTCGAGTCCGGCGGTCGGTTCGTCCAGGAAGAGCACGCGGGGTTCGTGCAGCAGGGCGCGGGCGATGTCGAGGCGGCGGCGCATGCCGCCGGAGAGGGTGCGTACGCGTGCGTGCCGGTGTTCGGCGAGCCGGGCGGCGCTCAGCACCTGGCCGGTGCGGGAGCGGGCGTCGGAGCGGGACAGACCGTGCAGGCGCGCGTGCAGTTGCAGGCTCTGGGCGCAGGTCAGGTCGCGCTCCAGGGCGCTGTGCTGGAAGAGGACGCCGACGCGGCGGCGCACCAGGTGCGATTCGGTGAGCACGTTCGCCCCGGCGACCCAGGCCTCCCCCGCGCTGGGCCTCTTCAGCGCGCACAGCATGGACACGGTGGTGGACTTCCCCGCGCCGTTGGGGCCGAGGAAGGCGAACATCTCGCCGGTCGCGACGGTCAGGTCCACGCCCCGTACGGCGTCCTGGCCGCCGGGATAGGTCTTGGCCAGTCCCCGGGTGTGGACCGCGTACGGCAGGGCGCGGCGGGTTCCCCGGGCGGCGGTGGTGTCCGTGGTGGGGCTCGGGCGTCCGGTCATGAGCGGTTCCCGGTGAGCGGCAGGGGCGGGACGGTGATGACGGGCGTGTAGCCGCGTTCGTGTGCCGGTTCGCCCACGGGCTCGGAGCCGACGGCGACCCAGGCGTGGGCACGGAAGGGTTCGGTGCGCACGCCGGTGCACCAGGTGGGCCAGGCCCCCCACGCCCGGCACAACAGGGCGGTGGCCAGGGAGCGTTGCAGACAGCTGCGGTCGGCGGCGCAGCGCGGGCTGACGGTGATGACGGCCTGCCGGGCCGCGGCGGCCTGCTGCCGGGTGGCGGGGACGGCTCCGCGGCGCAGCAGGTGCAGGACGGCGCGGATGCGGCGCGGTCCGGCGCCGGCCAGCGGACGGGCGGCGGCCACGGCCAGCAGGGCGAGCAGACGGCGCGGCCGTGGGACGACGGCCGGTTGGGGTGCTCCGACGGGGTCGGTCATGGTGATGGCTCCTGGTGCGGTGGCGAAGGTGTCTGTCTCAGGCGTCCTCCGGGCTCCCGGACCCGCTCCGGGCTCCCGGTGGCCGGGGAACGGATGATGCCGGGCGGCTCAGTCACGCAGCAGTCCGGCCCGCCGCAGGGCTTCCACGAGGCGCGCGACGTCCTCCGCGGCGCGCGCGACGGCCTGCGGATAGCGTTCCGCCAGGGCCGCGGCGGCGTCCCCGGTGCTGGCGCCCCGCAGCAGCAGGCGGAGGACGAACGCACCCGTGGGGTTCAACTGCCGGTAGGTGCCGGTGCGTTCGTCCAGCAGGACCATGGCCCCGCCGTCGGTGTCGACCGCGGTCACGTACGCGGCCAGGGACAGGGATACGGACATCAACGCGCTCCTTCCATCGCCGTACCCCTTGTTCACCGTGCTCGCGCGGCCGGCGGGTACGGCACCGGGGCCGGGCCGTCGTCGTCCAGCGCACGGAGCCACACCTCGCAGCCCAACGTGTGGAGCAGCGGGTCGAGTTCGGCGGCGGCGGCATGGTGGTGCAGGGCGCGGCGCAGCCGTTCGGCGTCGACCAGTCCGGCTTCGGCCAGCAGCGAGTCCTCGGTCAGGGCCAGCAGCTCCCCGCGGTGGCGGCGCAGCCCGTGGTAGAAGTCGGCGTCGTACGGGCCCTTGCCCGGGCGGGCCAGGAGGTGCGCGGGCACGATGCCGGACAGGGCGGCGCCCAGCAGCGGTTTGTACGCACCGGGCCGTACGGCTTCCAGCGGGCGGACCGACAGGGCGGCGGTGACGACCGCGTCGTCGGTGTAGGGCAGGGCCAGATCCGGGCCGGCCAGCGTCTGGTTCAGTACGCGGATCGTGTTGCCGCCCTCCCGGACCTGTTGCAGCGCGCAGTGCACGGACCGCTGGGGCGCGAGCGGTTCGGGGCTGTCGGCCGCCGCGGTGCGCAACGCGTCCGTCATCATCGCCACCGCCTCGGGGGTGGCCCAGCCCGGTGCGCGGGGTTCGGGCTGCCAGCCGAGCATGCTCGTGAGGCCCGTCGGCGGCGCGAGCGCCACGTGTCCGGCGGCGTCCAGCAGCCACCGCCGGTAGGAGGTCCGTCCGAGGACGCCGCGGGCCACCGAGAGGTGGCCGACGCGCCACTGGTGGCGTTGCCGGCTCAGCAGCTGCCACGCCCGCCACGGCCGGGTGGCGGCCAGGTCCTGGAGGTGGCAGGGGAACGGCGTGAACATCTCGTCGCCGCCACCACCGCTCAGATGGAGCCGGGAGCCGTGCTCCCCGACCCGCCGCAGCAGGTCGGTCTGTTTGGCGAAGTCCCGTACCCAGGCGCAGGGTTCCTCGCCGGGCAGCCGTAACCCGCCGACGCCGGCGAACCAGTCGGGTGACTCCTCGCCGGACAGTACCAGGTGGGTGGCCGACGGCAGCGCCTCGCGGGCGCGCGCGGCCCAGAGGGCGTCGTCGTTGTCCGGGTCCCGTCCCTCCCAGTGCACGGTGACCAGCCGGTCCGCTTCCCGGGCGGCCAGGAAGCACAGGCTCGTCGAGTCCAGCCCTCCGGAGAGATCGGCGCTGACCGTGCCGCCACCGGCCGTACAGGTGCCGACCGCGTCCGTCAGGGCCGTACGCACCTCGGCCGCGGCCTCCGTCAGGGACAGGTGCGGTTCGGGGGGACTCCACCAGCGGGCCCGGGGCCCGCGGCGCCCGTCGCGCTCCCACACCAACGCCTCCTGCGGGGGTACGGCGCGCACGTCGCGCCAGTAGGTGCGCTCGGCCAGGACCGTGGAGGCCACCGGCGGGTGGAGAAGCCGCACGGCGAGCGCCCCGAGGTCGGGGTCCGCGCCCGACAGGGCGGCCAGCACATCGGCACGGCCGGCCGCCACCGGTACGCCGTCGATGTGCGCGGTGAAGACACGGCGTACGGCTGATGCCGTACCGCGTGCCCACACGCGTCCGCCCACCGAGGCCAGCACATGGAAGCTGCCCGCCAGGCCCGTCACGGCCCGTTCCGCCTCCGCGGGCCGGCGCACCCGCTCGATCCGCCGCCGTAGCGTCCCGGCCTGCGCGGTGCTCCGGCCCAGTAGCACGATCCTTGCCTCGCCCGCCCGCGCCGACACCTCCTGCCGGGCGTCCCAACGGCCCACCAGCCAGGGCCGTCCGGAGGCGTGCGGCACCCGGCGCACGCCCTCCCGGCACAGCCGCTCCGCGACAGCGGCGGCGGCCGGTGAGTCCGGCAGCATCACCCACCAGTCGTCCACGGCACTCCTTCCCCTCACTGACAGGTCGGGCGGCCCCGCGCCCGGTGGGCGCGCGCGTCGCGCGTGCCCACCGGGTTCACAGCACCGGGCTCACTGGCCGTACGGGAAACGCCAGTACGGCGGCAGCCCTCCGTCGTAGCGGTTGCCCCACGGCCAGCCGAGGGTGACCTCGGCGAAGTCTCCGGCCTCGCTCAGCATCGGCGCCTCGTAGACCTCTTCGCGGTTCTCCATATCTGTCACCTCCTTCCGTGTCCTTTGAGTCCGAAGGGGTGTGGGCCGGCGCCCCGTCCGCCGGCATGCGGGGTCCGGTCCCGCAACGGTGATGACCGAACCGGCGTGGGATAACCGGCTGAACCGTATAAACACACCGCACGAATGAAGGTGCAGCACAACCCTGACAAAACCGCACCACTCACCACGGAAAGTGACTACGTCTCGCCATTCGTGTGCCCGCGCACATCACCGGCCGCCCCGCACCACGCGCGCGGGAGAGTTTCCGCGCATGCCATGGGGGCCCTGCGGACCGTTCCGCAGGGCCCCCGCTCCGCCTCTCAACCCTTCAGGAGCGCGGCCACCAGGCGCGTCATGGCGGGCCGTGGGTCACGGATGCCCGGCCGACTCGCCCTCAGGAGGTCGCGGGCCCGCCCGGTTCAGGCCGGCTGCAGCAGCAGGCCGCAGATGTCCTTCGGGAGCTGGTCCAGTGCCGACTCCAGCGTGCCGGGCGAGACGTGGTCGCGTACCACGGTGGTGACGGCGGCGGCCATCTTCGGCACGTCCTCGGCGTCGACCTTGGCTTCCTGGACGAAGCGGTTCACGTAGCCGTCGATGTCGTACTTGATGGGAACGGAACTCGGGGTCCAGCCGTCGTAGTAGGCGCCGCGCAGCAGTTCGGGGAGCTGTGCGGCGAGATGGGCCGACGTGTCGACGGTGAGCCGGTCCCGGAGGGTGTGCAGCCAGGTGCGCAGGACCCGGTGGGCGAGATGGCGGTCGTCCGTTCCCAGGGCTTCCGCGACCGCCTTGAGCCAGATGTTCGCACTGTGGATGGCGTGCTCGAAGTCTGATGAGCGGGTGGTGGGCATCGTCTTACCTTCCAATCCGTGCGCCTTGGCATGGAGGGGCGCGTCGGCATGGAGGGGCGGGGAGGGGACCGTGCGGCCGGATCGGTCGGCGTGCGGCCGGATCGGGGGGCGTGCCGCCGGATCGGGGGCGTGCCGGACCCGCCGGGTGCGGCACGCTCCTCGTCTCAGCGCTTTTCCGGGCGGGCGACGCCGATGGTGAGGCCCATGGCCGCCAGGCCGAGCGCCATGGTGATGACGCCGGTCAGGACGTTGTTCCAGATGACACCGGCCCGTGCGCCGTGCGTGGCGGTGACCACCCAGGGCGAGATCAGGAGCCAGACGCCCAGGGGTACCAGCGCCCAGGCCAGACGGAACATCCGCTCCGGCACGAGGGCCAGGCCGAGACCGATCAGGCCGATGGTGATGCCGACGATCAGGTTGTTGGCGGTGATGTTCCGCAGGCCCGCGAAGTGGACGGCCCACGGCGAGATCGCGACGTACAGACCGGTCAGGAGGATCAGCCCTTCGAGGGCGATCGCCCTGCCGGTGGAGGCGGTGCGTTCGAGCCGCTCCCGCATCTCCGCCATCTCGGGGTGTCCGGTCATGCCGGTGGAGTATTGCGGATACGACATGGGCGTCGTCTCCTCTCCAGCATTGAGGCTTATGTTCTTTTTATCCGAATTCCCCCACTTGAGTGAGCGAAGCAACACCCACGGACCCAGCACTGTGATTCACATCACACCCTCCTGTGCGCACCCGCCCCCCGGACACCGTGAGCACCACGGTGACCTCGGGTTTCAGCGCGTGGGGCGGCGGGGACCCGGTGGTGCACCCCGTGGAAGGGAGGCGAGCCGTGCCCGACACCGAACAGGCCCGCATTCGGGCGGCGGCCCTGCCGCTGACCGATCCGGGCTCCCTGGACCCCCTGCTGGACCGCATCGGCGACGCCCGCTACGTCCTGCTGGGCGAGGCGTCCCACGGCACCGCCGACTACTACCGGCTCCGTGACGCACTGACCCGTCGGCTGATCGAGGAGAAGGGGTTCTCCTTCGTCGCGGTGGAGGGCGACTGGCCCGACTGCCACGCCGTGCACTGCTCGGTGGTCGCGTCCCCGGGCGCGCCCGAGGACCCCGGAGAGGTGCTGGCGGGCTTCAGCCGCTGGCCGACGTGGATGTGGGGCAACGCCGAGGTCGCGGCCTTCGCCCGGTGGCTGCGCCGGCACAACCAGGGGCTGCCCACTGAGCGGCGCGTCGGTTTCTTCGGGCTGGACGTCTACAGCCTGTGGGAGTCGCTGCACGCCGTCCTCGCCCATCTCCGCGAGCACGACCCCGAGCGGGTGCGGCCCGCTCTGGACGCGTACCGCTGCTTCGAGCCGTACGCCGAGGACCCGCAGGAGTATGCGCTGGCCACACGGTATGTCCCCCAAGGGTGTGAGCGGGAGGTGATCTCCCTGCTCACGGAGGCACGGCACAGCGCCGCGCGGACGGCCTCCCTGGACGGTTCGCTCACTGAGTTCGCCGCCCGGCAGAACGCCGAGGTGCTGGCCGGTGCCGAGCGCTACTACCGGGCCATGCTGGACAGCGGCCCGGACTCCTGGAACATCCGCGACCGGCACATGGTCGACACGCTGGACCGGCTGATGGAGCACTACGGCCCCGGCGCCAAGGCTGTGGTGTGGGAACACAACACCCACGTCGGGGACGCCCGCGCCACGGACATGGCCGACATCGGCGAGATCAACGTCGGTCAGCTGGTCCGCGAACGGCACATGGGCGCGGGCGTGGCGCTGGTCGGCTTCGGCTCGTACACCGGCACGGTGATCGCCGCGGACGCCTGGGGCGGCGTGCCCCGGGTCATGGAGGTGCCGCCCGCGCACACCGGCAGCCTGGAGGACCTGCTGCACACGGCGCTGCCGGGCGAGCGGGCCCTCTTCGTCTTCCCCCCTGTGCAGTTCCAGCGGCCGCCGGCCACCGGCCGGCGCGCGTGGTACCACGAGGAGCGCGGCCACCGGGCCATCGGGGTGGTCTACCAGCCGCGGTACGAACGCGTGGGCAACTACGTTCCCACCGTCCTGGCCGAGCGCTACGACGCCTTCTGCTATCTCGACCACACCCGGGCCGTCACCCCGTTGCGCCCGACGGCCGCGGCCAGCCCTGAGGTGGAGACCTGGCCCGCCGGGGTGTGAGGCCGACGGGGCCTGGAGACGACGCTGTCGTCTCGCGCCGGGTCTCGTGCCGGCCGTCTCCCAGGCGTGCCGAAGGAACCAGTGCGAGGAGGGCACAGTGAAGCTGGTGGATTTTCTGGCGCAGGTCCGCGATCGAGGCGAGTACCGCAGCCAGGAGGAGGCCGAGCACATCAGTACGTCGGTGCTGCGGGTGCTCGCCACGCGGATCTCGCCGGAGGAGGCGGACGACCTGGCGGCACGGCTGCCCGCGCCGCTGGACGACGTCCTGCACGTCCACCCGGAACGGCCGGAGGCCCTCGGGCGTGAGGAATTCCTGCGGCGCGTGGCCGAGCAGACCGGCGCCCGGCCCCGGACCGCCGAGTGGGACGCCGGCGCCGTCCTGTCCACCGTCGCGGACGCCGTGCCGGGCGCGGAGGTCGACCACCTGCTGTCACAGTTGCCGGCCGGCTACGCGGACCTGTTCGGCAGGCCGGGCCCGGCCTGACCGCGTGCGAGGTCTCACCGGCTCCGGCCGGGGCCGGCGGAATTACCATGTTGACGGGCCCTGTTTCCCACTTCCGTGACAGTCCCAGCCCCCGGTATACATCTGCACACCACGGGAAATCCTCCCGTCCACGGGTGGACGCCATGAAAATCGAACTCATTCAACGGGCCGCCAACGTGCTGTTCGACGTCCCGGACGACATGCACGAAGAGATCATCATGCTCATCACGGCCGTCTCCGAGGACCGGCGGGCCCAGGTCCCGGATCTCGCCGCGGCCTTCGGTGAATGGTGCTGGCTGGTGTACACCGTCCACGACGACGTGGTCGAGGTACTGGATGTCGGCTGCGCCGGGTGACCGCGGCCGGCCGCCGGCCGGCTGGAAGGTCTGGCGCGCGCGAGCCGGGAGATTGCCCAGGAGACCGGCGCGCGCCAGCACGTCCATGATCAGTGGGGCTCCGCCGGTCCCGGTGCCGGGGGCGAATCCGCACCGGGTGGGGCGGGGTGTCCGTGGCCGCCCCGCCGAGTGTCCCGTCCGCCGCCGCGCCGGTGTGCGGGGCGGGATTGCACGATCTCTCCCCACGTATGCCTGAGTCGTATGGTCGCGGGCGGCGCCGGTCACCGGGGTGATGCCCGCCGGCAGCACGGGTTCCCCTTCCGCGGACGGTGGTTCCACGCAAGAGGAGGACCGTCCGGCACGACGTGTCGGCCCCCGTGGGACATCCACGGGGGCCGAGGCAGGCCCGTCACATGGTCGTGCAGGCAGCGCCGTTGAGGGTGAACGCGGTGGGCGAGGTGTTGGTGGTCGACCTGCCGCCGGTGAAACCGACCGTGACCGAGCCGCCCCCGGGGACCGTCGACGTGTACGAGGCCGCGGCGACCGTCACCGAGGCGCCGTTCTGGGTCGGGGTGCCGCCCCACATGTTGCTGATGCTCTGGCCGTCGGGGAAGCTGAAGCCCAGCGTCCAGCCGTTGATGGCGGCGGTGCCGGTGTTGCCGATGGTGATCTCGCCCTGGAAGCCGCCGGGCCATTCACCGGTGACGCGATAGCGCACGGAGCAGCCGGCGCCGGGGGTTCCGGTGCCCTTCTCCGTCCTGACGGTGACCGCCGCGGACCGGGCTGAGCGGTTGCCGGCGGCGTCCTTGGCGTACACCGCGAACGTGTACGTCGTGTCGGCGGTCAGGGAGGAGACGGTGACCGTGGTGGTCGTGGTGGAGGCGGCCGTGGTCTCCGTGGTGCCGTTGAGGCGGACCACGTCGTAGCCGGTGATGCCAACGTTGTCATCGGCCGCGGGCCAGGTCAGGGTGACCGAGGTGGGCGACACGGCGGAGGCGGTCGGGGTGCCCGGTGCCGTCGGGGCCTGGGTGTCGGGGGCGGTGCCGCCGAAGACCGTGGCCTCGCGCGAGGTCGCGGCGATGCCGTTGGCGCCGTGGAAGATGCGCCGGCCCCAGGAGCTGAGCCGGGCCGGGTCGAAGTCGATCGCGAGGTCGAGCACCGGGTCGGTGTTGCCGCTCCAGGACCAGGCCAGGTAGCCGAGGTCGAGCCGCTCGGCGGTGGCCATCATGGTGTCCTCGTCCGGGTCGCCGTACTGGTCGGCGGGTCCGCCGAACTCACCGATGACGATGGGGAGTTTCGCGGAGACGAAGGCGTTGAGGTAGTCGGTGATCTCCTGCGCGGTGTCGTAGACGCTGTACATGTGGATCGAGAACAGGAGGTTGCCGGTGGTGTCGGCGTCGTAGACCGTGCGGGCGTTGGCGCGCATGACGCCCTGCCAGTCCTGGCCCCAGTTGGGCGCGTCGACCATGATCGTGTGCTGGAAGCCCGCCGCGCGGAGCTTCTTGACCGCGGCGATGGTGGGCTCGGTCCAGCCGGCCGGGTTCGTGTTGCCCCACGGCTCGTTGCCGATGTTGATGACGACGTAGTCCTCTTGACCGGCCAGGACGTCCTTGAGGCTGATCCAGTAGTCGGCGGCGTGGTCGAGCGTGCCGGCGGCGGAGTCCTCGCCGTAGCCGGTGGTGTCGTGCACCTCCAGGACGCAGATCAGGCGGTTGGCCTTGCAGTCCTGGATGACGGTCGCGACGTCCTGCGGGCTGTTGCGGGACCAGCGGTGGCCGTCGGAGAGGACGACGCGCACGGTGTTGGCCCCGAGCGCCTTGACGTCGGCCAGCGACTGGGTCTCGCCCGGGTACCAGTTGTGCGCGTGGTTGACGCCGCGCATCACGAAGTCGTTCCCGTTGCCTTCGAGGAGGCGGCCGTTGCCGATGTGCAGCCCGGTCGCGGCGGCGGCCGGCCGGGAAACGGCGTGGGCGGGGGCCGGGGCGAGGGCGAGCAGGCCCAGCACGGCGACCACGGCGGCCAGCAGTACGGTGACCGGGTTCCTCGGGGTCGTACTTGTCGTTGTTCTCACTGCGGCTCCATGAGTGGGTGAACAAGTCGGCCGAAAACATGTGGGAGCGCTCCCATACAGCCAGTTACCACAGGGCACGTCAAGGGGCTGGACGGAAAGGGGACCTCAGTTCTCGGCGCGACCGTTCTCCAAGGCCCCCGTCTGCGGTGCCGCCGTGATCTGGACGTGGGCCTTGGCGCGGCCCCATCGGTCCAGCAGCCTGCCCATGCGCTTGGCGGTGTGCAGGGTGATGCTCCGCTCGCCGATCCGCAGCCCGGGATGGCGGTGCAGGATGCGTTCCTCCAGGGTGAGGCAGTCGGCGGGCGAGCGCAGCCACACGGACAGCAGCAGGTTGTCCGGCCCGGTGACCGACGCGCACAGCCGGGTTTCCGGCAGTCCCGCCAGCGCGTGTGCCACGGCCTCGGTGCCGGGTCCCGGGGCGGCGATACGGAACGTGGCGATGACCGGCCAGCCGGCCAGCTGCTGGGTGAGGTCGCACCGGAAGTAGACCTCACCGCCCGCGATCATGCGCGCCAGCCGCCGGCGTACGGTCGTCTCGCTCAGTCCGCACTCCCGCGCCAGTTCGGCGTGGCCGCGGCGGGCGTCGGCGCCGAGCGCGCGCAGGAGCCTGCGGTCGCCCTCGTGCGGTCCGCCGCCGGGCCGTGCACGCGTACGGCTGTCGCCGCCGGTGAGATGCGTGCGCTGGCGTTCGTTGAGCGTGTGCACCAGCCATCCGCTGCCCTCCCGGTACACCCGGGTACAGATGCTCAGCCGTACCGAGCGCACCCCGTCCAGCCGTCCCAGCCGTCCGGTGACGAAGTCGTCCAGGGACGGCAGGTCGTACGCTGCCACGCCCAGGAACAAGGAGTGGTCGCCCGTGGTGCGTTCCACGCTGAACACCGGTCCCCAGCGGCACAGTTCGGTGGTCAGCGCGTCGAGTGCGCCGGGCGCGCAGGCGAGATCGACGTAACCGACGACCGAGGCGTGCTGCGCCGGGTAGGCCGTCATCCAGGCCAGGCCGCCGGCGCTGAGCCGCCGCCAGCGGCGCGCGGCGGTGGTGGCGTCGATGCCGATGACGGAGGCGATCTGCGCCCAGGTGGCGCGCGGCCCCAGCTGAAGGGCCTCGACCAGGGCCAGGTCGGTCTCGTCGAGCCCGTCGGGGGTGTCCGGGAGGGCGGTGTCGGTGGGCGGCACGCGTCTCATCCTGTCAGCACGGACGGCCCGGATGAAGAGCCCCGGCCCGTAACCGGGTTGCCGGATTCCGGCGCCAAGTCCCCGCACGAGCCGGAATCCTGCGATTGCGCGGTGCGAAGCGGCGGACGGTGCAGGGTGTCCGCCAAGCGTCGCCTCGCACGGCGGGAGGACCCCTTGCTCAGAACCACCCGGACCACCGCGGTCCTGCTGTTCACCGCCTGGGCCGTCGACTACATCGACCGGCAGGTGATCAATCTGGCACTGCCGTCGATCGGTGACACCTTCGGTCTCGGCCACGCGGAACGGGGCGTGATCCTCTCCTCGTTCTTCGTCACCTACGCGCTGACGCAGATCCCCGCCGGTTTGGTCGCCGCGCGCTTCGGCGGTGCGCGGGTGGTGTGCGCGGCCCTCGTCCTGTGGTCGGTCTTCACCGGACTGACCGCCGTCGCCTGGTCGTTCGCCGCGCTCGTGGTCTTCCGCTGTCTCTTCGGCGTGGCCCAGGGCCTGTTCCCCGCCGCCGCCATCGACACCCTCAGCCGGCGCAGCCTGCCCGAGCAGCGGCTGACGGCCAACGGCTGGATCCAGAGTTCCAACGCGGTCGGCGGGCTGCTGGCCGCCGTACTGGGCGGGCTGCTGCTGGCCCGCTGGGACTGGCGGGTGATGTTCGCGGCCGTGTCCGTGCTGGGCCTGCTGGTGGTGGTCGCGATCCGGCACGGGCTGCCCGCACCGCTGCCCGCCGAACAGACCGGCCCGACTCTGCGGCAGCCGAAGGGAGCCGCGACCGCCCTGCTGCGGTCCCCGGTCGTCTGGGGCTTCGCGGTGATGTTCCTCGCCTACGACGTCGTCGTGTGGGGGCTCAACAGCTGGAGCGCTTCCTTCCTGATGGAGGAGCGCGGTCTGGCGGTGGCCGACGCGGGGCTGGTGTCCCTGGCGCCGACCCTGCTCGCGGCGGTCGCCGCCGTCATCGGGGGCCGGCTGAGCGACAGGTTCGAGGGGCGCCCCCGGCGGATCGTCGTCCCGGCCATGTGCGTGGCGGCCGGCCTGCTCGTCCTGTTGCCGCTCACCACCACACTGGCCCAGTTCGTGGCGGTCGGCACGCTCGTCAGCGGGGCCGTCGGCCTGTGCTACATGCCGTGCTTCTCGGTGCCCCTGCGCAGCCTTCCGCCGGGCCTGACGGGAGCGGCCTCGGGAATCATCCTCTTCGGCGGCCAGCTGTCGGGCATCATCGTGCCGACCCTGTTCGGTCACATCGTCGACGCCTTCTCCTACCGCACCGCGTTCTGGTCGTTGCTCGCGGGTCCCGTGCTCGCCGTCGCCGCCGTGCTCTGGGTGCCCCAGACCTCCCCCCGTTTCCTGGCGCGTCTGCGCGCCGTCGTCACCGACACCCCGAAGGAGGACGACAGTGATACCTCCGCTGCCGCCCGCCCCGCCTGAGACCGGCCTGAGCCGTGGCCTCGCGGCTCACCTCCCGCACTGGGAGGAGGTGTACCGCGATCTGCACGCCCATCCCGAACTCGCCTTCCAGGAGCGCCGTACCGCCGCCGCCGTCGTCCGGGAACTGGCGGACATCGGCGGGTGGGAGACCACCGAGCGGGTCGGCCGGACCGGTGTGGTGTCCGTCCTGCGCAACGGCGCGGGGCCGGTGGTCTGGCTGCGGGCGGACATGGACGCCCTGCCCGTGCGGGAGGAGACCGGACTCCCGTACGCCTCCGTCGAGCCGGGGCTGATGCACGCCTGCGGCCATGACGTGCACGTCGCCGCCCTGCTGGGGGTCTGCCGGCAGCTCGCCGCCCACCCCGGCGCCTGGAGCGGAACCGTGGTGGCCGTCTTCCAGCCCGCCGAGGAGGTGGGCCACGGCGCGCGGGCCATGCTGGACGACGGTGTCCTCGACCGTTTCCCCCGGCCCGAGGTGGTGCTGGGCCAGCACGTGGGCCCGCTGCCCGCCGGTGTGGTGACGACCAGGCCCGGCCCCCTCATGGCGGCGGCCGACAGCCTCCGCGTCACCCTGTACGGCGCGGGCGCGCACGCCTCCGCCCCCCATCTCGCCGTCGACCCGATCGTGATGGCGGCGGCCGTGGTGCTGCGGCTGCAGACCCTGTCCGCCCGCCTGGCGCCGCTGTCCCCGTCACCGCTCCTCACGGTCGGGGCCCTGCACTCCGGCACCGTGGCGAACGTCATCCCGCACACCGCCGAACTGTTGTGCAGCCTGCGGACGTTCGACGCGCAGACCCGCGAGCAGGTCCTGGCCGGCATCCGGCGCGTCGTCGACGCGGAGGCCGACGCCCAGGGCGCCACCCGTACGCCGGACATCACGACGTACGACTCCTTCCCCCTGACGGTCAACGACCCGGCCGCCACCGAGCGCGTCCTCGCGGCCGTGGGCGCCGCGGGTGCCCTGGGGCACACCCTGCGTGCTCCACTCTCGGCCAGCGAGGACTTCGGCCGGTTCGCGGCGGCGGCCGGGTGCCCGTCGGTGTTCTTCCATTTCGGCGGCGCCGATCCCGGGGACTTCGACGAGGCGGCGGTGGCCGCGCTGGAACGCGGCACGCTCCCGCCGGGCACGGCCACGAACCACTCCCCGCACTACGCGCCCTCCGACCGGCACGCCGTCGCCGCCGGGGTACGCCACCTCCTGGCCGCCGCCGCGTCCTGGCTGGCCCCCCGGACCGGAAGGACAGCCGCATGAAGTGCTGGAAGCCCGTTCTCCTCGCCGCCGTGCTCGCCCTGTCGGGAGCCGCCCCCGCGGCCGCCGCGCGGGCCGGCGCCCCCGTGCCCACGGTGCCCGACTGCGCCTGGGAGCCGCTGGGTTACCAGACGTCCAACGTCGCCTACCCCGACACCAATGCCCGGTACTGGCTGCTGCGGTACACCGTGCGCAAGGGTCTGGCCATCCGGCTCGACGGCCGCTTCCCGGACGCCCGCTACGCCTCCGTCGCCACCTACGACGCCCGGCGCAGCAGCTTCCCGGGCCCGGACGGAACCCCGTCCGCGCTGACCGACCACCAGCTCCTCCCGGACCGGGGCAGCGGCAACCCGTACCGCCGACCCGCCCGTCCCGGCGGCAAGTTCACCGTCACGGTCACGGACACACCCGCGGGCCGGCCCAACGCCCTGCCGCTCGCCCCCGCCGGCACCCCGGAAGGCGCCGAGGGCACCGTCGTCTACCGGATCTACCTGCCGCACGGGAAGTTCCGCCTGCCGAAGGTCACCTTCGTCCAGGACGGGCACCGCGTCCGGGTGGGGACGTGCGCGGACGCCCTGTCCCCCGGCTCTCCCGCCGCCGGAACGCCCTCCGGGCCCCCGTCCCCGGCCGGGGAGGGCACCCCGCCCCCGCCGGCCTTCTCCCGGTCGGGCGGTGCCGGTCTCTACCCCAATCCGGACAACGCGTATCTGAGCGCCGGCTTCGACGCGCCGCCCGCCGGACAGGTCCTCGTCGTCCGCGGCAAGGCGCCCACCGCGACCGCCGGGGACCACGCCCGGCCCTGGCCCGCCGGGAACGCCCAGGTCCGGTACTGGTCGATGTGCGACAACCTGTGGTGGGGGCCGGGCGAGGTGGTCGCCAACCCGCTGCCCGACGGCGGGGTGGACCCCGGCTGCCGCGCGGACTTCGACACCCGTCTCTCCCCGGCCGGCACCTACACCTATGCCGTCGGTACGGAGGAGCAGCGGGCGGTCGTCGAGCGCGTGCCCGGGGTCACCTTCCTGCCGCTGTCCTCGGCCACACCGACCGCCCGGCACCTGCTGATCCTGCGGAACATGGTGGCCGCGCCGGGCTTCGCCGAGGCGATCCAGCGGGTGCCCGCGGGGAGCGACACGGCCCGCACCGCCGAAGTGATGGGCCCGTACTACCCCGAGGCGGCCTATTGCGGCCTGAGTGTGCTCGCCGAGTCGGGGCCGGAGGCCTGCCCGGGGTTCTGAAGCGGTGTGGAACGCCGGGTCTGCGCAGGCCGGTTACAACCTTTCGGCCAGGCCGGCCGTCCAAGGGGAGCCCGGTGCGGAACACCGCGCCGGGCTTCACTTCTTTCCGATCCGGGAGATGTCATGAGTTCTGTCTCCGTCGGCCGTGTGCTGCGTCGTGGCGCGTGCGCCGGAGCCGTTGGGGCGTTGCTGGTCGCCGGTCTCGGCAGCGGGGTCGCCTTCGCCGACGAGCCGCAGACCGACCAGTTGTGGATCCAGGCGCCGTACGAGCAGGCGGTCACCGTGGGCGCGGACGGCGCTGCCGGGGAGTACCGGTCGCTGGCGCTCGGCCTGTACCACGACAACTCCAACTTCACCGTGACCGAAGGCCGGTTGACCGTCGATGTCTCGGGGCTGGCCGGGGCGGTCGACGTGGTCTGGCCCGACAACTGCGTGCCGGACGACGCCGGTACGGTCGCCGTGTGCGACACCGGGGACGTGCCCACCGGTTACACCCGGCAGGTCGAGCTGAAGGTGCGGGCCGCCGCCGGCACCGGCGTCGGCGCGGTGCAGGGCGCGATCGAGTACTCGGCGGAGGCCACCGGCGGGCCCGACGGCAAGCTCGTCGCCCCGCGCTCGGAGACCTTCCTCACCGTCGGCTCCGGCCCGGACCTGGGTGTCAGCGCCTCGCAGAGCGTGCGGGACGTGGTGCCCGGGACCACCCTCACGGTGCCGTTCTCCGTCACCAACACCGGTGACCAGGCGGCCCACGGCTTCAGCGTGAAGCTGTGGGCGACGTACGGCCTCGACATCGCCACCCGGTACCCGCAGTGCGCCTACGTCGGGCCGGACGCCGACGGCAACGAGTACACGCCCATGACGCACGTGACGTGCTCCTTCGACACCGACATCGCGCCCGGCGCCACGGTGGAACTGCCGGAGCCGCTGCGGCTCGCCGTGACCGGCCACGCGCTGTACGAGCGGTTCGACTACGAGGTGCAGCCGGGCGGCGGCGCCACCGACCTCGACGTCTCGGACAACTACCAGGCCTGGAGCATCAACGCCCGCAACACCGCCGACTTCGCGGTGCACGGCACCCAGGTGAGCGGCCGGGCCGGGGACACCGTCACCGCCGCCTTCCGCTTCACCAACGGGGGCCCGGCCTGGGTCGGCAACGTCAGTTCCGGTGACCCGGTCGCCGTGATCGACTTCTACCTCCCGGAGGGCACCACCGCCACGTCCGTGCCGGACACCTGCAACGCCGCCGGGTCGTCGCACTACGCCTGCACCCTGCCGATGTGGGCCAAGCCCGGCCTGGACGTCAGCTTCCCGTTCCAGCTGCGCGTCGACCGGGTCGTTCCCGACGCGACGGGCCGTGTCGTCGCCCGTCCCGACTACGGCACGTCCTTCGCCTTCGACCCGGACAGCGGGAACAACTCCACGACGGTGACCGTCAACCCGTCCGCCTGACGGCGAGGAGCGGGGCAGGCCGGCGGCCTGCCCCGCTCGCGGTTCCCTCTCTTGTGACCGGCTACGCCTCGGCGCGGGTGAGCACCGCCTCGTCGACCGGCGGCCGCTCCCCCGGGGAAGGGGAGGTCCGGGCGGCGTGGACACGGTCGAGCAGCGCCGGGTCCGGGTGGGCCTGGAGCGCGGTGAGGAGCAGCCGCCACAGGTCGTGCAGGTGCTGCTCGATGTGCTCGCGGCCATCCAGGGCGTCGGAGACGGTGTGGAGGCCGAAGAACGCGCAGACCACGCTGTGCGCGGCGGGCACCGGATCGACGCCGTCGGCGAGTTCGCCGTTGGCGCGTGCCTCGGCGAGGAGTTCGGTGACGACCTCGATCCAGTCGACGAACGGCGTGGGCAGCGGAGCGGCGATCGCCTTGCGTTCCATCCACAGGCGTGAGCCGGCCCGTACGACGACATCGTCCCGGAAGGCGCGGGCGACGGTGAAGCTCAGCGCCACCAGTTTCTCCAGGGCCGGGCGGCCCGTGGAGCGATGGTGTTCGATCATGCGCGGCCAGGACGCGAAGTGCTCCTCGACCACGGCGAGGGCCAGTTTCTCCTTGCTGGCGTAATGGAAATAGATGGCGCCGCTGGTGCGCCCGGAAAGTGCGCTGATATCGCTGATGCTGGTCCCGGCATAACCCCGTTCATCGAACAATTGTGCCGCGGTTTCCAGCAGAGTCCGCCGTGTCAGATTCGCTCGCACGCGTCGCAACCTTTTTCCGAGGTTCTCGTACCTCACCTGCCGCTAGGCAATGTAGTACCCGAGCCCGCCCGGACTGTCGAGTCGGTGTGCGGAACGCGCCGAACTGCGGTCTGCTGGGGGAATGGACGCTCGAATCCGTGGCACCGCCGCAGAGCCGCGGGACCTGAGCTGGTCGCGCACGGTCCCCCGGGAACTGGTCCACCGGGCGTCCGTGGCGGAGGTTCTGCTCACCGACGTGCTACGCGTCGACTCGACGCGTTTCCTGGCGGCCGCCTGCTGGTCGCGGTCGCATCCCACCTTTCCGGTCGACGGCCATGCCGTACATCATCCGCTGATGGTGGTGGAGACGTTACGGCAGCTGGGTATTTTCATCCCTTTGCGCTACCTCGGCGTCCCGGTGGACACCCGCATGCTGATCACCGACGTGTTCTTCACCACGGAACCCGGAGCGCAGCCACGGGCCTCCCACAGCGCCACCCAGGTCACCTGCCGGGTGCGGGTCACCGGGCTGCGCTCCGGTTCCGACGGGGCCATCGCCGGGATGCGGCTGCACGCGGAGTTCCTGGCCGGCGGCGCGGTATTCGCGAGGGCCGGCGGCGGTGCCCGGCTCCTCTCCTCCGAACGGTATGCCGCCTTGCGCGGTCCGCTGACGGGCACCTGCCAACCCCCGGCGTCGGCCGGGCTGCTCCGGCCCGACCCGGCACGGCTCGGTGTGCCCCATGCCCGGGACGTGGTCATCGGCTGCGCCGGCCACTCGGGACGCGCCGGTCCCGGCGGCGACGGCCGACGCCGCCGGGACCGGCCGGACCCGCAGGAGGTGCTGGTGGACGCGGCCGACCCCTGGCATCCCTTCTTCTTCGACCATGCCACCGACCACGTGCCCGGGATGGTGCTGCTGGAGGCGGCGCGCCAGGCCGCCGCGCTGGCGAGCGACGGGGCCCTGTCCCGGCCCACCGGTGTCCGGCTGACGGCGCTGCGCTTCACCGAGTTCTCGCCACCCGCGCGGATCGTGTGCGTGCCGCACCACCGCACCTGTACCTTCCGGTTCGAGCAGGACGGCGAATGCCCCGCTTTCGGCGTTCTGCACTACCAATCACCCTTGCGAGCGTAACTTGACGTCATCGCTTGACTGCTATGCGTGACCAAACCTAGCGTAACGATCGTTATGTTCCCTGGTGGGACTAGTCCGTACGGGCGTCAACGGCCGACCGTACGACTTCCGGCCCCGCCCGGAACCCTGCGCCGCCCCGCGCACACGGGTGGCCCGTCGGCGCCGCTCGCACCCTCGCGGTGAGAGGACGTCACGCACCGGTCTGCGCTCTCGCGGCCCATCCGAACGGAAAGCACACAGATGGCGCTTCATCGCATCCTTTCCTGGACACCGGCGGCCGTCGTCTTCGACTGCGACGGCACGCTGCTGGACACCGAACGACACTGGGAGACCGCTCGCCGGCGGGTTCTCGACGACGTGGGCCTCACCCCCGCCGCGGGCTTCGCGGAACGGGCCAAGGGCCTGCACTACACCGAGTGCGGGCAGCTCATGGCCGACGAGGGAGGCCGTCCCGAACTGGGCCGGGACCTCGCCGACCGGCTGCTGGGGCACTTCCGCGCCCTGGTCTGCGACCATCCGGTGACCATGCCGGGCGCCCGCGAACTGGTGCGGGCGGCGGCCGCCTTCGCCCCGTTGGCCATCGCCAGCAACTGCCCCCGTGACGTGGTCGAACCCGGTCTGGAAGAGGCCGGGCTGCTCCGTCACTTCCGCGCCGTGGTGGTGCCCGAGGGCACGATCCGGCCCAAGCCCGACCCGGACGTCTACCTGACGGCCGCCCAGCGCTGCGGCGCCGATCCGGCCGACACGATGGCGGTCGAGGACACACACTGCGGGATCCTCGCCGCGGTCCGGGCCGGACTGACGGTGCTCGGCGCCGGCCCCTGGCCCGGCGAGGAGACGGCCGCCCTGACCGATCTGTGGGTCGAGACGCTGGAGGACCCCCGGATCATCCGCTGGGCCACCGAACGGACACCGCTTCGGACCTCGCCGCCGAAGCCCGCCGCGGCTCCGTCGCCGACCGGTTCCG
Organism: Streptomyces rubradiris; assembly: GCF_016860525.1. Classification (NCBI taxonomy): domain Bacteria; kingdom Bacillati; phylum Actinomycetota; class Actinomycetes; order Kitasatosporales; family Streptomycetaceae; genus Streptomyces; species Streptomyces rubradiris. The sequence continues at coordinate 369,857 of NZ_BNEA01000007.1, forward strand.
GGCTCCAGCAGGCCACGGCTCCGTGACCGCCGTCCCGCGACGGGTGAACGGTGGCCCGGGTCCGTCCCCGGAAGGCGGCCCGCCGCTCGTTCAGTCCGGCCGCCGCGGCGCCGCATCCGTGACGGACGGCGGCAGTCCGGTGACCACGCCGCCGGCTGAGGAGAGCAGCAGGCCGACGCCCACCGCACCGGGGTCCGGCACTCCCCTGCCCCGCTCGCCGACGTAACTGGCCCGGCCACGGCGCGCACGCAGGCGTGCCGTCAGGCGCACCCCCTCCCATGCGGCGCGCGACGCATGGGCGAGGGCCACCCGGCTGCCGACCTGCTCCGGACACACGCGCAGCGCCTCGCACGCCGGGTACAGGGCATCCACGAGGGTCTTGTCCCCCGGCCGCGCCTCACCGACCCGCTGTACGGCGGCGAGCCCACCGGTGAGACCCGCCCGCAGGGCGGCCACGTCCAGTACCGGGCCGACCGCCGCCAGCGCCAGTTCCGTCAGCAGCAGCCCGAACAGCGGGCCGCTGGTGCCGCCGACCCCGTCCAGGAAGACGGTCGCCACCGTCCGCAGCGGTCCGCCGGCCCGCCCGGCCGCAGCCGGTGACACCGGCCCCGCCCGGTCCAGGGCGCGCACGGAGGCGTCGAGTCCCGAGCGGAGATTCGTACCGAAGTCGCCGTCGCCCACCCGCTGGTCGAGCGCGGTGAGTTCGGCCTCGGTGGCCCGGACGGAGGCGGCGAACCTCCGCATCCAGCCTTCCGTGAAGGCCGCGTCCGCGACGGGGATGTCCGTCCACGTCGTGCTCGCGACAGTGCTGTCCGGGGATGCCGCGTCGTCCTGCGCCGAGTAGTGCTCCAGCATGGTGCCACCTCCTGCCCGCCCTTGGTCACCGGGGCCATGAGGGCGTGTGCGCGGGCGCGTCGAACCACTTGACCGTCTCCGGGTCCGCACGCATCAGCGTGAGCGAGAAGCCGCGCATGTCCAGCGCGGTCACGAAGTCGCCCACGAGGACGCGTTCGAGGACCGGTCCGCACCGGTCCAGCCGCGCCGCGAGTTGCCGCGCCACGCCGTACAACTCCAGACGCGTCACCCCGCCGAGCCCGTTGACCAGGGCGATGACCGAGTCGCCGGCGGCCGGGTCCAGCGCCGCCAGCAGTTCCTCCGTCATCCGGGTGACCAGCTCGTCCAGGGCCGGCCGGGACTCCGTACGGCGGGCCCGCTCGCCGTGGATGCCGACCCCCCACTCGAGGTCCCCCTCGGCGAGGTCGAAGGCGGAACGCCCCGTGGCCGGAGTGCGATGTGCGGCCGAGGCGACCGCGAGGCTACGGCAGCGGCTCACCAACTCGGTGCCTATGTCGGCGAGTTCGCGCAGCCCGAGGCCGGTGTCCGCGGCGGCCCCGAGGACCTTCTCCACCAGTACGGCGGCCCCGGTGCCCCGACGGCCCGTGGCCGACTCGGACGAGTCCGACGCCAGGTCGTCGTCGATCAGCACGCGGGCGCAGTCGATGCCCTCATGGGCGAGCCGCTCGGCGGCGATGCCGAAGTTGATACGGTCCCCCGTGTAGTTCTTCACCAGGTGCAGCACGCCCGCGCCGCGCGACACGGCACGGGAGGCGTCGAACACCTGGCGGTTGTGCGGGGAGGCCATCAACTGGCCGGGGCACACGGCGTCCAGCATGCCCGCGCCGAGGAAACCGAGGTGCAGCGGTTCGTGCCCGGAGCCGCCGCCCGACACGATCGCCACGCGGCGGCCGGGAGCCGGGTGCCGGGCCCGGAAGAAGCCGGCCGCCTCGTCGTGGACGACGAGGTCGGCGTGGACCCGGGCGAACCCGGCCAGTGCGTCGGGGACCATTCGGTCGAGCGAATTCGTGAAGTACACCACTGGCCGGCCTCCCAGACGTCCTCGGCCTCGCAGCGCCCCGGAAGCGGGATGCGGGAGGCCGGAAACCACGGTGGGTCGATCGGAGGCACGTCATCCACGGACGCACAACCCGAGATGCTGCCTCGTGTGTCTCCGGGTCTCACCTGCCTTACGGCGGTCCGCCTTGCGGCTGTCGCCCTCGGATCCGTCTTTCCGGCCATGCTGCGGCTCGCCGGCCGCGACGGCAACTCGAGCCCGGCCGCGACGGCCGCCGGGCAGACCCGAGGCGCTCGGTGCATGCTTGATGTGATCGGCTGATCGCCCGGTGGGCTGCGTGGATACAGCACGAGGCGTCCTTGGCGGGCCCGGGTGCCGCGCCGGGGCGGCGGTGCCGACGCTCCCCCGCCCTGCCCTCGGGGTCACTTGACGGAGCCGCCGGTGATGCCGGCGGCGATGTACTTCTGCGCGAGGACGAGCAGGATCGCGGCGGGCACCGCGGAGAGCACGGACGCGGCCATCACCGAGCCCCAGTCGCCCACGTGCGCGCCGATGTACTGGTAGATGCCCAGCGTGACCGGCTTGACGTCGTCGGTGGTGTTGAGGGTGAGCGCGAACATGAAGTCGCTCCACGAGAACAGGAAGGCGAACAGGCCCGAGGTGATCAGGGAGTTGCGGCTCATCGGCAGCACCACCCGCAGGAAGGTGCGCAGCCGTCCCGCCCCGTCCATCTCCGCGGCCTCGATCACCTCGCCGGGTATGGACTGCATGAACGACCGCATCAGCACGATGGAGAAGGGGATGCCCAGGGAGGCGTCCGCGAGCATCAGGCCGAAGTAGGAGTTGACCAGGCCCAGATCGACGTACGAGGTGTACAGGGCGTTGGCGATGACGATGCCGGGCACCATCTGGGTGATCAGGGTGCCGAACACGATGGTGCGTGTGCCGCGCAGCCGGAACCGGGCCAGCCCGTAGGCGGCCGGGGCCGCGATCGCCAGGCAGATGACGACCGCGCCGAGCGAGACCAGCAGCGAGGTCAGCAGATGCCCGCCCTGGTCGTCGAGCGCCTTGGTGAAACCGGACAGGTCGAGGCGGTGCGGCACCGGATCCACCTCCAGCAGCCCGGCCTCGGGCTGGAGCGCGGTGTCGAGCATCCAGTACAGCGGGAAGAGCATCACGGCCAGGACGAGCGCCCCGGCCACGGTGGAGCCCCAACGGCGTCGGCGCGTACGCGGTTTCACGTTCTCGGCGGCCATCGCCGGTCACTTCCCCTCGGTGCGGTTGGCCCGCAGGTAGAACACCGCGAAGACCGCGGAGATCAGGATCAGTACGTTGCCGACGACGGCGCCGGCCCCGAAGTCCAGCCGTACGAAGGAGTTCTGGTAGGTGAGCGTGCCCAGGGTCTGGGTGGCGTCGGCGGGACCGCCGTCGGTGAGGGCGAGGATCAGGTCGAGGATCTTGACCGTCGACATGAAGCCCAGGACGAGGACGACCGTGATGACGGGACGGAGCGTCGGCAGGGTGATGGACCGGAAGGTCCGCCAGGCGGAGGCGCCGTCCAGGGCGGCGGCCTCGTACAGCTCGCGGGGCACCTCCTGGAGACCGCCGTACAGGATGACCATGTTGAACGGGATTCCGATCCATATGTTGACCAGAATGACCGAGAGCAGCGCCATGTGCGGACTGGTCAACCATGGAGTGTGTCCGTCGAGACCGATGGCGTCCAGGAAGGAGTTCAGTACACCCGTGTCCTGGTCCAGGATGCGTCGCCACACGATGCCGGAGACCACCATGGGCACCAGCCAGGGCAGCAGGATCAGCGACCGCAGGACGCCGTTCAGCGGGAACCTGCGGGTGAAGAAGACGGCGAGGGCGAGGCCCGCGCAGAACTGGCCGAGCAGCGAGCCCGCGGTGAAGACGAGCGTGTGCCACAGTGCCTTGCCGAACAGGGCGTCCCGGAAGACGGCCGACCAGTTGTCGAACCCGTTGAGGGGCGCCTCGCCGGTGAAGAACGTCTTCGGCGTGTAGTGCTGGAAGCTCATCACGACGTTGCGGACGAGCGGGTAGCCGAAGAACAGCAGCATGAACAGCACGGCGGGGGCGACGAACCCCCACTGGGCGAGGCGTCGCCGGTACCGCGGCCGGGCGGCGGCCGGTACCCCGGCCGTGGGCGCCGCGCCGCGCGCGGTGACGGTGGGCGTGGTCATCTGCGCGTACCTCAGTTCCCGCTCGTGGCCCGCTGCTGGGCTCGCTGGAGGGCGGCCTGGCTGGACTGGCCGGTCAGGGCGGCCTGGAAGGCGCTCTGCAGGGCGAGCGACACGGCCGGCCAGCCGGCGCCGAGCCGGGCCGTGCGGGACCGGGCCGTGGCCACCTGGTCGGCCAGCGCGTCCAGTTGGGGCACCTGCCCGCGCCAGACGGCGGCGGCCTTCCCGTTCGCCGGGACCATCCAGCTGTTGCGCGCGTAGGTGAGCTGCTCGCGCTCGCTCGTCAGGCAGCCGACGATCTTCCCCGCCATCCGTTCCCGCCGTTCGTCGCCGGTGTCCGGGACGGTGAGCACGGCTCCGCCCAGCGGGGCCACGGACTCGGCGCCGGGCTTCGGCACGGGAATCCGCGCGATGCCCCAGTGCAGGGACTTCTCGGTGTTCAGGGTCTCGACCTGCCACGGGCCGTTGATCATCATCGCCGCGTTGCCCGCCATGAACTGGTCGTTGACGTCGGCCTGGGTCCAGCCCACCGTCGACTTCGACAGCGAGCCGTCCTTCAGCAGGCTCTTCCAGTAGTCCAGCGCCTCGACGACCCTCGGCCCGTCGAGGCGGGTCTCGTCGCCGCCGTTGGACCACATGAACGGCGTGAACTGGAAGACGCCGTCCTCGGCGCCGCCCGCGCTGAGCGCGAGTCCGTAGCGCTTGCCCCGGGTCAGCTTGCGCGCGGTCTCACGCAACTCCGCCCAGGTGGTGGGCACTTCGAGGCCCGCCTGGCCGAGGAGGTCCTTGTTGTAGAAGAGTGCGAGCGTGTTCACCGTCCGGGCGGCTCCGTAGTACGTCCCCCGGTAGGAGCCGAAGTTGACGATGCCGCGCGGCACGCCGTCGGTGTCCAGGCCGAGCGTCCTGAGGTCGGTCAGCCCGCCGGCCTCGGCGAACACCGGCATCTCCGAGGCGTCGAACTGCACGATGTCCGGCAGCGACTTGGAGGAGGCCATGCGCAGTGCCTTGGTCATCACCTGGGCCGCCGGGACGCTCTGCTGCTCGACGGTGACGCCGAGCCGCTCGCCGCACCGGGCCATCGCCTCGGCGTCCCAGCGGTGGTACGTCTCGTCGGTCGAGGAGTTCAGCACGGTGTAGACGGAGCCGTCGCGCTGCCGGCCGCAGCCGGTCAGTGCCGCCCCGGCGAGCAGGGCGCCGACCACGGCGAGAGGTATCACGGCCTTGCGGGAGCGTCTATTGAAGCGCTTCGACATGTGCGGCCCTTGCTGTCGTACCGTCCGGCAACGGTGCCGGACGCCTTTGTTTATGGTGATGACTAATACGCCATGCACGGGCCGTCGCGCCAGACCCGAGCACATCCACTTTCGTCCGCGCTGCCGGTGGCGAGTGGCTGGAAACCCGCAATATCCCCTGTTCAGGGGGGATTTATCGGTGCCGGGACCTGCCCGGCCGGGGAGTGTTCTGTGTACGATCGAACCGCCGGGCGGCGCCTTCGCGCCCTACTCGAACCACTCCAGCTCCCCCGAGGAAGAACATGAAGTTCACCAACGGCTTCTGGCGCGTCCGCGACGGCGTGCAGATCTTCTACGCGGTGCAGCCGCGTGATGTACGTCTGTCATCGAAGCGCTTCACCGCCTATGCGGCCGTACAGAACGTGGCGCGGAGAGGGGACACGCTCAACGCGCCGCTGCTCACGGTCGACTGCTTCTCCCCCGCCGAGGGCGTCATCGGTGTGCGGGTCACCCACCACGCCGGCAAGCGCCGCCCCGGCCCGGACTTCGCCCTGGGCGGGGAGCCGGACGGCGCGGGCGTGGTCCGCCGGGACGGCACGGTCACGGAGCTGACCAGCGGACCGCTGACCCTGCGCCTGGACGAGGCGGCCCCGTGGGCCCTGGCGTTCCTCGGCGCGGACGGCCGGGAGCTGACCCGGGCGGGCGCCAAGGGCACCGCCTTCGCCACCACCGACGACGGCGCCCATCACGTCCTGGCCCAACTGGCCCTCGGTGTGGGCGAGCAGGTCTACGGACTCGGCGAGCGCTTCACGCCGTTCGTGAAGAACGGCCAGGCGGTGGACATCTGGCAGGCGGACGGCGGTACCAGCAGCGAACAGGCCTACAAGAACATCCCGTTCTACCTCTCCTCGCGCGGCTACGGCGTGTTCGTCAACCACCCCGGCAAGGTCTCGTTCGAGGTCGGCTCGGAGTCCGTCGGCCAGGTGCAGTTCAGCGTCGAGGACCAGAGCATCGAGTACTACGTGATCGCCGGACCCACCCCGAAGGAGGTGCTCGCCCGCTACACCGCCCTGACCGGCCGCCCGGCGCTGCCGCCCGCCTGGTCCTTCGGCCTGTGGCTGACCACGTCGTTCACCACCGACTACGACGAGGCGACCGTGATGTCCTTCGTCGACGGCATGGCCGAGCGCGGCATCCCGCTGTCGGTCTTCCACTTCGACTGCTTCTGGATGCGCGAGTACCAGTGGTGCGACTTCCAGTGGGACCCGGCCGTCTTCCCCGACCCGGAGGGCATGCTGGCCCGGCTGAAGGAGAAGGGGCTGCGGGTCAGCGCGTGGATCAACCCCTACATCGCGCAGAAGTCCCCGCTGTTCGAGGAGGCGGCGGCCCTGGGCCACCTGGTGCGCCGGCCGGACGGCGATGTCTGGCAGTGGGACCTGTGGCAGGCCGGCATGGGCCTGGTCGACTTCACCAGCCCCGACGCCCGCGCCTGGTTCCAAGCCAAGCTGAAGGCGCTGCTCGACCAGGGCGTGGACTGCTTCAAGACCGACTTCGGCGAACGCGTTCCCATCGATGTCGTCTGGCACGACGGCTCCGACGCGGAGCGGATGCACAACTACTACACCCACCTGTACAACCGGACCGTCTTCGAACTCCTGCTGAAGGAGCGGGGCGAGGGCGAGGCCGTGCTCTTCGCCCGCTCGGCGACCGCGGGCGGGCAGCAGTACCCGGTGCACTGGGGCGGCGACTGCTGGGCGTCCTTCGAGGCCATGGCGGAGTCCCTGCGCGGCGGGCTGTCCCTGTCGCTGAGCGGCTTCGGCTTCTGGAGCCACGACATCGGCGGCTTCGAGGGCACCCCCGACCCGTCGGTGTTCAAGCGCTGGCTCGCCTTCGGCCTGCTCTCCTCGCACAGCCGCCTGCACGGCTCCACCTCCTACCGGGTGCCGTGGAACTTCGGGGAGGAGGCCGTGGCGGTCGCCCGGCGGTTCACGCTGCTCAAGCACCGTCTGATGCCCTACCTGTACGGCGCCGCGGCCGAGGCCCACCGCACCGGCGTACCGGTGATGCGCCCGATGCTGCTGGAGTTCCCGCACGACCCGGCGTGCCGCCCGCTGGACCGCCAGTACATGCTGGGCCCCGATCTGCTGGTCGCCCCGGTGTTCACGGAGGACGGCGAGGTGGAGGTCTACCTGCCCGAGGGCACCTGGACGCACCTGCTGTCCGGCGAGCGGGTCACCGGCCCGGCCTGGCGCACCGAGCGGTACGGTTACGACAGCCTGCCGCTGTACGTCCGCGAGGGCGCCGTCCTGCCGCTGGCCGCCGACGACAGCCGCCCCGACGGCGACTGGCTGGACACCCCCACCCTGCTCGTCCACCCCACGGCCGAGCCGGACTTCACCGCCGAGGTCACGGTCCCCGACCTGTCGGGCACCCCCGCCGCCACCTTCACCGTCCGCCGTGACGGCACCGGGTTGCGGGTCACCGCGCGCGGCACCGAACGGCCGTTCACCGTCCGTGTCGCGGGCGGCGGCGCGAGCGCGACCGGCACGGGCGAGGTGGCCGTCCCCCTGGACTGAGCGGCCGGCCGCCGGATTCCCGGGAAAAGCACGGGAAGGGCGCGCGGTGCCCGGCTAGTCTGTCGCGGCAGGCAGGCCGGGCAGCAGTACGTGGGGGGAACGCGATGACCGCCGTCTCGAAGGACAGCACGAAGCACATCACGGCACCCGTCGTCACCGACCGGCTGGTGCTGCGGCTGTTCACGCCCGCCGATGCCGAGGACCGGTACGCCTACCAGTGCCTGCCGGAGGTGGCGCGCTACCTGTACCGGCCGCCGCTCACCCGCGAGGGCTGTGCCGAGTCCATCGCGGCCCGGGCCCAGGGCACCGGCTGGCGGTCGGACGGCGACACGCTGCTGCTGGCCGTGTGCCGGAAGGACGAGCCCGGGGTCGTCGGCGAGGTGGTCCTCACCCTCACCGACGCGCACGCGCGGCAGGCCGAGATCGGCTGGGTCTTCAACCCCCGTCACGCCGGGCGGGGTTACGCCACCGAGGCGGCGGGCGCGCTGCTCTCACTGGCCTTCGGGGAGTTGCGCGCCCACCGGGTCTTCGCCCGGCTCGATGTCCTCAACACGGCGTCGGCGCGGGTGTGCGAGCGCCTCGGGATGCGCCGCGAGGCCCATCTGGTGGAGAGCGACCTGGACGGGGACCGCTGGGGCAGCGAGTACGTGTACGCGCTGCTCGCCCGGGAGTGGCAGGGCTGAATCCCGGCCGGGCCGGGCGGCTCAGGCCGTCGCCGTGTCCGCGGCCAGTGCGTCGCGGAGCCAGGCGTCGGCCGCGCCGAGGGTGAGGCCGGGGATCAGCGTTCCCGCCAGGTGCCAGTAACGGCGCATCACCGGGTGGTCCGCCGCGGCGAGACGGGCCGCCAGGGCCCGGCGGAAGGCAGGGGTGTCCCGGGTGCCGGCGGCCCGTGCGTAGGCGGCGGTATAGCAGTCCAGGGCCTCCCCCGGGCCGGGGACACGACCGGCCCGTACGGCGGCCTCCACCAGTCGGTGGGCTTCGTACAGGCCGTCGTAGAGCAGGTCCGGGTGTGCCTCGGTGACGGGCCGGTGGCCGGCGAGGCAGTGGTCGGTGGCGTCCGTGGCCAGCGCGTGCACCCGGGCGAAGGCGAGAACCTGGTCCGGGGTGGGGTCGGCGGGCGGCTGGGGAACGGCCGCCTCGGTGATCGCGGTGCGGAGCCGGGCGGACAGCCGGGTGGGCAGCAGCCGGCGCCAGTAGTGGGCGATCGCGGCGGTGTCGGGCGGGACGCTGACCGCTCCGATCAGCTCCAGGCGCTCCGCCAACCGCTCCGGTTCACCGTCCTGTAGTGCCCGCAGGGCGGCCTCCCGCCAGCGCAGGGCGGCGAGTTGACCGCCGATGTCGTCCAACCGCCGTGCCACCACGGCTTCCAGGCCGTCACCGGACTCGTTGCCGTCACCGCATTCCAGGAACCGCTTGATCTCGGGCACGGGGACGTCGAGGGCGCGCAGCGACCGGATCGTCCGCAGCCGGGCCAGGGCGTCCGGCCCGTAGCGCCGGTGGCCGCCGCCGCTGCGGGCGGCTTCGGGCAGCAGGCCCTGGTCGGAGTAGAAGCGGATGGTCTTGACCGTGGTGCGGGCCCGCGCGGCCAGCTCGCCGATGCTCAGGGTGCCGTCCGGTGACACAGCTTGAACCTCCCTCAGGGGGAGTTCCTACGTTACCCGCGACGACCTACTTGTCTGGAGGCGCTGATGTCTGCGTTTGTGCTGGTCTCCGGCCCGTTCACCGACGGGCGGATCTGGGACGCGGTGGTGGGCCGGCTGCGGCGGGAGGGTGCCGGTGCGTACCCGGTGACGCTGGACATGCGGCCGGAGGCGGACCTGGAGACGCATGTCCAGGACGTGGTCCGGCTGATCGACTCCCTCGACGTGCCGCGGGTGGTGCTGGTCGGTCACGACTACGCCATCCACCCGGTGCTGGGCGCGGCCGACCTGCGCCCGGAGCGGGTGGCCCGCGTCGTCCACCTGGACGCCGGGCTGCCGCAGCCCGGCGACCCCGCCCTGGCCCTCGTACCGGACCCCACCGTGCATCAGCTGCTCGGGGCCGGCGACGACCCGCGGCCCGTCCCGCCGCCCGGGCCGCGGGACTGGCAGCGCTGGGGCAGCACCGAGGGTCTTACGGCGGACCGGTTGGAGTTCCTGAGCGCTGTGGCCGTCGCCCAGCCGCCGCGCACCCTGACCCAGCCGTTGCGGCTGACCGGAGCGGCGGCCGGCGTGCCGGTCAGCGCGGTCCTGTGCACGGCCGGGGGGACGACGATCGAGGGGGTCCAGGAACTGGTGCGGGTAGGCCCGCCGCAACTGCGGAAGCTCGCCGACCCGCGGGTGGGCTTCTTCGAACTGGCCACCGGCCACTGGCCGATGCTGTCCAGTCCGCGGGAGCTGACCGAGGTGCTGTGCCGCGCCGCCGCGGACGAGGGGCACAGGCTGACCCCGCCCGAGGGCGATCCCGCGTTCCTGCGCCCGTTCCTGCTGGACGTCCCCGAGCGGCCACGGGTGCGGACCGGCCGCGTGGACCTGCACCTGCCGGAACCGGGGACAACCGGCGCGCCCCGGCCGGCGGTGCTGTTCGTGCACGGCGGTCCGCTGACGCCCGACGTCGACCCGGCCCCCCGCGACTGGCCGTTCTACCTCGGCTACGCCCGCCTCGCGGCGAGCCTGGGCGCGGTGGGCGCCGTCGTGGAGCACCGCCTGCACGGCCTCACCGCCTACCCGCGGGCCGCGGACGACGTGACCGAGGCGGTCGAGCTGCTGCGGGCCGACCCGCGCGTGGACCCGGAGCGCATCGCCCTGTGGTTCTTCTCGGGCGCCGGGCTGCTCGTCACCGACTGGCTCACCGCCCCGCCGGAGTGGCTGCGCTGCGTCGCCCTGACCTACCCCGTCCTCGCCCCGCTGCCCGGCTGGGGCGCCGTCCCGCCGCGCTTCCGCCCGGCCGAGGCGCTCCGGGCCGGCGGGGCCGAGCCGCCACCGCTCCTGCTCACCCGGGCGGGCCTGGAGACCCCGCAGATCGCCGCCACGGTCGAACGGTTCCTGGGCGCGGCGCAGGAGTCCGGGACCCCGGTCGAGATCATCGACGTACCGCACGGCGCCCACGGCTTCGAGCTGCACGGCCCGACGGACGAGTCCCGGGAGGCGGTCACCCGCGCGATGGGTACGGTGCTCTCGCACTTGGGTATCTGAGGCCGAAGAGTCCTGTTCACGGTGCGGGGCGCCGCCGCTGCCGCTGGTCTTCGGCGGGCTCGGACCGCTGGTCGCGGGGGTCGGGCGACGGTCGTCGTGGGCGTGACGCGGAGGCGCTCGACGGCCGTGCGCTGATCGCGGCGACCGCCGGGGTCGGTGATCCGGCCGGCGGCGGTCGCCGTCGCCGCGGTCCCGGTGCCGACCCCGGGCTCGTGCGTCCGGTGCCGCGCCATGGCTCACACCGGTTCGGGCTGCGGCTCCGCTCGGGGCGCCGGCACGGGCTTCGGTTCCCACCGCGAGGTGGTCCGCAGGTAGCCGTAGATCACCGAGAGCATCGCCAGAATGACGAGCGGCCCGAACAGCCAGGGAAGCCGGGCCATCTCCATGGGCAGGTAGCGGTACGCCACCAGGAGTGCCACGAAGACCGTCGCGCCGTGGGCGACCAGTCGCGTCCCCGACCGGTCCCAGCCCCGTGCCTGCGAGCGCAGCGCGGCCTCGATCGTGAGCGTGAACACCACACCGGCCACGATGTCGGCGCCGTAGTGGTAGCCGAATCCCAGGGTCGCGGCGAGCGTGGCGATGAGCCAGAAGGCGCCTCCGTACCGCAGGATTCTCGGGCCCTTGCGGGAGTGGATGAAAATGGCGGTGGCCCAGGCCGTGTGCAGGCTGGGCATGCAGTTGCGGGGGGTGATCCCGTCGTACAGCATCGGGTGCGGTGTGGCGATGGGCGTCGGTGTGTGCGGCCAGAGGTTGGCCGCCGCCCACTCCAGACCGCCGGTGCCGGAGGCGCCCGGGCCGTAGGCGAAGATCGGGCCGACCACGGGGAAGATCATGTAGATGCCCGGGCCGAGCAGGCCGATCACCAGGAAGGTGCGCACCAGGTGGTGGCGGGGGAAGCGGCGCTCGGTCGCCACGTTGCGCAGCTGGTACAGGGCGACGACGACCGCGGCCACCGCGAGCTGCGCGTAGACGTAGTCGAGCAGGTGCGTGCCGACCGGGCCGCTGGCGTTCACCAGGCGGCCGACCAGCCACGACGGGTTGCCCAGCGCGTGGTCGGCGACCGCTACGTACTGGTCGAGCACCATCGGCCGGCTCTTGGACGTGATGAGCAGCCAGGTGTCACCGGTCTTGCGGCCGGCCATGAGCAGCAGGCCCAGTCCGACGCCCTTCAGCAGGAGGGCGCGCTCCTGTCCTGTGCGGCGTGCGACGGCGAAGACCGCGGAGCCCAGGAGCACCCACAGCGCGCCGTTGCCGAAGGGGTGGCCCTCGTCGAAGTCGTAGTGGAAGCCGGACGCCCAGCGCACCAGCAGGAAGACGACGTCGATGCCGACCGCGACGCCCGCGGCGATGAGCCGTTGCCGCCAGGTGAGCACCACCATCATCAGGCCCATGCTGGCGTACAGCAGGAATCCCGACTTGGGCGGGTATATCAGCTCTCGCGCCTCGGTGGTGAGCGGTCCCCGCAGACCGTAGTGATGGGCGGTGATCTCCAGTGCGACCAGGAAACCGACAGTTGTCACAGCCGCCGCGGTCCAGAGGATCACCCGTGGTCGGCGCCACAGGGGGACCTCGGTTCCGCCCTTTGTTCGGGGTATTACCCGTGTTGGTATAGGTATCAATTCTCTGGCCGATTTGTTAGTTGTTGTATATTTAGGTGTCTTTTCGCGCCGGATAGCACGGTTTTCCGGTGAATGACGAGCGTTGGGTGCGCTCGTCATGAGTTCGATCATGTTAGCCGAGTGGTGCGGCCGGGGTTTGCCTCTTACAGAGCCGTCTCTCGCATTTCCCGCGAGGGTGATCTCCGTGACTCCGGGCGGCGAGGGGGAGGCGGCCTGGTCGCGTCCGCGCGGCGATAGCGTGCTGCCATGCATCATGAGGTGACCGATACCGACACCGCCGTGGCGATGGGCAGCGGCGATGTGCCGGTGCTGTCCACCCCGCGGCTGATCGCGTGGTTGGAGGCGGCGACCGTGCGGGCCGCCGCGCCGTTCACCCGGGCCGGCCAGACGACCGTGGGGACCGGGGTCCGCGTCAGGCATCTGCGTGCCTCCCGCGTGGGTGCGCGGGTGCGGGTGAGCGCCGAGCCGCCGTCGGTGGACGGCCGACGCCTCACCTTCCCGGTCCGTGCCGTCGACGACTCCGGCCACCTCGTCGCGACCGGCGAGATCGACCGGGCCGTCGTCGACCGCGAGAGATTTCTCTCCGGGGTGTCCGCGCGGGAAGAGGACCACTGAAGGGGTGGACAGAACTCGACCTTGACCTCAAGGGCAGTTGAGGTATCAGAGTCATCGTTCATGACACGTTTGCGGGACCTCCAGCACCCTTCCGCCGGTACGACGTTGATGAGCGAGTGGCTCACCGGAACCGCCGAGCGGTCACGCACGGCCGCCGACGCCCTGTTCCACGAGTGGACGGCGGCACAGGCGCCCCCCGGGCGGCTGGCGCAGCACGTCTTCCTCGCCCTGGACGGCACCGGCCTCTTCTTCTACGCCCAGTGGACCAGCGACGAGGAGCATCTGGCCTGGGCCCGCGCCCGGCGCACCGAGGTCGTCGGCCGCGTCGACGCGCTGGTGCCCGGCATCGAGCGCCCCGGGCTCACCCGGACGCGCCTCACCCGCAGCGTCGTTCACGACGCCCACAGCCCGGCCGGCCTCTTCGCCGTACGCACGGTGGCGGCCGGCGACGCGGACGCCGCGACCGCTCCCTCGCCGGGCCTGCTCGGGGCGCACCTCCATGTGACGTCCGACGGCGAGCGAACCGTCGTCGTCACGGAATGGACCGACGCCGCCTCCCAGGAAGCCGCCTCGGGAGGTGACCCGGGCGTCAAGCGCTACACGCACGCCCACTCGTTCGTCGGCGACCACACCCGGCGCCGGACCTGACGCGCCACGTCAGCGCTCGTGCGTCCAGGCGAGCGTGACGCGCATGTCGCCGGGCCGGGGCGGAGGCTCGCCACTCCGCTCCGGGCCCGGGGACGGAGGGCGGCCCCTTCGCCGTCGCGCGTCAGGCGTCCGTCTGCCGTCTGCCGTCTGCCGTCGCAGGGTCGGCAGAGCCTAGGCGGCGCAGGTGAGGGCGTCGGGGAGCAGGGCGAAGGTCCGCTCGATGAGGTCCGTCAGGCCGTCGCGGCCCCCCTGACCGCCCTCGGCCGTCCAGCGCAGGCACGCCGTGCGCCAGGAGGCGACGAAGATCTCCACGGTGAGCCGGAGGCACGTCTCGTCCACGCCGGCGCCGGAACGGCCGGCCAGCGTCTCGACCATGGCCAGGGTGGTGTCCTGGCAGTACCCCAGGCTGTGCGACTGGAGTACCGGAACGGACTCCGACAGCTCACGGGTGGCCAGGAACCGGCGTTCCCAGTCCGGGTCCATGTCCTCCAGGGTGGCGTTCAGGGCCACTCGGAGCGCTTCGAGGAGCGGGCCGTCCAGCTTCGCGGCGGCCACGCGGTCCAGATACGCCGACCACAGGTCGCTGTCGGCGGCGAGCGCGACGTCCTCCTTGGACCGGTAGTTCCGGAAGAAGGTCCGCTTGGACACCTCCACCGCGTCGCACAGGTCGTCGAGCGTGGTGGCGTCATAGCCGCGTTCGGTGAACAGACGGAGCGCGGTCTCGGCCAGAGCCCGGCGCGTGCGCAGCTTCTTCCGTTCCCGTAGCGGCAGTTCGCGCAGATCGTCACTCACACGATGAGCCTACCACCCGGACGCGGTTGCCCTTTGACAGCTAATGCCACTCAGTGGCACTGTCGCCCAAGTGGCCGTTCGGTGCCATTTCTTGCCGTCTCCTGGAGGAGCCCTCCGTCGTGACTACCGATTCCGCGGGCCGACCACGTCCGGCGATCACGCTGGCCGTGGTCCTGCTCGCCTTCGCCACCGTGCCGATGTCCATCTCCGGTGCGGCCGTCGCACTGCCCGGCATCGGCGAGGACCTGCACACCGCGGGCGCGCCCCTGCAATGGGTCATGAACGCCTACAACCTGACGTTCGCCTCGTTCATGCTGGTCGCCGGGTCCGCGGCCGACCTGGTCGGGCGCCGGCGGATCTTCGCGACCGGATCGGCGGTCTTCGCCGTCGGTTCGCTGGCCGCGGCGGTCGCACCCGGCGTCGTCCTGCTGGACCTCGCCCGCGCCCTGTCGGGCATCGGCGCGGCGGGGGTGTTGGCCAGCGGTGGCGCGATCCTGGCGACGACCTTCGACGGTGCCGTCCGCACCCGTGCCTTCGCGGCCCTCGGCAGTGCCGCCGGTGTCGGGCTGGCGGTGGGGCCGACCCTGTCGGGGTGGCTGGTCGGCACGCTCGGCTGGCGCGCCACGTTCGGGATGCACGCGGTCTTGCTCGTCGTGGCGTTGTCGGGTGTCGGGTTCGTCGCCGAGTCCCGCGCCCCGCGGCGTCCCCGGCTGGATGCGACCGGCGCGCTGGTGTTCGTGGCGGGCCTCGGCCTGCTCGTCCTGGGCGCGGTCCAGGGCCCGCAATGGGGCTGGACGAGTCCCGGCGTGGCGGCGCTGCTCGCCGGCGGCGCGGGACTGCTGGTGCTGTTCGTCTTCCTGCAGTCGCGTTCCGCGGCCCCTGTCCTGGATCTGACGCTGGTGCGGAACCGCCGGTTCTTCGCGTTGTGCATGGTGCCCGTGGTGACGACGTTCGGCTTCGTGACGCTGCTGACGTACCTGCCCACCTATCTCGTGGGGGCGAGCGGCTTCTCCGCCCAACGCGCGGGAACGGTCCTGCTGTTGCTGACCGCGCCGGTACTGCTGACCCCGCCGCCGGCCGGGGCCCTGGTCAACCGGGGCGTGTCCGCCCGTACGCTGATCACGTCGTCCTTGCTGATGTTCGCCGGCGGAAACGCGTGGCTCACCGCGATCGGCCCCGGCGATTCCGTCGCCGTGATCGCCGGTCCGCTGCTGATGACCGGGCTGGGCGCCGGGATGTCGTTCGGCGTGGGCGACGGTGCGGCGATGAGCCTTGTAGAGCCCGAACAAGCCGGTATGGCCACCGGGTTCCTCAACACCATGCGCATCGGCAGCGAGGCCATCGTCATCGCCGTGTACGGCGCGGTCCTGGTCAGTCTCATCGAAACCCGTGTCGGATCACGGGAACTGGCCGCGCGGGTGGCCGCGGGCGACCTGTCCGGCGGCGGCTCGGCCGTGCGGGCCGACGCCTTCACCCACGCCCTTCACCTCGCCCTGTACGGAACGGCCGCGGTGTGCGCGATCGGCGCGGTGGCCATCTTCGCCGCACTGGCCCCACCACGCCGGACCACCACCGCGGCACCCCTCATTCCCGAACCCGCCCGGCAGCCTACGAAGGCGGTCTGACCAGCCCCCAAAGAGAAGTCGCCGAGAGCGGCCCGCACCGACCCGAGCCCCCTCGGCCCGGTGCGGGCCGCTCCGCGTCATGCCCATGAGCATCGGCCCTGGTGGCGGTGGTGGCCACGGGACGGCTCGCCACCTGCCGGGAGGCTCGGGAAGCGGTGCCCCGGAGGGGGCGGACAGGCCCCGGAGCAACGGCGCACGGAGGGCGTCGGCGGCCGGTCCTCCCGGGCGGGCGCGCCGCAGACACGGCGTCGGCGGTGCCCAGCCCCTGTTCTGTGACTGCTCCTCGAACACCGTGGGTGCCTGCCCGCCCGCCATCTGTCCGGCGGCAGGAGGCCGTACCGGACGGCGTGCTCCGGGTCGCCGGGGGTCATGACGGCGTCGCCGGCGACTGCTCCCGGACTCCGGCCACCGCCTGGTGGTGGCGGGGCGTCTCGATCTCGTCTCCGCTGTCTTGAACACGGACCGCGCCGGTTCTCGGAGTTGCGGGTGCCGCTCAGGCGTGTCACGCCCAAGGTCCTCACCCAGTCGCTGCGTTCCCTGGAGCGGGACGGTCTGATCAAGCGCACCGTCCACGCACAGGGCCCTCCGCACGTGGAGTACGAGCTGATCCCGCTGGGCCGCAGCCTGCTCGGACCGATCGCGGTCGCCCGCGCCTGGGCCGAGCAGCACTGGGAGGAACTCGTCGAGGCCCGCGAGTCGTACGACGACGCCGCTCGTCTCGGCCACACCGGCTGACCCCGCTCACGGCCGCGTACGTCAGCCCTTTCGAGTGCCGCAGGGTTTCGCCGGCGAGCATCCCGGCGGTCGCGCATCACCCGGGCCACGGCCTCTCGCTCGTCCCGCCCGTCGAGGGCATCGCCCGCGCGAAGTGACCACGGAAAGCTGTTTGCCCGGCCCGCTCAACCCGCCCTGATAGGTTGCCTGATCATGATGCGCCCCTGGTTGCTGCCCCTCCTGTTCATCGGCTGCGGCTCGCTCGTCGCGGTTGTACGGTCCGTGGACGGGTCCGTGGGACCGGCCGTCGCGATGTGGCTGGTGTTCGCGCTGCTCGCGGTGGTGCACTCCCCGCTGGTGTTTCCGCGGCCGGTCGGTGCGGTGGAGGCACGGGAGCTGAGCACAGTCGACGGCCGACCGGTCGTCTACTGGCGGGCGGGGTGCAGGTACTGCCTGCGTCTGCGGTTCCGGCTGGGCCGGGACGCCCGTCGGCTGCACTGGGTCGACATCTGGCGTGACCCGGCCGGCGCGGCGGCGGTGCGGGCGGTCAACGGGGGTGCCGAGACCGTGCCGACGGTGGTGGTGGCGGGCCGGCCGTACGTCAACCCCGACCCGCGGTGGGTGCGCGCCCAGCTCTGATCGGCAGTGGTGCGAGTACGGCGTGCCGTCGCCGGCATCGGTCAGGCCGGGGACATGCCGGAAACGGCCGCCCGGCCACCGACCTTCACAGGCTCAGGTCACCGGCCTTCACACGCTCAGTGTGATCGTGGCGCCGATGCCTCCCAGTACCAGGGCGACGCCTGCTGCGGGCCGGCCACCGGCGCGCCAGGGAGGTAGCGGCCGAGGGCCAGTCGGCCCGGGCCGGTCCCGGCCACGGTCAGGGCGACGACGGCGATGCCCACGTTGTACTCGACGCCGCCGTCCGATCCCCACAGGCCGTGCGCCCCGGTCACCGTCGCCATCGCGTCGATCATCACTCCGACCAGCGCGGCGGCCGAGAGCGGGGTGAACGGTCCGACCGCCAGGCCGAGGCCGCCGTGGAACTCGGAGAGACCGGCGATCACCGCGAACAGCTTCCCCGGGCGATAGCCGAGGTCCGCGAATCCCTCGCCGGCGGCCGTCGGCCCCCGGCCCGCCGAACAGGAGTCGCTGCCAGCCCTATGCGAGAAAGAGGGAACCGACCCTGGGCAGAATTGCTCCGGGAGAACAGGCCATCGTCATTATCGTGATCGCGTTTGTCCCGTACGGCGCTTGGTCCGATCACTCTCGATCAACACACCTGACATTGCCGCAGGTTGTCCGATCATCCGCATGATGCCCGCCCGGGTACGCGCCTCACCTCTGTCAGTGATCTTCGCCGTCATCGGCCTGCGTTCCGGCGCGGAACGCGTACCTTTTGCCAGGTGATCGCAGTCCTTTTCCCCGGGCGAGGCGCCCATCAGTCCGGTTCGGGCGCGGAATTCTCCGGACAGTGTCCGGAGCCCGCCCACCGCGCCCGGCGGGAAGGGCACGGCTGTCACCGCCATCCCGCCCGGGCTCTCGACCGGGTACCGCGGCTCCGCGCCGAGCGAGTCCGCTGACCGGTTCCGTCCGACCCGGTCCACCGACCGACTCCCCCTGACCCTCCCCACCGCCCGGATCCGCCCGGCCCGATCCGTCGGCCCGAACCGCCCGGGGCGCTCCACCGCACCCGTATCCGCCCGGTCCGCTCCACCCCACTCGAATACGCCGAACCCTGATCCGCCGGCCCGGAACCACTCGGCCCGCGCTACCGACCCGTACCCCCGCCCCTCTCCCCGTCTGGACGACGCCATGTCCCTGCCGCGTACCGGCCCGCCCTCGCCCGCCGCCGCCCCCGCCGTGCCCCGATCCAGGCGCTGCCGCCCCGGTGCCGTGCTCGTCGTCGAGTCCGTGGCCGTCTTCATGGTCATGCTCGACAACCTCGCGATGAACAACGCGCTCCCCGACATCGGCAGGGACCTGGCCGTGGGCGTCGGCGGCCTGGAGTGGGTCGTGGCCTCGTACACGCTGGTCCTGGCGGCCTTCCTGCTGCCGGGCAGCATCGTCGGGGAACGGCTGGGGCGGCGCCGGCTGTTCCTCGCCGGACTGGCCGCGTTCACCCTGGGGTCGGCGCTCGGGGCGACGGCGGACAGCTGGGCGATGCTCGTCACCGGCCGGATCGTCCAGGGCGCGGGAGGCGCGGCCCTGCTGCCGTCCAGCGCCGCCCTGCTGCGGCAGGTCTTCCCCGAGGATGCCACCCGGGCCAGGGCGCTCGGGCTGCGCGGCGCCGCGTCCGGCCTGGGGCTCGCCCTGGGCCCGGTGATCGGCGGTCCGCTCGTGGAGCGGTTCGGCTGGCAGAGCGTGCTGTTGATCAACGTGCCGATCGGCGTGTGCCTGCTGCTGTTCGGCGCGTTCTTCCTGCCGTACGCGCCGCCGTGCCGCAGCCGCCCCTGGGACCTGCCCGGACAGGCGCTGGCGGCCGTCGGCGTCGGCGGGCTGATCTTCGCGCTCATCCAGGGGCCGTCGGAGGGCTGGACCGACCCGGCCGTCCTGGCCGGGTTCACCGCGGCCGGGCTGGCGCTGCCCGCCCTGCTGGCCGTGGAGGCGCGCGCCGCCGAGCCGATGATCGATCTGTCCTTCTTCCGCGACCGGCTCTGCGCGGTGGCCGCGCTGGCCGGTTTCTCCACGAGCCTGGCCCTGTTCGGGGCGATCTTCTTCCTGTCGCTGTACCTCCAGTACATCCTCGGCTGGTCGCCGGCCGGCGCCGGCCTCGTCTTCCTGCTGGCGTCCGCGTTCATCGTGGTCACGGGCCCCGTCGCGGGCAGGCTGTCCGCGCGCCGGAGCGCCTTCCGGCCGCTGCTGGTCGGCGTCACGCTGTGCCCGCTCGCGCTGGCGGGGCTCGCCGGGTACGGGGAGAACGCGCGCTACGCCGAGTACTGCTGGGTCCTGCCGGTCATCGGGGTGTGCGTGAGCCTGACGTTCGTACCGGTCAACGTCATCGTCGTGCAGCGGGTTCGCGGCCCGCGGGCCGGCATGGCCACCGCGATCGCCGAGACGCTGCGCGAACTCGGCGGTGTCACCGGCGTGGCGGCGCTCGGGGCGGTACTCAACTCCCGGATGCGGGACTCGTTCCTGCGCCAGGCGGAGGCCGTCCTCCCGGCGGACCAGGCGACCGCGCTGGCCGACCGTGCCCTGGCCCACGGGCCGGCGGCGGCGCTCGCCGGTCCGGGCGCCGGTGCGGTGCGCCGCTGGTTCCACGCCGCGTTCCTCGACGGTCTGCACGCGGCGCTGTACACGGGGGCCGTGGCCACGGCCGTGGTGGCGGTGTGCACCTACCTGATGGTCCGCACGCCGGCGGCGGCGCCGGCCGACGAGCCGGGCGCGCTGGTGCGGCCGACGGCGTAGCCCGCATGGACACGGGGCGGAGCGCTCCGCCGGGAGGGAGGCGGACCCGGAGACGGCCCGGATGTGTCCCTGTGCGGCCGACGGCGTAGCCCACGCGGGCTCGGCACCGAGCGCTCCGGCAGGAGGGCGGCATACGCGGGGACGGCCCGGATGTGCCGTGCCCCCTGCCCGGACGTCGGCGTAGCCCGCGCGGGCGCGGCGCCGGGCGCTCCCGCAGGATGGGAAGCGGGAGGGAGGCGGACGTGGAGCGCGGCCCGGATGTGACCCTGTGCGACCTGTGGCCCCGGCTGCCCGGCGGGGCCCGCTCGGAACTGATGCGGCGCGCCGCCGAGGCCGACTGGTGGGTTCTCGACGCGCTGCCGAGCCGCTGGGAGGCGCTGCGCCCGCTGGTCTTCGCCGAGGCGGACTACCAGCGGTTCGGCGAGCTGGCCGCGGGCGTGCTGCGGTGCGCGCTCCTCGCCTGCCGGCGCCGGGCCGGGACCGCCGGCGAGCTGTGCCGGGCGCTGGACGACCACCGTGAGCCGCGGCTTCTGGACCCGGCGCAGCCGCTGTCCGACCCCGCGCTGTTGCGCGTGGCCCGTCCCGACGCGCTGGTGGCCGGGGGCAGGCCCTGGTTCGTGGAGCTGAACACCGGTCCCAACGTCTACGGTGTCCCGGGCCTGGAGCGGCGCGCCGCGGCGTTCGCCCGCGGCTGGCCGGACGGCGCACCGGCCGAGCCGCCTTCGACCCTGCGCGCCAGAGCGGTGGCCCTCGCCGGAGCGGTGCCGGAGCCGGTGCCGGGCGGCGGGCGCCGCCGGGTGCTGGTGCCGACCTGGCGGGCGGCCTCGGGTATCGCGGCGAAGCTCGGCGGCGCCGGCGCGTTGCGCCGCTATCTGCGGCCGGCCGCGGAGGCCGCGGAGGCGGTGGGGCTGGAGGTGACGGTCGCGGACCTGTCCGAGGTGCGCGGTGGCGCCGCCGGGCTGTGGGTGGGCGGGGACCGCGTCGATGTGGTCTTCAATCAGTTCGTCGGTTCCGTGGTGGCGGACACGGCGGCCCTGGGTGTGCTGCGCGAGGCGGTACGGGCCCGGAGCGTGCGGTTGTTCGTGCCGGAAGCGGCGTGTCTGCTCAGCGCCAAGCAGGTGCTGGCCTGGATGCACGAGGATCTGGACCTGTACGCGCCCGAGGACCGGGCGCTGGTCCTGGGGCATGTGCCGTGGACGGCGTGGCTGGGCCCCGGGCAGTCCGCCGAACGGCGCCGGGACGTCCTGGCGCGTGCCGTGCGGGAGCGGGCCGGTCTCGTCGTCAAGCCGTCGCGCGGCCACGGCGGTACGGGTTTCGTCGCCGGTGTCGAGGTCGCCGCCGGTGACTGGGCCGGCCTGCTGGCGCGGCGGTCCCGCGAGGAGACGCTGGTCCTCCAGCACCGGATCGTGCCGGACACCACGTGGATGCATGTCCGGAGTGCCGACGGCACGCGGGAGACGGCCCGGGTGCCGTTCGTCGTCTCCCCGTTCCTGGTGAACGGCCGCACGGCGGGCGCCTACGTCCGTCACGGGAGCCCCGGGACGGCCTCCGGTGCGCCGGTGAACACCGCGGCGGGAGCGGTCTCCAACACGGTGCTGCTGCTCCCGTCCCCGTGACACCAGTCTCCCGGTGCGGGGGATCTTGCCGACCGGTCCCCTCGCCCGGCATAGTGAGTTTGAAAATCCAACTCACAGTCCGACTCACAGGGAGCGTGCCGGGATGCGCGAACCACATGTCACGGAGGGAGCCGGGCGGCCGAAGCTACCCGCGAAGCTCGCCGGCCATCCGTCCGTACGGGCCGTCCTCGCCCGCCGGGACTCCGGAGCGGCGGACGAGCCCCCGCAGGTGATCGACGCGCAGTGGCTGCGGGAGCTGTGCCTGGCCGCCGGTGCCGACGACGCCGCGGCGGTGAGCCTCGGCCACCCGGACCTCGCCGGGGAACGCGAGCACGCGCTGACCGCCCTCCCGGGCACCCGCACCCTCGTCTCGCTCGTGGTGCGGATGAACCGCGACAACTACCGCTCGCCCGCCCGCAGCGTGGCGAACCAGGAGTTCCACCAGGCCGACGAACAGATCAACCACGCCGCCCGGGCGGTCACCCGGGCCCTGCAGGACGCCGGCTACCGCGCGCTGAACCCGTCGGCCGGCTTCCCGCAGGAGATGGAGCGGTTCCCGGGCCGTATCTGGGTGGTGGCGCACAAGACGGTCGCCGTGGCGGCGGGCCTCGGCGTGATGGGGCTGCACCGCAACGTCATCCACCCGAAGTTCGGCTCCTTCGTCCTGCTGGCCACCGTGCTGGTGGACGCGGAGGTGAGCGCCTACGGGCAGCCGCTGGACCACAACCCGTGCATCGACTGCAAGTTGTGCGTCGCCGCCTGCCCCGTCGGCGCCCTCACGAAGGACGGCGACTTCGACTTCATGGCCTGCGTCACGCACAACTACCGGGAGTTCATGAGCGGGTTCACCGACTGGGCGCAGACGGTGGCGGACAGCGCGGACGCCACCGACTTCCGCTCCCGCGTCACCGATCCCGAGAACGCGTCGATGTGGCAGAGCCTGGCGTTCAAGCCGAACTACAAGTCCGGTTACTGCGTGGCCGTCTGCCCCGCCGGTGAGGACGTCCTCGGCCCCTACCTCGACGACCGCAAGGGGTTCATGGACACGGTGCTGCGCCCGCTCCAGGACAAGGCCGAGACCCTGTACGTCCTGCCGGACTCCGACGCGCAGCGGTACGCGGAGCGCCGCTTCCCGCACAAGCCCGTCAAGGAAGTCACCGGCGGCTGGCGGCCCCGGCCGCGGGAGTCCTGAAGGCTCTACGGCTGGTCCGGCCGCCGAGGCCGACGGGGAGGTGAGCGCCCTCCGCCGCCCCTCGGACCCGGCGGCACAGTCACCGCGGATGGCATCGGCACAATCGTTCCCGGGGCCGGCAACGGCCTTCCCCAGAGCGGGAGAACCCCCGGCCGGGGGTGGTGTCAAAGCCACCACCGATACGTGCCCCAGCCGCATTCCGCGCCCCCGCACGACCCCGTAGCGTCCCCCGGCATGACACTCTCCACAAGCTTCCTGCCCGTCGTGAAGGGGCGGCGCGGCCTCTTGGTCTACCTCGGCGTCGCCTACCTCTGCATGTGGGCGGCCATGTCACCGCTGCTGCTCGGCGGTTACCACCGCGGTGACGCACGCGAGGCGACCGGTGCGTTGCAAGAGGTGTGCATCGCGGCCGCGATGCTCGCACCCGCCCTCGCCGCCATCCTCGTCGTCCACCGGGTCGAGCGCGGCGGCCGGGTACGGGACACGCTCGCCCTGCGGTGGCCGAGACCGTGGGGACGTACCGCACTGGCGTGCCTGACGGCCTTCGCCGTCCCGTGCGGGCTCACGGCGGCCGCCCTTGCCCTCGGCACCCTGGCCGGCCGCTACCCGTTCGGCGGCGTGCACTGGAGCGGGCTCGGCGGCTGGGCGGCCGGGGCCGTGCTGGGCATGCTGGTGTCGCTCCCGCTGTTCTTCGGCGAGGAGTTGGGCTGGCAGGGATACCTCTTCCCGCGTCTCGCGGGGGACGGCGGCGGCCGGAGCCTGGTCCGGGCGTACGCGGTCACCGGCGCGGCCTTCGCCCTGTGGCATCTGCCCACGCTGCTGATGGGCGGCCAGTACCCGGGCCGGCCCTGGTACGTGTCGGTGCCCGCCATGCTGGTGAGCTGCGTCCTGATCCTGCCGGTCTTCACCTGGCTCAGGCTGCGGTCGGGGTCGGTCGTGCCCGCCGTCATCGGGCACGCGTTCGTCAGTTCGATGAGTGTCGGCATGGTCAAGGAGTTCGCCGATCCCACGGCGGCCCTGGATCCGCTGCACATGGGCATGGCCGGCTGGCCCGGCTGGGTCGCCACCGGCGCCTTCGTCGCGTTCCTGGCGCTGACCGGCCGCCTCCGGCCCTCGTTCCACGCTCGCGCCCGTACCGGCGAACTCCCCGCGGGTCACGTCGATTTCCGTTCCGAACAGCCCGCCCGCTCCCGCTGAGGCGGCGGCTCGTACCCTGTTCCCGTGCCGTCCTCCCGTATGCGTCGTGTCACCGTCCTGGTGCTGGAAGGAGCCAAGCCGCTCGATGTCGGCATTCCCGCCCAGGTGTTCACGACCCGGGCGAGCATGCCGTACGAGGTGCGGGTGTGCGGCGCCGCGCCCGGCCTGGTGACCGGCGGTGACGGCCTGTCGTACCACGTCGCCCACGGCCTCGACGCGCTGGAGTGGGCCGAGACCGTCTTCATCCCCGGCTACCGGTTCCCGGACCGCGAAGACCCGCCGGCCGCCGTGGTCGAGGCGCTGCTCGCCGCCCACACCCGGGGCGCGCGGCTCGCCGCCATCTCGACGGGCGCCTTCGCGCTCGCCGCCACGGGCCTGCTCGACGGCAGGCGTGCCACGACCCACTGGCACTACACCCGGGCGCTCAGGGCGAAGCATCCGCTGGTCCGGGTCGACGAGAACGTCCTGTTCGTCGACGAGGGCAGCGTGCTGACGTCGGCCGGTGCCGCCTCGGGCATCGACCTGTGCCTGCACATCCTGCGGGGGGACCTCGGGGTGGCCGCGTCGAACCACGCGGCCCGGCGCCTGGTCGCGGCCCCCTACCGCAGCGGCGGTCAGGCGCAGTACGTGCCGCGCAGCCTGCCCGAGCCGCTCGGCGAGCGGTTCGCCGCCACCCGCGAGTGGGCGCTGCACCGGCTCGGCGAACCCCTCACCCTCAAGGCGCTCGCCCGGCACGCGGCGGTCTCGCCGCGCACCCTCTCCCGGCGCTTCGTCGAGGACACGGGGTACACACCGATGCAGTGGGTCATGCGGGCCCGCGTGGACCTGGCCCGCGAACTGCTGGAGCGTACGGAACGCAGCGTGGAGCAGATCGCCGCCGACGTCGGTCTCGGCACCGGTACGAACCTGCGCACCCACTTCCAGCGCATCCTCGGCACCACCCCGACCGAGTACCGGCGCACCTTCGTCCGGCGGGACTAGCCTCCTGCGGCGGGGATCGCGTGCCGGTCCGGGTACGGTGCGGAGCGTGAACCGTCAGCAGCTGGAGTACTTCCTCGCGGTCGCCGAGCACGGCAGCCTCGGTCACGCGGCGGTGGCCGCCGGGGTGAGCCAGCCGTCGCTGTCGCAGGCCCTGGGCACCCTGGAGAAGGAGATGGGCGCGGCGCTGGTGCGCCGGGTGCGGCGGGGGGCCGTCCTCACTCCGGCGGGGCGGGCGTTCGTGCCCCACGCGCGGCTGCTGCTGCGTGAGCTGCGCCGGACGGGCGAGGTGATCGGCGGTCCGGACGGCGGGCTGTCCGGGGAGCTGGACCTGGTCACCACGCCGGTGCTGGCCGTCGATCCCTGCGCCCCGCTCCTCGGGCGGTTCCGCGGGCTGCACCCCGAGGTGCGGGTGCGGGTCCAGGTCACCGACCGCGACGCGGAGGTGCCCGGCATGCTGGCGGACGGCCGGGCCGAGGTGGGCCTTGCCTACCTCCCCCTGGACACGGACGGCATCGTGGTGCGCGCGCTGGCCGAGCACGAGATCATGGCCGTCTTCCCGCCCGACGAACCACCCCCGCCCGACCCGTTGCCGGTCCGGTGGCTGGCCGGCCGGGAGACGGTGGGGGTCACCGGGCACAGCCGTCAGCGCGCACTGGTGGGCGACCATCTGGCGGCCCACGGGGTGCGGCTGCGGCTCACCGTCGAGGTGGCGCACCGGGAGATGGTGGTTCCGCTGGTGCTGGCCGGGGCGGGCATGTCCTTCCTCGCCGGGAAGGCGGCGCGGTGGGCCGCCGGGCAGGGCGCGCGGGTCCGCCGGCTCGATCCGCCCCTGCGCCAGCGGTACGGGCTGGCGCATGGGCACGGCCGGTTGTCCCCGGCCGCCCGGGCGCTGGCCGGCCTGGCGGTGGCACCGGACGACGGAGCGTACGTGGGGGGTGGGTCCTTTGCCGGGTGAACCGGGCCGGGGCGCGCCGTTCACCGGTCTGCGGCAGGCCGAGTACTTCCTGGCCGTGGTCGACAGCGGCGGCATCACCGCGGCGGCGCGGCGGCTGCACGTGGCGCAGCCGTCCCTATCGCAGACCGTACGGGCGATCGAACGGCAGGCGGGCGTTGAGCTGTTCGAGCGGACGCCGCGCGGTGTCGTCCCCACTCCGGCGGGCCGGGCCCTGGTGGAGCCGGCCCGGCGGCTGCTGGCGGCGCGCCGGGCGGCCGGCCGCGCGGTCTCGGACGTGGCGTCGCTGCGCGCCGGCCGCCTGGAGCTGGTGGCGCACGCCTCGGTGACGGCCGACCCGCTGGCGCGGGCGGTGGGCGGGTTCCGCCGGGCCTACCCGGGGGTCGGCGTGCTGGTGGAGGACGCGTCCGACGACGACGAGCTGGTGTACGCGCTCGCCGACGGGCGCCATGAACTGGCCGTGGTGTCACTGCCGTTGCCGTCGGCTCCCGATCTGGTGACGGAGGAGCTGGGCCACCACGAGATCTGGCTGGCCATGGCGCCGGGCACCGCCATCGCACCGGGACCGGTGTCGCCGGCCGAGGTGAGCGCCATGCCGCTGGTGGCGGTCCTGCACGGCGGCTCCGCCCGGCACGCGATCCGCCGGGCCCTCGCCGGCACCGGGACCGAGGAAGGCGTTGGGCACGGCACCGGGCATCGGCGGAGCAGCGGGCGCGAGCCGGGCGCGGGGCGCGAGCAGGACGGCCGGGAGCCGGCGCGGGCGGTGCGCTCCTGGGCCGGTGTCGTCACGCCGCGTCTGGGTTCCGTCATCCCGCTGGTGCTGACCGGTGCGGGCGCGGCTCTGGTGGACCGCTGGTACGCCGAGCGCATCGCGGAGCAGGGCGGGGTCGTCCGCCCCCTCGGCCCGCCCGTGCGCGCCCCGTTCGGAGTGGCACGCCGCAGGGAGCCCCTGTCCCCGGCCTGCCGGGTGTTCCTGGACATCCTGCGGGAGACGTGCGCGGCACGGTCCGCCGGCGGCCCGGGTCCGGGAGCGTGACCACGCCTCCCGGTACGCTCCCAGTGCGCCTCTCCCTCACCGCCCCGCGTCGGCCTCGCCGGTCACCGCGGCCACCTGCTCGGGGGTGTAGCCGATCTCGGTCAGGACGGACGCGGTGTCCTCGCCGAGTTCCGGGCAGGGCCGCCGTACCCCGGAGGGCGAGCCGGAGTAGCGGACGGGATCGCCGATCACCCGGTAGGCGCCGACGTGCGGGTGCTGCTGCACGTCGAGCATGTGCCCGTCGACCCAGTAGGGGTGCTCGCCGGCGTGGTCGAGGTTCATGACCGGGGCGAACGGGATGGAGTGCCGGGAGCAGAACGCGTCCCACTCCGCGGTGGTGTGCCCGCCGGTGTACCGGGCGAGCAGCTCGTACAGCTCGCCGATCTTCGACTGGAAGTTCTCGGGGGTGAAGCCCTCCAGTGCCTCGGGGTGCCCGACGAACGTGAAGAAGGCCTCGGCGTCACGGTAGTTGTACGGCAGGACGCACGCGTATCCGTCCTTGGTCGGGAACGCCGCGTGCCCCGGTTCCAGGGAGCGCGGGAAGCCGACGGGACCGGCCGGGGGCTCGTACGCCTGGCCGCCGATGTGCTCGACCAGGGTGAAGGCGAACATCGTGTCCGCCATCGGCACCTCGACGTGCTGGCCCTTGCCGGTGCGTTCCCGGCCGAGCAGGGCGGCGAGCACGGCGTAGGCGATGGTCATGCCGCAGACCTTGTCGGCCATGGCCGTGGGTACGTAGTAGGGCTGGCCGGTGACCCGCCGCATCAGGTCGACCATGCCGGAGGCTGCCTGGATGACCTCGTCGTAGGCGGCGTAGTCGGCGGCCGGCGAGTCGGAGCGGAAGCCCTGGGCGTTGCAGTAGACCAGGCGCGGGTTGCTCTCGGCCAGGTCCTCGTAGGTGAGACCCAGCTTGCGCAGGGCGCGTGGGCGCATGTTGGTGATCAGCGCGTCGGCCGTGCCGATGAGCGCCAGCGCGGCCTGCTTGCCCTCGGGCGTCTTCAGGTCCAGCCGGACACTGCGCTTGTTGCGGTTGATGTTGAGCGCCAGCGCCCCGATGGTGTCGGCGTCCCGCCGGTGCACATGCCGCATCACGTCACCGACGGGCGACTCGATCTTGATGACGTCGGCGCCGAGGTCGCCGAGGATCTGGCAGGCGTAGGGCCCCATGATGACGCTGGCCAGGTCGATGACGCGCAGGCCGTCGAGGGGGCGGGTGCCGGATGCCGGGGTGGGGTGGTTCATGAAGGTCTCATCCCCTTGCGGAATGACTCGTCCCGGTGCGGGACGGGGAGGGTTGCGGTGAGGGAGGGCCGGCGGCGCGCGGCTGCGCGGGCGTGGGCTCGGGGTCCAGGGCGCGGAGCCACACGGGCTCAGCGCTCGGGACACAGGACTCTGGGCGCGGGGCCTCGGGGCCAGGGCTCGGGGCGCGGGGCTCAGACGAAGGCGCTGATCCCGGTGGCCGCCCGGCCGACGATGAGGGAGTTCATGTCGCGGGTGCCCTCGTACGAGTAGAGCGCCTCGGCGTCGGCGAAGAAGCGGGCCGCCTTGTACTCCAGCAGGATGCCGTTGCCGCCGAACACCTCGCGGGCCCAGGCGACGGTCTCGCGCATCCGGGTGGTGCAGAACATCTTGGCCATGGCCGCCTGGGCCTCGCTCAGCGCGCCCTCGGCGTGCAGCTGGGCCATCCGCACCGCCATCGCCTGGGAGGCGGTGATGTTGCCGAGCATGCGGGACAGCAGGTCCTGGATGAGCTGGAAGCTCCCGATCGGCTTGCCGAACTGCTCGCGCTCCACCGCGTAGGCGCGGGCCGCCTCGTAGGCGCCGATCGAACAGCCGATGGCCTGCCAGGCCACACCGCCGCGGGTGACCTTGAGGACGCGTGCGGTGTCGCGGAAGGAGTCGGCCCGCTGGAGTCGGTTCTCCTCCGGGACCCGGACGTCGTCCAGGACGATGTGGGCGTTCTGCACACCGCGCAGGGCGATCTTGCCCTCCAGCTTGCGGGCGGTGAAGCCGGGAGTGCCCTTTTCCACGACGAAGCCCTTGACCTGCCCGTCCGCCTCGTCGCGGGCCCAGATCACCACCAGGTCGGCGAACGTGCCGTTGCCGATCCAGCGCTTCTCGCCGTTGAGCACCCACTCACCGCCGTCACGGCGGGCCGTGGTCAGCAGTCCGCGGGCCGTGCCGGAACCGACCAGCGGCTCGGTCAGACCGAACGCGCCGATCTTGCGCCACTCCACCATCTGCGGCAGCCAGCGCTGCCGCTGCTCGTCGGAGCCGCACTCACGGATGGAGCCCATGCCCAGCCCGCTGTGCACGCCGTAGAAAGTGGCGAACGAAGGGTCGACGCGGGCCATCTCCATGCTGATCAGGCCGCTCAGCAGCGGGCTGCGCGCGGTGATCCCGGGGGCGTCGCCGGGGATGCCGGTGATGCCCAGGTCGCGGATCGCGTCCACCAGGTGGAGCGGGGACTCGGAACGGGCCCACAGCTCGCCGGCGGTCGGTTCCACCTTGTCGGCGAGGAAGGAGCGGATGCGCTCCAGCGTCTGCCGTTCCTCGGGTTCGAGCAGGTCCTTGATCCTGAAGAAGTCGCCCTCGACGGCGAACGGATCCATCTTCTTGTGGTGCGTGGCCATGATCGCCCTTCCGTGTCGGAGAAACATGCGGGGCACCGGTCCCGGGTTCCCCGGACACCTGGCGGGTGAGTCCTCACTCGCGCTTTCGGCCCACCGCTGGTCGGCTGCTCTTCCAGTGCACGCCCGGAACACCCCATAGGTCAAAGACGAAAAAACGACCAGGGCCCAAGGAGATACCAATGCCGTCCTCGCGCCGAGCACTCCGGTACATATCCCCGCAGAATGGGATCAAATATCCGGCGAACCAGCGGAGGCGGCTCGGTGATGCGTGACAGCGCCGAGGACGGCGAGGGGCCGATCGAGGAGCAGCCCGGGCTGTACGACGAGGAGGACCCGGCCACCCCTGAGGACGAGGACTACGAGGAGACGGCCGACGCGGACGACGCGGTTCACGACGATATGGCCGACGCGGACGACGAGGTCTACGACGGCACGGCCGGTCCGGACGAGGAGCCCGCCGTCCGGAGGAGGGCGGCCGACGCGGACCCCGATGTCTTCCTCGACGTCCCGGTGCTCAAGGTAGACCAGATCGACCTGGACGTGGAGGACCTGCGGGCGCACGTCTCGCTCCAGGCCGAGGTGCTGGATCTGCTGAGGCTGAACGTGGGCGCCGATGTCGCGCTGGGCCGGGTGCATCTGGGCATCTCGGGGGTGGAGGCGCAGGCCCGGCTGGAGGTGCGGCTCGACAACGTGGCGACGATCATCAACCGCGTGCTCACCACGCTCGACCGCAATCCGCAGATCCTCGAGGAGCTGACCCGCGGGGTGGGGTCCGCCGTGCGGGACGTCGGCAGCGGGGCGCGGCAGGCCGTCGGCGAGCTGGGTACGGGCGCGAGCAGGGCGGTCGCCGACCTCGGCAGCGGAGCCGGGTCGGCCGTGCGGGACGTGGGCCGAGGCGCCGGCCGAGGGGTCGAGGGCGTGGCCCGCGGGGCCGGCCAGGCGGTGGAGGGCGTGGGCCGTGGCGCCGGCCAGGCGGTCGAAGGTGTAGGGCGGGGCGCCGGTTCAGCGGTGGAAGGGGTGGGCCGTGGCGCCGGCTCGGCGGTGGAGGGCGTCGGGCGGGGTACCGCGGGCGCCGTCGGGGACGTGGGCCGTGCGGCCGGGGGCACTGTGACGGGCGCCGTGAGCGGGGTGACCGGGGCGGTCGAGGACGTACCCGGCGTCGTCGGGGAAGCAGCGGGTGCCGTGGAGGACGTGCCGGAGGCCACCGAGATCGCGTCGGGTGCCGTCGACATCGTGCCGGAGGCCGCCGAGGCCGCGCCGGATGTCGTCGAAGACGTGCCGGAGGCCACCGAGATCGCGTCGGATGTCGTCGAAGACGCACCTGGCGCCGTCACCGACGCGCCGGACGCCGCGCGTGGTGGCGTACGCCGGGCCGCGGCCCCCGGAGGGGCCCGGACGCGCGGGCCCGACGACGCGTTCCGGAATCCGGCAGTCCCCGGTCACGGCGGCACCCGCGCGCGCCGAGCACGTGGCGAGGACGGGAAGTCGCCGCCCCGTCCCGTGCGCCGCCGCGCCCCCAGGGAGCGGGACGAGCCGCCCTGAACGGCCGGCGCCCCGGCTCCGGACGCCGCCCATCCGCCCTGGGACATCGCGTTCCGGGCGACCGTCCGCGCCGACCGCCTCCGCTTCACGGAGGAACCGCGAACAGCGGTCCGCTTCCCCGGCACCGGGAAGCGGACATCGACGTCCCGCAGCGAGCGCACGAACCTTCCCGACGAAGTCGTCGCCGGGAAGGAGTACCGGGACGCCCTGATCGTCTACCGCCTCGCGACCCGGCTCGCCGGGCGGCCGGGGGACGGCGAAGTCACATCTTGACGCGGCGCAACTCGATGTCCCGGTTGACGAAGAGGTGCACATACCCGCATTGCCAGCAGATCAGCCCCGTCGCCGTCTCGTCCGCCCAGGCCAGTTTCATGAATTCCATGCCGGTGCTGTTGAGCTTCACGCCTCGCTCGCGGAAGAGCTCTCCTCGGCAGACCTGACAAGTGATCCGCGTGTCGCCCAGCCAGGCGTGCACCACCTTCGCCATATCCGCCCTCCCTGTACGTTCGCGCCCAGAGCAGGGCGGTGTGCTGTGCCGCGACGACCGTGCCGTACGCGGCTGTTCGGTGCCGGGAAGAACGACACCACACTTCCGGCCGAGGTTGGCGACAATTGAGCGAGATCTGAGGAAATGCACCGAGTGTGCGCTCCGTGCCGGAAACCCGGCTCGCACCGCCCGCCCGAGGGGTGCCGCGACGGGCGGACACGGCCGGCCCACTGTCTGGCGCGATCCTTGCGAACCATGGCGCCCGCGCCGTCGGCATGGGCGCAGGCGGTGATCCACGATGGTGGCGAACGGAAGGAGAGCACTCATGACCCGCATAGCCATCAACGGATTCGGCCGCATCGGACGCAACGTGCTGCGCGCGCTGCTCGAACGCGACAGCGCTCTGGAGGTCGTCGCCGTCAACGACCTCACGGAGCCCACCGTCCTGGCGCGACTGCTCGCCTACGACACGACGGCCGGCCGGCTCGGCCGGCCGGTGAGCGCCGACGGGGACACGCTCGTCGTCGACGGCCGGCGCATCAAGGTGCTGGCCGAGCGGGAGCCGGCGCGGTTGCCGTGGGCCGAACTCGGGGTGGACATCGTCCTGGAGTCGACCGGCCGTTTCACCTCGGCCAAGGCGGCCCGCGCGCATCTGGACGCGGGCGCGAGGAAGGTACTCGTCAGCGCTCCGTCGGACGGTGCCGACGTCACGCTCGCGTACGGGGTCAACACCGGGGCGTACGACGCGGCCCTGCACACGATCGTCTCGAACGCCTCCTGCACGACGAACGCGCTCGCGCCGCTGGCCTCGGTGCTGGACGAACTCGCGGGCATCGAGCACGGTTTCATGACCACGGTGCACGCCTACACCCAGGAGCAGAACCTCCAGGACGGTCCGCACCGCGACGCCCGCCGTGCGCGTGCCGCCGCCGTGAACATCGTGCCGACCACCACGGGCGCCGCCAAGGCGATCGGACTGGTGCTGCCGAATCTGGACGGCAAGCTGTCGGGTGACTCGATCCGGGTGCCGGTTCCGGTGGGCTCGATCGTGGAGCTCAACACCACCGTCAGCCGGGAGGTGTCGCGGGACGAGGTGCTGGCGGCCTACCGCGCCGCCGCCGAGGGGCCGCTCGCCGGCATCCTCGAATACTCCGAGGACCCGCTCGTGTCGTCCGACATCACGGGCAATCCGGCCTCGTCCGTCTTCGACTCGGCCCTCACTCGCGTGGATGGCCGCCATGTCAAGGTGGTCGCCTGGTACGACAACGAGTGGGGTTTCTCGAACCGCGTGCTCGACACACTCGACCTGCTCGCCGCGCGCTGACCTCACCCGGCGAGGACTGCGCGGTCACCGGCGCCCCGGACCCCCGTACGGGGCCCGGGGCGCCGCCGTGCCCGGTCAGCCGGGCAGGTCGCCGGTGTAACGGTAGATGTTCCCGGCCGAGTTGACACCCCACACGGTGCCGTCCGCGCCCGCCCCGATGTCCGACAGTCCACCGGGAATCTGCACCCACGGACTCGCGTCGTTGTTGGTGTAGTGGTAGATGTTCCCCGCCGAGTTCACGCCCCACACCGTGGTGCGGGAGCCGGCGGCGATCGCCCTCAGCCCGCCGCTGATCTGCTTCCAGTGGCCAGACTCCTGGTCGCCGGTGTAACGGTAGATGTTCCCGGCCGAGTTCACCCCCCACACCGTGCCGTCCGCACCCGCCCCGATGTCCGACAGCCCACCGGGAATCTGCACCCACGGACTCGCGTCGTTGTTCGTGTAGCGGTAGATGTTCCCCGCCGAGTTCACACCCCACACGTTCGTACGCGAACCCACCGCGATCCGCGTCAACCCACCGCTGATCTGCTTCCAGTGACCGGAGCCCTGGTCACCGGTGTAACGGTAGATGTTCCCGGCCGAGTTCACCCCCCACACCGTGCCGTCCGCACCCGCCCCGATGTCCGACAGCCCACCGGGAATCTGCACCCACGGACTCGCGTCGTTGTTGGTGTAGTGGTAGATGTTCCCCGCCGAGTTCACGCCCCACACGTTCGTACGCGAACCCACCGCGATCCGCGTCAACCCACCGCTGATCTGCTTCCAGTCGGCCATGCCGCCGACTCCCTTCGCTCGGGAAGCGCTGCCTTCGCATGCTGTCCGGGCGGAACGGTTCACCATGTAAAGCGAATTAAAGAATGATCTTCTTTATTGTCTCGAAGGGCACGTTTCGCGCCGCTGCTGCCGACCCCGACTGGCCCGCATCCACGCCCAGACGCATCGAAGTGACGCGAACCGGCGTCATCCGCACGGGTTGTCCGCGCACAAGAAATTGACGCTTTCATAAGATCATCCGCTCTATAGACTCCGCGAATGACCGGCGATCTGATTCACCTCACCGTCCTGGGCTCCGCGACGCCCCATGCCACCGTCGACAATCCGTGCTCCGGCTACCTGGTGTCCCAGGGCGCCACCCGCCTCTGGGTGGACGCGGGCAGCGGGACACTGGCGCAGTTGCAGCGGCATGTCCGGCTCGACGAGGTGGACGCGATCTGGATCTCGCACCTGCACGCCGATCACAGCGCGGATCTGCTCACCGCGTACTACGCGGTGCTGTTCGCCGACGTCCGGTTCGACGCGCCCATCCCCCTGTACGGGCCGCCGGGCACCGCCGACCGGCTGGCCCACTTCCTGACCAACACCTCGCAGCGCAGCCCCGTCGAATCCGCCTTCGCCTTCCACGAGTTGCGTGACGGGCATCATGCGAACGTCGGCGGTCTCACGCTGACCACCCGGGCGGTGGAGCACGGCATACCGGCCTTCGCCGTGCGCATCGAGGCCGGGGGCCGGTCGCTGGTCTACTCCGGGGACACCGCTCCGTGCGCCAACCTCACACGACTGGCGAAGGGATGCGACGCGCTGCTGTGCGAGGCCGAGAGCAGCCAGGCCCCGGCCGACGGCCCCCAGGCACACCACACTCCCGAGGACACCGGCGACACGGCCAGGTCGGCCGGGGCGCGCCGGTTGCTCGTCACCCACGTCGGCCCGACCCTCACCCCGGCCGAAGCGGTACGACGCGCCTCGGCCCGGTTCCCCGGCCCCGTCGACTACGCCGCCCCCGGCACCACCTTCTCGATCGGTTGAGGCAGGCGGGCGTGCCACGGCTGATGAACCGGCGCGCGGGTGCCGAACCGGCAGACGACGCGGGTGCGAACCGGCAGACGCTGCCGGGCGCTCGCGGGTCTGTCCTACGCGGCGCTCGCGCGGTCTGGCCTACGCCGCACGCATGTCTCACGCGCCGGTGACTCCGTCGATCCGCTCGCGGATGAGGTCCGCGTGACCGTTGTGACGCGCGTACTCCTCGATCATGTGCACCAGGATCCAGCGCAGGGAGACTCCCCGGTCACCGACATGACCGGCCTCCCGCTCGGGCAGCCGGCCGGAGCCGTCCAGCGCCGCTCCGTCGATCACCGCACGCCCCCGGGCAACCTCCGCCCGCCAGACGGTCATCGCCTCGTCGAGCCCGCGTTCCGGGTCGAGGGCGAAGCCGTCCGGGTTGCTTGCCCCGAAGGCCGGCGGCACGTCCCGGCCGGCGAACACCCGCTGGAACCAGTCGCGTTCCACCTCGGCCACGCTTCCAGCATGGCGCGCTCGGCCGTCGGCGCCGCCCCTACGCCCGACCGCCGCCCGGAGCGGCGGCCTCCAGGTCGTTGATGGTGCCCGACATGATCGTGCGCACGTGCTCGGTGATGTGCTCCGCGGGCCAGTCCCACCAGGCCACCGCGAGCAGCCGGGCGATCTCCTCGTCGGAGTAGCGGGTGCGGATGAGACGGGCCGGGTTGCCACCGACGATGCCGTAGTCGGGTACGTCGGCGGTGACCACGGCGCCGGAGCCGATGATCGCGCCGTGTCCGATCCGTACGCCCGGCATCACCGTCGTGCCGTGGCCGAACCAGACGTCGTTGCCGACGACGGTGTCTCCCCGGTTCGGCAGGTCGGTGAGCAGGTCGAAGTGGTCGGCCCAGGAGCCGCCCATGGTGGGGAACGGAAACGTGGAAGGGCCGTCCATACGGTGGTTGGCGCCGTTCATGATGAACCGCACCCCCGTCCCCAGCGCACAGAATTTACCGATGATCAGCTTTTCCGGACCGTAGTGGTAGAGCACGTTGCGGGTCTCGAACGCGGTGGGGTCGTCCGGGTCGTCGTAGTACGAGTACTCCCCGACCTCGATCAGCGGGGACTTCACCAGCGGCTTGAGCAGGACCACGCGAGGCTGTCCGGGCATGGGGTGCAGGACGGTCGGATCGGCGGGTACGGGCATGGCGGGTCCCTCGGTGCTTGAGAAGCGATGGTGAACCGGTCCATGATCGCGTCGCTGCGCCGTCCCGGCCCACCTGTTTTCGGCCCCGCCGCCGTCCCGGTTCACGGCGGCGGCCGAGGGGCCGGCCAGCTCGTCAGCGGGGACGACTTGCGAGTCACCGAGCCGGGAGAACTCGCCCGGCCGTCACCGGCGGCGCCGGTGTGACACCAGCGCGCCGGACCGGCTGTCGCCGCGCGTGACATACCTCCCGCGCACTCCTGTTGATCATATGACCAATTCGCTTCCGTGCTTCGGACCGCATGCGACGTGGACATCACAGCAGTGGATTGCCCTTCCCGGTGAGGAGGTCGCATGGTGCGGGTCGAGCGGTTACTGGCCGACTGCCTGGACGACGTACGTACCGAGCCGTCGGGCACCGTGCCCCTCACGGCGGAGGACCCCGAGTACGCCGCGGCCCGGCGGACCTTTCTGACCGCCGGACTCGAAGCGCTGCGCGCCCACACCCCCGAGGCCGGCTGGGTCCAGCTCAACCTGGCCGTCACGCCACCACCGTACGGCCGGCTCGCCACGGCGGCACGCGAGTTGCTCGGCACCGGGCAGGCCCGCGACTTCTTCTTCATGCACAAACCCCCGGGGCTGCGCGTACGGTTCCTCGCGGCGGAACCGTCCCGGGCACCGGAACTGCGCACCGCCCTGCTGCGCCACCTGACGCCGGAACGGACCGGGGCCGCCGGGACGCCGGCCGTGGCCGGTGTGTACGAGCCGGAGACCTACCTCTTCGGCGGCCCGCGCTCCATGCCCTGGGTGCACGAGCTGTTCACCGCGGACTCCCGGGCCTGGCTGGACGTGCACACCGCCGTGGCCGGTGCTCCCGCTCCGGTCGGCTGGCGGGTGTCCCTGGCCTTGCTGCACGCCGTGTTCGACGGGCTCGGCATCGTCGGCTGGGAGCACCGCGGGGTCTGGCAGGTCGTACGGGAGGAGACCGGCCGGCGGCTGCCGGGCGGCCTCGGCGAGCCGGACCTGCGCCGGGCCGCCGCCGGGATCCGCGCCTACTGGGAGCAGCGCCCCGAGGACCGGCTCCAGGCCCTCCCGAAGGCCTGGCGGGACGTCCTCGGCGAGCACCTGGTGGCGGTGGGGCGGGCCGCGGAGCGCTGGCACAGCCACTACTTCGCCTCCGGTGAGGCCACGGTCGGTCCGCGTCGGGCCGCCGCCCACCACGTGATCTTCCACTGGAACCGGGGCGCGCTGCCCACCGTACGCCAGTGCCTGCTCACCGAGGCACTCGCCGCGGACGGCCGGGAGGAGGCGGACTGAGCATGGAACACGTACCGGCACGAGCGGACCGCCCAGCCGACCGGCAAGACAAGCAAGACAAGCAAGACAGGCAGGAGACGCGCGCGACGCACGACAGCCACGACACGGCACCCGGAACCACGGCCCGACCCGCGCACACACCCGACACCGCACCCGGCACCTCGGCCGTACCGGCCCGCACATACGACACGTCACCCGGGGCCACGCCCGTACCGGCACAAGCCGCCGAACCGGCCGACGCGCGCGACACCGCGCTCGGGGCCACGGCGCTGCTGCGGCTGGGCGGCATGCCCGGCACGGCCTGGACGGCCGGTGCCGCCGAGCACCTTTTCGACGGTGCCGCCCGGCACGCCGACACCACCGAGCGGCTCGCCGCGCAGGCCCGGTCGCTGGCCGACCGGCTGGGTGCCGAGGTCGTACCGCACCCTTCGCTGGCGTCCGCCGACCGGGGCGCCGTACTCGCGCTGCGGCGGCGGCTGCACTCGGGAGCGGCACCGGGGGCACCGGACTGCGTGCTGCTGGAGCGCTCGTCCGCCGTGCCCGCTGACCTCGCCGGGCAGGCCCGCGCCCTGCTGCGCGGCGCCGAGGCGGCGGAGG
The DNA here is from genome assembly GCF_016860525.1 of Streptomyces rubradiris. Classification (NCBI taxonomy): domain Bacteria; kingdom Bacillati; phylum Actinomycetota; class Actinomycetes; order Kitasatosporales; family Streptomycetaceae; genus Streptomyces; species Streptomyces rubradiris. The sequence continues at coordinate 408,163 of NZ_BNEA01000007.1, forward strand.
CGGCACTGTCCCGGCTGCGGCAGGAGGTCACGGCCGAGCAGCAGCGGGTCGCCGAGCAGGCATGGCGCACGGCGTGCTCCAGCCCGGTGCTGCGCGCGTTCCTGGACAGCGCCGCTCCCGCACTCGCCGAGGACATCGAACGGCGGCTCGCCGACGGCCAGTCGTGGTCCGGCAAGCAGTTGCGCAAACGTGCCGCCTACCTGTGGCGCATCGTGGGCCGGGCCGCGGTGAAGACGACGCCGCGCGGCTGGGCGGGCCAGATCGCCGCGCTCCCGGTGGCCGACGGCCCGGACGACGGCTGCCTGCCGCTGCTCGCGCCCGGTACCCCCCTCGGTGCCCTCGCCGCGATCGCCGTGGAGAACGTGCACCTCCTGCGGGCCGGCACCGCCCCCGTGGATCTGAGCACCGCCGACCCCGCGACCCTGCTCGCGCCGACGCCCCTGCACTTCGCCGAACCGTCCGCCCCCGCCCCCGGCGACCCGCCCGGACAGGTGCGCTGTTACGTCGTGGACCCCCGTGAACCCGGCCGGCTCCGGCAGATCGTGCTGCGCCGCACCCGCGTGCTGGAGAGCATCCTGGCCCTGCTCGCCGACGGGCCGCGCACGCTCGGCGAACTGGACCGCGTGCTGCCCGCGCTGAGCGCCCCGCCGGGCCGGCCGGCCGTGGCCCCCGCGGTGCTGCGCGGGTTCCTCCAGCACCTGCACGGGCTGGGCGTCGTACAGATCTGCCGGGCGCCCCGGCAGCACTGCTCCGGCTGGGTGCCGGCCGAGACGGTCGGCGCCACCGGCGCGCTGCCGCCGGTGCCCGCGGGCGGCGGGGCAGACGCCTGGTTCCTCGACTCCTACCGCCGGCTCGGTGCCGGCGCCGCCGTGCCCGCGGCTGCCGCCGCACGCGTCCGGCGCGGGCTGCGCATCGCGGCCCGGCTGGCCGCCCTCCGGGAGGCCGACCGGCCGGCGGAGCCGCCGGAGCGGCAGCCCTGGTTCGCCGGGCTGACCGAACAGGCGCGCCCCATCAGCGAGATCCTCGCCGACCGGCTGAACGCCGACGAACCGCCGCCCGTCCGCCGCCGTTATGGGGGCTGGCACCCCGCCCACGACCCCGCCGGCGGCTACGCCCGGCTGCTGGCCCACCTGGACGCCGCCGCCCGTTCCGGCACGGCCTGCGTGGACCTCGACGACGCGCTGCTGGACGAGCTGGGCGCGCCGCCCGGCGGTGCCACGCTGCCGCCCTGGCCGGTCGACTGTCTGCTGCGCCCGCTGCCCCCCTCCGCCGACGGCGGCCCGGTGGCCGTGCTGGAGACCGCCTCGTCCGCCGGGGTGCTCGACGCCCGGTTCGCCGACGGGCTGCGCACCCTGCACGGCGGCTACGGCAACAGCGACGCCTACCGTGCCTTCCTCTCGGCCGTCGAGGAGCGCACCGGGGTCCGCTTCGTCGACCTGCTCGTCCCGCCGCTCGCCGAGCGGTCCGCCAACGCCGTGCGCCGCCCGGTGACGACGCGCTGGTGGACCGGCGACCCGGACCCCACGCCGTACTACGGCTCGCCCGGCGGGCACGCGCGCTACCTCCCGCTGGACCGCATCAGCCTGCGGCGCGCCAACGGCCGGATCGTCGCCGAGGCGGACGGGCGGCGCGTCATCCCCGTGTACCAGGCGACCCGCTCCCCCGCCCCGCCCTACGACACCCTCGTACGGCTGCTGCTGGCGGCGAGCCATCCGGCCGCCTCCTATCTGGTGCGGCTGGACGCGCTGGACGCGGCGCTGCCCGACCGGGCCCGGCTGCCCCGGCTCACCGCGGGCGGCGATCTCGTCCTCGCCCCGGCGACCTGGCGCGTCGACCGCGGCAAGCTGTGGGAGCCCGGCGACGACCCGCTGACCAAGGTCCGTGTCCTCGCCCTGCTGCGCCGGTCCGCCGGTCTGCCCCGGCACGCGTTCGTGCGCACCGCCCCCGGCGCCAAGCCGGTCCCGGTGGACCTCGCCTCGCTGACGGCCCTCCAGCTGATCGAGCGGCTGTGCGCCCGGGAGGCGGGCACCGCGCTGCTGGTGGAGGAGATGCTGCCGGCCCCCGAAGACCTGCTGTTGCGTGACCCGCTGCACGGCGGCGCGCGAGTCGCCGCGCAGCTCCTGCTCCGGCTCCCCCACGACCGATGCGCCGGCCGGCTCGCCGAGGCCGCCGCCGACGCCCTGGTCGACGCGGGCCGGCACGACGTCCCCGGCCCGCCCGCCAGGCGGCCCGCCGGGGCGGCCAACACCCGATGAGTGAACAGTGAAAGGGGAAGTCCCATGCCCGCACACGAGATCACCGAACTCGACACGCTGATCAGCGACCTGGAGGAGCGGATCACCGACGAGGAGCTGCCGTCGGCGGACGGGTACAGCGAGGGATGCAGCGGCCTGTGCACGATCGTCATCTGTGCCACGGTCATCATCTGTGGATGACGCTCCCAGGAGCCGCCCGCCCGTGCGGGCGGCTCCGCCCCGCCCGTGACGACGTTTGGAGGATGATGCCGCACGATCCGGCAGTACCGGCCGCCCCGCCGGACGAGGACGTCCACGGCCTCGCCGTCCGCTGCCTGATGGAGTGGGCGGAGGCGCCCGACCGGGGCGTACACCGCTGCGACCCCGGGATCCCGGTGCTGGCCCACCTGGTCGCGGACGACCGGGCGGCGCCCGCCGCCGTGGCCGTGTGGTCCCGCACGGCCGGGCGCGGGCCGTCCCACCCCGCCCTGTACGACGGGGGCCTGGCCGGCACGTTCGTCGGCCTGCGCCTGGGCGCCCGGGTGCTTCCGGGGCTGGGGGCCGCGGCGGACCGGCTCGGCGCCCACCTCGCCGGGCGCCCGCTCAGGTACCGCACCCGCGAGGTCGCGTTCCCCGACTACGACCTGATCTCCGGCCCCTCGGGCCTGCTGCTCGCGCTGTGCGCGACGCAGCCGGGGCTGCCCGTGCCGCGACCGCTCGCCGCGCATCTGGCGCTGCTGTGCGACGAGGAGGAGCTGGGGCGGCTGCGCGCGGGACAGTACACGGACCACTCGTTCCTGGCGTGGATGCAGGGCCGCGTCAACACCGGCATGGGGCACGGCGTCGCCGGGCTGGTCACCGCGCTCACCGCGGCACTGCGCCGCACCGGGCCGGATCCGGACCTCGCGGGCGATCTCGCCGGGGCCCTTCGCCGGGCCACCCGCTGGCTGGTCGGCCAGGCGTACGACGACGAGCGGGGCATCCGGACCTGGCCCGGCGCCGGACTCGCCGAGCCGCCCTCCCGTGAGGCCAACCCCCGCCAGGCGTGGTGCTACGGCACGCCGGGGGTCGCCTGGGCCCTGTGGGACGCCGCCGACGCCCTCGGGGACGAGGCCGCCGCCGACTGGGCCGCGACCGCCTTCACCACGCTCGCCGAGCGCTACGACGAGACGTTCCACCTCTTCGGCGACACCCCCGGCGACCGGCTCGGGCTGTGCCACGGGGCCGCGGGCGTGCTGGCGGTCGCCGACGCCTTCGACCGCCACGCCCGGCTGCTGGCGGCGAGCGCGCTGAAGGACCGGCTCGTCGGCCATCTGACGTCCCGGATGGCCGCCCGACCGCCGGCCGAGTGGTCCGCGGACCTCCTCACCGGCCTGCCGGGGGTGCTGGCCGCGCTGCTGACCGCCGTCCACGGGGCACCGCGCGACTGGCTGCCCTGCCTGGGGCTGCGCTGACGCAGCCGGTGCGGGGCCGCCGCCACGTCCTCCGCGGCCGGCGATCCGGCTCTTCGCGGCGCGGGTCCCGCCACCCGGCGGGGGTGCTCCGGCCACCTGCCGGATGGTTCGACCGGTCCTGCTGCCTGGAGGGTGGTGACTGGCGAGCACCCCCTGCTCGACGAGCACCCCCTGCTCACCGGGCCGGTGAGGTGCCGCTCCGCGCGGAGAAGGAGGCGGATGGTGACCGTGCGACTGACGATGCTGTGCGCGACCGCCACACCGGGCGGCCCCGACCGGGACCTCGCGAACGAGAGCGTGGCCGGCGCCGTGCGGGCGGCCCTGCCGCCGTACGCGCGGGCCCTGCGGGCGCCCTCGGCCCGCTGCGCGCGGACCGCCGGGGCCCTGGCGGTCGAGGCGACGCCGGAGGAGACCCTGCGGGATCTGGACCACGGCGCGTGGGACGGCCGTCCGCTGCGGGACATCGCGGCCAAGGACCCGCACGGCCTGTCCGCCTGGCTGACGGACCCCGAGGCCGCGCCGCACGGCGGCGAGTCGGTCGCCCGGCTGTGCGACCGTACGGCGGCCTGGCTGACGGCGCTGCCCGACGGCCCGGGGCTGCTCGCGATCACCGAGGCAGCGGTCATCCGGGCCGCCCTGGTCCATGCCCTGGCCGTGCCCGCCCGCGCCTTCTGGCAGCTGCGGGTGCCACCGCTGTCGACGGTGACGCTGACGATGCGCGACGGCCACTGGACGGCCCGGCTCACACCGCCCACGGCACCGCGGCGGATGCCGCCGACGGCCGGGGGAAGCGTCCCCGGCGCCGTCCTGCTCGCCCTGCCTGCCGACCGGGAGCGGCTCTGCCCCGCCGGACGGCCCTGACCTGACCGCCGCGCGGCCACCGTGGCGGGACACCGGGCGGCGGCCCCGTACCGGCACGGCACCGGGGCCGCGAAGGCGACGCGGGCGCCCCGGCGGCGCGGCCGGGCCCGGCGTGGTACGAATCGGACACAGTACTCCCACAGAGGCTGGAGCACATGTGATCCGGGTACTGGTGGTCGATGACGAAGCCCTGATCCGCACGGGCTTCCAGCGCATTCTGGACGCGGCCGACGGCATCGAGGTCGTCGGGGCGGTCTCCGGCGGTCAGGCCCTGCGGACGGTGCGGGAGACGCGTCCCGATGTGGTCCTGCTGGACATCCGCATGCCGGACGTGGACGGGCTGACCCTGCTGAGCGACATCCGGCGGCTGCCGGAGCCTCCGGTGGTGGCCATGCTGACCACGTTCGACATGGACGAGTACGTGGAGACGGCGCTGCGCTCGGGCGCCGCCGGCTTCCTGCTGAAGGACACCGACCCCGAGGCGCTGCCGCCGGCGGTGCAGAGCCTGGCCCGCGGTGGCACAGTGCTGTCGCCCAAGGTCACGCGCACGGTGGTGGACGGCTATCTGAACGCGGGGACCCAGGAGCGCCCGCCCAGGGCGCTGGAGCGGCTGACCGAGCGTGAGCGCGAGGTGCTCGTGCTGATCGCCGAGGGCCTGTCGAACACCGACATCGCGGCCCGGATGCACCTGAGCACCGGCACCGTGAAGGACCATGTCAGCGCGATCCTGACCAAGCTGGAGGTCAGCGGCCGGGTCCAGGCAGCCCTCCTCGCCCAGCGGGCCGGACTCCTCGCCGAGGGCGCGGAATGACCCGCCGGCCGTCCCCGCTGTTCCTGGACGGCGTGGCCGTGGCCCTGGCGCTCCTCGACGTGTGGGCGCACTGGGACATCGAGGAGCCGCTGCGGATGGCGTGCGCGCTGGCCGCCGCGGTCGCCCTGCTGCTGCGCCGGCCGCAACCGCTACTGACCTTCCTGCTCACGCTGCCCGCGGTCCTGCTGTCCGACGCGGTGTTCGCCTGCCTGGCCGCGCTGTACACGCTCGCCTCGTTCAACCGTCCCCGGGCGCTGCTGGTGGTGTGCGCCCTGGCGTTCGCGGTCAGCGACACGACGTCGCTGCCGTCGCCGGAGCTGGATCTGACGCGTACCCCGACGCTGATCGCCCTCGGGTACAGCGCCGCCACGGCGGCGGCGGCCGTCTTCCTGGGGCAGCTGGTGCGCACCCGTCGCGATCTGTCGCTGAGGCTGGCGGAGATCTCGGAGGCGCGTGACCATCAGCAGTTGCTGACCGCACAGGCCGTCCTCGCCAAGGAGCGCGCGCAGCTGGCACGGGAGATGCACGATGTCGTCTCCCACCAGGTCAGTCTGATCGCCGTACGTGCCGGGGCGCTGCAAGTGGGTGCGGGCGACCCGGACACCAGGGAGGCGGCGGCGACGATCCGGCGGCTGAGCGTGCAGACGCTGGACGAACTGCGTCACATGGTCGGTGTCCTGCGCGCCTCCAGCGGTCACCCCACGGAGCTCACCCCGCAGCCGGCGCTCAGCGACATCCAGCGGCTGGCCGACAACTGCGGCATCAGGACCGAGCTGCGCATGGACCTGCCCGAAGGTCTTCCGCCGACCGTCCAGCGCGCGGTCTACCGCACGGTGCAGGAGGCGCTGACCAACACCCGCAAACACGCCCCGGGCGCCACCGCCCACATCGACCTGAGCCATGCCGACGGAGCCGTCCGGGTCCGGGTCACGAACACCGCGCCGACCCAGCCGCCGCTGCCCCTGCCCGGGGCGCACCACGGCCTGCTCGGTCTGCGCCAGCGCGCCGAACTCCTCGGCGGCACCATGACCTCGGGCCCCACCAGTGACGGCGGCTACGAGCTGTGCGTCGTGCTCCCGGCCCAGGACACGAGGTGAGCACCCGCGACAGAGGGGTTCATGTCGCGGCGACGAGTGTGTTGTCGCCGCGGCGGCCGGCGAGGTAGTCCTCGACGTTGGACACGGTGGTACGGACGATCTGACCGACGGCGTCCTCGGTGAAGTACGCCTGGTGCGAGGTCAGCAGGACGTTGCCGAAGGTCATCAGCCGGGCCAGGCGTTCGTCGGTCATCACCTCCAGCGACTTGTCCAGGAAGAAGACGCCGGCCTCCTCCTCGTACACGTCGAGGCCGACCCCGGTCAGCCGTCCGGCGCGCAGCGTCGCCAGCAGGGCGTCGGTGTCCACCAGGCCGCCCCGGCTGGAGTTGACCAGGATGGCGTCGTCCTTCATCAGGCCCAGCGTGCCGGCGTCGACGAGGTGATGGGTCTCCGGGAGCAGCGGCACGTGCAGGCTGACCAGGTCGGCCTCGGCGAAGAGCCGCTCGCGTGGCACGTACTTCATGCCGAGGGCGAGGCAGTCGGGATTCTCCGTGATGTCCCAGCCGAGCAGCCGCATCCCGAACCCGTGGGCGATCGCGGCGAACGCGGACCCGATCTTTCCGGTGCCCACCACACCGGCCGTCCGGCCGCGCAGGTCGCGGCCCATCAGTCCGTCGAGCCGGAAGTCGAACTCGCGGGTGCGGTGCGCGGCGCGGACGATCCGGCGGTTGACCGCCAGGGCCAGGGTCCAGGCGAACTCGGCGACAGAGTACGGCGAGTAGTACGAGACGCGGGCGACCGTGACGCCGAGTTCCCCGGCGGTGGTGAGGTCGATGTTGTTGTAGCCGGTGGACCGTTGGGCGATCATCCGGGTGCCGCCCGCGGCCAGGGTGCGCAGCACGCCTGCGTCCAGGGTGTCGTTGACGCCGCTGAGCACGATCTCGTGGCCGGCGGCCGTCGGAACGGTGTCCCGGTCCAGGAACAGCCGCAGGCAGCGCAGCTCGTGCCGCCCGTGGAACGCCTTGTCGAACGCGGCCCTGAGCAGGGGTTCCTCATCGGAGAGAACGCCGTACGCCACGATCTCCACGTGCACTCCTCCCATCGGGTCTTCCCACCGTAGGCCGCGACACCCCGGGACGGGCTCCAGCGGCACGCGCCTGGCGCCCGGGTGGCCCTGGCACCCTCGGGTTCCCGCTCCCGGAAGCCGAGCGGGGGCTGGGCGTCCGGGGTGTCGGCCCGGCTGTCGTATGCGGCGCGGGCGGCGTCGGTCTTCGGCAGGCGCACGTTCCGGCAGGGGCGCCGTGGCTGTTGTGCCGCCCCCCTGCCGGGCCGCCTCGGCCAAGTCGGTGAATCATCCCCAGGGCCGGGGGTGCGCCCTCAGATACCGCTCGGCTGGGTCATGTCGCGGCCCGCGGTGCTTCCGCCGTCCACGGTGACCGACGCGCCCGTCATGTACGGGAAGTCGTCGGACGCGAGCCCGAGCACCGCGCGCGCGATCTCTTCCGCGTCGGCCATCCGTTCGAGACCGTCGACGTTGAGCGGCCCCCACGCCTGCTTGTACAGGGCCCAGTCCGCGTCCGGGATGCCCGGCGGGCGGACGAAGGGGGTGTCGGTGGTACCGGGCAGCAGGGCGTTGATTCTGATTCCCCTGGGTCCGTAAGCGAGCGCCGCGGACTTCACGATGCCCTGTACCGCCCGCTTGCTCGCGGTGTAGGCGGCGCCGTTCGGCCGCGCCTGTTCGGCCGCTGACGACGAGGTGCAGATGATGACGCCGCGCTGTGCCCTGAGCATGTGCGGGATCTCGTACTTGATCGCGAGGAACACGCCTCGGGCGTTGGTGGCCTGGACGTCGTCCCATTCCTCGACGCTCATCTCGTGGGGAAGTCTGCCGCCACCGATGCCGGCGTTGTTGAAGGCCACGTCGATGCCGCCGTAACGGCTCGCGACCCGGTCCACGAAGCGCTGTACCTGGGCGGCTTTCCGGACGTCGGCCTGGAAGTACGTGGCTTCGCCGCCCGAGGCCCGGATCTCCCGTTCCACCTGGCGCCCCAACGCGGCTCTCCTCCCACAGAATCCGACATGGGCACCCTCTGCGGCGAACGCCATCGCCGCCGCCCTGCCGATACCGGAGGTGGCGCCCGTGATGAGCACCGACTTGCCCGGGAAGCGGCCGGCCTGGGACCTGGACGGGGCGCCGGCCGCGTGGGCGGTAGTGCCGAAGGCCGCGCCGGCCAGGCCCAGGGCGGCAGCACCGCCGAGGAGGGTCCGCCGCCCCGTGGCCGCGGAACCCGCACTCGTGCCGGCAGTCGGGTTCGTGTTCGCATGCGTATCCATGACGAGCACAGTGGCAGCCCGTCCAGGCGCACGGCTCCCTCCCGCGGCCGTACCTCACGGCCGGTGGGAGGAGACGCCCTCCTCCCACGGCAGGACCCCGGGAGCCGGACGTCCGCCTATCGTGGGCCGGGTGAACCGATCTTGGATCGAGCTTGCGTTCGACAGCAGGTACGCCGTCATACGCGCCTTCGCACTCGCCGGCGCGCTGATCGGCGACTTGCTGCTGTTGCAGCGGCCGTCCGGAGCACAGGACTGGAGCCTTGCCGCAGCCGGAGTTGTGCTGTGCCTGGCCGCGGGCAAGTGGGCGTTCGGCGCGCTCCTGGCGCAGTCGGTGCTGCTCGTCGTCGCCCACACGCTGGGCGCGAGCACCGTTTCCGCGGTGAAGGTGCTGGCCGCCGTCACCCTCTTCGAGCTGGCCGTTCGGCAGCCCGGGCGCCGTCTGGCCGCCGGGACGACGGCACTGGCGGTCGCCGTCGCCGTGAACCGTCTCGACGACCTGCCCGGCGAGCTTTTGGAGGTGCTCTACAAGATGGGCGTTGTCGCAGGACTGCCACTGCTCCTGGGCGCGTACGTGCGCGTGACCCGCGACGCCGCGGCGCATGCCCGTCAGCACGCGGAACAGCAGCGACTTCGCGCCGGACAACAGCTGCTGGCCGCCCGCGCCGCGGAGCGCACCACCATCGCGCGCGAGTTGCACGACCTCGTGGCCCACCACGTCTCCTCCATGGTGCTGCGCGTCGGTGTCGCCCGGCATGTCGTCGCCGCCACCAGCACCACCGACCCGCGGATCACCGAAGTCCTCGACGACCTGCACTCCAGCGCCGGCGCGGCACTGACCGATCTGCGGCGCCTGGTGGCCGTACTGCGCACCCCGGACGGTGCCGGTCCCGACACCGGTTCCCTGATCGTGCCCGGGGCGCTGCCGGCGGCACTGGAGTCGGTGGTGGAGCACAGCCGACAGTCCGGCCTGACCGTATCCGCTTCCGTGGACCCCCGTGTCGCGCGGCTCGACGCGGTATGTGGCCTCGCGGTCCTCCGACTGGCACAGGAAGGCTTGGCCAACGCCGCCAAGCACGGCGGACCCGGCGCACACGCGGAGCTGACCGTTCGGTTGGCCGATGACGCCGTACAGGTGACGATCCGCGACGACGGGGCCGGAAGAACGCGGCCACCGGTCCCGGGCCCGTCCGGACACGGCCTGATCGGCATGCGTGAACGCGTGGATCTGCTCGGCGGCCGGCTGGACGCGGGCCCGGCTGCCCGGGGCTGGCGGCTCACGGCCGAACTGCCCGTCACCGCCACCGGCGTGGAGCCGCTGCTGTGATCCGGCTCCTGATCGTCGACGACCAGCAACTGGTCCGCATGGGGCTGCGCATGCTCTTCGAGCAGGCCCAGGACATCGAGATCCAGGGCGAGGCGGACAACGGAGCGGAGGCGGTACGACTGGCTGAACGCCTCGCTCCCGATGTCGTCCTCATGGATCTGAGGATGCCCGGGATGGACGGCATCACGGCCACCCGCCGCATCCTCGCCGCGCGCCCGGCCACCCGCGTCGTGGCCCTCACCACGTTCGACGACGACGACCATCTGTACCCGGTGCTCGTGGCCGGAGCCTGCGGTTTCCTCGTCAAGGACACCCCGCCGACCGAACTTCTGGACGCCGTACGCCGGGCCGCCGACGGAGAAGCCCCCTTCAGCCGGAACGTTCTCGGCCGCCTCGTCTCCCACGCTCTCCGCGCCCGTTCCTCCTCCGACACCCCCAAAGCCCCACCGGTGCCGGCCATCACCCCGCGCGAGCGGGAGGTACTCGGTCTGCTCGGCGCGGGCCTGTCCAACAAGGAGATCGCCGACCGGCTGCATCTCGGGGTCACGACGGTGAAGACGCATGTGGCGAACCTGATGGCGAAGACGGGCCGGGACAACCGCATCCGTCTCGCCGTTCTGGCCGTCCTCGCGGGCGTCACTCCGGACCGGTCCGCCCCCGCCGCGCATGAGCCGCCACGCTGAACCGGCACAGCACGGCCCGACTGTCCGCAGTGTCCACCGATCTGTTCCGACCACTCGCCGGGTTGCCCGTTGCCGGCCCGGTCGCTCTGCCGCGGCCTTGCCGCCGGCGTCGGAGACGAAGACGGGCAACGGGGCCGGGTCCGGGATGCCGGGATGCCGGGGAACGACGAAGGATGGGCCGCCTCCCTGCGTTTCTTCTGCCTCTGGCTCGCCCGCTTGGTCCGCCGCCGGAACGCTCAGGTGGTGTGGACGAGCTGGATCAGGTTGCCGCAGGTGTCGTCCAGGACGGCCGTGGTGACCGTGCCCGTCTCCAGCGGCTCCTGGGTGAACCGCACGCCCAGCCGGCGCAGCCGGTCGAACTCGGCCCGTACGTCGTCCACGGCGAACGAGGCGGCCGGGATGCCGTCCTGGACCAGCGCGGTCTTGTACGGCCGCACCGCCGGATGACCGGAGGGCTCCAGCAGGAGTTCGGTGCCGTGGGGGTCTTCCGGCGAGACCACGGTCAGCCAGCGGTCCTCGCCCAGCGGAACGTCGTGTTTCCTCACGAAGCCCAGCACCTCGGTATAGAAGCGCAGGGCCTTGTCCTGGTCGTCGACGAAGACGTTGGTCAGGTGGATTCTCATGGAGGTCTCTCCGATGGGACGACGTGGCCTTGGGGCCATCGTCCGCCATGAACGCGGGTCACGCAGGGGCATGCCGCGCGCACCCTCATCCTGCCGAATCCCCGAGTCCCTGCGGGCGCGGACCGCGGCCGTGCGCCCCGCCCCCGGTTCGCGCTCCCCGCGCGCCCGTTCCTCACCCTCCGCGCCCCTCCTCCCGCCGCATCACCGTGAACACGCGCGGGCACTCTCCCCACTGGATCAACTACCCATCGTGACCAACGTGTGTCGCGCCAGCCCGAAAGGAACCATGGTCCCCATGCGTCTCGCTGCTGCCCTCAGCGGTCTCGTCCTCGCTCTCGGCGGCGCCGTCGCCGCCGCCCCGGCCGCCCACGCATCCCCGCAATCCTGCTTCTACGCGGTGTTGGAGCAGCACCCCCAGGCGAACCCCGAGGTGGTCGAACGAGCCTGTCTCACCGGAGCCCAGGGCACCGAGGAGGCCATCCGGTCCTGTTACACACAGTTGCGGCGGGAGTACGTCCCCGCGGTGATCGCTTTGGATGCCTGCCGGCGCGCGCCGCGGTAGGAACGGCCGGGGGGACACCAGCCGTGGCCGGAGCCGCGCGGGAAAACCTGGCGCGGCTCCGGCCGCGGCTGTGCCAGTCTGGCGGACCGTCCCGAACCGGTTTCGACACAGGAGCCTCCGATGACGGTGCCGTCCCGCCTGCTGCCGCTGCTGGAGCAGTTCGACTTCGCGTACAGGCGTCTCGCCGACCGTATGACAGGGCCCGTCGTGGACAGCGGCGACGGAACGGACACCCCGGTCGGTCCGCTGACGGACGACGAGTACTTCTGGGAGCCGGTGCCGGGCTGCTGGTCGGTACGGCGGCGCGAGGGCGGGCCGGGGCCGCGCGCCACGTCCCTGACGGGCGCGGGCGACTGGGGGCGCGACGCCGCCGCCTACCCGCACCCCTGGCCGCCGCCCTTCACCACGATCGCGTGGCGCCTGAGCCACCTCAGCGAGATGCTGACGCTGCGCGCCGACCACACCGCCGGCGGCCGGCGGCTGACCCGGGACGACTACCGGATCAGCGGGGACGCGGCGACCGCGACGACCGCCTTCGGCAGCGGGGCGGAGGCCTGGCGGAAGGCGCTGCTCGGCGCCGACGACACCGCGCTCGACACGGTCGGGTACTGCACCTATCCGCACGGCGGCGATCCGGAAGAGCCGTTCCTCGACATCGTGTGGTGGGTGAACCAGGAACTGCTGCACCACGGAGCCGAGATCGCCCTGCTGCGCGACCTCTATCACGCCCGCGCGCAGCCCGACGGCCGCTGAGGACCCCGGACCGTCGTCGGCAGGGGGGCGGGCGCGAGGGGGCCGAAGGGCCCCGGGGGCGGGCCGGGCGGCCCGTGGTGGCAAGGGCGGAAACGGCCCAGGCTGGAGGCAGACCACACGAAGGGAGCCGGTGTGATGACCTCCGCCACCACCATGAACGCGGCACTCCCCGCCGAGCACCGCGCACGGCTGATGCGGGCAGCCGGTGAGGTGTCCTTCGACGCCGGGACCCGGCTGTTCGAGGAGGGCCGGCGCGCCGACCGGCTGTGGATCGTCCGCACCGGCACGGTCGCCCTCGACCTCCGCGTGCCCGGCCGGCGGCCCGCCGTCGTCGCCTCGCTGGGCCACGGCGAACTGGTCGGCTGGTCCTGGTACCACCCGCCGTACCTCTGGCGCCTGGGCGCCGAGGCGGTCACTCCGGTGCGCGCGTGGGAGTTCGACGGCGGGACGGTCCGGGCCATGTGCGCCCAGGACCCGGAGTTCGGCCGTGCGATCGCGGTCTGGGTGGGCCGGGTGCTCGTCGAGCGGCTGCTCGCCTCCCGCGTCCGGCTGCTCGACCTGTACGCCCCCTACGGCAGCGGAAGCCTCCTCTGACCGCGCGGCGCCGTGCGGCGGGTGCTCACTCCCCGTGCTCGCCGCCACTCGGTGGAGGTGACTTCCCGGCTGGCACAGTCGCGTCGTCCCGGGCAGCGTGGAGAGTACCGACAACGACTCGCTGGTGAGGTGGCCATGCAACCCCCTGAACCGAAGGCCCGCGTGGTCGCGGGTGTGGACGGCTCCCCGACGTCGTACGCGGCGCTGCGCTGGGCGGCGCGGTACGCGGAGATGGTCGGCGGCTTCGTGGAGGCCGTGTACGCCTGGGACACCCCGTCGGCCATCGGCTGGACCGGGCCCGCGATCGACCCCGAGTTCGACCTGGAGCAGGCGCAGGAGCGGTTCGCGGAGGAGATGCGGGCGGTCTTCCCCGACGAACGGCCCGCCGGTATGCGCGAGATCCTGGTGGAGGGCGACCCCTCGGACGTGCTGATCGCGGCCTCGGAGGGGGCGGAGATCCTCGTCGTGGGCCGCCGGGGGCGGGGCGGCTTCGCCCGCGCGTTCCTGGGCTCCGTAAGCCTGCGCTGCGCCCAGCACGCGGCCTGCCCGGTCGTCGTCGTCCGGGAGGACCAGGACCGGCGGCGCTGATCCGGCCGCCAGGTGCCGTCGGCTACCAGGTGTCGATACGGCGGCCGGTCAGCGCGCTCATCCCGATCCGCACCCACACGTCGCGTTCCCCGCCGGCCCAGGGCGCGCTGTAGGCGCGCTCGGCGAGATGACGTACGGCGTCGGGGTCGGTCACCTGTTCGGCGGTGCCGTGCACGACGACGCTCCAGCCCTGGCTGAGCGCGTCGTCCACGCGGTCGACCTCGAAGGCCACCTCCCGGTCGAGCCCTTGGAGGGAGACCGTCCCGGCCTGCGTCCTGAAGACGATGGCGTCGTCGATGACGCTGTAGTTGACGGGTACGACGACCGGGGCGGCCTCGGTGGACACCGCGATCCTTCCCACGCCGTGCGTCGACAGCAGCCGACGGCAGTCCTCCTCGCCCAGCTCGGTGAAGCGGGGCGTCCGGGCGGCCTGCCCGAGGCCGGACGGCAGGTCGGCGTGTCCGCCGCCGAGCTCCGTGACGCTGGTGCGCAGGGCCCCGGCCAGCCGGAGCAGCGTACCGGCTTCCGGTGCGGCGGTGCTGTGCTGCTCCAGGTGCTCGATGTAGGCCGGGGCCATGGCCGCCCGGAACGCCAGGTCCTCCACGGTGAGGCCCAGTTCCCTGCGGCGCTGTTCGATGCGGCGCCCGAGGTCGCCCTGCGGCAGCCGTCCCGGTGGTCTCTCTTCGGCCATGGTTCCTCATTCCTCGGGCTGCGGGCCGTCGCCCCGTATGTCCACCATGACCGATGTCGCCGGGCCGGGCCCGGTCAAACGGTCCCCGGCCCCGGCGGGCTACGGCCGTTCGGCCCCCGCGCTGCTCCGCTCGGGTGATTCCCGACGACGGCCGACGTCCGGCAGCGGGCCCCGGTCGCACACCGCCGGGGCGCTACCGCCGCAGGGGCGCGCGCCAGACCAGCCGGGTTCCCCCGCCTTCGGGGCAGCCGAGTTCCAGGTCCCCGCCGAGGTTCCGGGCACGTTCCGCCATGTTGCGCAGGCCGCTGCGGCGGCCCCCGGGCGGGATGCCGACGCCGTTGTCGGTGACCGTGAGCCGTACCTCGGTGCCGTCGGTCTCCAGGGCCACGTCGGCGCGGTCGGCGTGGGCGTGCCGGGCGATGTTGGCGAGGGACTCGGACAGGACGGCCACGACGTGGTCGGCGGTCTCCCTGGGCACGTGGGTGTCGAGCAGTCCCTCCATCCGGACGCTGGGCGCGAATCCCAGCACCGGTGTCGCCTCGCCGGCCACCCGCACCGCCCGGGCGCGCAGCCCGGGTGTCTCGTCGCGGTCGTCGGCGCGCAGGCCGAAGATCGCGGACCTGATGATCTTGATGGTCTCGTCGAGGTCGTCCACGGCTCGCCGCACTCGCTCGGCGGCCTGGGGGTGCTGGATGAACCGGTCCGCGCTCTGCAGCGTCATGCCCGTGGCGAACAGCCGCTGGATGGCCAGGTCGTGCAGGTCCCGGGCGATCCGGTCGCGGTCCTCCAGCAGTGCGATCTGCTCGGCGTCCCGGCGGCGTTCGGCGAGTTCCATGGCGACGGCGGCCTGCGCGGCGAATCCCGTCAGCAGCTCCGTCTCCTTGTCGGAGAAGTCCGCCGCGCCCGTCTCGCGGGCCAGCAGGACCACGCCCCGGACCCGGTCCTCCCGGCCGATCGGGACGGCGACGGCCGGGCCGAGTCCGGCGAACCGCGGCGGGCCCGCCGTGACCCGCTCGTCACGTGCCACGTCCGGGCTGGTCACGGGGGCGCCCAGGGCGAAGGCCCGGCCGGTGAGGGTGCCCTCCACGGGCAGCACGAGGCCGCGGTGGGCGTCGGCCTGCGGGCCGATGGCCAGCTCCACCGCGAGCGCGTCGGCGTCCTGCACGGGGGTCGCCACGGCGGCGAGCGCCGAGCCGCTGATGTCGCGCGCCCGCTCGGCGATCAGCGCCAGCACCTCGGACTGGGCCGCGCCGGACATGAGGCTGCTGCTGACCTCCGCGGTGGCCGCGAGCCAGCGTTCCCGCAGCCGGGACTCCTCGTACAGCCGGGCGTTGTCGATCGCCACGCCCGCCGCCACGGCCAGCGCGGACAGCAGCGACTCGTCGTCCTCGTCGAACCGCAGCCCGCCGCGTTTCTCGGTGAGGTAGAGGTTGCCGAAGACCCGGTCGCGTGCGCGGATGGGTACGCCGAGGAAGGTGTTCATCGGCGGATGGTTGGGCGGGAAGCCGTACGACGCCGGGTGCTCGGAGAGTTTGCCGAGCCGCAGCGGCTCCGGGTGCCGGATCAGTTCGCCGAGGATGCCGTGGCCCTCCGGGTACGGGCCGATGCGGGCGATGTCCGCCGCGTCGACGCCGTAGGTGACGAACGCCGAGAGCCGTGTGCCGCCGGTGCCGATCACGCCGAGCGCCGCGTACTCGGCGTCGACCAGGACCGCCGCCGCCTCCACGATGCCGCGCAGCACCTGCTCCAGGTCCAGCTCGCGGCCGACGGAGACCACGGCCTCCAGCAGGGTGTGCACCTTGTTCTGGGTGCCGCGGGCGGCGTCCAGGCGGGCCTGCAACTCCCCCAGCAGCTCGTCCAGTCTCAGCTGCGGCAGCCGTACGACGCCTGCCGCACCCGTGCCCTCGGAGCTCTCCACCGCCGTTCCTCCCCGAACCCTCGCCCCGCGCGCGGCCGCCTCGTCCGGGATCACGGTAGCGGCCGGGGCGGGCGGGCGTGGCACGGGGTCGGGCGGCAGGCCCCTCGGCAGCGGTTTCCGGGCGCGCGGGCAGGGCCTATCGGCCCTACCCCTTGTCATCGCCCGGGTCCACGATGGCCTGGTGCTTCACGACGTCGACTTCCACGCGCTCGGCAGACAGGCCTGCCTGCGCCTGCTGGGCCGGGTGCCGGTCGGCCGCATCGTGTACACCCGGCGGGCGCTGCCGGCCGTGCTGCCGGTCAACTTCCGTCTGGACGCGGACTCCTCCGTGGTGCTGCGGACGTCGGCGGGCTCGGACCTGGTGCGCGCGGTCGACGGCGCCGTGGTCGCCTTCGAGGCCGACGAGTTCGACGCGGCGGCCCGCAGCGGCTGGAGTGTGGTCGTCACCGGCCGGGCCGCCCTGGTGACGGACCCGGCCGAGCGGGCGCGCCTCGCGCGGCGCGGCCCGGAGTCCTGGATGCCCCTGCCGGACGGGGTGTTCGTACGCATCGCGCCGGACCTGGTCACCGGCCGCCGGCTGTCGGGGATGTGACCGGCCGGGCGCCGCCCGGCTCACGACCGGTGGCCGGCGGCGCGCGGGCGGCTGCGGACCTGGGTCGCGATGACGGCCGCCTGGACACGGCGTTCGACCCCGAGCTTGGCGAGCAGGCGCGAGATGTGGTTCTTCACCGTCTTCTCGGCCAGGAACAGCCGCCGGCCGATCTGACGGTTGGTGAGCCCCTCCCCGATGAGCGCCAGGATCTCCCGTTCCCGCTCGGTCAGTCCGGGCAGGTCGTCCGGCTCGGCCTCCTCCTCCCGCCCGTCCCGCAGTCTGCTCAGGAGCCGGGTGGTGGCGCTGGGGTCCAGCAGCGACTGCCCGCCGGCCACCGTGCGCACGGCGGAGACCAAGTCCGAACCCCGGATCTGCTTGAGGACGTACCCGGACGCACCCGCCATGATCGAGTCCAGCAGCGCCTCCTCGTCGTCGAACGAGGTCAGCATCAGGCAGGCCAGCTCCGGCAGCTGCGAGCGCAGTTCCCGGCAGACGGTCACCCCGTCGCCGTCCGGCAGCCGGACGTCGAGGACGGCCACGTCGGGGCGCAGGGCGGGGACGCGCGCCAGGGCCTGTGCGACGGTGGACGCCTCGCCGGCCACCGTGATGTCCGGCTCGTCGTCCAGCAGGTCGCGCACCCCGCGCCGGACCACCTCGTGGTCGTCGAGGAGGAAGACCCGGATCGGGTTGCCGGGTCCGGTCTGCGCGCGCTCCGCCATGGTAACTCCCTGTCACTTACTCGGTTCTCCACGCCGATCCTGGTCCCTTCCGGGACCGGGGAACAGGGCCGTCCGGCCCTTTCGGCGCGGGCCCCGCTCATCCTCCCCGGGTCAGCTCGCGTTCCGCGACCTCCCGGAAGCTGTGCGGCGGGCGGCCGGTGAGGCGCTGTACGGTGTCGGTGGTGCGGTCCTCGGCGCCCGCGGCGACGGCACGGTCCATGCCGGCCAGCATCTCGGCGAATTCCATGGGCAGTTCCTCGGCCAGCCGGTCCCGCATCCGCTCGTACGTCAGCGGCCGGTGGGTCACGGGACGGCCGGTGACCTCGGTGACGACGGCGGCGATGTCGTCGTAGCCGAGCGCCTGCGGACCGGTGAGGACGAGGTCGGTGTCGGGTGCGCGGTCGTCGGTCAGGGCGTGGACGGCGACGGCGGCGATGTCGTCGGCGTCGACGAACCCGACCCGGCCGCTCCCGGCTGCGGTGTGGATCACGCCGTGCTCCCGGATGCTCCGGGCGTGCATGTGGGTGCCGGTGAAGTTCTGCATGAACCAGGAGGGGCGCAGTACGGCCCACTGGTCGAACAGCTCGGGCAGGGCCCGGTGCACGGCGCCCACTCCCGGCCCGTCCGCGGGGATGGCCGAGGAGCCGAGCAGCACGGCGCGGCGGACGCCGGCGGCCCGGGCCCGCCGGAGGAAGGGCAGCATGACCGCGGCCGGGTCCGGGTCGCCCAGGGGCGGGACGAGGTAGACGCGGTCGGCTCCGTCGAGGGCGCCGTCGAAGGTGCCGGGGTCGTACCAGTCGAAGCGGACCGGTCGCGCCCCCGGGACCGGGGTGGCCCGGCGGCTCGCGGCCCGCACGCGGTGTCCGGCGGCGGTCAGCCGCGCGGCCGTCCGGCCGCCGGTGGTGCCGGTGGCGCCGATGACCAGGGTGGTGCCGGGGTTCGTCATCGGGCGTCGCTCCCGCGGGAGTCGGAGCCGGGCGTCTGGACGGACCTGTTGAAGTCGAGACCGGGTGCCTGGAGGGCGAGGGGGTTCCAGTAGTCCCGGTAGGAGGTGAACCGGCCGTCCCGGACGGTGACGACGGCGATGTAGGTCATGTCGTACGGGTCGCCGCTCTCCACGATCCGTCCCACCCCGCGCATCTCGACCACGATGGTGTCCGGCTCGGTGGTCTGGTGGATCCGCACCTCGGGGAAGTCGTGGAGGTCGATGTGGTCGGGGTAGTGGCGCATGTAGGCGGCGATGGCGTCCCGGCCGGTCAGCCGGCGGGGCCGGCCCGGCGGGGCGAAGGGGAACTCCATCACGCCGTCCTCGGCCCACAGCCCGATCCAGCCGGGGATGTCCTTGTCGAGGAGCAGGCGCAGGCTGTGGCGGTACAGGTCGGCCGGGGAGGCGGTGGCTCGGGTGGTCACGGGCATGGCTGTCTCCGTTCCAGTACGATACGGACCGTCGGTCCGCTTCATTGAAGATACGGACCGCTGGTCCGGATCGCAACAGAGGAGGGGCCCATGGCCGACCGCAGACCGCGCAAGGACGCCGCCCGCAACCGCGCGGCCGTCCTCGCCGCCGCCGACACGCTGTTCGCCCGGTGCGAGCACCCGGACGACGTCACCATGGCCGACATCGCGGCGGCGGCCGGCGTCGGCAAGGGGACGCTCTTCCGCGCCTTCGGCGATCGCACCGGGCTGCTCCGGGCGCTGTACGAGGCACGGCTGGAACCCGTCCGCGCGAGCGCGGAGGAGGGCCCGCCGCCGCTCGGCCCGGGGAGCCCGCCGCGCCGGAGGGTGCTCGCCCTGCTCGACGCCGTGCTGTGCTTCAAGCTCGACAACCGCCACCTCGCGCTGGCCCTGGAACAGACCGGCGACGCCAGCCCGTACCGCACGGACCACTACGAGCGATGGCACGCCCTGCTGAAGGAACTGCTGGAGCAGGTGCCGGGTGAGGCCGACGCCGATTTCACCGCCCACGCCCTGCTCGCCGCCACCCGCGCCGACCTCGTCGCCCACCTGGCCGACGCAAGCGGGCTGTCCCGCGAGGAGATGCGGTCACGGCTGGCGGAGTTCGCGGCCCGGACACTGGGCGCCGACGACTGACGCGACCGGAGGGCGACGGTTCTACGGGTGACCCGACGGTATTTGACGTGGCGTCAGGCATCCGCCCCGGTCACCTCCCCTCACTGCGTTCGGTGCCGTCCATGGGGCTCAGTACGCGGCTGCTCGTCTGCTGGTAGATCACGGAACTGCGAAAGCTCACCACCTCCCGGCGAGCGCTGAAGCGGTCCATGAGGAAGGCGTGCAGCCGCTCGATGTCCGGCACCGCCACGTGCACCACGAAGTCGTCGTCGCCGGAGACCACGAACACCGAGACCACCTCCGGCAGTTCGGCCAGGTACGCCTCGAAACCGGAGATCACGTCCCGGCTCAGCGGGCGCAGCCGGGCGAAGACCAGGGCCTGGAGCGAACGGCCCAACAGACGTGGCTGCACGGCCGCGTGGTAGCCGGTGATCACCCCGCGGGCCCGCAGCGACCGGACCCGCTCCAGACAGGTGGACGGGGCGATGCCGACCTTGCGGGCCAACTCCCGGTTGGTGAGCCGTGCATCGCGCTGCAGATGGCCGAGGATCGCCGAATCAATGGAGTCCATGGCCGCCATTTTTCCCCGCGCCCCGAATAGGATTCGGCGGGCGCTCGGAACGGCCGTATCACGCTCTAGGTTTCCCTTCACCCACCGGATCCGAAGGGAGCCCTGAACGCCCCATGACGACCGCCGTCGATCACTACGACCGGTTTCTCGCGGAGCACTACACCTGGATGCTGGGAGGTGATCTCCGCGCGCTCGCCGCCGCCCAGCGCGCCCAGCTGCTGGAGTGGGGCGTGGTGCCCGGTCCGGCGGGGTCGACGGCCGTGGACCTGGGCTGCGGTCCGGGGCACACCAGTCTGGCCCTGGCCGGCCTCGGCTTCGATCCGGTGTTCGCCGTCGACCTGAGCGAACCGCTCCTGGACGAGCTGGCCGCGCACGCCACCGGCACCCCGGCGGTGCGCCCGGTGCGGGCGGACGTGCGCGCCGCCCTGCCAAAGCTGGTCCGCCCCGGCTCGGTGGGGGCCGTCGTGTGCCTGGGCGACACCCTGACCCATCTGCCGACCCGGGGGGCCGTGGCCGCGCTGTGCGCCGATGTCGCCGCCGCGCTCGCGCCCGGGGGAACGGCCGTGTTCGCCTACCGCGACCTGACGGTCCCGCTCACCGGCACGGACCGCTTCCTCCCGGTCCGCTCCACCGAGGACCGGATCATGACCTGTTTCCTGGAGTACCCGGACGACTTCGACGCCTACACGGTCGTGGTGCACGACCTGATCCACACCCGGGACCCCGCGAGCGGCGACTGGTCCTTGAACGCCCACAGTTACCGCAAGCTGCGGCTCTCCCACGCCTGGGTGCTGGAGCGGTTCCGCGCCGCCGGGCTGCGGGTGGCGCACGAGCGCGGCGGGCCGGGGGGCATGCGGACGGTGGTCCTCAAGCGGGCGTCGTGACCGTGCCCCGGACCGCGGCCACGAGGTCGCTCTGGTAGTGGGCGATGCCGTCCCGGAGGGCCAGCGGGGTGCGCGGGAGACTGCCGAAGTCGGTGAAGGGATCGCCGTCGACGACGGTGAGGTCCGCGGTCTTTCCCGGCTCGACGGTGCCCAGATCGTCCTCGACGCCGAACAGCCGCGCGGGGGCGGCGGTGGCGCACAGGAGGGCCTGGGCCGCAGTGAAGCCGTGGGCGTGCAGCGCGCGCAGGGCCAGGTGGAGCGAGAGCCCGGCCGGGACCAGGGGCGCGTCCGTGCCCACCGCGAGCAGGGCGCCCTCGGCGGCGAGGCGGCGGTAGGCGGCCATCTCGGTGGCGAGGGCCCGCCGTTGCTCGTCGGTGGGCGGATTGCGGGCGCGGTCACGGACGGCGGTGACGTCCCAGGGCGGCATGAGGGTGAGCACCCGGGGGTCGTCGGCCAGGGCGGGGTCGGCGCCCAGCAGGGCCTGTGCGGCGAACGGGGTCGCGATCAGGGCGAAACGGCCGTCGGCGTACTGCTGGACGAGGTCCTGGTGGATGTGGCCGGTGGGGGTGGTGGCGTGGCCGTAGGGCAGGCGCTGGGTGGCCTGCAGATGGGTGGTGAGGTCCTGTCCGGCGGCCCGGCCCGGCGCGCACAGGTGGCTGCCGCTGGGCACCCCGAGCCGGTGAGCGGTTTCGGCCGCCCGCGCCATGACCTGCCCGGAGGCGCGGACGTAGGTCTTGACGAAGTCGACCTCCAGGGCGGTGGCCCGCTCCAGGGTGCGCCGCACACCGGCGGCGGTGCGGTGGGCGCGGCCCATGGCGTACGCGGTGCGGGCGCCGTCGATGAGTTCGGCGCAGGCCAGCAGGCGCGGGCCGGTGCTGTGCCCGGAGGCGAGGGACTCGCGCAGCCGGACCGCCTCGTACAGGGACCCGCCCATGCAGGCCATGGTGGTGATGCCGTAGGCGAGTGCGGTGAGGCCGTGCCGGGCGCCGTAAGTGGCGCTGTAGGGGTGGGTATGGCTGTCGAACAGGCCGGGCAGGACGGTGTGCCGCGAGGCGTCCACGGTGCGGTGCCCCGGGCGGCGCGGGCGGTGGGGTTCGACGGCGGTGATCCGGCGGCCGTCGGTGAGGATGTCGACGTCCCGGCGCGGGGCGGTGCCGGTGCCGTCCCACAACTGCCCGGCGTGGACGCGCAGTCGCTCCCGGCCGCCGGCCGGACGGTGGGTGAGCGGCACGGACAGCGTCCGGGGCCCGGACCGGGCCGGGTCCAGGAGACGGAGCCGGCCCGAGGACAGGTAGAGCAGGGTGTTCGTCTCGCGTGCCCAGGTGGGGTGGTCGGCCGGTTCGCCGGTGAGCCGGCGGGCGGGACCGGCCGGGGTGCCGTCACCGGTGACGGGCAGCAGCCAGAGCACCGACTCGGCGACCAGCGCCATCCAGCGGCCGTCGGGCGACCACACGGGGCCGGCGGCTGCGCGGTCGGACAGGGACTGGTGCGCGGCGGGCAGTTGGCGCCTCTCGGTGCCGGTGCGGGTGTCGAGGACCCGGATGAGGTGGTAGCCCTCGCGGAAGCGGTGGTTGAGCCGGTTGCGGTCGCAGAAGGCCACGTACCGGCCGTCCGGTGACCAGGTCGGGGCGCCGGGCGGGCCGTCGGCGGCCAGCGGCCGGGCCAGCACCCGCTCCGCGCCGCTGGCCAGGTCGCGCAGCAGCACGTTGCCCCGGGTGTCCTGGCAGGCGAGGCGGGTGCCGTCCGGGGACACCGCCGGGTACAGCCGGCCCGGTCCGGTGACCGGCTCGTCGTGCCCGCTGTCCAGGTGGAACCGGCGTACGGCCGTCAGCCCGTCCCGGTCGGTGCAGTACAGCAGGCTCCGCCCGTCCGGCGCCCAGGCGGGCATCTGCACATGGTGGACGGCGGCGGCCTGGAGCACCTTGCGGGGCGTCCCGCCGACGGGCAGCACCCACAGGGCGTTCAGCGCCACGAAGGCCACGCTGCCGCCGTCGGGCGCGAGGGCGGGCAGATGGATGCCGCGCACCGGCCCCGCGGCCTCCAGGGAGAGCGTTCTGGGGCGCCGCCGAGGGCGTGGCACCGGCATCCGGGCCGTGAACGGGATGTCCCGCACCGATCCGGGTGCGCCGAGGGTGCGGAGGCGGAGGCGGCCGTCGGCGACGTACAGGAGCCGGTCGTCGCCGAGCCAGCACGGCGGTGCCGCCGCCAGATCCTCGCCCTCGGTCACCGCCCGGCCGTCCACCAGGAGCGTGGCCCGCGCGGCCGGCAGGGACGGGGAGGCGGTGGTACCGGACAGGTGCAGGCAGGCGATCCGGCCCGAGGGGGACACCGACGGGCACAGCAGCCGGCCCTCCCCCACCCTGCGGAGCACCTGCCCGGCACCGCCCCCGGCGGGCACGCGGACCAGTGCCCGGCCACCGTCGCTGCCGCCGTCGGGCGTGTGGGCGGCGCGGACGCACACCACCGAGCGCCCGTCCGGCCACCAGACCGGGTCGATGTCCTCGTAGGCGCCGCCGGTCAGCCGCTCGGCCCCGCCGCCGTCCGCGTCCGTCGTCCACAGGCCGAACGAGGCACCGGCCACCGGGTCGCCGCCGCGCTCGGAGGCGAAGACCAGACGGCTGCCGTCAGGTGACCAGGCCACGCCCCGGTCGTCCCAGGGCCCGTCGGTGACCTGGCGCAGCCCGCTGCCGTCGGTGCGCAGCGTCCACAGATGGAAGCCGCCGCCCCGGTAGCCGCCCACCGCCAGCCGCCTGCCGTCGGGGGACAGGGCCGGGCGGGTCGCCTCCAGGTCCCAGTCGGTGATCCGCACCGCTTCCCCGCCCTCCGGCGGCACCCGCCACAGGACGCCCTGCACCTCGGCGATCACCACGGACCCGTCACGGGAAGAGGTCACCGATCCACCGGTCAACTCGCGGTAAAGCAGGGTTTGTTGCCCTACGGAGCCGGACGCGGCCATGGCCGGGGAGGTCACCGGGGCCGGAGCCGCGACCGCCGTCAGCCCGGCGGCGGACCCCCGCAGCAGGTCCCGGCGGCTGACCCGGCCGTGATCCGTCGTCATCGCGCTCTCCTCACCGGGTCACCCAGCGGCCGTCCTCAGCATGCGGCCGCGGCGAGTGGGCGGCACGGCCGGGTCCATGGTGGCGGGTACCGCGGTCGAATGCGGGTCGGCGCGCGGGACTGCGGCGCCGGCCGGCGGATCGCGGGTGCGTCGTCGTACGAGTGGGCGGGTTCACGCCGTACGAGTGGGCGAGTGCGTCGTCGTACGAGTCGTACGAGCCGCGCCCTCGGGGGGCCCACGCCCTCACCGGCCACCCGCGCCCCGTGGATGCGCCCTCGCCCTGCCCGTACGCCGCACCCCGCCCTGCCCGTGCCCTGCGCCTCAGGCGTCCAGAGGCTGCCACGCCGGGCCGTCGCCCTCCCGCCGGACCTGGCCGAACACCACGTCGGCGAAGTGGACGCCGAAGCCGATCGTGCCGGGCTCCGCCAGCTCGGCGACGAGCCGCCGGCGATGGTCGGCGGCCCGGGCGGGATCCTGGTCGTAGACACAGGACCATTCGGGGTGGTCCACCTGGATCGGTGAGTGCAGGGAGTCGCCGAAGGCTATGAGCCGGCTCCCGCCGCCGGTGACGACGTACTCCGCGTGCCCCACCGTGTGGCCGGCGGTGATCCGGACCCGCACGCCGGGGAAGATCTCCTGTCCGTCGGTCACCGTGCGCACGCGGGGCGCCAGCGCCGACACGGTCTCCTCGGAGAGGCCGCCGGCCGTCTCCGGCAGGTCACGCGCGGCCCATTCCGGCTCCGGCACGAAGTGGTCGGCGTGGGCGAACGCGAGCCGGCCGGTGTCCGGGGCGGGGTGGACGGCCCAGCCGGTGTGGTCCGGGTGCAGGTGGCTGAAGGCCACGGCCTCGATCTCCCCGGGTGCACGGCCCAGTTCGGCCAGGCCGTCCAGCAGCGCGCCGCCGTACAGCACGCCGTTCGGCGCACCCTGGACGGCCGGCAGGGACTGGGGGCCGAACCCCGCGTCGATCAGCAGCGCGCGGTCTCCGTGCTCCACCAGAAGGCCGCCGATGCTCGCCACGAGATACCCGGAGGCGTCCAGGTACTCCGGATGCGCGGCCCAGGTCTCCTCGGTCGTGTCCGGCAGCCAGGCGCGCGGCCTGCCCTGCACGGCTCCGTCCGGGACGAAGGACACCTTCGTGTCGCCCAGCCGTACCGAGCGGATTGCCGCGGGCCGGCGCAGCCGGTCGTGCTGGGCGAGCGCGGAGTTGGCCACCATGTGCTTCGTCTCCCTCTTCTTCGTTCCCCGGCCTCGGTCGCCGGCGCCGGACATCGATGCCGGTCACCGTCATGTCTCCCGGTCGGCACACCACCACGATAAGCATCAAGCTAGAAACATTCAAGCTCTAAATATCCGAACTTGATGGACTCGCTAGAATGGGACCATGACGATGCCCCCGGAGCCGCAGACCAGCGCCGAACGACAGCTGTGCGGTCTGGTGAACGGACTGGCGCAGCAGATCACCGAGCACGTACGGGAAAGGGCCGCCGCCCTGGGCCTCACCGCCGCCCAGGCGACCGCGCTGCGGGAGATGACCGGCCCGATGACCATGCGCGAGCTCGCCGAACGCATGAGCTGCGAGCCCTCCAACGCCACGTTCGTCGTCGACAAACTGGAGAAGCAGGGCCTGGTCGAGCGGTGCCCGCACCCCACCGACCGCCGCGCCAAGCAGCTCCTGCTCACCACCGAGGGCACGGCGTTGCGCGACCGGCTCCTCGGGCTCCTCTCCCAGGACTCACCGCTGGCCGGCCTCAGCCCACAGCAGCAGCGCACCCTTCAGGAGCTGCTGGAACAAGCCATCGCCCGCCCCTGAGCCCGTACCGCCGGAACGGCGATCCTCCATCGGCACGGGCTTCGTCACCGGCGGCCGGCCCGGGGCCGCGCACCGACAGCCGTCCGAACGCCACACGCCCATGGCCGTCCGGGGGCCATGCGTCCGAAACCGACGCCCCACCAGGGGTTTCCACGCGATTCATCAACGGGTGATGGGCTGACGCCCGTTGACGCCCGTCCGTCCCGGACGGGATGCCCCAAGGAGTCGCTTTCATGCACAGGCCGTCCCGCCGTCACCTCACCCTCGCCACCGCGCTGCTGGCGTCCACCGCCGCCGCGGTCGCCTTCACCACCGGCGCCGGCGCGACCGACACCAAGCGGCAGGCCGAGGACGCCATCAAGGGCGGCAAGGCGAAGAACGTCATCCTGCTGATCGGT
The DNA here is from genome assembly GCF_016860525.1 of Streptomyces rubradiris. Classification (NCBI taxonomy): domain Bacteria; kingdom Bacillati; phylum Actinomycetota; class Actinomycetes; order Kitasatosporales; family Streptomycetaceae; genus Streptomyces; species Streptomyces rubradiris. The sequence continues at coordinate 434,735 of NZ_BNEA01000007.1, forward strand.
GACGGCATGGGAGACTCGGAGATCACGCTCGCCCGTGACTACACCGTCGGCGCCGACGGTCGCCTGAACATGGACAAGTTCCCGCTGACCGGCGACTACACCACGTACGCCGTGCACAAGGACGGCACGCCGGACTACGTCACCGACTCCGCCGCCAGCGGCAGCGGCTGGGCGACCGGTGTGAAGACGGTCAATGGACGGATATCCAAGACACCGGGCAACAAGGCCACCCGCACGATCCTGGAACTGGCGCAGAAGAATGGTTACGCCACCGGCAGCGTCACCACGGCCGAGCTGACCGACGCCACCCCGGCCGTGCTCGCCGCCCACGTCACCGACCGCTCCTGCCAGGGCCCGGCCGACATGGCCAAGTGTCCCGCCGACACGATCGCGGCGGGCGGCCCGGGCTCGATCGCCGAGCAGTCCGTCAACCACAAGGTGGACGTCCTCTTCGGCGGCGGCAAGCAGCGCTTCGACCAGAAGGTCACCCACGGCGAGTACAAGGGCCTGACCGTCACCGAGCAGGCCAGGAAACTCGGCTACCAGGTCGTCACCGACAACGCCTCGATGAAGGCCGCGAAGCCGGGCAAGCCCGTCCTCGGCCTGTTCACCTCCGGGAACGTACCGGTCGAGTGGACCGGCAAGCCGGCCGCCGTCGGCGGCACCGACCCGCAGCGCTGCGTCACCTCGAACCCGAACCGGCCGTCCGCCACACCGAGCCTGGCGGACTCCGCCACCAAGGCGATCCAGCTACTGGAGGCCAAGCAGCGGCAGAAGCACTCCGAGAAGGGCTTCTTCCTGCAGATCGAGGGTGCCTCCATCGACAAGCAGGACCACGCCGCCGACCCCTGCGGCCAGATCGGCGAGACCGCCGCCTTCGACCGCGCGGTGAAGGTCGCCCGCGCCTACGCGGCCCAGCACCCGGACACCCTCGTCGTCACCACCGCCGACCACGGCCACACCAGCCAGATCGTGCCGCTGGAGGCCACCCCGCCCGGCCTGTCCGCCACCCTGGTGACCAACGAGGGCCAGCAGCTGAAGGTCAACTACTCGACCAACACCCCGGGCCAGTCCCAGGAGCACACCGGCACCCAGGTGCGCATCGCCGCACAGGGCCCGCTGGCCTACCGCGTGCTCGGCGTCACCGACCAGACCGACCTGTTCACCACCCTCCGCGAGGCCCTGCGCCTGAGCTGAGTGTCCTGACGGGAAACCGAGCGCCCTGAAAGGGGAAGGGGAGACCGAGTCACCGGTCTCCCCTTCCCCTTTTCACTTCTTCACGCTTTCCCTTCTTCACGCCCCCTCGACCGACCCCGCGATCCGTTCTGTTGGTTGCGCAAGTTTGCGACTATGAGACGCGCCACCCCTCGCCGCACCACGCTGCGACGGGTGGCGGACCTGCTGCCGGCGAACCTTCCGCACCTGGGGGATGCATGACGGACAGTGCCCCGCTCGGGCTTGAACTCGGCGGTGTGTTCGAGCGCGTACTCGACCAGGCCATAGACCTGGGGCAGGTCGTGGAGGCGATGGAGCGGTGCGGGAGCCTCGTCGACCGCACGGAGCTGCGCGCGAAGGCGCTCGGGGCGATGAACGCGATCACCGCGTTCGCCGACATCGAGTACCGCGAGTATCTGGCGGCCGTGACCGCGAGTTCGGACCGGGGGAAGGGCCGGCGAGCCCTCCGTGCCCCCGCGCCGCCGTCCCGCGACCCAGGGGTGCCGTCGTGCGGCACCCTGCCGCCCTCCCGCGACCCCGGGCCGCCGGGCCGTGCCGCCGGGCGGCCACCCTCGACGTCCGTGCGGCTCGTCCTGTCCTCGGTCGGGCTGGTGCTGCTGTCCGGGTACGGCATGTGGTTCTCCGGCGCTCTGCCCCGCGCCGGCGACGGTGTGCTGACGGTCTGCCTGCTGCTGGGCGCACCGGCCGTCGGAGCGGCGATCGGTCGCCTGCTCCGGCGGTCCGGGCCGGTGCCGGGCGAGCACACCGGCGGCTCCGGCACGGCCGCGGCCCCCGCGGACACCGTGGTCCGGGCCCGGCAGGCCTGGGAACTGGCCCTGCTGGAGCGGGGGGTGGTGCCCTTCCTCCTCGGCCGTCTCGAAGAGGCACGCCTGGGACAGCGCCGGGACCGGGCGGGGCGGTGACGGACCGGGCCCGGGAAACCCCGGCAGCACAGGATGACCCGGGCCCCGGCGGCGCACGGTGGCCGGTGCCCCGGCGCTTACGATGGGCGGGCCCGTGGACGCCGGTCGCCCACGGGCCGGAATCGGAGAGGACAGGAGAGGACAGGGAAACTGTGACGGACCGCGCCGGTGCCCTGGAGGACCCGCCCGCCGAGGTGCTGGCGGCCGCGGCCGCCGCGTTCGGGCTGCTCGCCTCGACCGCCCGGCTGCATCTGATGTGGGCCCTGTCCCAGGGCGAGAGCGACGTGACCCACCTCGCCGACCGGGTGGGCGGCGCGCTGCCCGCCGTCAGCCAGCACCTGACCAAGTTGAAGCTGGCCGGACTCGTCGGCTCGCGCCGGGAGGGCCGGCGGCAGGTCTACTACATCGACGATCCCGACGTGGTCACACTCGTACGGGTGATGGTCACGCATCTGACCGAACCTTCCCGGTACGGCTCCGGCCGGACGCGCGGGCTGCGCGGAACCGGTGCCTGAGGCCGCCGCGGCCTCCGGTCGGGACGCGGCGGGTCCGGCTCCCGGCGCCACCGCGCGGACGGGCCCGAACCGAGACGTCGACGGGGCTCGCTGCGAGGAGCGCCCGGAGCCCGGTGTGCTGGAGGTGCTCCGCGCGCTGGAGACCGGTCCGCGCGGCCTGACGGAGGCGGAGGCCGCGCGGCGACTGGCCCGGTTCGGCGACAACGTGCTCCCGGCCCGGCGGGAGGTCTCCTGGGCGCGCCTGTGCGTGCGCAGCCTGCGGGACCCGTTCACCGCGGTGCTGGCGTGCCTGGGACTGGTGTCGGCGGCCGTCTTCGCCTGGGGCACGGCCTCGGTGATCCTCCTCCTGGTCACGGTGAGCTGCGTCCTGCGGGCGACCGGGGAGCACCGGGCGGACCGGTCCACGGCCCGGCTGCGCGAGCTGGTCGCCACCACCGCCACCGTGCTGCGCCGCCCACACGAGGACGCGGCGCCGACGAGCCGGGAGGTTCCGGTGGACGAGCTGGTCCCGGGGGATGTCGTCCGCCTGGGTCCGGGCGATCTGGTGCCGGCCGACGTACGCCTGCTGCGGGCCAGTGGGCTGACGGTGCACCAGTCGGCGCTGACGGGCGAGTCGGCGGCCGTCGCCAAGCACGCGGACGGTCTTGCGGGCGGGACGGGAAGCGGGGTGGCCGGGCAGTCCCGGTACTGCTTCCTGGGCAGCAGTGTCGCCACCGGCAGCGCCACCGCGGTCGTCACCGCGACCGGGGCGCGCACCCGGTTCGCCGCTGCCCAGGGCGGCCCGGCCGGCCGGCGGGAGGCCGGCACCTTCGACCGGTCCGTGCACGGTATCTCGTGGATCCTGATCCGGTTCATGCTGCTCACCCCGCCGCTGGTGCTCATGGCCAACGCGGCGTTGCGCGGACGGGGCCTGGAGACGCTGCCGTTCGCCGTCGCGGTGGCGGTGGGACTGACGCCCGAGATGCTGCCGGTCCTGGTCACCGTCTGTCTGGCCCGCGGGGCGGCGCTGCTGGCCCGCACCCGGGGCGTGATCGTCAAGCGGCTGCCCGCCCTGCACGACATCGGTGCGATGGACGTGCTGTGCCTGGACAAGACCGGCACCCTCACCCAGGACCGGCCGGTCGTCGACCGGTCGGTCGGCGCGGACGGCCGGGACGATCCCGAGGTGCTGCGCTGGGCCGCCGTCAATGCGTGGTGGACGCTCCAGCTCGCCGACCTGCCCCAGCCCGACGCCCTGGACGAGGCACTCCTGGACGCGGACCCGGACGGCCCGATGGCCTACGACGGAGTGGCCGCCCTCCCCTTCGACCCGGTCCGCCGCCTCGCCACCGCCGTGATCCGCACCCCGGGCCGGCTCGGCACGCACACGCTCGTCGTCAAGGGGGACGTCCACTGCGTCCTGGAGCGCTGTGCCCTGGACGGGGCGGAGCGCGAGCGGCACCGGGCCCGCGCCGCCCGCGCGGCCGAGGAGGGGCTGCGGGTCCTGGCCGTCGCCACCGCCGAACGCCCGGCCCGCGCCCGCGACTACACCCCGGCCGACGAACGCGGCCTCGCCTTCCGCGGCCTGGTCACCCTGCGGGACGCGCTCGCGCCCACCGCCGCCGACGCGCTGCGGGACCTGATGGACGGGGGCGTGACCGTCAAGGTGCTCACCGGCGACCACCCGGGCACCGCCCTGCGCGCCTGCCGCGACCTCGGGATCCCGGTCCCGGCGGACGGTGTGCTCACCGCCGGCCGGATCGACGCCCTCACCGACGCCGAACTGTCCGGCCTGGTCCGCCGTACGACCGTCTTCGCCCGCTGCACGCCGGAGCACAAGGCCCGGATCACCCAGGCGCTGCGCGCGGGCGGACACACGGTCGGCTTCCTCGGGGACGGCGTCAACGACCTGCCCGCCCTGCGCGCCGCCGATGTCGGCCTCGCCCCGCGTGACGCCGCCGACGTGGCCCGGGAGGGCGCCGACGTGGTGCTCGCCGGGAAGGACCTCACCGCGATCGCCCACGCCATCGCCGCCGGCCGGCACGCGGGCGGCAACATCGCCACGTATCTGCGCGTCACGCTGTCCTCCAACCTCGGCAACGTCGTGGCGATGCTCTCCGCCGGTCTGCTGCTGCCGTTCCTGCCGATGCTGCCCGCGCAGGTACTGGCCCAGAACCTGTGCTTCGACGCGGCCCAGCTCGCCTTCGCCCACGACCGGCCGCATCCGTCGGTGCTGCGCCGGCCCGCCGTGCTGCGCCCTGGGGCCCTCCTGCGGTTCCTCACCGGCTTCGGGCTGCTCAACGCCGTCGCCGACCTCGCCACCTTCGGTGTGCTCGCACTCGTCCCGGCCGGAACGGGGAGCGGGGACGACGTGACGCTCTTCCGCTCCGGCTGGTTCACCGAGAACCTGCTCACTCAGGCCCTGGTGATGTTCCTGCTCCGGGGGGAGCGTGGCGGTGGCCGGGGCCGTCGTCCCGGACCGGTGTCCTGGGCGGCGCTCGCCCTGGCCGTCATCGGGCTGGCCGTGCCGCCCTCGCCGCTCGGCCCGGTGCTCGGCCTGACCGCCCTGCCGCCCGTCTACTACCTCCCGCTCACCGCGGTGCTCGCGCTGTACGCGGTGGGTCTCGCGGTGCTGAGGCGGCGCCGGGACACCTGACGCACGGCGCGCTCAGGGCTGTGCCACGGTCTGCCCGGCCTGCGCCACCAGACGGGCCAGCTCCATCCGGGAGCGGACGCCGAGGGCGGCGAAGACGTTGCGCAGGTGGTAGTCGACGGTGCGGGTGCTGACGGAGAGGCTGAGGGCCACCTCCCGGTTGGTGAGTCCCTGTGCGACGCGCCGGGCGATGCGCAGCTGCTGCGGGGTCAGCCGCGCCAGCCCGTCCGGTCGGACCGCTTCCCCCGGCACGCCCGCCGCCGGTCCGTCCGCGCCGGGCACACCGGCGGAGCCGGTCACCCCGGTCACTCCGGTCACCCCGTTCGCCCGGAGTTCCGCCGCCGCCTGCTGGGCCCACGGGCCGGCGCCGCAGCGTTCGAAGCCGAGCAGCGCGGCCCGCAGATGGGCGCGTGCCTCGCGCAACCGCCGGCGCCGGCGCAGCCACTTGCCGTAGAGCAGTTCGGTGCGGGCGCGTTCGAAGTCCCCGGCGCCCTCCCCGTGCCGCCGCAGCGCCTGCCGATACAGCGCGTCGGTGGCCTCGGGCGGTGCCAGCAGGGCGCGGCAGCGCAGGAGCTGGGCGGGGGCCTGCGGGTCGGCGTCGCACGCCGCCCAGAGCGCGAAGTCCTCGACCGCGTCCCCGGCGCCCTCCGGCTGCCGGGCGAGCGCGCACGCCTCCACGTAGCACGGTACGGCGAGCATCCAGACGGCGAAGTGGCCGCGGCCCGAGCCGGGCCGCACCAGGGGTGCGAGCCGTTCGGCGGCCTCGCGGGGCCGGCCGTGCCCCAGGTCGGCGCGGGCCAGCGCCCACTGGGCCAGCGCGGCGGCCTGGGCCAGCCCGTGCCGGCGGGCGGTGGTCATGGCGGCGGTCGCGTGCTCGGCGACGGTGTGCGCCTCACCGGCGATGGAGGCGGCCAGGGCGAGTACGGCGTGGTGGTGGGCGGCCGTGTTGCGCAGCCCGGCGCGGTAGGAGCTGCGCAGCCCCTCCTCGGCGTGCGCCCGGGCCAGCGCGTGCCGTCCGGCGCGGAGTTCGCCGTAGGCCAGGTACTCCAGGGCGCGTGTCTCGTGCAGGGCGGACCCGTGGGTACGGGCCACCGCGAGCGCCCGGGCGCCGGACCGGCGGGCGGCGGCGGTGTCGCCGAGCAGCAGGGCCGCCGAGGCCGCCCTCAGCAGTTCCTCCGGGTCGTCCGCCGTCCACGCGCGCTCCACGACCCGCCGCAGGGGGGCCGCGGCCAGGTCGAAGCGCCCTTGCAGGACCGCGCGCATGCCCGCACGGTGGTCCCGCAGGGTTGCCACGGCACCGAAGCCCCGCCCGGCCGGGAGCGCACCGGCGGCCGGGGACGTGCTCACGGACGGCGCCTGCCCCAGGAGGCCGGGACCGGGGGCCTCCGGTACGGCAGGGCCCCGTTCAGCAGGCATGGGCGGTACTTGTCCCAGCGGACCGGGGGCTCCCGCCGTGCCAAGGCCCCGTTCATCCCCAGGTGGAACGGCGGACAGCGGCGGCACCTGACCCACCGGGCCGAGGGCCCCCGCCGTGCCGAGACCTCGCTCATCCCCGGGCCAAGCGGCAGACACGGGCGGCGCCTGGCCCACCGGGCCGGGCGCCTCCGCCCTGCCAAAGCCCCGCTCATCACCAGGCCGACCGGCAGAATCCGACGGCATCTCACCCACCGGGCCGGAGGCCTCCGCCACGTCAAGACCCCGCTCGTCCCCCGGCCGTCCGGCGGACACGGGCCGTGCGTGGCCCACGGGGGCGACCCCGGACCCTCCCCCTGCGCCTGGCACCCGTTCGGCCGCGGCCCGGTCTGCGGACGGGGGCGGGGTCCCGGGGAGTGACCGGCTCGTGAGAGCGGCGCCGGGGACCTTCCCCGCGCGGTGGATGCCGGTCCACCAACGGCCCTGCGTCAGGGCGCGCAGGCACGCGGCGACGTCGCCGGCCGACCAGGCGGCGTCCGCGGCGGCCAGGGCGGCTTCGGCGGACCGCTCGGGATCGTGCGGAGCGGACAGGGCCGCCGCGAGCAGCAGGGTTTCGCGGGCGTCGTCGACCGGACCGTCCCAGCGCAGCGCGGTGCCACGCAGCAGTTCGGCACGCGCGCGCACCGGTGCGGGCGCCGGTCGGCAGCGGGCCGTGTCGAGCAGTCGCAGCGCCCGGGCCGACTGACCGGCGAGCAGGGCTTGTTCGGCGGCGGCCGTGTACCACCGGACGTGTTCGACGCCGTCCGGGGCGAGTTCGGCGGCCCGGGTGTAGGCCGTACAGCGCTGCGCCGGTGTGGCGGCCGGCGCCGGGTCCGCGGCGAGGGACGCGAGGGCGGCGGCCAGCGCCGGGGCCGGGGCCGCGACGGCCCAGGAGCGGTGCAGCAGCGCCGGCAGGCCGCGTGCGTCGGGCAGCGTACGGGCCAGCGCTTCGTGGGCCGCACGGCGCCGCTCGGCCGACGCGCCGGCGTAGACCGCCCGGCACAGCACCGTACTGCGGAAACCGACCCGCCCCTCGGCCGCGTACAGCGTCTCCGGCAGCGCGATGCCGCCCGGCGGGAGCCGGTCGTCGCCGGTGCCGTGCGGATCGGGAGGCGGAACGGGGCCGTGACCGGGGATGGGGCCGTCATGGGTGCACGTCTCCGGGAGGGAACCGGGACCGCCACCCGGCACGGACTCATCCCCGGCAGCCGGCTCCGACAGGGGGTCGGGGTCAGGGCATGGCCCCGGCTGGCGCGGGAGACCTCCGCCTGGCAGGGAGCCGTGCTCGGCGCGTGGATGCGCCGGTGCGTGCGCGAGCGCGCGTGCGAAGGGATCGGCGCACGGCCCGGCGGCGGCGAGCCGGGCCGCCGCGCGTCGTACGAGGTCGGCATCGGCGGTCGGCTCCCCGGAGACCTGAACGGCCGCCGCGCTCACCAGCAGCAGGTCCCGCTGGGCCGGCGGCAGTCCGGTGAGGTGGCGGCCCGCCAGCGCGGCGAGGGTCTCGGCCGCGACGAGGGGACACGGCAGCGGAGCGATGCCGCCGAGCTGGGCCGCAGTCAGGCGGTGCACCACCCCGAGCAGCAGGCCGGGGTTGCCTTCGGCGGCGGCCGTGATCTCCTCGCGTACCCGGGGGTCGAGCGCGCCCGGCGCGGCCTCGTCCAGCAGGGCGGCGGCCTCCGGCGCGGACAGCGGGGCGAGGCGGAGCAGCGGCAGGCCGGCGAACTCCGGGTCCACGGGCCGGAATCCGGCCACGGTGAGCACCAGGGCGACCCCGCCGCCGGGGGCCAGCAGCGCGGCCAGCCGGCCGAGGGCGGTCCGGGAAACGGTGTCCCACCGGTCGGCGTCGTCGACACAGAGCAGGACCGTCCCGGACGCCGCGGTCGCCCGCAGCGCACCGGCCAGGTCCGGCACCGGGCCCGCCGCGTCGGCGTCGGGCACCCCGGCCGCCCGGCACAGCGCCCGCAGCCCGGCCAGGGGCTGCCGGAACGGCTCGGGACGGGCGGGTACGACCACGGCGGGCCCGGCGTCGAACGCGCGGGCGATCCGGGCGAGGACGGTCGAGCGACCGCTGCCGGGCTCACCGGTCACGACGTACGCGCCGCCCTCGCGCAGCCGCTCCCCCAGCGTCGCGACCGGATCCGCCCGGTGCCGCGCCGCACCGGGCCCCAGAGTCGTCTCTCCGCTCATTCCCGAAACCTTACTGACGCGTAAGGACGCGCGGAAGGCATACGTCCGGCCCCCTGCGATCCGTTGCGGCGGCGCCGTGTCCGGGTCGCGGGACGCCGGCGGCGGCCCGGCACGACGCCGGCGGCGACCGCCACGAGCAACGGTCGCCGCCGGGGTCCGGAGGACCGGTCAGGAGGTGTGCGGGCAGTTGCCCCGGTACTCCTCGATGGTCAGGCTCGGCCGGGGCAGCGGGCAGAGGAACTGCTCGTAGCGGGTGTCGTTGTCGATGAACCGCTTCAGCCACGAGACGCTGTACTTCGCGATCGTCGTGTTCGAGGTGTTGGGCGTGAAGTGGGTAGCCGCGTTCAGCTCCAGGTACGCACGGTCGAGGGAGCTGGGGAGGGTGGCGTAGAAGGGCTCGGAGTGGGTGGCGACGGGGGCGATGGTGTCACCGTCGGCGCCGAAGATCAGGGTGGGGGTCTTGATCTCGGACCAGGTCTTGTCGAGGTTCCACGGGGTCAGCGGGATCGCCGCCTGGAGGGAGGGGCGGGTCTTGGCCGCCTCCAGGCTGCCGCCGCCGCCCATCGAGTGGCCCATGACGCCCAGACGGCTGGAGTCGATGCGGTTCCGTACGGAGCTGCTGCCGGTGAGGTAGTCGAGCGCCGCGAGCAGCTGGTTGCCCCGGGAGTCGGGCTGGTCCAGCGTGGTCAGGGTGTCGATGGTGAAGACCACGAACCCCTGGGAGGCCAGCCGGGGGCCGAGCCAGGCGATGGAGGACTGGGTGCCGGTGTAGCCGGGTGAGACGGCCACCGCGCCGAAGGTGCCGTCGGCGGTGCTGGTCGGGTAGTAGATGGTGCCCCCGCCGAAGCCGGAGACGGCGAGCCGGGAGACGCTGGTCTCCGCTACGGCGTAGGGGCCGCGGAGCGCCTCGATGCTGGATTCGGTGGGCGCCGGGCCGCGCTCGTAGGGGTTGTCGGCACCGTGGGCCGCCGGTCCGCCGAGCGTGGTCAGGCCGACGACGGCGGTGACCGCCGCGGCGAGGGTCGCCAGCCGTCCGGCGCGACGGGTGGGGCGTGTGCGGGGGGCCGGTGCCGTGGCGCTGGTGCGCGGGTGCTGCACGACGAGTCGTCCTCTCTGTCGTGGCGAGCCGCCCGTCCGGCCCGGATGGCACGCGTGAGCGCTCCGGCCGACGGGCTCCGCCAGTGGGGTGAGCAGTGCCACTGTCGGCGCCGCGCGGCACGACCGGACCGGCAATGTCACCGGTCTTGTGCGGGAATCCGCCGCCGGAGCCGTGTCCCGGCGCGGGGTGGGTGCGGTGCCGGAGGCCGTGCCTCCGGCCCACCGGAGCCACCGGCTCCCTGCACACCGGACTTGCCCACGAGGCGTACGAGACCTGCGACAGGTCAGCTCTCCCCGGGCCGCCGCCCGCCGGGCGTGAACGTGACCGGAAGCCGTGCCGGGCCGCGCAGGCCGCCGGGGCGCCAGGTCAGCTCGGCCGGTGGCACCGCCAGGGCCAGGTCCGGGAGGCGGCGCAGCACCGTGCCGATGGCGATCCGGCCCTCCAGCCGGGCGAGCGGTGCGCCCAGGCAGTAGTGGATGCCGTGCCCGAAGGCCAGGTGGCCGCTGTCACCGCGGGTGATGTCCAGCCTGTCGGGGTCGGTGAACCGGGCCGGGTCGCGGTCGGCGATCGCGGACGCGATCACCACGGTGGCCCCGCGGGGAACGGTCACGCCCGCGATTTCGACGTCCTCACGGGCGAACCGGACGATCCCCGGGTTGACCGGTCCGTCGTAGCGCAGGAATTCCTCGACGGCGTCGGGCAGCAGCTCCGGGCGCTCCCGCAGCGACGACAGCTGCCCGGGGTGGGCGAGCAGCGCGGCGATGCCCCCGCTGATCAGGTTGACCGTCGTGACGTACCCGGCCACCAGCAGCAGGAAGGTCATGGCGATCAGCTCGTCCTGGCTGAGCCGCTGTTCCTCGTCGTGGGCGCTGATCAGCGCGCTGAGGAGGTCGTCCCCGGGCCGGGTGCGCTTGGTCTCCAGGTGCTTGGTCAGATAGGCGTGCATCCGTTGCCACGCCTCGTTGACGACAGCCGGGTCGGGCATGGTCTCGTCGCGTACGAGCATGGCGTCGGTCCACCGCTGGAAGTCCTGCCGGTCGTCCCCGGGCACGCCGAGCAGTTCGCCGATGACGGTGACCGGCAACGGCAGCGCGAAGTCCGCCACGAGGTCGGCCCGGCCGGCCGGCACCACCGCGTCGAGCAGCCGGTCGGTGATCTCCTGGACGCGGGGGCTCAGCCCGGCGACCCGGCGCGCGGTGAACGCCTTCGAGACCAGGCGGCGCAGCCGGGTGTGGTCCGGCGGGTCGGCGCGCAGCATGCTGCTCATCATCGACTCGCGCTCGAACTCGGGCAGTTGTGCGATGAGGCGAGGGTCCGAGGCGTCGCGGACATCGCTGCTCAGCCTGGGGTCGGAGAGGGCGGCGAGTGCGTCCTCGTAGCGGGTGATCAGCCAGGCGTCCAGGCCGCCGGCGATCACCGCGCGCCGGACCGGGCCCTCCTCGCGCAGCCGCCGGTAGAGCGGGAAGGGGTCCGCCAGGAAGGCCGGATCGGAGTAGGGAAGAAGGACAGGCTGCTGACTCATCGTGCCTCCCGGGCCGAGGTCGACCGCACATGCCGCTTTGGCGACGCCAGGGAGACATACCCGATATGAGCGTCACGGCAACGGCCGTTCCCCGCCCGCCGTCCGGAACACGCCGTCACGCGGCCGGGAGCCGCCGGAGGACTGTCGGGGAGCTGCCGAAGAGCCGTGGGGGAACTGCCGAAGGACCGTCGGGGAACTGCCGAAGAGCCGTCGGGGAACTGCCGGAGGGCTGTCCGGGAACTGCCGAAGGGCCGTCGCGGGGCTTCCCTTCCGACCGCCGGAAGGGTAGGTTCCGGCTACCCCGCGCCGGCGCCGCGAGGCGCTCGGCCCGCCCGTCCCGGGCGGCGGGCCGCGCGGGGGCCAGTCGTCCGTCCGCTCTCGTCCGCCGCCCCGCCAGGCGCGCGGCACGTCACCGGGCGCGCACCGCGGCACCGGGAGCGCGCCACGTCACCGCAAGCCCGCCATGGCAGTGAAGGTGCGGCACCTCACCAGGAGTGCGCCACGTCCACCACGAGCTGGTCGGGCAGCTGGATCACCCGGAACGGCAGCCGGGCGCGGACGCCGAGGCCGATCTGCGTCTCTCCCTCGAAACTGGCCGAGAACCGGGCGTCCCTGAAGGTGCTGTACCCGCTGACGTCCACGCCCGGAAGGGGCTGGCCGGCCCGCCCCGGGTACGCGGCCGCGCCGGTCGCCGGGTCGTAGGCGGGCGCGCCCACCCGGACGTCGAGCACGGCGCCGCCGCCGACCGGGATGTACTCCCCGCTGGCGAGCTGGTGGAGCTGGTCGACGTAACCCACCGAGTAGCCGAGGGCGCCGCCGCCGGGCACGTCGAAGACCAGGCGGTCGAAGCAGTCGTGCCGGCCGGCCCTGATGTTCTTCAGCGGCACGGCGCCCGCCGCGACGCCGCCCTTGTCGCCGCTGCCCCAGCCGGTCGGACAGGCCGTGGCGCCGGTGGTGGCCGCCGTCGCGGTGCCCGCGGCGGCCGTCACCATCCCCAGCGCGGTTCCCGCCAGAACGAGCGCCGCTGCCGCCGCCGCTGTTCGTCGCATGATGTTGCCCCCTTGATCGTTTGTCACGCCATTACGGAGTGAGACACATGGGTCCGCTGGAGGGTTGCCCACCGCTGCCGGTACCCGTGTTGCGGGGTCATGAACAACCGTCATCTTCCCCTGGACTCCTCGGGGGCCCGCTCCTATGGTCGCGGCGGCGCGACCACCCGACGCACCCATTCCGAGGAGCCCCATGTCCCGCAGGACGCCCGGCCGGGCCCTGGCCTTCGCATTGGCCCTGGCCGCAGGCACCGCCGTCGCCGCACCTCATCCCGCGGCGGCCGACCCGATCCCCAGGGCGCCCGGGCACCGCCTGGTCGACTCCTACGCCGGTGCCCCGGCGGCCGCGCGGCCACTGCCCGAGACCCGGCCGCCCCAGCATCCCTACCTCGCGCCGAACGGCCGGTCCGGGATGCACGCGGACGGCTGGGGCAGCGCGACCTCCCCCTGGTCCGGCCCGCTCGGTGCCCACCCGCGGGCCGACAGCGAGCGGATGGCGCTGCTGGGCGGGGAGTGCGCCACCGTGACCTTCGACCGGGCGGGGCGGATCGTCACCGTGTGCGGAACGTTCACAGGTTTCCTGGTCAAGCTGCTCGACCCGCGCTCCCTGGCCACGCTGGCCGAGTACGAGCTGCCCCAACGCCCGTCCACCGTGGAGGCGATCACCCGGCTCGACTTCTCCCGGATCTTCAAGGACACCTCGGGCGGGGCCTATGCGTACCTGGACAACGAGGACCGGCTGGTGCTCGCGGACTCCCGGCAGCACATCATCCGGCTCGCCCACCGGCAACGGGCTGACGGCGGCTGGGAGTTCACCGTCACCGACGACTGGGACCTGGGCGAGCGGGTGCCCCACGACTGCGCGACCTGGGCCGATCCGTTCCCCGACGGAAGCTGTGACCCGGTCACCTCCGTCATGCCGGACTGGCAGGGCCGGATCTGGTGGGTCACCCGGCAGGGCCGGGTCGGCACCGTCGACCCCGCCACCGGGACCGTCCGTTCCGTCCGGCTGGACGGTGAGGAGATCCAGAACTCCTTCTCCGTCGCCGCCGACGGCGTGTCCATCGTCTCCGACCACGCGCTGTACGAGTTCACCGCGGCGGCGGACGGCACCCCAGCCATGGTGTGGCGGCAGACCTACGACCGGGGCACCGGCACCAAGCCCGGCTCGGTGAACCAGGGTTCGGGCACCACGCCGGACATCTTCGGCGACGGCGGCCGGTACGTGGCGATCACGGACAACGCCGACGACCGGATGCACGTCCTGGTCTACCGGCGCGGCGCGGACGTGCCCGCCGGCCGGCGGCTGGTGTGCGAGGTCCCCGTCTTCGCCCCCGGTGCGTCCACGACCGACAACTCTCTGATCAGCTGGGGCGACAGCCTGGTGGTCGAGAACAACTACGGCTATGAGAACGTCTCTTCCCTCACCTTCGGGCGCAGCGTCGTCGGCGGGGTCACCCGGATCGACGTCCGCCCGGACGGCAGCGGCTGCGAGACCGTGTGGGAGAGCGGTGAGCGGTCGCCGTCCGTCGTGCCCAAACTGTCCGCCGGCAACGGGCTGATCTACCTCTACACCAAGGATTCCCACAGCCTCGGCGTGGACGCCTGGTACCTGACCGCCGTCGACTTCCGTACCGGGCAGACCCGTTGGAAGCGTCTCGTGGGCACCGGCATCGGGTACGACAACAACTGGGCGCCGATCACGGTGGGTCCGGACGGCACCGCCTACATCGGGGTGTTCAACGGCCTGGCCGCCGTACGCGACGACGGCTGAACCTCCGGCCCGCCGCCGCGACCGTCTCCTCGGCAAGTTCTTCGGCAGATCGTCTTGTCAGGGGCGCGTGCCTGTCTCTACAGTCCCAGCAGACCAGCTATGGGAGCGCTCCCATTTCCTGGCTCGCCGCCCCTCCCGCCTCCCCGGAGAGGACCCGCATGCGACTGTCACCGCACCACAACGGCGCCGCCAGGCGCTTTCCGTCCGCCCGCCGCCGGGTGGCGGCGGCCGTGGCCCTGTGCGTGGCGGGCCTGGTCCTCTCCGGGCCCGCCACGGCCGTCCCGGAACGGGCCACCGCCGCGCCGGCCGCCGGGCTCCCCTACCAGGACGCCACGCTGCCCGTTCCGGACCGGGTGAACGACCTGCTGTCCCGGATGACGCTGGACGACAAGCTCGGCCAGATGACACAGATCGAGAAGGACTCCCTCCTCCCGCAGTCCGACCTCGCCGCGTACCGGATCGGGTCCGTGCTGTCCGGGGGCGACTCCACGGTCAGCCCCAACAACGCCCGGACCTGGGCGGACACCTACGACTCGCTCCAGCGCACCGCGCTGACCACACCGCTCGGCATCCCCATGATCTACGGGATCGACGCCGTGCACGGCCACAACGCGGTGCGCGGGGCCACGCTCTACCCGCACAACATCGGACTCGGCGCCACGCGTGACCCCGCCCTCGTCCAGCGGATCGGACGCGCGGTCGCCGAGGAGGTCTCGGGCACCGGCATCGACTGGGACTTCGCCCCGTGCCTGTGCGTCGCCCGCGACGACCGGTGGGGCCGCACCTACGAGTCGTACGGCGAGAGCCCCGAACTGCCGTCCGCCATGACGACGTTCGTCACCGGCTTGCAGGGCGACACCCTGGGCGCGGCCCCGGCGTCCGTGCTGGCCACCGCCAAGCACTACCTCGGTGACGGCGGCACCACCGCGGGCGTCGACCAGGGCGACACCGAGCTGTCCGAGGCGGAGTTGCGGGCTGTCCATCTGCCGCCGTTCAAGGAGGCGATCCGTCGCGGGGTCGGCTCGGTGATGCTGTCGTACAGCAGGTGGAACGGCGTCCGCTCGCACGCCCACAAGTACCTGGTCACCGATGTGCTCAAGGGCGAGCTGGGGTTCACCGGGTTCGTGGTGTCCGACTGGGCCGCGGTCGACCAGCTCGACGGGCAGAGCGGTTTCACCGGCGCCGAGATCACCACGGCCGTCAACGCCGGCGTCGACATGGTGATGGTCCCGCACGACTACAAGAAGTTCCTCGCCCTGCTGCGCGGCGAGGTGACCGCGGGCCGGATCGCACAGGCCCGCATCGACGACGCCAACCGCCGCATCCTGACGAAGAAGTTCCAGCTGGGCCTGTTCGAACGCCCGCTGACCGACCGGTCGTTCACCGGCACGGTCGGCTCGGCGGCGCACCGGTCGCTGGCCCGGCAGGCGGTGCGGGAGTCCCAGGTGCTGCTGAAGAACGACGGCGGGGTACTGCCGCTGGCGAAGTCGGCCAGGCTGTTCGTCGCCGGCAAGTCCGCCGACGACATCGGCAACCAGAGCGGCGGCTGGACCGTGGGCTGGCAGGGACGCAGCGGTCCCGTCACCGACGGCACCACCGTGCTCCAGGGCATCCGCGCCGCCGTCACAGACCCCGCACGCGTCACCTACGACCGGTACGGCAACGGCATCGACTCCACTTACACCGCCGCCGTCGCCGTCGTCGGCGAGACCCCGTACGCCGAGGGCCGGGGCGACCGCCCGAACGGCTTGGGACTGGATCAGGAGGACCTGGGGACCCTCGCCCGGCTGAAGGCGAGCGGGGTGCCGGTCGTCGTGGTGCTGGTCTCCGGCCGGCCGCTCGACATCGCCGCTCAGCTGCCTGACTGGAAGGCGCTGTTGGCCGCCTGGTTGCCCGGTACCGAGGGCGCGGGCGTCTCGGACGTCCTGTTCGGCGACCACGCCCCCACCGGCAAGCTGCCGATGAGCTGGATGCGCACCGCCTCACAGCAGCCCGTGAACGACGGCGACGGCAAGACCCCGCTGTTCCCGTACGGGTACGGGCTGACCTACGACGACGCCCCCGAACCGAGCCCGACCCCCACGCCGACCCCGACTCCGACACCCACGCCGACCCCAACCCCGACCCCGACTCCCTCCCCGGACACGTGCACGGCGGCCTTCCGCACCGTCTCCTCCTGGCAGGGCGGATATCAGGCCGAGGTCACCGTGGAGAACACCGGCTCCGGGGCGCTGACGGGCTGGTCGGTGGACTGGGACCTGGCCGGGGCCACCGTGACCAGCCTGTGGAACGGCACCCTGTCCACGGCCCAGGGCCGGGCGACCGTCCGCAACGCCGCCTTCAACGGCGTCCTCTCCCCCGGCGCCAGGGCCACGTTCGGTTTCACCGCGACCGGCACCGCGGGCACACCGTCCCCGCACTGCGCCGGCACCTGACCACCGGCCGGCGGGCCCCGGCGCCCGGCCGGGAGCCCCGCCCGGCGCGGTCCCCTCGTCCCCGCCCGCCCGGGTGGCACCGACCCCGGGCGGGCGGGGCTCCCAGCCCGCCCGGGGTCGGCCGGGTCAGCGCAGGATCCGCAGCAGGCGCGGCGGCCGTGCCGCGGGTTCGGGCAGGCGCAGCGGTGTCCGGCCGGGCGTGATGCTGCCGAGGACGGTGGCGTGGCGGGCCCCGGTGCCCGAGGGCAGGGCTCCGGGCAGGCCGTGGGCGGTGAGGAACCCCAGGACGGCGAAGGCCAGGGCCTCCTTGGCGGCCGACGACAGGCCCAGGTCGTCGCTGGGTCCGAGCGGCACGCCCGGCAGTTCCTCGGCGAGCATGCGCATCAGCACCGGGTTGCGGGTGCCGCCGCCGGAGACGACGAGCCGGGTGACGCCGTGGGCGCGGCAGGCGTCCGCCACGGTGACGGCGGTCAGCCGGGTCAGGGTGGCCAGGACGTCGGCGGTGGACGGCACGGGCACGGTGTCGAGGGCGCGCCGCAGATAGGGCAAATGGAAGTGTTCCTTGCCGGTGGTCTTCGGGGCGGGTCTGCGGTAGTAGGGGTCGGCCAGCAGGACACGCAGCAGTTCCGGGCTGACCTGTCCGGCACCGGCCCGGCGGCCGTCCTCGTCGTAGGCGGCGGCGCCGTCGGTGAAGTGGCGCACGGCCGCGTCCAGCAGGGCGTTGGCGGGGCCGGTGTCGAAGGCGAGCGGCTCGGCGCCGGGGGCGAGGACGGTGATGTTGGCGATGCCGCCGAGGTTGAGCGCGGCGGGGGTGCCGGGCAGTCCGGACAGCAGCAGGGCGTCGGTCAGGGCGACCAGGGGCGCGCCCTGACCGCCGGCGGCGACGTCCCGGCTGCGCAGGTCGGAGACGACGGGCAGGCCGGTCGCCTCGGCGATCCAGGCGGGCCGGCCGAGCTGGAGGGTGCCGCGGACCGTGCCGTCCTCGACCCAGTGGTGCATGGTCTGGCCGTGCGAGACCACGAGGTCGGCGGTGCCGGCGCACAGGTCGCGCAGGGCCCGGCCGGCGGCACCGGCGAATGCCTGGCCGATGCCGGTGTCCAGGGCGCAGACGGCCCGCGTGGTGGTGTGGGCGGGGGGCAGGGCGGCGGCGATGTCGTCCCGCAGTCCGTCCGGGTAGGGGACGGAGAGGTGTCCGAGGGGCCGCAGGAGCAGGGCGTCACCGTCCAGCGCGAGGTCCGCCGCGGCGGCCTCGATGGCGTCGTACGAGGTGCCGGACATCAGGCCGATCACACGCACGGCGCCTCCTTACGACCGGGGTCGGGCGGGGTCGGCTGCGGCTGGTGCATGGTCCCTCCGGGGCTGTCGCGGATACCGGTCGCCGGGCTGGCCGCCCGCCGGGTCACTCGGGGGCGACGGTGGCCGCCGTGCGCTCGGGGCCGCCCTCGTCCAGCGGTGCCGGGGCGCTCGTCGGTGCCCGGTGGAACAGGCTGGTCAGCCCGCCCACGGCCAGGGTGACGGCCACTCCTAGGGGGACGAGCCACTGCGCGGCGATCGCGGTGGGTACGGTGCCGCCGCCCGCGCTGACGTCGATCTTGACGCCCCGCACGATGTACGTCATGACGCCGATCGTGACCAGGAACGCGATCACGGCGTCGGTCTCGTTCGCCCGCCGGACGAGCCGGCCGAGGAGGAACGCGCCGAGGAGCGCGCCGTAGGTGTATCCGGCGATGGTCAGGCCGGTGAGGTAGACGTTGCCGGTGCTGGTGCTGAAGGCGCAGGCGAACAGGGCCATCAGCACCGCCCACACCAGGGTCATCAGCCGGGCGAGGCGGAGCAGGAACTCCTCGGTGGGCACGCTCCGGAAGAAGCTGTGGATGATGTCGGCGACGGTCGAGTTCGACATGGAGTTCAGCGCGGAGGACAGCGAGCCCATGGCCGCGCCGAGGATGCCGGCCACGAGCAGGCCGGAGACCACCACGGGCAGTCCGTGCAGGATGAAGTCCGGGTAGAGGTTGTCGGAGCTGCTCAACCCCAGCTCCTGGAAGGTCTTGCCCTGGTTGTGGGACCACAGCAGCGCGCCGACGAGGGAGAACGCGGCGAATTGGAGCGTGACGAAGACACCGGAGGCGATCATGGCCTTCTGGCCGTCGCGCAGTGAGCGGGTGGCCAGGACGCGCTGGACGATCAGCTGGTCCGAGCCGTGGCTGGCCATCGCGAAGATGGCGCCGCCGATGATCGCGGTGGGCAGGGCGAACGGGCTGGTGAGGACGTGCGCCAGGGTGAAGTCGGTGTCGAAGAGCCGGAACCGGCCCGCGTCCAGGGCGCGCTGGACGCCGTCCCCGCCGACCTGGGCGGCGAGCACGCCGATGGCGAGCAGGGCACCGCCCAGGTACAGGCCCATCTGGATGGCGTCGGTCCAGATGACCGCCCGGATGCCGCCGAGGTAGGTGTAGACGACGGTGATCGCCGTGAGCACGAGGATGATGACGCGGTAGCCGGCGTGCACGCCGAACTCGTCCAGCAGCAGCTTGATCGGGATGGCGGAGGCGAACAGCCGGACGCCCTCGGCGAGCAGCCGGGTGAAGACGAACGTCACCGAGGCGAGCCCCTGCACCTTGAGCCCGAACCGGCTGCCCAGGTACTGGTAGGCGCTGACGAAACCGCCCCGCTTGTACAGGGGGATGAGTACGGTCGCCACGACGACGCGCCCGATGACGTAGCCGAGGGCCAGTTCGACGTTGCCGAAGCCCTGTCCGGTGTAGGCGCCGCCCGGCAGGCTGATGACGGTGAGCACGCTGGTCTCGGTGGCCACGACGGAGAAGGAGACGGTCCACCAGGGCATGTGGCCCTCACCGACGAAGTAGTCCTTCGCCGTCTTCTGCCGTCCGGCCAGGCGCAGTCCGATCACGGCGATGGCCACGAGGTAGACGACGACCACCAGCAGGTCGAGCTGACGCACACTCACGGAAGGAAAGTTTCCTTCGCAAACGCATTCATGCGATGAAAAGTAGTTTCAGCGGTTCCCCTCGTCAACAACCCGGCAGGTCCGCGATTCAGCGCAGCACGAGCGTGGTGGCGAGGGCCGGGCCGAGGGCGCCGCCGAGGAGATAGGCGAGCTGGAACAGGCCGATGGCGGCGGGGCGTTGGCGGTCGGGGACGGCGGAGGCGGCGACCACGGACTGGGTGGCGTTGGCGGCGGTGGCCGCGAAGACGGCCAGGCCGATGGCCGCGAGCGGCACGACCGCGCCGTGGGCGAGGACGGCCGCGGCGGCGGCGAGCGTCCCGGCCGCGAGCAGGATCACCCGTACCGTGCGGGGGCGCAGCCGCGTGGAGACGGCCGCGAAGCCGAGGGTGAGCAGGGAGCCGGTGATCATGGCGGCCATCTGGCCCAGGGCCACGGAGGTCGCCGGCCGGTCCGCCCGGTCGGCGAGCGACTGGGGCACCGCGAACAGCAGCGTGAAGTAGGACCCGGACAGGGTCAGGGCGATCAGGACCGAGCCGCGGAAGGGGCCGGAGCGCAGCGCGGCGGCGGGGACGTAGCCGTCCGGGCGGCGCCGTATGTGCGGCACCAGCAGCGCGGCGGCGACGGCGGCCACGGCCAGGGCGGGCAGCGGGCGGGACGGCAGCAGCACCAGCCCGCCGGACAGCACGGCCAGCAGCAGCGCGCCCCGGGCGTCGAAGCGGTCCCCGGAGGGCGGCGGTGCCGGTGCGGTGCGGCGGCCGACCGCGGGGACGGCCAGGAGGGTGACCGCCAGGAGGGACAGCGCCGCGCGCCAGGAGACCGTCTCGGTGAGGCGCTCGCCGAGCAGCGGTCCCACGGCGCCGAGGATCCCGGTGCCCGCGCTGATCGCGCCCATGCGGCGGGCAGTGCCGGCCAGGTTCATGGCGATGGCCGTCATGCCCGCTCCGCCCGCTGCCTGCACGGCGCGTCCGGTCAGGAGGAGCGGCAGCCACGGGGACAGGGCCAGCAGCGCGGTGCCGGCGGCGACGCAGGCGGCGGCGAGCCACAGCACGGGCCGGATGCCGCGCCGCCGCAGCAGCGTCGCGAACAGCGGTGTCGCGACCGCCAGGGCCAGCGCGTACGCGGTGACCAGCCAGGAGGCGGTGGCCGCGGGGGTCCCGAGGGAGCGGCCGAGATCACCGAGGATCAGCACGGCGGCGTTGCCGGCGGCGGCCACCGGGGAGGCGAGCAACACCAGCCAGAGGGCGGGTACTTGACGGGCGGGCGGGGACACGGCGGAGGAGGCGCGCGTGTGGGCCGCCCCGGAAGAGGTGGGCATGGCTGTTCCGGAGGGTGAGGGTGCGGTGGGCCGCCGCCCCGGAGGGGCCCGCGGGGCGACGCTTCGACCTTGTGCCATCACGCTCGTCAATGGAAATGCTTTGTGTGCATTCGTAGTATTCGCCGCATGGATGAGCTGCGTCGTATCGACCTCAACCAGCTCCTGACGCTGCACGCGCTGCTGGTCGAGAAGCACGTCACACGGGCCGCCCTGCGGCTGAACAAGAGCCAGCCGGCCGTCAGCCACGCCCTGGCCCAGCTCCGTACACGGTTCGGTGATCCCCTGCTGGTGCGGCACGGCGGCCGTATGGTCCTGACGGCCCGTGCGCAGGCGCTGGTGCGGCCTCTGGAGGAGGCGCTGACGCGCCTGAACGGGCTGCTGAGCGCACCGGACTTCGACCCGTCGCGCACCCGCGGGCGTTTCAGGCTCTGCCTGTCTGACTACGCCTCACGGATCGTGCTGCCGCCGCTGGTGCGGCACATCCGCGAGCGGGCGCCGGGCCTGGACCTGGCGATCAGCCAGGCGAGCCGGGAGACGATGGCGGCCCAGCTCACGGACGGTGAAGTGGACCTGGCGCTCGGGGTGTTCCCGCACCCGCCCGAGGACATCCAGGTCCAGGACCTGTTCCAGGAGGAGTTCGTCAGCCTCGCGGACAAGGCCGTACTGCCGGAGAAGGGGGGCCTGTCGCTGGCCGAGTGGCTGGAGCGGCCGCACATCATGCTGGCCATGCGGCCCGACGCGCACGACGAGATCGAGACGGCGCTCGCGGCGCGCGGGCTGCGCCGGCGCCTCGCCGTGACCCTGCCGCACTGGAGCGCGGCCGTGGACCTGCTCGCGGGCACCGATCTGGTCCTGA
This sequence comes from Streptomyces rubradiris, assembly GCF_016860525.1. Lineage (NCBI taxonomy): Bacteria > Bacillati > Actinomycetota > Actinomycetes > Kitasatosporales > Streptomycetaceae > Streptomyces > Streptomyces rubradiris. The sequence continues at coordinate 456,674 of NZ_BNEA01000007.1, forward strand.
CCGTGGCCGGCCGGGCCGTCGGCCCGCTGCGCCGGCACCGGACGCTGCGGAGGTTCACCCCACCGCTGGACCTCCCCCGCTTCGCCTATCAGCAGGCGTGGCACACCCGGCGGGCGGACGACCCGGCGCACCGCTGGCTGCGCGAGGCCGTGCTGGCGTGCGGCCGCCCAGGCGACGGCTGAGCGGCCGTACCGACGTGCGGAGCGGCCGACCGGATGGGGGCCGGGCTGAGCGGCAGGACAGGCGACGGCGTCCGTCCGGGTGATGGTTGACCGGACATGTTGACGCAACGTCAACTGAATCGCCATGGAGGCGATTTCGCCTGTTTTCCCTGGGGCGGACGGGGCAGTGTCCGGAGCAGCCGACCGTCAGCCCTGAGGGAGCCCCTATGCAGTACTACGACCTCGGCAGTCACGGCCGGCCCGTGACGACCTCGTCCGCCGAGGCGCAGACCTGGTTCGACCGCGGGCTGAACTGGACGTACGCCTTCAACCACGAGGAGGCGGTGCGCTGTTTCGAGGCCGCCGGCGCTGCCGATCCCGGGTGCGCGATGGCCGACTGGGGCCTGGCCTACGCGCTCGGCCCCAACTACAACAAGCCCTGGGACGCCTTCGACGAACAGGATCTGGGCCGCACGGTGGAACGCGCGCACGCGGCCGTCCGGCGCGCGCACGCGAAGGCGGCCGGAGCCACACCGGTCGAGCAGGCCCTCATCGAGGCGCTGGGAGCCCGTTACCCACGTGCCCGGACCCCGGACGCCGAGGAGGGCCCGGTGTGGAACGCCGCCTACGCCGACAGCATGGGGGCCGTGCACCGGCTGGCGCCCGACGACCCCGACGTGGCCGCCCTGTACGCCGACGCCCTGATGAGCCTGACGCCCTGGCAGCTGTGGGACATCCGCACGGGCAAGCCGGCACCGGGTTCGCGCACCACTGAGGCCGGGGCGGTGCTGGAGCGGGCGCTCGCCACCGAGGCGGGGTCCCGGCACCCGGGCCTGCTGCACCTGTACATCCACCTGATGGAGATGTCCCCCACCCCCGAGGCCGCGCTGCCCGCGGGCGACCGGCTGCGGGACCTGATGCCGGACGCGGGCCATCTCCAGCACATGCCGTCCCACCTGGAGGTGCTCTGCGGCGACTACCGCCGGGTCGTGTCCGACAACACGGCGGCGATCGCGGCCGACGAGAAGTTCCTCGCCCGCTCCGGGGAGCTGAACTTCTACACCCTGTACCGCTGCCACAACCTTCACTTCAAGATCTACGGCGCGATGTTCCTCGGCCGTTTCCAGGACGCCGTCGAGACGGCGGAGCGGCTCGAAGCGGCGGTGCCCGAGAAGCTGTTGCGGGTGGAGAGCCCGCCGATGGCGGACTGGCTGGAGGGCTTCCTGGCGATGCGGGTGCACGTGCTCGTCCGCTTCGGCCGCTGGGACGACATCCTGCGCCTGCCGCTGCCCGCCGACGCGCGCCTGTACTGCGTGACCACGGCCATGCTGCGCTACGCGCGCGGGGTCGCGCTCTCCGCGCTGGGCCGCACCGGCGAGGCCGACACGGAACGCGAGCTGTTCCGCGAGGCGGCCGCCCGGGTCCCCGAGACCCGCACGCTGTTCAACAACACCTGTACGGACATCCTGGCGATCGCCGCGTACATGCTCGACGGGGAACTGGAGTACCGCAAGGGCCGGTACGACACGGCGTTCGCGGCGCTGCGCCGGTCGATCGAGCTGAGCGACGGCCTGGCGTACGACGAGCCGTGGGGCTGGATGCAGCCGGCCCGGCACGCGTACGGCGCGCTGCTGCTCGAACAGGACCGGGTCGCACAGGCCGAGGCCGTCTACCGCGCCGACCTCGGGCTGGACGACACGGTGCCGCGCCCGCTCCAGCACCCGAACAACGTCTGGGCGCTGCACGGCCTGCACGAGTGCCTCGTCCGGCTCGGCAAGGAAGGAGAGGCCCGGATCGTGGCCCGGCAGCTGAAGCTCGCCGCCGCGCTGGCGGACGTACCGGTCGAGGCGTCCTGCTACTGCCGGCGCGAGACCGCCGCGCTCTTCGCGCCCCGGCAGGACTGCTGCGCCGGCTGAGCACCGGGCCCGGCGGCCGGTGCCGTCCGGGGGCCGCGTCGAGCCGGCCGTGACCGGACGTCTACGCTCGGTGCCCCACGGGCCGGCGGCCGTGCCGGACGGGTGCGAGGGGAAGGTGTGCGGTGCGCGCGGGGTGGGTCGGACTGTGGCGGTGCGTGGCATGGGGCGGGATCGGGCTGAGCCTGTACGCGGGCTGGCTGACGGTCGAGGACGTACGGGACCGTTCCGCGAGCGAACGCGCCATCGCCGAGGCGTGCGACGGGCTGGTGTCCGGGGCGGCGGTGATGGACCTGCACGGCGGCACGGGCCGGGCGGAGCCCGACGGCGACCGGATCGACACGCGCAAGCCGCGGAGTTTCTGCACTGTCTACCAGGCGTCCGAGGCGGGCAGGACCACGATGCTGTTCTCGCTCACGGTGCAGAACAGCGACAAGGCGGAGCCGTTGAACAGGATCGGCCCCACCCCGGAGCCCTTCGCCCTGCTCGGCCCCGACGGCCGCACCTTCAAGACGGACCTCACCGCCGTCGCCGACCGGCGCCCCGAGCCCCGGCCGCTGGGCGACGGCGCCCTGGGCTGGTACGGCAACCGGTACACCACCGTCCGGGCCGAGTGCGGACCCGGCAGCGGCCCGGCCGCTCCCCCGCTGCTGCACATCACGGCCGCCGGCTACGACGGCGACGTCTCCAAGGCGGACCGGGCGCGGCTGGCCCGCATCGCCCGCTCGGCCGCCGAGATCCTCACCCAGCGGATCGGCTGCCGCGCCAGGCTGCCGGCCCTGCCCGACGGGGAGCCGGCGCCCGTGCCGACCGTCCTGCGTCCCGCCCGGTCGGCCGGCGGTTCCTGCGCCTGGTTCGCCGGGTACCTCCGGCACTCGGACCGCGGTCCGCTGCCCGACCGGGCCCTGTCGGTACCGGTCCGGGACACGCATCCGCTGGAGGGCTGCCTGCTGGCGGTCAGCCCCGGCCAGGTGCGCCGCACCGCCGGCAGCCTGCCCGAGGACAAGCGCGACTACGCCGACTACGCGGAGAAGTCGCCCTGGTGGCTGCGCACCGTCACCTACACCGGCAGCGAGGCCCGCGCGACGGGGTACGAGACCCTCGACGGGGAGGAGGCCGTCGTCATCAAGCAGGGGACGGCCGGGCAGACGAACAACGTCTGGTGGGCCTCCTCCGTGTGCGGGGGCAAGCCCGCCCTGCACACGCTCGGCACCAGCTACGAGTATGACGACGCGCTCGGTTCCCGGACGGTGTCGGCCCTGTTCCGGGCGTACGTCGACGACATCACCGAGCGCAGGGGCTGCACCCAGGTGACGTTCCCACAGGCGGCGGACTCCGGCGACCGGTGAAGGTCAGCCCGGCGCGTCCGTACGGGCCCGCCGCCAGGCGGACTCGCGCAGCAGCCGCAGTCCGTTGAGGCCGACCAGGACGGTGGACCCCTCGTGACCGGCGACGCCGAGCGGCAACGGCAGGTCGCCGGCCAGGTCCCAGACCACCAGTCCGGCGATGAAGACACCGGCGACGACGAGGTTCTGCACGACCAGGGCGCGGGCCCGGCGGGACAGTGAGACCACGGCGGGCACGGTCGCGAGCTCGTCGCGGACCACGATCGCGTCGGCGGTCTCCAGCGCCAGGTCGGAGCCCGCCCGGCCCATGGCGACGCCGGTGTGCGCGGCGGCCAGCGCGGGCGCGTCGTTGACGCCGTCGCCGACCACCATCACCTTGCGGCCGGCGGCCTCCAACTCCCTGACCGCGCGCACCTTGTCCTCGGGCAGCAGCCCGGCCCGGACCTCCTCGATGCCGACCTCGGCGGCCAGGCGGGCGGCGGCGCGCGGGTTGTCGCCGGTCAGCAGCGCGGGCGCGGTACCGGTGAGCGTGGTCAGGGCGCCGACGGTGCGGGCCGCGTCGGGGCGGAGCCGGTCGGCGATGCCGAGCAGGCCCGCCGGGCCGCCGTCCACGGTGACCAGCACGGCCGTCCGGCCGTCCGCCTCCAGCTCGGCGGCGACGGCCGCCGCCTGGGCGGCCCGCGTCCCGGTGCCCGCGGCCGGCAACCGGGCCGGTGCGCCGACCGCGACCGTCCGCCCGTCCACGACGGCGGTCACGCCGACCCCGGGGGTGGCGGCGAAGCCGTCCGCCGCCGGCAGGGCCGTCCCCCGCTCGCGCGCCGCGGCCACGACGGCCCGCGCCAGCGGATGCTCGCTCGGGCGCTCGGCGGCCGCCGCGAGGCGCAGCAGTCCGTCCGCGTCGACGCCGGAGCCGGTCAGCGGCCGTACGTCGGTGACGCGCGGGGTGCCCTCGGTGAGGGTGCCGGTCTTGTCGAACGCCACCGCGTCCACCTGCCCCAGCCGCTCCATCACCACGGCCGACTTGACGAGGACCCCGTGCCGTCCGGCGTTGGCGATGGCCGACAGCAGCGGCGGCATGGTGGCCAGTACCACCGCGCAGGGCGAGGCGACGATCATGAAGGTCATGGCCCGCAGCAGCGCGCCGGTGAGGTCGTCGCCGAGGGCGAGGGGGGCGAGGAACACCGCGAGGGTGGCCGCCACCATGCCGAGCGAGTAGCGCTGTTCGACCTTCTCGATGAACAGCTGCGTCGGCGCCTTGGTCCCGGACGCCTCCTCGACCATGCGCACGATGCGGGCGATGACGGAGTCGGACGCGTCCCGCTCGACCCGGACGCGCAGGGCGCCGGTGCCGTTGAGGGTTCCGGCGAAGACCTCGTCGCCCCGCTCCTTGGTCACCGGGAGCGGCTCGCCGGTGATGGTGGCCTGGTCGACGTCGCTGCGCCCGTGGAGCACCCGGCCGTCGGCGCCGACGCGTTCGCCGGGCCGTACGAGGACGATGTCGCCGACGGCCAGGTCCGCGACGGCGACGCTCTCCTCCGTCTCACCGGGGCCCAGGCGGGTGGCCGTGGCGGGCGCGAGGTCGAGCAGGCCGCGTACGGAGTCGGCGGTGCGGGCGGTGGCCAGGGCCTCCAGCGCACCGGAGGTGGTGAAGATGACGATCAGCAGCGCGCCGTCCATGACCTGCCCGATCGCCGCCGCGCCGAGCGCGGCCACGACCATCAGCAGGTCGACGTCGAGGCTCTTGTCCCGCAGGGCACGAAGGCCCGCCCAGCCGGGCTCCCAGCCGCCGGCCGCGTAGGTGAGCGCGTACAGCGGGCCCCAGGTCCAGGCCGGGGCGCCGGTCAGGTGCAGGGGCAGCGCGAGCAGGAAGCAGACGGTGGCCGTGGCCGCCCAGCGGGCCTCGGGCAGGGACAGGAAGGGGGTACGGCGGCGGGAGGGGTCCCCGCCGCGCGGGGGTGCCGCGCGGTCGGCCGGGGCCGGGGCGAGTGCGGAGGTCATCGGGGGTGTCCTTCACGAAGGCATGACGGAGCAGCGGGCAGCGCGGGGCGGTGCCGCTCCCCCACCGTACAGGATCAGATGAAGACCTATTCATGTGTTCGCGTCCGGCCCGGGATCTCTCCGTAGGATGGGGGCATGGGCCACGGAGTTGACGCCAAGACCACCGCCACCGCGCGCCAGCGCCTGGAGACCGTGGGCGCCGCCGATGTGGCCGCCACCCTCCAGGCCCTGGCGACGCCCTCCCGGCTGCGAATCCTGGCCCGCCTCCAGGAAGGGCCGTGCGCGGCGACCGAGCTGGCCGAGGCCGTCGGCATGGAGCAGTCCGCCTGCTCCCACCAGCTACGCCTGCTGCGCAACCTCGGCCTGGTCGCCGGGGAACGCCGGGGCCGCTCGGTCATCTACGCGCTCTACGACAACCATGTGGCCGAACTCCTCGAACAGGCCCTCTACCACGTCGAACACCTCCGCCTCGGCCTCCGCGACACCCCACCGACGGCGGTCGCCACGGCTCGCTGAAGGAACGCCCGGGACCGCCCCCGCCCGTCAGCCGGCGGGCGGTGGTGCGAACAGCCGCCGCAGGGCGCACATCCGGGTGTCCAGCGCGGTCAGCGCCCGGACGGCGGGCCGGGCTGCCGGGCGTGGGTCCGGCACGCTCCGTGGTACGGGGGCGGGGGCTGGGGCCGGTGGCCAAGGGTGCGGCGCACAGCCGGCGCGCGGGCCGCGACCTGGGTACGGCGATGGGTCACCGCCGGGTCGTCGGCGACATCGACACCGCGTCCGGGACCGTCTCCCTCCCGGGATTCGGCTGGTGGACGGCCACGGCATCACCCTTACGACTGCGGCCGGCCGGCCATTGTTCGCGGGGGTGATGGTCGTACCGGCCGGCCCTGGCTTCGCGTGTCTTACGAGGAGGACCAGACGCCGAACCACTGCTCCGCGCCGTACTCCTCGAACCGCTCCACCTCGGTGAAACCGAGCTTCATCGCGAGGCGCAGCGCGCGGTCGTTGGCGGTCTGGGTGCGCAGCACCACCGGCTCGCCAGGCAGCGCGCCGGCGAACCAGTCGAGGACCGCCGCGCACGCCTCGGCTCCGTACCCGTGTCCCCACGCTTCCGGCAGCAACAGGTAGCCGAGTTCGACCTGTCCGTTTCCCGGACGTTCCTGCCCCGGTCGCCCGGTGTCGCGCCGGTCGAGCGTGACCATCCCGATCATCGCGCCGTCGAGATCGACCACGAAGAGACCGGGGCGCCGCCCGGGCACCTCCGGCACCGCGCGCTGGAGTTCGGCGCGCGGCCGGGGGCCACCGATGTAGGTGCCCACCTCCGGCGAGGCGAACAACTCGATGAACGCCCCACGGTCCCGGGCCGCGGACTCACGGAGCACGAGCCGCTCGGTGCCGATCGGAGCGGGTGGCCAGGCGACGGGTCCGAGCTCGGTCATGGCGGGCAAGTTATCGCACGCCCGCTCCCCCGGCGGACGGACCGTCAGCGGGTTGGCCGGAAAAGGAAGGCCCCGTAGCCGAACTCCTCCTCGACCCAGTGCCGTCGGCAGCTCATTCCGTGCTCGCCGACCGCGCGCACGAGGTCGTCCACCGTGAACTTGCGGATCACGTCGTGGAGGAGGAGTTCGCCCGCGTCGAAGTCCACCGCGAGTCCCAGCCGGGGCAGCGTCACCCGCTGCCGCCGCAGGCTGCGCAGGCCGCCGCGCACCTCGCGCCGCGCCACGTCGTAGGTGAGCTCCGGCTCGAAGGCGTCGGTGTCGAAGTCCGCGCCGTAGCGGCGGTTGAGGTGGAGGAGGGTGTTCAGGGCGAACATCCGGCGCACGGGACGCGGCCCGGTGTATCCGGCCGCGTAGGCGCGCCGCACCACTTCCACGGGTTCGTTCAGGTCCACGCAGACCAGCAGGTGGTCGTCCGGGGCGCAGCCGGCACGCACGGCACGCAGGAACCGCGTCTGCTCGGGTTCGGACAGGTTGCCGAGGGTGTTGCCGAGCAAGGCCAACAGGCGGCCGCCCGAGCCGTTGCCGTCGCCCCCGGTCGCGGTGCCGTGCGCGACCCGCTCCGCCCGGCTCAGCCACGCCAGGGCAGCCAGGAAGTCGCCGTGCACGGCGGTGACCCGGGCTCTGGGCCACCGCCGCCGGATGCGGACGGCGGCTTGCCGCATCGGCTCCAGGCTGACGTCCACGCCCGTGTACGCGCGCAACAGGCCGTGTCCGTCCATCGCCGCGAGCAGGATCTCGGACTTGTGGGCACTGCCCGCCCCGAGGTCCACCAGTTCGGCCGGCCTCACCAGGCCGACCAGCTCTTCGCCGTGCTCGGTCAGCAGCCGCCGCTCGGCCCGCGGCGGGTAGTACTCGGGCAGCCCCGTGATCTCCTCGAAGAGCCGCGAACCGGTCTCGTCGTAGCCGAAGAGCGACGGAATCCGGCGGTGCCGGACCGGAGCGGGAGCGGCGAGCCCGGCCCGGAGTCCCTCCTCCGGGGTGCCGGACAGGCCGTCGGCCGCCCATGGCAGCGCGACGTCCGTGACCGGCGCCGCCACGCGTGACTCGGTCATACCGTTCTCCTCGCCGGCGAGTCGTCGCCGAAGGGTGCCAGCAGGACAAATACTGACAGAAAGTACATCAGGGAGATCATGCCGTCCATGCGGGCGGCCATGGTGATGGGCCATCCAGCGCACGTCACTTCCGTTCCGTCTATCACCCGGGCCACAGGGGGTAGGCGGCGGTGGTGACTACTCCCCCCGCACAGACGACCGACGGCGCGCCTCACGACGGGGCCTCCACGCTCAAGAAGGCGCTGACCACCCCCCTGCTGTACTTCTTCATCCTCGGCGACGTGCTGGGCGCCGGCGTCTACGTCCTCGTCGGCCAGATCGCCGCGGAGTCGGGCGGTGCCGTGTGGTTGCCGCTGCTCCTCGCCCTGCTGCTGTCGCTTCTGACCGCCGCCTCGTACGCGGAACTCGCCACGAAATACCCCCGGGCCGGCGGTGCCTCGCATTACGCCACCCTCGCGTACGGGCCGTTCGCCGGCTTCCTCGCCGGGTACTGCATGCTCGCCGCGGGTATCGTGTCCGTCGCCGCGCTGGCGCGGGGTTTCGCCGGCGACTATCTGACCGCCTTCGTCAGCCTGCCCGTGGTGCTGGTGGCCGCGGTCTTCCTGTGCTGCCTGGCACTGCTGAACGCCCGTGGCATCAGCGAGTCCACCCGCGCCAACGTGGCGGCGACGGTCGTCGAGGTCGGCGGCCTCCTCCTCGTCGTCGGCCTCGGGGCCTGGCTGTTCCTGCGTGGCGACGGGGACCCCGGCCGACTGCTCCAGCTCGGCACCGCCGACACCGGGGCCGCCGCCGGAGTCCTGAGCGGAACGGTGCTCTCGTACTACTCCTTCGTCGGCTTCGAGACCTCCGTCAACGTCGCCGAGGAGACCCGCGACCCGCGTCACTCCTACCCTCGCGCCCTCTTCGGCGCCCTGGTGACGGCGGGTGCCGTCTACGTCCTCGTCGGAGTCGTCGCCTCGGCCGCCGTCCCCACCGGCACGCTGGCCCGCTCCAGTGGTCCGCTGCTCGAAGTGGTGAAGGAGGCGGGCGGGGTGCCGCCGAAGCTGTTCAGCGCCATCGCGCTCGTCGCCGTCGCCAACGGCGCGCTGCTCACCGGCATCATGAGTTCCCGGCTGGCCTACGGCATGGCGCGGGACGGCCTCCTCCCCCGCTTCCTGACCCGTGTGCTGCCCCGGCGGCGCACTCCGTGGGCCTCGATCGCGGTCACGACCGCCCTGGCGTTCCTGCTGGCTCTCACCGGAGACGTGGCGACCCTCGCCTCCACCTTGGTATTGCTGCTTCTCGTGGTGTTCTTCCTCGTCAACACCGCCGTCCTGGTCCAGCGGCGCGACCGCCCGGCGCACCCCCACTTCCGGGCGTACACCGGCGTCCCCGTCCTGGGAGCGGTCTCGTGCGTGGTGCTGGCCACGCGGGTGGAGGCCGAGGTCTGGGCGCGCGGGCTGATCGTCATCGCGGTCGGCGTGGCCCTGGGGATCGTCGCCGCCCTGCACCGCCGGCGCGCCTCGTCCTGAGCGGCGAGTTTGGAAGGCGTGGCACTGAAGCCGTGGCCGCTTCGCACTGGGGGGCCGTTTCCGCGACGGGAACCGCTGCGGGCCGCGCGGAACCGGCCGTACCGCCTGCCCCGCCCCCCTTGGGGGACAGGACAGGCGGGCCGGTTCAGACGCCCGCGATCGACTGGATCCAGGAGCGGTACGCCGTCACGTTGGTGTACGCCGTGTTCGTCTGGCGGTCGCTGGTCGAGGCGACACCGACCTGGACGCCGTTCGCCATCATCGGGCCGCCGGAGTCGCCGCCGGCGGTGATCCCGTTGCCCCGGTAGGCGCAGATCGCGGAGCCGCCGTAGGCGTCGGTGCAGCCGCTGGACACGGTGACGTTGGCGACCTTGAGGTAGCGGGACTGGCAGTTGATCTCGGAGCCGCACTGGGAGGTGGCGCCCCAGCCGTACACCTGCACGCTCTGGCCGACCCGGACCGTGCCGGGCTGTCCGAGGGTGGCGTAGGTCGTGGAGACGGAGCGGTCGAGACGGACGAGCGCCAGGTCCGCGCTGTGGGTGTAGGTCTGGACGCCGCCCGCGACCGTGCCGCCGCTGTACTGGTCCAGGCTGCCCACGCGGAAGGACAGCGAGCCGCCGGACACGCAGTGTTTCGCGGTGAGCACCCAGGTCGGGGCGATGATCGTCGCCGAACAGGTCTCCTGGCCGTTCGAGTACAGCCGGGCGGCCCAGGGGCCGCTGTTGGCGTACCCGCCGCCGATGATGGGCTGGGACCCCGTGGCGGCGACAGGGGCCGTCGCCGGTGCGGCGGAGGCGGTGGGGGCGAACAGGGCGAGGGCGGAGACCGCTGCCGCGGCGAGAGCGGGCGCAAGCCTTGATATACGCAAGGTTCCTCGATCCGGAGGGCGCCTGAAGAAGCGCACTTGTGTGGGGTGGACGGCCTCGCGGGCCGTGTCCATGGAGACGCGCCGCCACAAGACGGCATTTACGGCATGGACATGACCTAGCTTCGGTAAGGAGCGGTGACCCGGGTACTAGCACTTCGCCATAACCTCGCGTTATGCCCGGCACACCCGCGGCTCCGTGTCGCGAGCTGCCCAACTCGACGTCGGATTCCCGCAGGCACCGGCGGCCCTCGGTCGCGCAGTCTGAACGCATGACACCGTTGACTCATCAGCCGCTCGCCATCGCTCCCCACGTCCTCGACGAGCTCCGCGAACGCGACGACGCCGGCGCGGTCTCCCGTGCCCATGTGAACGACATGGACGGGGCACCGTTGCGCTGCTGTCTGCGCCGCAGCCGTGCCGGTGAGCGGATCTCGCTGGTCTCGTACGCTCCGTTGCGCCGCTGGGCGGCGGAGGTGGGCGCCCACCCGGGGGCCTACGACGAGGTGGGCCCGGTGTTCATCCACACCGGTCCGTGCCAGGGCCCGGATCCGGAGTCCGGATATCCGTTCGCCGAGACCGGGGCCCGGCGCGTCTTCCGCCGCTACGACGCGAAAGGCTGGATCACCGGAGGCACGCTCGTACAGCTGCCGGCCGATCCCGTCCAGGCGCAGACCGTCGTGGAACAGGCCCTGCACACGGCCTTCAGCGACCCCCACGTCGCCCTCGTGCACGTACGGGCGGTGGAGTACGGCTGCTTCCACTACGAGGTCCGCAGGCCCTGACCAGGGAACGGAGCGACAGGCGACGCGGAACGCGGTCAGCGCGGGCCCGGACGGCGCGGAAGTGCCGTGCCGTCCGGCGGCGATCACGGTCGACACGGGCTTCCACTCTTGCCCATACTGATGGCCCCGGCCGGGAACGGAGGCTGTCCGGTGGCATACCGCTTCTACCTGTACATCAGTGACGTCAAGGTCGACATGCTCCTGTCCCAGCTCGACCCGTCGTCCGCCGCCAGGCGCACGACCGAGGTCGGAGTCGACCTGAAGGTGGTCAACGGCAGGCGGAGCGTGGAGACTTCCCCCGACACCGACCCCGTGAGCCGGCTGGACAGGGTGCTGAAGCGGCTGGAGAAGGACGACGCCATCGGGACGGTGGAGGAGCCCGGACCGTTCTTCCGCGGCCGGCTGCCGATGCGCTGGGGGGCGCTGGCGCACGGGGACGACATGTCGCTGGTGTTCTTCGGCGGTCTCACCGGACACACGGTCGTCGGCCTGGGTGGCTCCACCCGGCACGTGCTCGGTTCCTCGGCCGACGCCGCGGGCGGTCCGCCCCTCGCCCGGTCGCTGCTCCCGTCCCTGCTGGACGGGTTGCGCCTGGACCCCCGGATCGCGGCCCTGTTCACCGCCGCCGGCTCCGGCCCGTCCGCCGACCCGGACGGCCTCGCCCTGCGGGCGGTGCGGGAGGCCGCGCACCGGCTGGGCGGGCCGGCGCAGACGGTGGAGTTCGTCGCCAAGCGGCTGCTGCACGGCCCGGACCCCGAACCGGGCGGCGCAGCGGCCGTGTTGCTGGGCTCACCGCTGTACGTGGCCCTCGTGGACTGAGGCGGGCGGACCGGTGGGCGCGACGGTGCGGCTGGAGGTCGCGGGCACGATCGTGCCGGCGCGCACGCTCGTCTTCCGGGCGCCGGCCGCCCTGTCGGCCGGCCGGGCGGAGGACTGCGGCCTGCGGGTGGCGGCCGACGACAGGCGGGTCTCGCGCCGCCACTGCGTGTTCGACATCGATCCGCCCGCGGTACGGGTCCGCGACCTCGGCAGCCGCAACGGCACGTATGTCAACGGCGTTCGCCTCGCGCCGTGCGCTTCCCGGCCGCACGAACTGGCCGACGGGGACGAGGTACGCCTCGGCGGCGCGGTAGTAGGGGTGTTCTCGACCGGTACCGGTGCCCGGACGGCGCAGGACCGGCCACGCCCGGCCGGTGCCGCCCGGATCGGCGACCACACCCTCGTCCGGGAACTCGGGCGCGGGACCCAGGCAGTCGTCCACCTGGCACGGCACGAACCCTCCGGGGAGTTACGGGCGCTGAAGGTGCTCCGGCCCGAGGCCGTCCTCCGCCCGGAGCTGGTGCACGGCTTCCTGCGGGAGATCCGCACCACCAGGACCCTGCGCCATCCCCGTCTGGTCGCGTTCCACGAGGCCGGTGCCGTCGGCACGTGGTTCTTCCTCGCCGGCGAGTACTGCGACGGCGGGAGCCTCGCCCAGTGGATGGCCGGGCGGGAGGGCCCGCTGACGCCCGAGACTGCCGTCGCCGTGACCCTCCAGGTCCTCGACGGCCTGGAGTACCTGCACGACCGTCGCACCGCCGACGCCACCGGGCCTCAGGCGGCGGTCCCGGACCGGCTCGTGCACCGGGACCTCAAGCCGCAGAACATCCTTCTGACCGGCTCCCGGACCGCCCCCTCGGTGAAGATCGCGGACTTCGGTCTGGCCAAGGCCTTCGAGCGGGCGGGACTGTCCGGCCACACCCTGACCGGCGCCCTGGGCGGCAGTGTTCCCTTCATGCCGCGGTCGCAGATCGTCAACTACAAGTACGCCGGGCCGGCGGTGGACGTGTGGTCCGCGACGGCCTGCCTGTACTGGATGCTCACCGGCACCACGCCCCGCGACTTCCCGGACGGCGCGGACCCGGTGGGCGTGGTCCTGCGGGAACCCGTGGTACCCGTCCTGCGGCGGACCAGCGCGGTCCCGCGCCGGCTTGCCACGCTGCTCGACGGTGTCCTGGCCGACGAGGACCCTGGGAGCCGTACCATGCCGTCGGCGCGGGAGTTGGGGCAAGCCCTGCGGGAGGTATTGTGAACCGGTCGGTGACGGGATCGTACGCGCGGCTGCACACCCGTGTCACGGGCGGACCGCCCGGGACCGGCGTCCCGCTGGACAAGCTCCCGCTGGCCGCGCGCCTGGCGCTGATGCTCCCGGGGGTGACCGCGGAGATGTCACTGCTGCGGGCGGGCTTCTTGGTGTGGCCGGCGGTGAGGAAGCCGCCGGTGCACCGCTACGGCCGGATGGTGGCCGCCCAACTGGCCGGCCTGGCGATCCGCCGGCACCTGTGGATCAGCTACGGAGGCGCCTACGAGGGGGAGGCGGGCCTGGTGGTCTCCCGGCATCCGGACGCTCCCGTGCCGACGGAGCCCGAGGAGGCGCTGTTGCTGGCGGTCGTCTTCGGTCACGAGGAGAGCGTCCGTCTGGCGGGCCGCACCGACGCGTGGTCCTGGGACCTGCTCGCCGAGTTCGTCCGCCGGCGGATCAAGGCGGACGGCCTCGCCTGGAACCAGCCGGACGGGCACCGGACGCGACTCCTGCTGCTGCGGATGGGGCGGTGGATGCGCGCCTACGCGGCCCGGGGCGTGCCCTGGGAGGAGGCCCCCGGCATGCACCTGGCCGGCTACCCCTACGCCGTGCTCTTCGGTATCGAGAACGGGCTCCTGGCGTGGCCGACCCCGCCGGAGGAGGAGGTGTACCTGCCCTCGCTGCTGCCCGAGGCGTGCACCATGGCGGTCAACGGACCGCGGCCGCCAAAGGACGGGGCATGACCCGGTACGGCGGACACGACGACCCCGAATCCACGCTCGACGCCACCGGCGCGGCCCCCGCCACGGGAGCCCAGCCGGTCGAATGGCCCACCGGGACCCGCCTGCTGGGCACCTACGAGATCACCGGCGCCCCCAGAAGCGGCGGCATGGGCGTCGTCTACCCGGCCCGGCACCTGGAGTGGGGCGCGGACGTCGCCGTCAAGAGCCCCCAGCGGCACCTGCTGAGCCGCCCGGCCGACCGGGAAACCTTCGTCCAGGAGGCCCAGACCTGGGTCGACCTCGGCCTGCACCCGCACATCTGCGCCTGCCACTACGTGCGTACGGTGGACGGGTTCCCCCGGGTGTTCGCCGAGTTCGTGGCGGGAGGCAGCCTCGACGACCGGATGCGGGGCGAGCAAGCGCCCCTGTACCGGGGCGAGGAGTCCGTGGTGCTCGCCCGGATCCTGGACATCGCGGTGCAGACGGCCTGGGGTCTGGAGCACGCCCACGCCCGGCACGTGGTCCACCGGGACGTGAAGCCGGGGAACATCCTGGTCGGCGACGACGGACAGGTCAGGGTCACCGACTTCGGCCTGGCACAGGCGGGGCACGCCCACCGCGGCACCCCGCGCTACCGCTCACCGGAACAGGCCGCCGGGCGTACGACGGGGCCCGCCACGGACCTGTGGAGCTTCGCGGCCACCGTACTGGAGATGTTCACCGGAGGAGGACCCTGGCTCGACGGAGCCGCGGCCGGGGAAGCGCTCGCCGACTTCCGTGCCACGGGCGGGCGTTGGGCCCGTCTGTGGCCCATGCCGGACCGGCTCGCCGCCCTGCTGGCACGGTGTCTGGCCCACGCGCCCGAGGACCGGCCGACGGACATGGCGGAGGTCGCCGCCGAACTGACCGCCGTACACGAGGAGGTGACCGGACGCCCCTACCCCCGCGAGCGGCCGGCCGCCGCCCGGCTGCGCGCCGACGAGCTGAACAACCGGGCGTTGTCGCTCCGCGACCTCCGGCACGCCGGCGACGCCGAGGTGCTGCGGCTGTTGCGCCGGGCCCTGGCGGCCGACCCGCGCCATCCCGAGGCTTCCTACAACCTCGGGATGCTGCGCTGGCGCGCGGGCGAGATCACCGCCGAGGACGTACAGCACGAACTGCGCTCCGCGCTGCCCGACGGCACGGACCGGACGAGCGCCGAACGCCGCGAGCGCGTACGGCGGTTGATGGCACTCGTCGACGCCGAACGCGGTGCGGCGGGCCCGGCGGTCACCATTCCCGTCGTCGGCGGCTCCGAGGTCGCCGTGTTCTGTCCGCTGCCCGACGGCCGGCACCTGGTGACCGGCCACGACGACGGCCGGCTCACCCTTCACGAGACGGCCACCGGACGCCCGGTGCGCACCCTCGACGGCCACGCGCCCTACCCGGTGAACGCGGTGCACGTCTCCGCGGACGGGCGGTACGCCGTCAGCACGGGCATGGACCGCTTCGTACGGCTGTGGGACCTGGCCACGGGAACCTGCCTGCGCAGCAGGAAACGCCGGGGACCCACCGCCCGGATCACCGTGGCCCCCGACCTACGGGTGTTCGCGCTGCTCCGTCTCGAGGAGCGGGACCGCCTGCGGATCCGGCGGCTCGACGGCCGCCGGCGACCCCGCGTCGTCCGGACCGCCACCGCGATGACCGCCGCGCACCCCCTGTTCCTGGACGACCGCAGGGTGCTGATCGCCGAGGAGAGCGGTGACCTCGGCCTGTGGGACTGGCAAGACGGCCGGCGGCTGGGCACCTTGCGCGGCCACACCCACGCGGTCGTCCGGCTGGCCGCCGACCGGGACGGGCGCCGTGTGATCAGTGCCTCCGGCGACCACGACGACCTCGCCGTCCGGGTCTGGGACATCGGCACCGGGCGCTGCGCGCACCGGCTGGAAGGGCACACCGGCCTCATCGGCGCGCTGGCCGTGAGCGCCGACGGACGGCTGGCGCTGACCGGCGGCGGCGACCAGACGGCCCGCCTGTGGGATCTGGACACCGGTACCTGCGTGCGCACGCTGGCCGGGCACACCGGCCTGGTCAACGGCGCGGCCCTCGCCGACGACTTCGCCGGACTGGCACTCACCACCGAACTCGGCGGCCCGGTACGCGTGTGGGACTGCGCCACGGGCCGCTGCCTGAACGCCTACGAGCAGGAAGACGTGCCGGGGGCGCGGGCCGCGCTCACCCGGGACGGAAGGTACCTGATCCAGTCCGGGCGCCAGAAGGTCGTCGTGCGCGGCCTGTGGCCGCGCCCGGAGCCCGCCCCGCTCCAGGTCTGCCGGCCGCGCTCCGCCCTGGCCGCCGCCGCGGCCGACGCGCGGGCGGGGGAACTGGCGGCGCGGGCCGTCCGGGAGGCGGAGCGCGGGCACACCGCCGCCGCGCTCGCGCTGCTGCGCGAGGCGAGGGCCCTGCCCGGGCACGAGCGCTCGCCGGAGCTGATGGCGGCCTGGCGGCGCCTGGCGCCCGTCACCCGGCCGAGCGGTTTCCGCACCGCCTGGCACAGTCGGCGCCTGGCCGGCGACGGCACCTCGCTCACCGACGTCTGCGTCACCCCCGACGGCCGGTTCGCCCTGTCGGGCGGCCACTCCGACGACGCCGTCTGGGCCTGGGACCTGGCCACCGGCCGCCGCGTCCGACGGCTCGTCGGACACACCGGCAAGGTGCTGGCGCTCTGTGCGACCCCGGACGGCCGGTACGCGGTGAGCGGCGCCATGGACGGCACCGCCCGGGTGTGGGACCTCGCCGCGCTGACCGCCGGACCGGAGCCGCCCCCGGACTTCGTGCTCGCCGGCCGGAGCCGCGCCCTGACCGGACACACCGGCGCCGTGCTCGCCGTGTGTGCGACGCCCGACGGCCGGCTCGCGGTCACCGGGGACGGCGACGGCACGGTGCGGGTGTGGGACCTGCGGACCTCCGCGTGTGTCCATGCGCTGACCGGCCATCGCGGCCCGGTCGGCTCGGTGTGCGTGACGCCCGACGGCCGGTACGCGCTCTCGGGTGGCATCCTCGACGCGGGCGTCCGCCAGTGGGACCTGCGTACCGGCCGCTGCGTCCGGGTCCCCGAGACCTACCCGGCCGAGGGGCCCGGTTCGCTGTGCCTCACCCCGGGCGGCCACCTGGTGTCGGCAACCCCGCTGCCGTCGCAGGGGGTGCGCGTACGGCATCTGGCCTCCGGCCGGTTCGTGCGCCGGCTCGACGCGGGGTTCGGCGCCGGAATGCTGCGGGCCGTGCACGCCGTGCCCGTGGGCGACTTCGTCCTCACCGCCGGCACGGACCACGTACTGCGCCTGTGGGACGTGGTGACGGGGAGCTGTGCCGGCCGGCTGGAGGGGCACGGGTGCGATGTGGCCGCGGTGCACATGACCGCCGACTGGCAACACGTCCTGGCCGCGGGCGCCGACGGCGACGTGCACGTATGGGACGTCGACTGGGAGCTGACGGAGCGCGACGCGCAGCAGTGGACCCGATGAACACACCGGGTCCACGTACCTCGCCGCAGCCCGCCCCCGCCGGCCCCTGCCCGGCTCCCGTCAGTGGGGGGAGACGCACTCCTTGCGGCCCGCGCCGGACACCGGCAGGAAACAGAGGCGCAGGGTGTCCCGGGCCGGGGCGCCGATCATCGAGGTGAAGCGGTAGACACCGGTGTCCGTCGCGTGCTTGATGACGGTCCGGCGCGAGCGGGCGCCAGGGGCCGAGAGCTCGATCGCGTCTCCGACCCGCGCATGCCAGATCCGGCCCCACGCGGCGGCGCACACCGTGCTGTACCGGATCTCCATATAGGCCCCGGTGGCGGTGCGATGCGGCGGCCCGAGCGAGTCCGCCCGGCCGGGCAGTCCGCAGAACATGCGGTCGGGGTCCTTCCCCGCACACGTCCCGCCCTGGCATCCGGGAGCGGGGCCCAGCGCGGGAAGCGCCGCGCCCGCCTGATCCGCGGTGCCTGGGTTCAACACCGACAGCGCCACGATCAGCACCCCGGTCATGGCCGCGACCACCACCGCCAGGCCCGCACCCACGACGAGCCGGTAATCGCGCCGGGCCCCGTCGAAGGCGCCCGTGGCGGCCGGGGGCGCCGCGGGTGCGGACGGTACGGTGGGACGGGTCGACCGGGCCCGCCCGCTCCACTCGGCGTCCGCCAGTTCCCAGAGCGCGAGCAACCGCGCGGAGGGCTCTCCCGCCATCGCGCACAGGGCCTCGACGGCCTGCCGGGGCACCGGCTTCTTCCCGTTGAGGTAACGCTCCCAGGACGACCTGCTGTAGGGGGTACGCTCGGCCAGCCCCGTCAGGCTCAGACCGGTACGTGCCTTGACGGCACGGAGGCCTTCGGTCAACGCCGCGCACTCCGGTGCGAGGGCGCTCATCGGCGCGGCCCCCGCCGGGTGTGCGGGGCCACGACGCCGTCGACGACGCCCGGGTCCGTCTCGCGCTGACGTCGTCGTAAGCGGTCGACGAGCTGCCGGTCCCTGTGCGAGATCGGACCCGGTAGTTCCCTCCCACGCGCCATGCTTCCCCCATACGCGCCACGGACCTTACGAGGCTTTCGCCCCGGTACCGTTCCGTTGATACACCTTGCGCGGTCCGCGAACCCCCCGCCCGAGTGCGCCCACCACGTGATCCGGCCATGCTCCGGGCGGGCCAGCTTCCCGCGGGTGCCGTACTCCCCCGGGCATCCGGGCAGGTCAGCGCGCAGAACGTGTCCCGGTGTCCCAGGGGGCCGACTTCAGCCTGCCCGGCTCCAAATGGCCGACAACGCGTGTGACGCGAGCCCGTCGGCCGTCGATTCCTCGGCACCCAGGCGCTCGGTGACGACGGCCGCCGCCGGGCCCCGTGCCGGGGGCCCGGCGGTGAGTGACGTCAGGCGGACTGGCCGACGTCGTCGAAGTCGGTCGAGGCCGACAGCTCGGCCCAGGCCCGCATCTCCCGCTCGAAGGCGTCGCGTCCGGACCGGACGAGGCGGAGCGCGTCGGTGCCGAGCAGCAGACGCGTCGGCGGCTGGTCGGCCGCCACGATCCTCAGCACCGCGGCCGCGGCCTTGTCCGGGTCGCCCGGCTGGCGCCCGCTGCCCTGGATGCGCCGGGTGCGCAGCGGCTCGTACAACTCGTCGTAGTCCGCGATCGCACGCGGCGCGCGGATCATCGAGCGGCCGGCCCAGTCCGTCCGGAAACTGCCGGGCTCGACGGCGGTGACATGGATGCCGAAATCGGCGACCTCCTTGCCGAGCGTTTCGAGGATGCCCTCCACCGCGAACTTGCTGCCGTGGTAAAAGCTGAGGCCCGGCATGGTGATCAGTCCGCCCATCGAGGTGACGGCGATGATGTGGCCACGGCGGCGCTTCCGCATGTGCGGCAGCACCGCCTTGATCACCGCTACGGTTCCGTAGACGTTGACCTCGAACTGACGGCGGAGGTCGTCCATCGACGACTCCTCGAACAGGCCGTCATGGCCGTACCCGGCGTTGGCGACGAGTACGTCGACCGGGCCCAGGTCCCGCTCGGTCTCGTCCACGACCGTGTCCACCGCGTCATGGTCGGTCACGTCCAGGATGCGGGCGTGCGCGTCACCGGCGAGCGCCTCGAAGTCCCGTGCGTCGGCGGGCGTACGCACCGTACCCACCACCCGGTGGCCCTCGGCCAACGCCGCACGCGCGAGTGCGCGGCCCAGGCCGGTGCTGACGCCGGTGATCAGGAATGTCTTGGTATCCGACACAGGAGTTCCCTTCGTGCGATGCGAACAGCGGCCGGCCCGTGGGCGGTTGAGCCTCCGGCCGGTCGCGACGCGTTCCACTTCAGCACCGGAATCGGCCGCCGAGCGGCTTCCGGGGGGTCCGCTTCACCCCGGGGACAGCCGGACCGGGGGACTGCCAGTCCCCCCTTTCGCGGGCCGTCGGGGCGATCTCGGGCCCTATCGTGAACGGTATGGACCGCAACACAGCTCTTGGCGAGTTCCTCCGCTCCCGGCGGGCCCGGATCACCCCGCGTCAGGCGGGCCTGTCCGACGACGGCGGCCCTCGGCGCGTACCGGGACTGCGCCGCGAAGAGATCGCGCGACTGGCGGGCGTGAGCGTCGACTACTACGTACGCCTGGAACGCGGTCGCCGGCTGAACGTCTCCGAGACCGTGCTGGACGCCATCTCCCGCGCGCTGCGCCTCGATCCCGTCGAACGCGCCCATCTGTTCCAGCTCGCCAAGCCCGCCGCGGGCAGGCCGCGCCGCTCGGCGACGCGTCCGCAGACGGTCCGCCCGGGGCTGCGCGACCTGCTCCGGGTCCTTGAGCACACCCCCGCCCTCGTGCTGGGGCGGCGGCTGGACGTACTCGCGTCCAACCAGATGGCGCGGGCGCTGCTGACCGACTTCGAGGCGCTGCCGCACCGCGAGCGGAACCTGGTGCGGTTCATGTTCTGCGACGAGACCGCGCGCTCGCTCTACACCCACTGGGAAACCCACGCCCAGGACATCGTCGCCTCACTCCGGCGTGACGCCGGGCGCCATCCCCACGATCCGCTGCTGGCCGAACTCGTCGGCGAACTCTCCATCGCGGACGAGGACTTCCGCCGTTGGTGGGCCGACCAGAACGTGTACCGGCACACGCACGGCAGCAAACACTTCCACCACCCGGTCGTCGGCCCGCTCACCCTCAACTACGAGTCCCTCACCCTGCCCGCCGACCCCGACCAGCGGCTGAGCGTCTACACCGCCGAAGCGGGTTCCGGCTCCGAAGAGGCCCTCCGGCTCCTGGCCACGTGGATGCGCCGGCCCGAGACGCCGCACGAGCAGCACGCACCTCATCAGACAGCCCGGACCGAGAGGAGGCAGGCGGCGCACCGGGGTGGCGGCGGCGTCGGCTCCGGCCGGTCCGGTCCTCGCGGCAGGTGACGTCGCCGTCCGCCGTGCGGCGTCCGGCGGGGGTGTGACGCCGTAGCGGGAGTCAGTGATCGTTCACGGCGTGCCGCGGCCGACGACGGCAGTGCGTACGCCCGGTTCGGTGGCGACCGCCCCGTCCCCGTCCTCGCCGGACGGCTTGCCCGGCGCCGTCGAGGACGCGCTCACGGCCCATTCGATCAGGACATCGGCCATCTGCCGGGCGCGGGTCGCCGCATTGTCCACCGAACGCATCGAGTTCGCGATGCAGGCGCCCTCGTGGAGGATGAGGAGCTGATCGGCGAGCCCGGCCGGGTCCGACGCCCCCGCTTCGGCGGCGAGTTGCCCCAGGTACGCGCGCAGCCACGCCTTCTGCTGGAAGGCCACCTCCTGCCCGGGGTGGTCCTCGGGGAGTTCCACGGAGGCGTTGATGAAGGCGCAGCCTCGCGGGTTGCGTTCCCGTAGCCAGTCGTGCAGGGCGTCGAACGTGGCGAGGAGTTTCTCCCTCGCGGGTACCTAGCCGCTCGTTGACGTGCTGGGTCAGGGTGGTCCGCCAGAGCCCGTCCCGTGCCCGGAGGTAGGCGACGATCAGCTCGTCCTTGGAGCCGAAGCGGTCGTAGAGGTTCTTCTTGGTGACCCCGGCCTCTTCGGCGATGACCTCGACACCGACGGCCCTGATTCCCTCCTCGTAGAAGAGGCGGGAGGCGGCATCGAGGATGGCCGCGGCCTCCGACAGCCGGCGCGGAGCGTCTTCCTGACCCTGCCCGGGTCCGCGTGCGCTCCCTGACATGATCCGCGACCGGAACTTCCTGCCGGCCTGCTCGCGGATGGTGGGTGTGCCTCTCGTACCGCACCCGCTGCGCACCCCGACCGTCCCGCCACCAGAGGGCCGAGAAAGGTGTACAGGATGTAGTCGATAGAACCGGCGGCGGCGACGGAGGCGTAGCCCGCTCCGGGTGTCAGGCACGGAATGTCAATCCGCTGATCATTGCCCCGAAGACAGTGCCGCACGACAACGAACCGACGGCAACAGTGAAGCCCGTTCACCCCTCGTGGACGCACGGCAACGTCGATGGATGCCGCGACACGTACGTGCGGGTTTCGTGCCGGCATCGGCATTGAGGCCGAAGCCGCGGGTGCCGGTGGGGATACACCGGGGTTCACGAAGGCTCCCGGGACGGATGGCTGAATTCCGGGGGTTCGTACGCAGGGCCGGCGACCCGCGCCGGGGGACGGTCACTCCCGTACCCGCGACTGCGCCGGGGCGGGGACCCGCCTCCCGGGGCCGGACCGGCCGAGCAGCGCGGTGAGGACGACGGCCGTCAGGGTTCCGGCCACGACACCGCTGCCGAGGATCGTTCGGGCCCACTCGGGGAACCCCGCGTACAGCTCCGGGCTGAGCAACGGCAGCAGTCCCATCGTGAGCGCGAGCGCGGCCGTCAGGTTGCCCGTACCCGGGCCGGACAGGTCGGCTCGGCGGAGCATCTCGACGCCCATGACGGCGATGACGGCGTAGACGACGAGCGCCGAGCCGCCCACGACGGCCTCGGGTATGCCGGCCAGCGCCCGGGAGACGGGCGTGGCCAGGCCGACGACGACCAGGAGCACGCCCGCCCCGGCGGTCACGAAACGGCTGCGGACTCCGGTGAGCCGGCCGATGCCGATGTTCTCGGCGCTGGTGACCATGAGGGATGTGCCGAACAGTCCGCCGGCCAGCGAGACGAGGGCGTCGGCGCGGGCGACGCGCGGAACGTCCCGCTCGGGAGTGGGGGTCCGGCCCACGGTCTCGCTGTTGAGCACGGTCTGCCCGGTGATCTCGGTCAGCGTGGTGAGGCTGAACACGAGCAGCGGCAGAGCGGCCACGAGGTCGAAGCGCGGTGGCCCGAAGGGCAGGAGGGCGGGCAGCGCGAAACCCGCGCCGGCCGCGGGGGTGAAGGCGCCGAGGCCCGTCGTCACCGCCACGACGGTTCCGGCCGCCATCCCGATGAGGACGGAGGTCTGCCGCCAGACGCCGCGCAGCAGCACGTACGCGGCGACGGTCGCCGCGACCGTGAGCGCGGCCAGGAGCACCGCGCGCGGCTCGCCCCTGCCGTCCGGACCGGTGACGAGCCGGGCGGCGACACGGATCATCGCGACCCCGATGAGCAGGACGGTCACGCCCATGACCAGGGGCGGAAAGAGCCGTACGACACGGGTGTACAGGGGCAGTACGGCGAGCAGCAGTGCCGCCGCCAGGAGGACGGAACCGGTGGCGGTCGGCGCGCCGTGATCCTGGGCGATCTGCAGGAACAGCGCTGTCGCGGCACCGCCGGGCAGCATGACGAACGGCAGACGGCCGCCGATCCGCCACACGCCGAGGGACTGGAGCAGGGCTCCCGCGCCGCACAGCAGCAGGACGGCGCTCAGCAGCGAGGCCGTCGCACCGGGCGGCATCCTCAGGGTGCCGGCGACGAGGAAGACGGTGGAGACGGGGGCGGCGATCAGCACCAGGACGTGCTGGGCGGCCAGCGGCACCAGCCGCCGCAACGGCACCCGCGCGTCGACGGGTTCGGCGGAGCGGGTGGCGGCCGGGGCATGGATGCTCGTCATGCCGCCGCGTCCAGCCACGGGATGTCGGCCGCCGCGTAGCGGTAGGCGCGGAAGACGGCGTTGGGCTCGGACGGGAAGAGGCCCCGGACCTCGCTCTCCTCGTAGCCGGCGAAGTACGGGACGACGTACTCCCAGCACAGGTAGCCGTCCTTCGTCACCTCGAACAACCGCCCGGACGGAGAGTCGGTCACGAGCGTGTTGCCGTTCGGCAGGCGCTGCGCGGAGCCCATGAAGGGCGCGAAGAAGAACTCGCGGGCCGGGTCGTGGTACTCCCACACGATGTCTCCGTCCGCCCGGTCGATCTCGATGACGCGGGAGTACGGCACGTCGTGGCCGGGCCGGAAGACGCCGTTGTCGAAGACCAGCAGCCGGCCGTCGTCCAGTTCGGTGGGCGCGTGCTGCTGGCTGACCGTGCCGGGACGGCTGCGCCAGAGGATCTCGCCGGTCTCGCGGCTGATGACGACGACGGCCGAGACACTGCGCAGGCTGGCGAGGACGTTGCCGTCCCGCAGGGGTGTGACGCTGTTGATGAGGGGCCAGTGTTCACGGGCGTACGCCTCGTGCAGCGGGAAGGACGCGCGGTCGAGGTGCTCGGCGGCGCGCCAGGACCACAGGAGTTCGCCGTCCGGGCCGACCTCCCTGATGGTGTCCGCCCAGACGACACCGCCCGCGGCCTCGGAGCCGGGCACTCCGCCGCGTACGGCCGCAGCCTGAGCGCCGGTCAGGGGCTCCAGGGCCGTATAGAGTATCCGGCCGTCGTCGAGGTGGTGGGCGTCGTGGTGCTGGAGGGGGTCGCGATGCTCCCGCAGTACCGTTCCGTCGGGTGCGGCGCGGAGCATGACGCCGCCCCGGTACTTGTGCCACATCGGGAAGAGGGCCTTCTCTCCCGGGAGTACCCCGTTGTAGGCGAGGGTTCCGTCGGCCAGGAGGCGGGCGTGGCGGCCGGGCCGGTACGGGAGGTCCCAGCGGTGGACGGTGCGGCCGTGGATGTCGATGAGGTAGACCTCGCCGGTGCCGGTGAGCGGTGCGTAGAGGGTGCAGCCGTCGTACACGGCCGTCTCGTCGAGGGCGATGAGGCCGGTGGGACGCCGGCGGCGTGAGTTCTGGTCGATCGGGGGCATGTCGGAACTCCTCGTTTCTTCAAATTTTCTTTGACGAGACCAATCGACTTTGACGGTAGAGGTGTTGTGTGACGGGCGTGTGTCGGCAGTACGAAACCGCCTGCGGCCGCTCGGCGTGCGCCGCGTAAGGTGCCGTCAGGCACCGTCGACCAGGGAGAACGGCGCCGCGGGGCGGGAAAGGACGGGTCATCCATGGAGGCCGGGAACACACCTCGGGTGGGTGCCGCCGTACGCCGTCGCCGCCGGGCACTCGACCTCACGCTCGCGGAGGTGGCACGGCGCAGCGGGCTCTCCTCCCCGTTCCTGAGCCAGATCGAGAACGACCGGGCGCGCCCCAGCATGCGCTCGTTGCAGCGGATCGCGGACGCTCTCGGCACCACGGCGGTACAGCTCCTCGCGGCCTCGGACGAGACCCGTACGGTCGACGTGGTGCGCGCGGGCGACGACAGCGGCCTCGACCGGGAGGCACGGGTACGGCCGGTGGTGCGCGGCCGCCATCAGCTGCACGCGCTGGAGTTCGTCGGCGCGCACGAGGCGGACCGCGAGTTCCGGCACCGCAACGACGAGTTGATGTACGTGGCGGACGGCTCGGTGGAGGTGGAGGCCGAGGGACAGCTCCACCGGCTGGGGCGCGGGGACACGCTGCTGCTGTCCGGCGGCGTCCGGCACCGCTGGCGCTCCACCGAGCCGGGCACACGGGTCCTGGTGGTCGCGGTCGGCGACCACGTGGAGGTGGTCGAGTCCTGACGGGTGACACGGCGCGCCGGGGAGGCCGGTGCCGGTCCGGAACGCGGCGTCAGTGACAAAGAGGTGCGCGCAGGAGGTCGCGACCACAGGGAACCGTTGCCTGTAGGCCGGGTGCCTCGGACCCGGCACGGTCCGGCCCTGCCCGCCCAAGGCACATCTGCCTCATCCGCCTTGTCCCAGGCCGTACACCCGTGCGGCGGTGGCGCCGAACACCTGCGCCGTCTCGTCGGCCGTGCAGCCGGACAACAGTTCCTCCGCGGTGGCGAACACGCGCTCGTAGTCCGCGGCGAGCAGGCAGACCGGCCAGTCGGAGCCGACCATCAACCGGCCGGGTCCGAACACCTCCAGCGCGACGTCCGCGTAGGGCCGCAGGTCGTCCACCGTCCATGTCGCCCAGTCGCCCTCGGTGACCAGACCGGACAGCTTCGCCACCACGTTGGGCTGCTCCGCCAGCGCCCCGATCCGGTCGGCCCACGGGCGCAACGACCCGCCCACCACGTCGGGTTTGGAGAGGTGGTCGAGAACGAAGAGCAGGTCGGGGACGGCTCGCACCGCCTCCAGTGCCGCGGGCAGCTGGTGCGGCAGGGTGAGCAGGTCGTAGGCCAGCCCGGCGTCGCGCACCGCGCGCAGCCCGGCGAGGACATCGGGCCGCACCAGCCAGCCGGGGTCCGGTTCGCCCTGCACCAGATGGCGCACCCCGACCAGGAAGCGCCCGCCGGGCCCCGACCGCAGCCCGGCCAGGACGTCGGCGACGTCCGGTGCGGTGAGGTCCACCCAGCCGACGACACCGGCGATCAGGGGCGAGTTCGCGGCCAGCGCCAGGAACTCCGCCGTCTCATCGAGGTCGGGCAGCACTTGGACCAGCACCGTGCGCCCCACTCCGGCCGACGTGGCCACCGCGTGCAGGTCGGCTTCGGTGAAGTGCCGCCGGATCGGCGTCATCTCCTCACCGGCCAGCCACGCATGGGGCCGTGTGGCCGGGTTCCACACATGGTGGTGGGCGTCGATCCGGAGCGGACGGTGACCGGGAGACGGAGACGCGTTCATCGAGCAGCCCTTCCCCTACGGACCCGCCCGCGGCGCGGCACCCGGCGGCCGCCGGCCAGGGCATGCCGGTACCGGCCGGGTGGGTGTGCGTGCGGCCCCGGCGATGTCCGGGCACGGCGGCCGGTGTCCGAGTGGCGACAGTGGTAACTGGTACCGCGTTTTGCAGAGTTGCCGCGAGCGCCGGACGGCCGCCCAGGAACGCCCCCGCTCGCACCGGCTGTACCCGAAGGCACGAACGCGCCTGGCGACGCGGCCTTCCATCGCACCGTCGTCGCCGCGACCGGGAACGAGACACTGACCTCGCTGCTGGAGGGGTCGTCCAGCCGGACCATCCGGGCCAGGGTGTGGCGCGGTGTGCTCGAAGGCGATGCCTCGCACATCACTCTCGCCGAGCACGAGGCCATCTACAACGCCCTGCGCGCCCGCGACCAGTCGCTCGCGCAGTCCAGCGGCGTGCTTCACGTCGACACCTCGGAAGTAGGGCCGCGCTCGGTGCTGACCGGCTCCTCGGAACCGGACAACGGGCAGGGTCCGGCCCCTGCGCGTCATACCGGGAGGGCGGGCACCACCAGGTGTACACGTCAGCGGCCCGGCAAGAACCTGCCGGCAGCGGGCGAGCGTCCCAAATCCCGGACGTCCGGGGGACGTTGTCCGCGTGGTCGTCCTCGCCGACCCCCTCTCCGGCAACCGGCCGACCTTCGACTGCCCGTACCGCGTCCCGCCCCGCACCGAATGCCGCAGGAGCGATTGACGCAGTGACATGACCATGCAACGCTGCGTGGGAGCGCTCCCACCCCTGTCCCGTCCAGCCCAGGAGCAGCCCATGACCTCTCTCTTCCCAGCCGTCCGGCACCGCTGTCGCGCGGCGGCCGTCAGCCTGGTGACGGCGCTCGCCCTCGCCGGCACGCTGACCGACGCCACCGGAGCCGCGGGGCTCACCCGTACCGCGGCGGCGCCCGCAACCACCCTCGCCGACTCCCCGGTCCGGGTCAACCAGCTCGGGTATCTCCCGGACGGCCCGAAACGCGCCACCCTCGTCAGCTCGTCGGCGCAGCCGTTGGCATGGCAGCTGGTCGACGCCTCCGGCCGGACCGTCGCCTCCGGCTCCACCGCTCCGCGCGGCACCGACGCGGCGTCCGGCGACTCCACCCACCTGGCCGACTTCACGTCGTACAAGGGCGCTGGCAAGGGCTTCCGCCTGGTGGTGGACGGGCAGAGCAGTCCGGCGTTCGACATCCGCGCCGGCCTCTACGGTTCTCTGTTCTCGGACTCGATGTCCTTCTTCTACCAGCAGCGCAGCGGCACGCCGATCGAGGCCTCCCTCGCCGGAGCGGCCTACGCACGGCCGGCCGGGCACCTGGGCGTGGCACCCAACATGGGCGACACACAGGTGCCCTGCCAGGCCGGGGTCTGCGACTACTCCCTCGACGTCCGCGGCGGCTGGTACGACGCCGGCGACCAGGGCAAGTACGTGGTGAACGGCGGCATTTCCACCTGGCTGCTGGTCAACTCCTACGACCGTGCGGCGCGTGCGGGCACGGCCAAGGCCCTCGGCGACTCCACGCTGCGCGTCCCCGAGCGTGGCAACCGCGTGCCCGATGTGCTCGACGAGGCCCGCTGGGAGCTGGAGTTCCTGCTGCGCATGCAGGTGCCGGACGGGCGGCCGTACGCCGGCATGGCCTTCCACAAGATCCACGATGCCAACTGGACCGGGCTGCCCACCCGTCCCGAGCAGGACCCGCAGCCGCGCGAACTGCACCGGCCCTCCACGGCGGCCACCCTCAACCTCGCGGCGACGGCCGCGCAGTGCGCCCGGGTGTACGCCCCGTTCGACCGGGCGTTCGCGGCGCGCTGCCTGACCGCCGCGCGCAAGGCCTGGGCCGCCGCCGAGGCGAACCCCGGCGTGATCGCGCCGGACTCCGACAGCACGGGCGGCGGCGCGTACGGCGACGGGCAGGTGAGCGACGAGTTCTACTGGGCGGCGGCCGAACTGTACGCGGCCACCGGGGAGAAGACGTACCGCGACGCCGTCACCTCCTCTCCCTGGTACACGTCCTCGGACGTGTTCACCTCCTTCGGCTTCGGGTGGGCCGAGACCGCGGCCCTCGGCCGTCTCACCCTCGCCACCGTGCCGAACCGGTTGCCGGCCCCGGACGTGGCCCGGCTGCGCACCTCCGTCGTCTCCGCCGCCGACGGCTACCTCACCACCTTGGGCACCCAGGGCTATCCGGCTCCGATTCCCGCGTCGGCGTACGTCTGGGGCTCCAACAGCCAGGTCGCCAACAACGCCCTCGTCATGGGAGTCGCCTATGACCTGACCCGGCAACGGCGTTACCGTGACGGCGCCGTCGAAACGATGGACTACCTGCTGGGCCGCAATACGCTGGGTACGTCCTACGTCACCGGCTACGGCACCCGGTACTCCCACAACCAGCACCACCGGTTCTGGGCGCACGCGTACGACGCCTCGCTGCCCAACCCGCCCGCGGGCTCCCTGGCGGGCGGGCCCAACAGCGCCCTTCAGGACCCCGTGGCCGAGGAGCGGTTGCCCGGGTGCCGGCCGGCGGCCTGCTACGTGGACGACATCGGCTCGTACTCGACCAACGAGGTCGCCATCAACTGGAACGCTCCCCTGGCCTGGCTGGCCGCCTTCGCCGCCGAGCACCGGCGCAACTCCTGAACGGGCGGCGGCGGTTCGCGTCGCGTACGGCGTGCGCGCGGCACGGCCGGCCGGATCGACCAGTCCGCGCGTCCGGCGGGGCTACGGGAGGCCGGACTGCCGCGGTCGGCTGCACGGCGGCGCGGGGGTGTGGTTTCGGCGGCGACCGCGGACGCTCCCTACCCGTGGAAGGTCGTGACCTCTTCGAGCGCGGCCCGCTCGGTCGTGACGTGGTTCACGGGCGCGGCCTCGTCGGCGTACCCGAAGGAGATGCCCACGAGCAACCGCCCTGTGGTGACCGCGAGTTCGGTGCGGACCGTGCCGGCGTAGAAGCTGAGCAGTCCCTGCGGGCAGCCGGCCACGCCGTACGCGGTCATCGCCAGGAGCAGCGTCTGCATGTAGGCGCCGACGTCGGCGGCCAGCCGGGGTCCGCCGTCCCCGGTGACGAACAGGAACGCGGCGTGCGGCGCGCCGTAGAAGCGCAGGCTCTGCGCGTCGTAGGCCGCTCGCGCGTCGTGATCGTCGGGGCCGATGCCCAGCGCTCCGTACAGGCGGGCGCCGAAAGCCGCCCGGCGCGCCTGGTGCACCTCTGTGTACATGTCCTCGGAGTACGGGAAGTCGGCCGAGGTGCGGTGTGCGGCGTGGGCGGCCTGCAAGGCGTCCGCCAGGCGCTCGCGCGCGGCGCCGCTGACCACTTCCACCCGCCACGGCTGGGCGTTGGAGTTGGACGGCGCGGCGCCGGCCAGCGAGAAGATCGCGCGCATCGTGTCCTCGGGTACGGCGTCCGGGCGGAACGCGCGGGTGGCGTGACGGCCGCGTATCAGCTTCTCCGCGCAGCCGCTCAGCTCGGTGGGGACCAACAGGCACATGGGACGCTCCTCGTCAGCACGAAGTAAACGGAACCGTTTACTTTGCGGATATCGCGGGACCCTAGCAGACGCCACCCCGCGAGGTAAACGCGGACGTATACTTGGGGCATGAGTGCGACGACTACCGCCCCTGGGGCGCGTGGACGGGGCGGGCGGGAGCGCATCCTGGCCGCCGCCGCCCGGCTGTTCGCGGTCCAGGGGATCAATGCGACCGGCATGGAGCAGGTCGCGGAGGCGGCACCGGTGTCCAAGCGGACGCTCTACGCGCACTTCCGGACCAAGAGCGACCTGGTGATCGCCCACCTCCAGGACCTCGCCTCGTCGGGGGCGACCCTGGAGAGCGTGCTGACCCGCGAGGACATCCCGCCGCGGGAGCGGATCCTCGGGCTGTTCGACCAGCCCGCGCCGGACGCGGTACCGGTGCGCGGGTGCCCGTTCATCGATGCCGCGGCGGAGTTCCCCGACCCGGACAGCACCGTCCACGCATACGCCCGCGAGCAGAAACTACGCATGGTGGAGCTGGTCACCGCGCTGGTGACGGAACTGGGCTGCCGTGAGCCGGCCGCACTCGCCGAACAGCTGGTCACCCTCGCGGACGGGGCGGCCAGCCGGGCGATGGTGCTGGGCGAAGCGGACTACGGTCGGCACGCACGGGCGGCAGCGGAGACGCTGCTCGCGCACGCCCTCGCGGGGTGACCCATCGGCCTCCGGCCGCGGTCCTTTCCCCTTGCCCGCCGCTGACCTGCCGTTCGCGGAACCGTCTTCACGCAGTCGTGCCCGCACCGGAGTCGTCGGCGGGCCGTGCCGCGAGAAGGCCGGGCCACCGGGGGCTGCCTCCGGCTTGGAGGCGCAGCGGGCATGGGCGCGTCGGATCACCTTCGCGGCCGGTCTTCACGGGGCGGTCAGCCGGTCGCGGCGGGCGAAGCGCGGTGTCGGTCCAGGATGCCCTCGACGATCCTCATCAGCCGGTCCCCCGCCTGGTCGATGCTCCCGTTCTGCGTGCTGACCTGCGCGCCTTCAAGCACGAAGGTGATCTCGGCCGCGGCCTGCCCGGGGTCGGGCAGCCCGGCCTCGGCACACATGCCGACCAGTCTGCGGGTCTGCTGGGCCTTGTGCTCCTCGATCACTTGCCGCGCGGGATGGGAGCGGTCGGGCAGTTCGGCGAGGGAGTTGATGAACGGGCAGCCCCGGTACGAGATGGCCGGCAGTCCTTCGGCGATGAAGCGGGCCAGGCCGAGGATCTGCTCCCTGGGGCGGCCGGGGTGTTCGGCCTCGGCCCGGTCGAAGGCCGCCTGGTAGTCGGCGGCGACGATCCGCAGCCACTCCGCGACCAGGGCGTCCTTGGTCTCGAAGTGCCGGTAGACCGCCATTTTGGTGGTCTCGGCCTTCTCCGCGATCGCCTGGACGCTCACCCGCCGGATCCCCTCGCTCTGGAAGAGCTCTTCCGCCGCGTCGAGGATGCGCTCACGAGGTGGCAGTTTGGCCACCCTGCCCGGCCTTCTGGCGGTCGCTTCCATGCCTACTCCGTGATGTCCGGTCCGGTGCGGGTCCCACACCCACCGCTACGGTACCAGTCCGTTCCATGCGATACCGTTCGGTCTCATCCGAGACTCATCGGTATCGTCCGGCCTGCTGGGAGTGACAGTGAGAATTTCCGAGTACGTGAGCTTCGACGCGGTCGGGCTCGCGGAGCTGGTGGCCAACGGCGAGGTGACCCCCGCCGAAGTGGAAACGGCCGCACGGGAGGCCGCACAGGCGGTCAATCCGCGGATCAACGCCATCGTGGAGACATGGCCGGCCGACGACGCGCCCGACCCCGGCAGCGCGCCGCTGGCCGGGGTGCCCTTCCTGATCAAGGACATGGGAGCCGCCATGGCCGGGAGGCGGATGGAGCTGGGCAGCCGCCTCGCGCTCGGCCACGTCGCGCGCGCCGACTCCTTTCTGATGGCACGCTTCCGTCGCGCCGGCCTCGTGACGTTCGGGCGTACCGCGACACCGGAGATGGCCTACAGCATCACGACGGAACCACTGCTGTACGGCGCGACCCGCAACCCGTGGGACCCGGAGCGGAGCGCGGGCGGATCCAGCGGGGGCGCGGGCGCGGCCGTCGCCGCCGGGGTGGTCCCGATCGCACACGCCACCGACGCCGCCGGCTCGCTGCGCATCCCGGCCGCCTGCAACGGCCTCTTCGGGCTGAAGCCCACCCGCGGCCGGGTCTCCATGGGCCCCGACTTCGACGAGGTCTTCAACGGCCTGGCCGTGCACGGCAGCCTCAGCCGCACCGTACGCGACAGTGCGGTACTGCTCGACCAGATCCGCGGCCCGGAACCGGGCGACCCCTACTCCGCCCAGGAGCCGTCCCGGCCGTACGCGGAGGAAGTCACCCGCCATCCGGGCTCGCTGCGGATCGGTGTGCTCACCCAGGCGTGGGGCGGGCGCCGCACCGCCCCCGCCGTGACCGACGCCCTCTCCCGCACCGTGCGCCTGCTCGAATCCCTCGGCCACCGGGTGGAGGAGGCGGAGGTCGGCCTCGGGGCCGGCTGGGAGGAGTTCGTCCTGGCCAACGCCCGCCTGATGACGGCGAATCTGGCGGCCCAGGTCGACGAACTGGCCACCGCCTTCGGCCGGCCGGTCGACTCCTCCACCCTCGAACCGCCCACCCTCGCCGGCTACCACTACGGGCAGCGGGTCAGCGGCGCCCAGTTCGTCACCGCCCTCACGATCCGGAACCGGGTCGCCCGAAGCCTGGCACGGCACTTCGACACGTACGACATACTGCTCACCCCCACCCTGCCGGAACTGCCCGTACCCCTGGGCACCTACGCCGACGGCGCGGAGGCACTGGACGGCCTCGGCTGGATCGACCGCCTCAACGACCGCTCACCGTTCACCCTGGCGTTCAACGTGGCGGGCACACCGGCCATGTCCGTACCCGTGACGGCCGACACCGAGACGGGGCTCCCGATCGGCATGCAGTTCGCCGCCGGTCATGGACGCGAAGGCCGCCTCTTCCGCCTCGCGGGCCAACTGGAACAGGCGAGCCCCTGGTCGGGCCGGACCCCCACGGTGTGGGCAGCGGGTACCGCCCGTCCCTGAGGGGCGCTCCTGAAAGGCCCGCCGCTCCCGCCGCAGATGCCCCACCTCGGCAGGCGTCTCCCCCCGACCGCATCCTCCCTGTGAGTGACCGACGCACGTCAGGCCGGCGTCGTACCGCGCACTCGTCCGGATGAACACGCGCATGGCGACACCAGCTCTCCGCGCCTCCTCCGACGGGCGAGGGCCCGCCTCCGCGCCGGGCCGCGCGGTGCCCGTGGCCGCGAGGAACCGCCGACGGCTTCGCGGCGGGCTCGCCGGAAGCCGGCCTGCCGTGCCGCTACGATTTGCGCCGCTGTACGCCGATGCGTGCATGCATGCCGAGCCATGCCCGGCCGGCCTGCCGCGCCGCGTCCCTGCACCGGTGCGGATGCCCGGCCGACCCACCTGACGACCACTGGGGGACACGGACATGCCTGAGCAAGAGGCCCGGGAGCCGGACCCGGCGCCGGGAGCGCGGTTGGCGCTGTTGCTGCGCCACTGGTGGGAGGAGGCCGGGAGCGCACCCGGCGGTGCCCGGCCGACACAGCAGGCGCTGGCCGCGAAACTGGGCATCGACCAGACCACGTTGTCGCGCTACCTCAATCCGAAGCACCCCTTGAACGCCCCCTTGCGGGTGGTGGAGGCCCTGCACGCCCGGTTGCGGGCCCCGGCGGCGGAACTGGAGCAGGCGAGGGCCTTGTGCCGGGCCACGCTGGAGGACAGCGGTCGCGAACGGCCGGCCGGTGCCGGTGACGCGGTACGGGCGGGCCGGTACGGCGCGTGGGGCCGGCCCCGCTCCCGCCGGCCGCTCCCGGCGCTGCTGGCGTCGGCCGTCGTGCTGTCCTTCGCCGCCGGGATCGCCGTACACGCACTGGTCGCCCCGGACCGCGGTGTCCCGGCCGACGGCGTTCCCGGTGCGTTGCGCGTGGGTGAGTCGCCGTACGAGTGGCCGCTGCTGCGGATGAAGAAGGAGGACCAGTACACCCGTGCCCGGGCAGTGCAGCACCTGCTCCACGCGCACGGCTACAAGGTGAGGACGGACGGCTTTTTCGGTGAGGAGACCCGGGACGCCGTCATGGACTTCCAGCGGAAGCACCATCTGGTGTCCGACGGCAAGGTGGGCCAGGACACCTGGCCGGAGCTGGTGAAGACGGTCGGGCCCGGTTCCTCGGGGCACATGGTCCTGGCCGTGCAGGAACTCCTGGACAACGTGGGCCAGGGCGGCACGGTGGTGTCGGGGCAGTACACCGCCGTGACCGCCGACGACCTGAGGTTCTTCCAGCGCACCCACCACCTGCCCGTCACCGGCAGGGCGGACCCGGACACCTGGCTGGCCCTGCTGGTGCGGCAGCGTCCTCCCGCCAGTGCCCCGGCGTATCAGAGGTCCACGGGCACGCCGCCGTCCGCGTCCGGGTGAGAGGCGGTGGCACAGGGCCGCCCGCATGGCGTGCCGACCCGCACTCCCGACGGCATAACACCAGGTCACAGACGCCCCGTTCGCCGATGCCCGGACACGGCATGGATGTGCCTGGGCAAGCGGCCGGCATCGGCTTCCGCTGTCCGGCTCCTGCGGCCATGCTGCTGCCGCGACCGGCGCTCCGGCCGGCCCGCCTCCGTCGGCGGCGGCGCGCCCCGGGACGCGTTCCGGTCCGGCTTCCGTGACTCATTCACCTGGAGGAGCAACCATGTCCGCTGTCCGCAAGACCCTCACGTCCGCCCTGTCGGCTGCCCTTCTGGCCGGCGGCCTGGCCGTGGCCGCCGCCGGCCAGGCGAGCGCGGCCACGTGCCCCTCGTCGTCCGCCCCGGTGATCGACGGGGCGAGGGCCGCCTGGTCCCTGCGCTGCTCGGGCGACAAGGTGACGGTGTCCGGCTGGGTGGAGGACACCCGGGCCGACATGAAGTGTGCCGTGGTCCGCATCAACGCCGGCAACGGCGGCTACAAGACGAAGTCCGCCTGTGGCTCCGGGGTCCGGGAACAGTTCTCCTACACCTTCGGCGGAACGAAGTCGGCGCAGGTCCGGCTGGCCATCGCCTGACCCGGCAGCCGAGGGGGCGGGCCACGGCGCCCGCCCCCGCTACCACTCCCGCACGTGCACGGCCCGAACAGGCCGTACGGAGAGAAAACAGGTACACACATGAGCAGCAACGGACGGCGCGCCCGCGGCATCACGGCCACCGTGGCGGTGGCGGCCGCCCTGACCGCGGGGCCGGCCCTCGCCCCGGCCGCCACCGCCCACGCACCCGCGGGAACCGTGGCCGCGGCGGCGGGGCCGGCGACCACCCTGGTGTTCGACAAGAACCCGGCCTCCCCCACCCACTCGAAGCTCTCCGTCTACGAGGGAGACGAGCTGCTGGCCACCTACCGCGCGGGCTCGGGCACCGGCGTCAAGGACGACTGCGTCCGCGCCAAAGGCTGGATTCCGAACGGGAATTGGAGGATCAAACTCAAGGATCCCTTCTATGACGGCCGTCTCATCAAGGGGTACGCCGTCTATCTGCAGGACATGAAGTGCTCCCGGGGCACCCTGACGCGCACGCAGATGTTCATCCACTCCGAGATGAACCGTGACGGCGGCCAGGGGAGCACCGAGAGCCGCCGCTGGGACGGCGACGGGGACTACAAGTCCAACGGCTGCGTGAAGCTCGGTCCGACGGACATCAAGAAGATGTTCCGCCTGCTGAACCGCATCGGATGGCCGACCCACCTGCGCGTGGTCTCCTGACACCGGCTCTCACCCCTTCCTCGGCCATCCGCGCGAGGACCTCGGGTTCGCCCGGGGTCATCGCCTGCCCAGGGCCGGCCCATCGGAGGCACGTCCTCAGGCAGCCCCATGTCGCGACGGTCCCGGAGAGCCGCCAGTACGAGGCCGGCAACCGCATC
Source organism: Streptomyces rubradiris (assembly GCF_016860525.1). Lineage (NCBI taxonomy): Bacteria > Bacillati > Actinomycetota > Actinomycetes > Kitasatosporales > Streptomycetaceae > Streptomyces > Streptomyces rubradiris. The sequence goes on from NZ_BNEA01000007.1 coordinate 492,463, forward strand.
GGACCCGCCGCCTCCGTATCCGCTGTGATGACCTACGATGCGTCAGTCCTCCGGCACATCCGGATCATCGTGCGGTAAAGGGAGTCCATGCGCCTGTCCAGCTACCTCAGGAAGGCCACCATAGGCGCGGCGGTGATACCCCTCCTCGCCGGGTGCGCGGGGGAACAGAGCGCGGGCGGGACCGTGGAGCGAGCTTCGAAGAGGCCTGCCTCCTGGACGGACCTACCGGTGCGGACCGGCGCACGGAACGTCGTCCACACGGACACCGACCACCGGTCGTACGAGGTCAGGATCACGGTCAAGAGCCTGGTCCGGGGTTCCAAGGAAGACATGCGGGGGGCGCGCGTGGACGAGGAACTGAAGGGCATGGTTCCCCACTACCTCACCTTCGAGGTCACCAACACCGGCCGGAAGGCGATCCCCGCCGCCTACCTGGTGGACGGCGGCTTCGCCCTGAACGGCACCGACTGGGCGGACGCGGAGAAGGTCTACATCAGCGGCGGCAGGCCCGGCGGGGTCGACCTGCCCTGCGCGGACACCGCGCCGAAGACGCTGGCACCCGGTGACTCGTACCACACCTGCGTGCCCTACGCGTTGCCCGAGGGCGTCGGCGTGCTGTCGCTGACGTACAGCGCCGGCGGCTACCTCGACGAGGGCGGGGACGTCGCCGTCTGGCCCGTCGAGGGCGGCCTTGACACGGCGTCCGCAGGGCTGGCGGAGCCGGGGGACATCGTCCGCGTCCGGTGGGAGGCCCGCGAGGACGGCGTTCTCGAACTGCCCGCCAGGCTGGTCTCCGTACGCCGGGGCAGCGCGGCCGACCTCGCGGGCCTGGACCTCGACCTCAACGACGACGAGCGGCGCGGCGTCCCCTACTACGTATCGGTCACCTACACCAACACCGGGCCGACGGACCTCTACACCGATCAAGCCGACCGCGTGCGCCTGCTCACCGAGGGCGGTCGGCAGATACCGGGGAAGACACCCTTCGTCCGCGACACGAAGATCCCCGGCTGTCCGTCCGACTGGGTCGCCCGGGTGATCCCGCCGGGCGGCAGCGTGACGGAGTGCAGCATCCATCTGGTGACGGACGACGACGACAAGCCGTTCGCGGTGGGTTTCGTACAGACGGGCCGACCGGGGCTGGTGGCCTGGCGGGCCCCCCTGCGCTGAGGCAGCCGGGGCAGCCGGCCGGCCTGCCGCCCGTCCCGCCGTCCGGCCGCACCGAGGCGGCACAGCGTGGTGTTCCTTACCTCCCTGGTAATCGCGGCGCGATGAGGCGCGCGGTTACGTTCGGGGCGTCGTCCCACAGGGGGACGCGAGCGATCGGTAAAGGAACCCGTCGTGCCCGCTTACGGCTTCGCGCATCTCCGCAACCGTCGTCATCACCCCGACGTCCTTGAGTACTTGGAGCGCATCCAAGGCACCCTCGACCCCTTCCACGGACGCTTCGTCATCCACGGTCCGCCGGCCCAGGTGGTGGAGGGTGCCTGGCCCGGCAGCATGGTGCTGATCGAGTTCCCGGACCTGGCCACGGCCCGTGCCTGGTACGTCTCCCCCGCGTACCAGGAGATCCTGAGGCTGCGAACCGACCACATCGAGGGGGATGTGCTGCTGATCGAGGGCGTGGGGGCACATTACGATCCGCGCGAGCGGTCAGCGAAGCTGCGCGCGGAGGCCGGACGTCACGGTGACGACACCGAGGTCTGATCCGAGGGGTCGGCGGCAGCGGGGCGCGGTCGGATCTCGTCGGCGGCCCGGGCCACGCGCTCCAGTCGGCGATGGTGGCTCTCCCACCATGCCCGGTCCGCGGCCGGCAGGCTGTCCTGGTCCCGCCCGTGCCCCGCGGACCCGTCGATGAGTTCGCGCACGATGTCGGCGTGGCCGGCATGGCGCTGGGTGTCGCAGATGACGCGTACCAGGACGTGGTGGAGGGTCACCTCCCGCCGCTCCTCGGGCCACCACGGGACGTGACCGGTGGCGTCGAGTGCCAGCGCCGCGATCGTGCGGTCCGAGTGCTCCCACGCCTGGCGGTACAGCCCCACGATCTCTTCGCGGGACTCCTCCGCGGTGGCCCACATGTCCGCGTTGGGTTCCGCCTCCCGTGTGTACCACCAGGGCGGCGGCTCCTCCTCGAAGAACGGGCGCCCGAAGGTGTCGCCGAAGTAGGCCAGTTCCACGCCGGCGACGTGTTTGACCAGCCCGAGCAGGTTGGTTCCGGTCGGGGTCAGCGGACGGCGGACGTCGTACTCCGAGAGCCCGTCGAGCTTCCACAGCAGCGCGTCCCGCGCCTGTTGCAGATATCGGAGAAGGTCCGCTTTCGGATTCGGTTCGATCATGCCGGGCAGTCTTCCATCCGCCACTGACAACCGGACCTGCCACTGACAACCGGACCTGCGACACGGCCGGCGGCCCTTGGTCAGCGGCGGTTCCGGGCGAGCACTCCCGCCACGAGTCGCCGGGCGTAGGAGGCGTCGAGCCCGTCCGGGCGGAAGAGGATGCGGTACATCAGGGGGGCCACGACGTGGTCGATGACCGTCTCGGTCCCGGGAGTGTCCTCGCCGCGTTCGGCGGCCCGGGCGAGGATGACGTCGATCTGCGCGGCGGCGTAGTCGGAGCACCGGCCGGCGTTGCCGCCGTCCGGGTCGCCGAGCAGCGCGTCACGGATGTGGGCGCGGCCGCTGGGGGCGGCCATGTCGTCGAGGAACTGCTCGGCCCAGGCGGTCAGGTCGGACGACAGGGTGCCGTGGTCCTCGGGCTCGGTGTCGGGCCGTAGCCGCTCCACCGCGACGTCCGACAACAGTTCCTGCAGGTCTCCCCAGCGGCGGTAGATCGTCGAAGGTGTCACGCCCGCGCGCTGGGCGACCAGCGGCACCGTCAGGGCGTCCCGGCCCAGCTCCGACGCCAGTTCCCGTACGGCGGCGTGCACGGACGCCTGGATCCGGGCACTGCGCCCGCCGGGGCGCACCATCTGCCTGCTCATGGGAACCAGCTTAAAGCTCATTCATTGCGTCTAGTGCGGGCCGCCCGTCTCCCTCAGGCAACGGTCCTGGGCGCGCCCGTGCCCGCCTCGGCCAGCCCGCGTGGGTCCGGCCGGGCGGGCCGAGGGGTGGGTTCTCAGGCCGCCGGTGCGAGGGCGGGTGCGGGCCGGGTCTGCTGGTAGGCGTGGCCGACCCGCAGGAGCACGCTCTCCCCGAGCGGTCGCCCGAGCAGTTGCATGCCGATCGGCAGGCCCGCCGCGTCGAGCCCGACCGGCAGGGTGAGGGAGGGCACTCCGGTGATGTTGGCGGGGGACGACAGGCGTACGTAGGCGTCGGAGACGCCCTCCACGGTGCCGTCGGCCCACGTGATCGTCTCCTGGCCGGCCTTGACCGCGGTCGCCGGGACGGTCGGGGCGGCGATCAGGTCGGCCTCCCGCAGCATGTGCGCCCACTCCCGCCGCATGAGGGCGCGGGAGCGCTGGGCGCGCAGGTAGTCCCCGGCGGGCATCAGTGCGCCGGCCTCTAGGAGTACGCGGACGTCGGCCTGGTACAGCTCGGGGACCGTGCGCAGGGTGCTCTCGTGGTAGGCGGTGGCCTCGGGCACCATCAGGCCCCACTGGGTCGCCTGGATGTAGCGGGTCATGGGGATCTCGACGTCCACGAGGCGTGCGCCGAGTGACGCGAGCTGGTCGATGGCGCGCCGGACGGCGGCTTCGACCTCCGCGTCCACGTGCTCGAAGTAGTAGTTGCGGGGCACGCCGACGCGCAGCCCGGTGAGGTCCGTGCCGGCGGCCGGCCGGTAGTCCGTGGCGGGGGCGGTCAGGGAGGCGGGGTCGCGGGGGTCGTGTCCGGTGAGGGCGGTGAGGACCAGGGCGGCGTCCTCGACGGTGCGGGTGATGGGGCCGACGTGGTCCAGTGACCAGGACAGCGAGGTGACGCCGTGGCGGGGGACGAGGCCGTAGGTCGGCTTCAGACCGACCACTCCGTTCAGCGCGGCCGGCACCCGGATCGACCCGCCGGTGTCGGTGCCGAGGCTGAACGTGGCGGTGCCCGCGGCGACGGCCACGGCGGACCCTCCGCTGGAGCCGCCGGCGACCCGCCCGGTGTCCCAGGCGTTGCCGGTCTGCGGGGTGGTCAGGCCGTAGGCGAACTCGTGGGTGTGGGTCTTGCCGACCAGGAGCGCGCCGGCCGCCGACAGCCGGGCGGCGACCGTGCTGTCGGTCCGCGCGGTGTGGCCGTCCCTGACCCGGGAACTGGCCGAGGTCGGCAGGCCCGCGACGTCGATCAGGTCCTTCAGGGCCATCGGAATGCCGTGCAGCGGACCGCGGTGGCGGCCGGCCGCGATCTCGCCCTCGGCTTCGCGCGCGGCCCGGCGGACGTGTTCGGCGGCGACGGCGACGTACGCCTGAAGGTGCGGCTCCGCCCGCTCCACGCGCCGGAGGACGGAGTCCGCCAGCTCGACGGGGGACAGCCGCCGGGTCCGGATGGCCTCGGCCGCGACACTCAGCGGGAGTTCATACGGCTGCATCGTGTGTCTCCTGTTCCGCGCGGTAGGCGAGGGCGGGCGGGGTGTCCCCGAAGTCCAGCTCCCGCAGGACCGCGACGACGGAGTGGATGTGGTCGGCGGTGGCCGCCACCACGGCGTGCCGGTCGGCGGGCAGCGGGAGTCCGGCGTGGGCGGCCCGGCGGGCCGCCTCCGCTGGGGTGAGTTCGGCGGAGGACATGGGCGTTCTCCCTCGGAGCTGGGGTGGGCTTGGGCGGTCTGGGCTGATCCGGGCTCCGGAGTGGGCTCGAACGACAGGAGGCCCCCGCACCAAAAGCTAAACGTTTGCGTTAGTCGGACTCTAGGGCCTACGGTGCCTTAACGCAAACGGATTGCGTTAAGCGGTGTCACGGAATCCCGGACCCGATGCCCGACCACGCACACCCGCGCGCCGTTCCGCAAGGGAAACGACCGACAAGGAAGACGCCCGATCATGAGCACTCCCCCGGCCACCGGCCCGGCCACCGTCCCCTCCTGGACCGTGGGCGACCTCGTCGTCCACCGCGTCGACGAGGTTTCCCTGCCGCCCGCGACCGGACCGTGGCTGCTGCCCGGTGCCACCGCGGACCTCGTCGCCGGGCAGGACTGGCTGCGCCCGCACTTCGCGGACGACGCGGGAGTCCTGCGCCTGGACAGCCACAGCTTCGCCTTCACGGTCGGCGGGCGGCGCGTCCTGGTGGACACCGGCATCGGCAACGGCAAGGAGCGGGCCAATCCCGCGTGGCACGGCCTGAACACCGACTACCTCGAACGCCTTACCGCCGCCGGGTTCCCCCCGGACTCGGTCGACCTGGTGATCCTCACCCATCTGCACGCCGACCACGTCGGCTGGAACACGCGCAAGGTGAACGGCGAGTGGGTCCCCACCTTCGCCAACGCACGCCACCTCGTCTCCCGCGCCGAGCGGGAGTTCTGGGCCGGGTACGACATGGACGAGCCGCGCAGGCAGATGTTCCGCGACTCCGTCATCCCGGTGGAGCAAGCGGGGCTGACCGACCTCGTCGACGTGCCCGCCGAGGGCGTCCGCGTCGTCCCGGGCCTGCGTCTGATCCCCACCCCCGGGCACACCCCCGGTCATCTCTCCGCCGAGCTGACCAGCCGCGGACAGACGGCACTGATCACCGGCGACTGCGTCCACCACCCGGTCCAGCTCGCCCACCCCGCCATCGGCGCCTGCGTCGACATCGACCCCGAACGGTCCGAGGCGACGCGCCGCTCGCTGCTCGGCGCGCTCGCCGACACCGGGACCCTCGTCCTGGGCACCCACTTCGCACCGCCCACCGCCGGCCGTGTCGTCACCCATGAAGGCGCCTACCGGCTCGCGCCGGTCCCGGCCGGCTCGCACCGACTCCGCGTCGGCGGATGACATGGCAGGAGGTTTCGCGCCGTCGCCCGGCAGAGCAACGGTTTCCGTGTCGGCGGCGGGAGGAGGAGGACCGGGCCCGGCCCCGGGTGGCGTAGAGGGAACGGGACGCTGGGACTGTCCGGTTCGGCGGCGGCGTAGAGGACGGGTGGCCGGCCCGGTGCGTGGCGGACGTCGTAGGACTGGCAGGTCAGCGCAAGGCGGCCGACGTGCGGATGGAGGGGGGTGGTCGGCCGGCGACCTGACACTCGCCCGACAGCCTACGGCTTCGCGGGTCGACCAGCGCACGGCGTCCCCCCTCCGCCCCGAGCCGACAGGCCGTCAAGGACCCGGCACGAGGTTGGCCGGACGCGCCCCGAGCCTCAGAAGGTGATCGAGTTCGGCGTGCTGATCACGGTCCGTGACGTTGACGTCGATGTGCAGCCGCGACTGGCCCGGCTCCGGCTCGTCCGGATTCTCGAACCCCGGGCATCCGCTCCGCCACGAGCTGCCGCACGAGGTGTGCCGGCTCTCGGGCGAGTGACCGTACCCGTACTGCGAGAACCACCGGCTCGCGCGGGCCATGCCTCCGCGTTCGCACCGCCGAAGGATCCGGCCGCCAGGGCTCACCAGCCGAGCGGGCGGAGTTTCTGGACCGTCGAGGACACCGCGTCCTGCGGGGCGGCTGTCGCGGCGCGTGTCGTTTCCTTCGCGGTGGCGGCGGCTGTCGTCGCCTTCTCGCGGACGGCAGTGGCTGTGTCGGCGGGAAGGCCCGGCAAGGAGGGGAGGTGGCGCAGGGTCTGGTCGAGCCGGTCGGCGACCGCGGTGAGCTGGTCCAGCAGGCGTGGCAGCGCGGCCAGGCTGTCGGCGAGAGCGGTGGCACCGGTGATGGTCCCGGCCGCGGCAGGCGTAGTGGCCGGCGGGGTGGTCAGCTCGGCGAGCAGCGCCCACTGTCGCATGGTGTCGGCTGTTCCGCCATGGTGTCGTCCGGTGGGGGCGGGGCGGTCCAGCAAGTCGTCGAGCGCCTTCTTGGAGTCGTCCGCCAGGGCGCCGAGAAGTTCCTTGGCGATATGGGTGATGTCCATGGTTCGGTCCATTCCTCAGCTGGGCTTTCGTGCCGTCACCGGAGCTTGCTCGCGCGGCGGTGGACGGCCCACAGCGCGAGCGCCCCGCAGGCCAGCAGGGCGTGCTGCCGTCCGCCGGGGCGCACGGGCGGCACGGGAATCCCCCGGTGGGCCGGGCCGGGCGGCGGGAACAGGGCGCGGTCGGCGAGGCCGTGCGGGTCGGCCCGCAGTTGTTCCCCGGCCATGCTGTAGGCCAGCAGGGATTCCAGGGCCCGGCGGGCCGTGTGCTGCGGGGAGATCATTTCGCGCAGTACGTGCAGCACGATGCCGTGGACCTCGGACTCGAACAGATCGGAGAAGGTCAGGTGGGGTGCCAGCAGCCGTACGCTGCCCTCCAGATTGACCAGGGACTTGCCGATCAGGCCCACGGTGGGGGCCGAGGCGATGCCTCGGCGGGCCGCCTTCTCCAGTACGGCGCTGAACGCGACACCGAAGTTCAGCTCGGCCATGGACGCCGAGGCGAGTTTCGGGACCAGCGCGGCCATGTCGGCACAGAAGGCCGGCAGATCGGTCCACGGCGTGCTGCGGCCCATCTCGGCCCACACCTTGGCCAGGCCGTGGCCGTCGTTCTGACCGACCGCCATCAACAGCAGCAGCATGCGGATGCTGGTCTGCTGGTCGACGCGGCCGACCATGCCCCAGTCCAGCAGGGTGGCCGGCCCGTCGGGCGTCACGAAGACGTTCCCCGGGTGCGGATCGGCGTGGTAGAAGCGGTCGATGAAATAGCCCCGCCCCATGAACGCCGCCAGTTCGCGGGCGATGGCCTCGCGGTGCTCCGGGCTCAGTTCCTCCCGGTCGACGCGGGCCACCGAGCCACCGGGGGCCAGGGACTGCACCAGGACGCCCGGGGTGGCGGCGACGACTTCGGGGATCTCCAGGTGCGGAAACCGGCCGACCGACGCCCGGGCGCGTTCCATGTTGGCGGCCTCTTTGGTGAAGTCCAGTTCCGCCTCCATCGCGTCGAAGACGTTGGCGAGGATGGCCCGCACGTCGACCACCTCGTTGAACCGGGGGGCGCCGCGTGCCGTCAGCCAGGCGGCACGGCGCAGCAACGCCATGTCGGCCCGGACGACCCCGCGGATGCCGGGGCGCTGGATCTTGACGACGCCCGGTGCGCCGCCGCGGAGAGTGACCCGGTGCACCTGGGCGAGGGAGGCCGCGCCGAGCGGGCTGGTGACGTCCACGTCATCGAACATCCGCTCCCAGCGGGGGCCGAGGTTGGCCTCCAGCACGGGGGCGAAGGTGGCGAACGGCTGGGCGGGCACCCGGTCGTTGAGTTTCTGGAACTCGGCGCGCACGTGCGCCGGGACCATGTCGGGGCGGGTGGCCAGCACCTGTCCCACCTTGACGTACAGAGGGCCCAGCCGTTCGAGTGCCGCGCGTGCCGCCCGCGCCCGGCGCAGGGCGCCCGCGGAGACGAACCCGTCCGCCACGCCGGAGGAACAGCCGTCGGCCTCCGTGCCGGCCTGCCCGGTACGGGCGGGGACGCGTCCCGCCTCCTGGGCGGCCAGCTCGCCGAGCACCCGTACCACGGTGAGCAGTCGCCCGCTTGTCCGGCCCCGCATCGGTTCCTCTCACCCGCCGTGTGCCCGGCCGCCGAAGGGGCGTGCCGTGTCCGCCGGCTCCAGCAGTGACCTGACGAGATCCAGCCCGCCGAGCACGCCGTCCGTGACCATGCCCAGGCCGCCCGCCTGCCGGAGCGTCGCCGGCAGGAAGAGGGCCAGCGCGAGGGCGGGCGCGGCGAGCATCCGGGCGGCCCTGTCCTCGTCGTCGGCTTCCCGGCCGAGGATGTCGCCGAATGCCTTCTGGTAGTCGCCCGCCACGTTGTCGACGAACTCTTCGACCACGTTGCGCGGTGGCATCAAAGGCCGTCCTTTCGGGGGCAGTTGTTCGCGGAATGTGGAACATACCGATTGACACCCGGTTCAGACAAACCGGGCTTTTATCATAATTTCCTACCGAGCTTCATGTTTCGTGTCATCTGTGATTGTTCGCTACGTTTAGCCGGTCAGTGCAGTCGTGAATGAAGCGAGTGGTCCCATGTCTGACGGAACGTCACCGCTGCCCGGCCCCGGAGTGGGTACCACCGGGGTGGTGGTGCAGCCGCGGACTCCGCCCGGCCCCGTGACGACGGGCAGCGACACCGCACGCGTGGCGGCGGCGCTGGACGAGGGGCTCGCCCATCTCTGCCCGCCCTCCCCCACGACCACCCTCAGCCTGGAACTCATGGGCACGGATGGGCGGCCCGGTCCCCAGCAGATCGGTGACGACCGCCGCGACCGACGGCTCCACGCCGCCCTCGTCGCCCCGGTGCGCCATCTGCTCGACGCGGGCGGCAAACGCTGGCGCGCCCACCTGATGGCCCGGGTCCTGGAGACGTTCGGCGTCAACCCCCGCCCGTACGCGGAAGTGATCGCCGCCTGCGAAGTGGGACACGCCGGCTCCCTCATGGTGGACGACGTCGAGGACGCCTCCCCGCTGCGGCGCGGCGGCCCGGCCGCCCACGTCCTCTTCGGGGAGAGCACCGCCATCAACGCCGGCACCGCGGCCTACTTCAGCCTAGACCGCGCCGTCCGGCACACCTTGCCCGAGGACGCTGAGCTCCGCCTGGCGGTGTACGAGACGTACCTGGCCGGGCTGCGCGCCACGCACGCGGGCCAGGCCCTGGACCTGCAGGGTCACACGGAGGAGATGGAGCTGGCGCTGGCCACGCGGGACGCCGGGCCGCTGCTGCGGATGCTCACCCTCACCCACCGGCTGAAGACCGGGGCCCAGGTGCGGGCGCTGTGCGAGATCGGCTCCCTGATCGGCCGGGCCGCACCGGAACAGCGCGCCGCCATCGGGGAGTTCGGCGAGGCCCTCGGGCTCGCCTACCAAATCATGGACGACGTCTGCGACTTGCGGGGCGTGATCCACCGGCAGCGGGTCACCAAGCGGGTCGCGGAGGACTTGTCCAACGCCAAGGTCGCCTTTCCGCTGGCGCACGCCGTCACACTGCTGCCGCGGGCGGAGGCGGCCGCCTTGTGGCAGTCGCTGCGCGCGGACCCGGACGAGCGGGCCGTCCAGCGGGCCGCGCGGACGATCGAGGACACCGGGGCGGTCCGCGTCTGCGAACAGGAGGCGACCCGGCTGCTCGAACAGGCCTGGGCCGGCCTCGCACCGCACCTTCCCGACTCACCCCGTACGACGGCCCTGGCCGAGGCCGCCACGGCCGTGATCCACCGCACCTGGAACACCTGAGCCGCTCCCCCTCGCACCGTACAAGGAGAACCTGATGACGGACACCTTCCGCACCCTGATCGGTGACCTCGCCGACGACGCGAAGAAGGCCTTCGACGACATCCTCGACCGCCCCTCGGCCGCGTCCGCGTCCTCCGGGGCCGACCTGCTCACCCGGCAGCTGCGCCTGCAGGCGGTGGCCAATCTGCCCGCCGAGTCGCTCCAACTGCTGGGCAAGCTGGCCGCGTTGCAGAGTCTGGGCGAGGAAGAGGCGGCCCGGCTGCTCAGGGGCGAGCCGGTGTCCGACGTGACCGGCCTGGCGAGTCGGCTGGGCACGCCGGGCGGGGCGGCGGGGGCGCCGCTCGCCGGGCTGAGCGGTCTCCTGGCCGGGGCCTCCGGCGCGGCCGGTGCGGCGGGAGGTGCCGTGGATCTCGCCACGGCGCTGTCCGGCCTGCCCGGCCAGGTCGCCCAGCTCCAGGAGACCCTCGCCTCGCTCACCAAGGCCCTCGAGTCCCTGCAGAACCTGTCCGCCGCCGCCGGCCAGAGCAGCGGCCAGGCCACCGGCGGCGGCGCGCAGCCCGGTGGCGGGGCGCAGTCGGGCGGCAGCGGCGGCGGGAACGCGAAGAAGGCCCCCTGAGCCGGCGCGACGGTACCCGAAGGGGCCCGGCTGCGGCCTTGGTGCCCCACAGGCCGCAGCCGGTGCACCGGACTCGGTGCCGGAGCCTCAGCGGCGGACCAGTGCGCGGTCCAGCAGGGGAAGCAGGCGGTCCCAGTGGCGGCGCAGTCCGGCGGGACTGAAGGAGTCGGTGTCGGACATGGTGAAGCCGTGGACGGTGCCGGGGTAGATCTCGGAGGTGTAGCCGACCCCCGCGGCGTCCAGGGCCTGGTTGAGCTCGCCGAGGGCCTCGGGCGTCATGTCTCCTTCGGCGTGACCGAAGTGGACCTGTGCGGTGAGGCTGGACAGGAGGCGGGGGCCGTCGGCGCCCACGGGGCCGTGGAACGCGGCGACGGCGGCCACCTGGCCGGTGTGGGCCGCGGCGGTGCGCACCGCCAGGAGGCCGCCTATGCAGTAACCGGTCACCGCGACCGGCCCGGTGCCGGTCTCCGGCCGGGTGGTGAGGAATTCCAGGTAGGAGTCGGCATCGCGCAGGGCGCGTTCGGTGGTGTGCGCCTCGATCAGAGGCATCAGCCGGGCGAAGACCTGGGGCCGGGCCTCCTCTGTGATGTGCTCGGGAAGTTCGGTCACCGGTGCCGGGCCGTGCCGGTAGAAGATGTTGGGGACAAGCACGTAGTACCCGTGCCCGGCCAGTTCACGGGCCAGTTCCCGCAGTGCGGGCCGGATGCCGAAGCCGTCCGGGTACATCAGCACCCCCGGGTGCCGCTCCCCGTGGTCGGGGAAGGCGGCGAAGGCGTCGGCCTGACCGTCGCCGGTGGGGATCAGCAGCGTCTTGGTGGGCATGAACTCTCCTGTCGTGGTCGATCTGTCGAACCTGCGATCAACACGACGGAGGCGGAGCACGCGCGGCGGCGCGAGACCTTTGACCGGACGGTGGGCCCACACCGGCCCGCACGGCGCTCAGGAGAGCACCGGGTCACCGATCCGTGCGTGGCGCGATGCCGTCCCGGTATTCATCCCGGCATCGTAGCCCACCGAACAGACTCAAGTGGCCGCCGCCTGCTCAGGGTGCCGGGCGTTCGATGCTCAGGACGTGCTGGTCGTGGCGGAAGGTGTACGTGCCGTCCTCGTTGTCGAAGTGCCGCCGTACATAAGCCTCGACCGCCTCGCGGGTCGGGGAAGGGGCGTCGGGGACGCTGAGGAGGAAGTCGGCGACCGTGAGGGTCTCCTCCAGGCTGCGGCCGTGGTAGCGGGCGGGTACGACGTCCAGCCCGGTGCGGCCGACCAAGCCGGGTGCCAGGGCGGCCAGTTCGCCGACGAGTTCCCGCACGTCGAAATGGCGGCCGGTGAAGTGGCGCACCATGCGCATGCAGGCGTTGTCGGGATTCTGCAGCAGCACGAGCAGAACGCCGCCCGGCGCCACCCACTCCATGACGCGTGCCGTCGTCACCGCCCACTGCGTACGGGGGATGTAGTACAGCACGTGGGACAGCAGGGCCAGATCGGCCCGCGCGTCCACCCGGGCCTCGCCGACCGGTTCGGCCACCACCTCCGCCTGCGGGCACGCCCGCGCCAGCGCGCGCCGCATGGGCTCGCTCGGCTCGACGCACACGACGCGCTCGAAGTACGGGGCGAGATACCGCGTCGTCGTGCCCTGGGCGGCGCCGATGTCCAGGAGCGTCCGCCGGGCGGGCAGCCGGTCCACCACCCGGCGCAGGTACGCGTGGGTGGTGGCCTTCTCGTCCGTCCCGGAGAGGAACATGTCGAGGGCTTCCAGATAGGCCTCGTCGTCCGTCCCCGCGTTGCACGCCCGCGCGGTCTTCCGCAGCTCCACTTCCCACGCTCCCTCCACCGCGGCGGCATGCCCTGCCCGGCACACCACCGGTGCCCTCCGGCGACGCCACAGTGGCACGACAGCGGTGTCCGTCCGGCGGGGAACACGCCTTCTGGTGCGCGGTGGACGGGGCGCACCGGAGCGGACCGGAGCGGCGCGGCGTACGCCCCTTCGCGGGACGGACGCCTCGACGCGCCGTGTCGGCGGTGCCCTCGGCGCGGATGCCGGTGGGCGGGACGGCGCGGCCGCCGTCCCACTCCAGGCCACCGTCCAGACCGTCGTTCCGCAACGCGCAGGACGCTCCGGTTCGCGGCTCGCGGTCGTCTGCGAGTGCGCCCCTGATGGGGGACGTGCCGGGGATCGGGCGAGTTCCGCGGGCAGACGTGGTCCGTGCGTCAGAGGTCCTGCCCGGCGGTTCCGCCGGGCCGCCGACGACCGTACCGTTCGAACACACCCTTCCTGTACGCGCCTTCGCGTCGTATCGCCGGCAGCGCGACCTGCCGGGCTTGTGGTGCCCCGGCGACCACCGGCGGGCAGGGCGGGCGTGGTGGGCGGCATCGGCGCTCCGGGCTCGTGGTGGGGGCGTGGGACATGGCGGTCACGGGGGTTCGGAAGCCGGCTCGGCGAGTCCCTGGCTCGCAACCGCCCGGTCGCTGCTGCCGATTGCGGGCGTCGATGTCATTGACGGCCAGTTGGGCGCCCAACTATGTTCTCGACGATTTGGCGAACGGAGTTCGAGATTCCGAACACCGAAAGGGTGTGTCCATGTCCTCCTCCGTCAGCAGACGACGTCTCCTCCAGCTCGCCGGGGCCAGCGCCGCGGCGTCCGCCGTGGGCCCCGCTCTCGGCGGCTCCGCCGCCCACGCGGCCGTACCCCCCGCCCGGCCCGACATCGGCGCCCAGGCCTTCCCCTTCGAGCTCGGCCAGGTCAGGCTGACCGCGAGCCGATGGCTGGACAACCAGAACCGGACCCAGAGCTATCTGCGGTTCGTCGACGTCGACCGGCTGCTGTACAACTTCCGCGCCAACCACCGTCTGTCCACCAACGGCGCGGCCGCCACCGGGGGCTGGGAGGCCCCCGGCTTCCCCTTCCGCAGCCATGTCCAGGGGCATTTCCTCACCGCGTGGGCGCAGTCGTACGCGGTGACCGGGGACGGCGTCTGCCGGGACAAGGCCCTGTACATGGTCGCGGAACTGGCCAAGTGCCAGGCCAACAACGGCGCCGCGGGGTTCGGCGCGGGGTACCTCTCCGGCTATCCCGAGTCCGATTTCACCGCCCTGGAGGCGCGCACGCTGTCCAACGGGAACGTGCCGTACTACACCGTCCACAAGACGCTGACCGGTCTGCTGGACGTGTGGCGGTACATCGGCAGCACACAGGCCCGTGACGTGCTGCTGGCCCTGGCGGGCTGGGTCGACCGGCGCACCGGCCGGCTGACCACCGCGCAGCTCCAGGCCATGCTGGGCACGGAGTTCGGCGGCATGAACGCCGTCCTGACCGACCTGTACCAGCAGACCGGCGACGCGCGATGGCTGACCGTCGCCCGGCGGTTCGACCACGCCGCCGTGTTCGACCCGCTGGCGGCCGGCGAGGACCGGCTGGCCGGGCTGCACGCCAACACCCAGGTGCCCAAGTGGATCGGGGCCGTCCGCGCGTACAAGGCCACGGGCACCACCCGGTACCGGGACATCGCCACCAACGCCTGGGACTTCTGCGTCCACGCCCACACCTACGCCATCGGCGGCAACAGCCAGGCGGAGCACTTCCGGGCCCCGGACGCCATCGCCGCCTACCTGCGGCAGGACACCTGCGAGAGCTGCAACACCGTCAACATGCTGACCCTGACCCGGGAGTTGTTCGCGCTGACGCCGGACCGGGCCGAGTTGTTCGACTTCTACGAGCAGGCGTGGCTGAACCAGATGATCGGCCAGCAGAACCCGGCCGACCCGCACGGCCACGTCACCTACTTCACCCCGCTCAACCCCGGCGGCCGGCGGGGCGTGGGGCCGGCCTGGGGCGGCGGCACCTGGAGCACCGACTACACCACCTTCTGGTGCTGCCAGGGCACGGGCCTGGAGATGCACACCCGGCTGATGGACTCCGTGTACTTCCACGCCGGCACCACCCTGACCGTGAACCTGTTCGTGCCCTCGGTGCTCACCTGGACGCAGCGCGGCATCACCGTCACCCAGACCACGTCGTACCCGGCGAGCGACACCACGACCCTGCGTGTCACCGGTGACGCCGGCGGGACCTGGACGATGCGCGTCCGCATCCCCGGCTGGACCACCGGGGCCACCGTCAGCGTCAACGGCGTCACGCAGAACATCTCCACGGCCCCGGGCGGTTACGCGGCCCTGACCCGCGCCTGGGCCTCCGGCGACACCGTGACCGTCCGCCTGCCCATGCGCACCGTGGTACGCCCGGCCAACGACAACCCCGGTGTCGCCGCGGTCACTTACGGACCGGTCGTCCTGGCCGGCGACTACGGCGACACCGCGCTCGGCGCCCTCCCCGCCCTGGACGTCTCCTCGGTCAGGCGGACCAGTTCCACCGCGCTCGCCTTCACCGCCACGGCGAACGGCTCCCCCGTGGCCCTGGGTCCGTTCCACGACGCGCACGGCCACAACTACACCGTCTACTGGAAGACCGGGGGTGTGGCGTCCGTCCGGCTCGCCAACGCGGCCGGCGGTCTGGTGCTGGGCATCCAGGACATGTCCACCGCCGACGGCGGCCGTGCCCTGCAATGGAGCGACTCGGGCACCGCCGACCACGACTGGGAGCTGGTCCCCGACGGTGACGCCGTCCGCTTCCGCAACGTGCACAGCGGCAAGGTGCTCGGCGTACGGGACATGTCCACGGCCGACGGAGCCGCCGTGCTGCAGTGGTCGGACAACGGCACCGCCGACCACCGGTGGTTCCTGATCGACCAGGGCGACGGCACCTTCAAGATCCGCAACGCGCACAGCGGGAAACTGCTCGGCATCGAGAACAACTCCACCGCGATGGGCGCCTTCGCGGTGCAGGCCCCGGACGACGGCACGGCCGACAACCGGTGGCGCGTCGTACGGTGACGGGCAGCGGACGACCGCCGGGGGCCAGGGAGCGGGGCACTTGGAGGGGCGCGCCGATCGGCAGGGCCGGCGCGCCCATGAAGGCGGCGCCGAATCCGGGTCGCGCCCCTGGCACCCCGCTGCCGCTCATCCCCTGACCGGCAGCAGGCCGCGCTCGTAGGCCCTGGCCAGCCGCCGCGGTACCAGGTGCGACACGCCGTCGACGATGACCGGCACCAGCCGGGGTGCGTCCGCCTTCCACTGGGCACGACGGTGACGCGTGTTGCTGCGGGACATCTTGCGCTTCGGGACAGCCATGGGAACTCCAGGTCGGAAACGGGACTCGACCCACCCTACGTGAAAATGATTTCCGTTTGCACTCTAGCGGTGCAGGGGAATCTCGAAGTGCACGGTGCCCACGCCCGGACCGTGCTCCCCCGTGGTGCGCGCGTCGAACACCTCCTTCCCGATGCCGCGCCAGAAGGCCTCCGCGCCCTCCACGTCGACGTTGGTGTGGAGGTAGATGCTGTCGTAGCCGGGGGTTCCGGCGACGAAGTCGCACGCCCGCCGCACCAGCGTCCGCGCCAGTCCGTGACGGCGGTGCCGGGGGCTCACGTAGACGCGGACGAGCTGGGCGGTGGTGCCCGACGGGTAGCGTTCGGCGAGCCGGCGGGGGTGCGGCGGATGCGCCGGCCCCGCCGACCGCACGCCGGTCGTGGCCACCACCTCGTCGCCGTGGCGGGCGACGAGCAGGAGGTGGCGGGGGTGGTCCAGATACGTGGCCTCGATGTCGATGACATCGCGGTGCCATTCGGGGACGTAGCCGTAGCCGAAGTCCCGGTAGAAGGTGTCCAGCATCAGTCGCCGCGCGCCTTCCACGTCGGCCTTCGTGGCGGGGCGGACGGTGTACGGCGGGTGCGGGGGGTGGCTCATCGCGGTCTCCTGGGGTGCGGGGGGTGTCAGGGGGTCGGCAGGCCGGGCCCGGCGCAGCGCACGTGTGCCGCCGGCACGCTCCCGTCGACCAGGTACGCGGCGACCGTCCCGTCCACGCAGGGGTTGCCCCGGCTGGCGAAGACCCCGTGGGAGTAGTCGTCGTACAGGGTGACGAGGCGTGAGCCGGGGAACCGGTGCGCCAGTCGCCGGGCCCCCTCCACCGGGGTGACGGGGTCGCCCTCGGACGCCACCAGCAGCACGGGCGGGACGTCCGGGCCGCCGAGGCCGGGGCGCCGTCCGGGCCGGTGGTGCCAGAAGGCGCAGGCGGAGGCTTCCATCCCGGTGAGCACGGGCAGCGGATCGGTCCGTCGTACGCGCCGCAGGTCGGCCAGGACCCGGGCGGGTGCGGGACCGGGCCCGTCGGCACACTTCACGATGCGGTTGGCGGACTCGTACGTACGGGAGGCGGCGCCGTCGAACGGCGCCTCGGGGCGGAGCCCGCCGGTGCCGCCGTCACGCAGGTACGCGCGGATGCCGTCCGCGAGGCCGGTCCAGCGTTCGGTGCGGCCGAGGGCGCGGTAGACGGCGCGGTCGAACTCGGCGGGGCCGAAGCCGTCCACGGGATGGGCCGCGAGCCCGTCGCGTGCGCGTGCGTAGGCCTGGCGCACCTCGTCGGCGCGACCGCCGAGGCCGAAGCGGCTCCGGTGCCGGGCGGCCCAGGCGAAGAACACCTCGCGCTGGCGCAGGAGGGCCCGGCTCTGGCGCAGGTCGAAGTCGTACCAGCTCCATGGGCCCACCACGCTGTCGAGCACCATGCGGCCGACCCGCCGGGGGAACAGGGCGGCGTAGGCGGCGCCGAGGTAGCTGCCGTACGAGACGCCGAGGAAGCCGATCCGTTCCTCGCCGAGGGCCGAGCGGAGGGCGTCCATGTCGCGGGCGGTCTCGGCGGTCGACAGATGGGGCAGGGCGTCGCCCGCACCGGCGGCGCAGTCGTCGGCCATGCGCCGCAAGGAGCCGAGGTACGCCGTCTCCGCCGCACGGCCGACGGGGACGGGATCGGGGGCCGGGCTGTCGAAGAGGCCGCCCATCGCGCCGCAGTCGGCCGGCGCGCTCCGTCCGGTGCCGCGCGGATCGAAGCCGATGACGTCGTACGCGCGGCGGACGCTCTCGGGGAGCTTCGCCCGCTTGGTGACGGCGTACGACAGCCCCGGGCCGCCGGGCCCGCCGGGGTTCACGAGGAGGACGCCGCGCCGCTCACCGGGCGTGCCGGAGGCGGGCACCCGGGAGACGGCTATGCGTATCCGCCGGCCGTGCGGGTTCTCCCGGTCGAGCGGGACCTCCAGCCAACCGCATTCCACGCGGTCGGGCGGCGGCGGGGACGGTACGGACCGGGGGCAGGCACCGAACCGCAGCGGGGCGGGAGCGGCAACGGCGGTAGGTGGTGCGGAAGTTGTGGTGTCAGGGGCCGCCGGGGCCGGGGCGGTGGCGGTGGTGACGAGGGCGCACAGAGCGCTCAGAGGGCGTACGGCAGGGAGCACGAGTCTCGCATTCAGAGAACCGACGTGACATCAGATGACAATGAAAACGAATATCGATAAGGTCCCCCTCGGTCAAGCCGACGCATGCGCGACACGCCGTCGGCGCGACAGCAGACCTTCGTCCACACCGTGAAAAGGGGAAGCCGTGGCTCATCTGCTGATGGTCGAGAGCTGGGTCGGATCGATGAGCAGACTCCTGCCACGGGCGATCCGCGAGGAGGGGCACGAGTTCACCTTCCTCACCCGCGACCTGCACCACTACCTGCGCTCCGCGCCCGAGGGCACCGCACACCCCCTGCTCGCCGCCCGCCATGTGCTGACCGCCGACACCAACGACGACGAGACGCTGCTGCCCTTCGTCCAACGGGCCCACGACAGCCTGCGCTTCGACGGCGTGCTCACCTCCTGCGACTACTACCTCCCGACCGCCGCGCGGATCGCCGGACGGCTCGGGCTGCCCGGCCCCGCCCCCGAGGCGGTGGAGAACGCGTGCCGCAAGGACGCCACCCGCCGGATCCTGGCCGAGGCCGGTGTGCCCGGCCCCCGCTTCGCGGTCTGCGGCGACTGGGCCGAGACCGCCGCCGCGGCCCGGGACCTCGGCTACCCGCTGGTGCTCAAGCCGGTGGACCTGTGCGCCGGGATGTTCGTACGGCGCGTGGACGACGAACCCGCCCTGGCACACGCCTACCGCGCGCTGGCCGGCTTCCCCGTCAACGCCCGGGGACAGCGCCGCTCCCCCGCCGTCCTCCTGGAGGAGCTCCTCGAAGGGCCCGAGGTGAGCGTCGAGACCGTCGCCCACGGCGGTACCGCGCACGTCGTGGGCGTCACCGACAAGAGCGTCGGAGGCGCACCCGCCTTCATCGAGACCGGGCACATGTTCCCCGCCGCGCTCCCGCCCGCCGACACCGAGGCGGCCGAGCGGACGGCGCTGCACGCGCTGAAGGCCCTCGGACTCGACTCGGGCGTGGCACACACCGAGATCAAGCTGACACCCGGCGGGCCACGCCTGGTGGAGGTGAACCCGCGCCCCGCCGGCAACCGCATCACCGAGCTGATACGCCACGTGACCGGCATCGACCTCGCCGCCGCCTGTGTCGCGGTGGCCCTCGGCCGCGCACCGGACCTGCGGCCCGCGGACACCGGCCTCACCAGCGCCGCCATCGCCTTCCTCGTGCCGGACGGCGACGGTGTGCTGGAGGCGGTCGACGGCGTCGGCGAAGTGCGCGACGCGGCCGGTGTGCTGGAGGTCCGGCTCCCCGAGCCCGGCACCGCGGTGCGGGCGGCGGCCAGCAACAACGAGTACCTCGGCCACATCATGGCCGGAGACACCGGCGGGCTCGGCGCACGCGACCGCGTCGAGACCCTGCTCGCCGGG
Organism: Streptomyces rubradiris; assembly: GCF_016860525.1. Taxonomy (NCBI): domain Bacteria; kingdom Bacillati; phylum Actinomycetota; class Actinomycetes; order Kitasatosporales; family Streptomycetaceae; genus Streptomyces; species Streptomyces rubradiris. The sequence goes on from NZ_BNEA01000007.1 coordinate 512,019, forward strand.
CTGCGGCCCCGGGTGGTGGCCCGATGACCGCCCCCACCGGCATACGGACCACGGCCTCCTCGTACGACGACCTCGTCCGGCGCGTTCTCGACGGCCGCCTCGGACCGGACCCGGGTACCCAGCGCATCACCGTGGCGTTCACCACCCGGCAGGCGGTACGCCACGACGGGCGCGGCGGCGGGTACCGCAACGAGGTGCTGAGTCTGCGCCTGGCCGAAGCCGTCGGCTCGTGCGCGGTCGAGCCCGGCGCGCTGCCGGACGGGGCCGTCGAGGACTGCGTCGGCGCCGATGTCGCCCGGCTCCTCCGGCACGAGCTGCTGCCGGTGCGCGTGGCCGCCCTCGACGCGTACCTGATGCACGTCCGGCCGCACCGCCCCGCAGGCGGCGCACGGCCCTTCCCGTTGCCGGCGGGCACGTCGCTGCACAAGTCACGGGCCCGGGCCCGCGCGGTCGTGGAGCTGCTCGACGCCCCGCCCGGGAGCACGGTGCTCGTGGTCGGCGTCGTCAACTCGCTGCTGGAGGCGCTGCGGCGGCGCGGGCTGGCGTACGTCCCGTGCGACCTCAAGGGCGGCACGACCGAGTGGGGCGAGCCGGTGCGGACCGACGCGGCGGCGGAGCTGGAGCGCTGTGACGCGATCCTCGCCTCCGGCATGACGCTCGGCAACGGCAGCTTCGAGCCACTGCGGGAGCACGCCCTGCGGCACGGCAAGGAGCTGGTGATGTTCGCCCAGACCGGCAGCGCCGTCCTGCCGTGCCTCATCGGCGCCGGGGTCAGCGCGGTGTGCGCCGAGCCCTACCCCTTCTTCTGGCTGGACGGCGGCCCCGGAACCATCCACCGCTACGGAGCCGCCCTGTGACCACGGCCGTCCTGCGCCCGGCGGGCAACCGCGAACTGCTCGGCCTGCTCGGCGGTACGCCGCTCGCCCGCATCACCGTCGACCTGCCGTGTCCGCACCCCGGCTTCTGGGCGAAGCTGGAAGCGCTCGGCGTCGGCGGCATGAAGGCCCGCGCGGCCGTCTCCATGCTGCTCGGCGCCCGGGAGCGCGGCGAACTCCGGCCGGGCGCACCGGTGGTGGAGTCCACCTCGGGAACGCTCGGCGTCGGCCTGGCCTTCGCCGGACAGGCCCTCGGGCATCCCGTCGTGCTGGTCGGCGACATCGAACTGGAGCCGTCCATGCGCCAGTTGCTGCGCTCCTACGGCGTCCGGCTGGAGCTGGTGGACCGCCCGGCCACCGAGGGCGGCTGGCAGGCCGCCCGGCTCGCCCGGCTGCGCGAACTGCTGGCGCTGCTGCCCGACGCGTACTGGCCCGACCAGTACAACAACCCCGACAACAGCGCCGGTTACGCGTCGCTGGCGGCCGAGCTGGCCACCCAGCTCGACCACCTGGACGTCCTCGTGTGCAGCGTCGGAACCGGCGGGCACAGCGCCGGCACCGTCGGCCCGCTGCGCCGGCACTGGCCGGGACTGCGGCTGATCGGCGTGGACGCCACCGGCTCCACCATCTTCGGCCAGCCGGCCAGGCCCCGGCTCATGCGGGGCCTGGGCAGCAGCATCCACCCGCGCAATGTCGCCTACGACGCCTTCGACGAGGTGCACTGGGTCGGCCCGGCCGAGGCCGCGGACGCCTGCCGGCGGCTGGCCGCCGGCAACTTCGTCAGCGGGGGCTGGAGCACCGGAGCCGTGGCCCTCGTCGCCGCCTGGGCCGCCCGGGTCCACCCCGGGGCGGTGGTCGCCACCGTCTTCCCCGACGGGCCGCACCGCTACCTCGGCAGCGTGTACGACGACGACTTCGCCGCCGCCCACGGGCTCGACCCGGCCCGCGCCGCCACCCGCCCCGTCGAGATCCCGCACCCCGGGGCCGTGGAGGCGACCGGCTGGGCACGGTGCCGGACCGTCCGCGATCCACTCGACACCCCTACGGAAGAGAACCCCTGTGAAGGCCAGTCAGCGCACCGCACACCTGCGTCTCACCGAGCCGCTGCGCATCTCACGCTCCACGATGACGGCCCGTGAGGCCGTCTGGCTGACCGTCGAGCACGAAGGACAGCTCGGCCACGGTGAGGCCGTCACCAGCGTCTACTACGGCCTCGACACCGAGGCCCTGACCCGGCTGCTGCACGCGGAGACGCGGTGGCTCGCCCGCTTCGCCACACCCGAGAGCGCCCTGGAGGCCCTGCGCGACGGCGAGCGTCCCGGCGCTCCGCCCGCCGTGGTGGCGGCCGTCGAGTCCGCGCTGCTCGACCTCGTGGGCAAGCGCGCCGGGGCCCCGGTGCACGAACTCCTCGGGGCCCCGGCGGCACCCGCCGCCCGGACCGCCCGCACCATCGGCCTGATCCCGGCCGGCCGGGCCGCAGCACAGGCCGCCCGCCTCGTCCGGGAGGGCTTCTCCGTCCTCAAGATCAAGGCCGGCGCCCCGGACCCCGCCGAGGACGTGGAGCGCGTACGGGCCGTCCGCGCCGCCGCTGTGCCCGCCCGGCTGCTGCTGGACCCCAACGGGGCCTGGGACGCGGACACCGCCGAACGTCTGCTGCCGCTCTTCGCGGAGCTGGGCGTCGAAGCCGTGGAGCAGCCCCTGCGGCCGGGCGACCCGGAGGCGCTCGCCCGGCTCGCCGAGCGGTCGCCGCTGCCGGTCATCGCCGACGAGGACGCGGTCGGCGTCGCGGACGCCCGCCGGCTGGCGGGGCGGGTGCAGGGCATCAACGTCAAGCTCGCCAAGTGCGGCGGCGTGCACGCGGCGCTGCGGATCGCCGAGCTGATCGAGGGCAGCGGCACCGAGCTGATGCTCGGCTGCCTGACCGCCAGCACCCTCGGCATCGCCCCGGCCGTGCACCTCGCCGACCGCGCCCGCTGGGCCGACCTCGACGGGCACCTGCTTCTCGCCGACGACCCCTGGACCGGCATCGGCGGCCACGACGGCACCGTACGGGCGAGCCGGGAACCCGGCCTGGGCGTGCGGCCCCGCACCCGGCACACCGAGGGGGCGGCGGCATGAGGACGTGGCACGAGATACGCCGCTTCCCGCTCGCGATCCGGCTGCTGCTGGTCAACCAGCTCGGCGTCAACACCGGCTTCTACCTGCTCGTCCCCTACCTCGCCGTCCACCTGGGCGAGGACCTGGGGATGTCGGCGGCGGTCGTCGGCATCGTCCTCGGCGTGCGCAACCTCAGCCAGCAGGGCCTGTTCCTCATCGGCGGCTCGGCCGCGGACCGGCTGGGCGCGCGGGGGGTCATCATCGCCGGGTGCGCGCTGCGTACCGTCGGCTTCGGGCTCTTCGCGCTCGGCGACGGGCTCCCCGTGCTGCTCGCCGCCTCGGTGCTCAGCGGACTGGCCGGGGCGCTGTTCAACCCGGCGGTGCGCGCCTATCTCGCGCTGGCAGCAGGTGACCACAAGGCGGAGGCGTTCGCCCTGTTCAACGTGTTCGCGACCGCCGGCGCGCTGATCGGGCCGCTGCTGGGCAGCGCGCTGCTGCTGGCCGACTTCCGGGTCTCCGCGCTCACCGCGGCGGGAATCTTCGCCGTCCTCACCGTGGCGCAGGCACTCGTCCTGCCGGCCCACGAGGTCGCGCCGGCCCGCGGCAGCCTCCTCGGGGACTGGCGGGAGGTGGCCGGCAACCGCCGTTTCCTGCTGTTCGCCCTGGCGATGGTCGGCATGTTCACCATGGAGAACCAGCTCTACCTGCTGCTCCCCGACGGCGCGCGGAAGGCGACCGGCTGGGACGGGGCGGCGGGCCTGGTGTTCCTCACCGGCACCCTCGCCAACCTCGGGCTCCAGCTGCGGATCACGCGCGCGCTCAAGGCGCGGGGCCCCAGGGCGCGCTGGATCGGCGCCGGGCTCGCGCTGATGGCGCTGTCCTTCGTACCGCCGATGGCGGTGACGGGGTACGCGACGGCTCCCGGCGGCCCCACGGACGCGGTGCTGCGCGCCCTGCCCGTGCTGGCCGGCGCCCTGCTGCTCTACCTGGGCGTGATGACGGCCCAGCCGTTCGTGATGGAGCTGATCCCCGGCTTCGGCCGCGCCGAGCTGACCGGCACCTACTTCGGCCTGTTCTACGTGGTGTCGGGCGTCGCCGCCGCCGTCGGCAACACCGTCGTCGGCTGGGCCATGGACACCGCCGGACCGGCGGGCGCGCCCTGGCTGCCCTGGGCGTGCTGCCTGGCCTTCGGGCTCGCCTCCGCCGCCGGCGTCGCCTTGCTGCACCGCCGCCGCGTCCTGCCCGCCGTCGCCGCGCCCGTACCGGCGCCCGCGTGAGGAGACACCCATGGACGACCCGCTCTCGAGGAACCTGCTCACCGACAACCCGGCGCTGTACGAGGCGCGTTTCCCCGATCCCGGACGGCTCGCCGGGCGCTGGACCGAGGACTGCCTGCGGCGGTACGCGGCCCCCGGCCCGCGGGTGCTGGACCTGGGCTGCGGCACCGGCCGGGACGCCGCCCACCTGCACGCGTCCGGCCGTACGGTCACGGGCGCCGATCTGTCGCGGGCCATGCTGGAGTACGCCCGCGCACAGCATCCCGGGCCCGCCTACGTCCGGGCCGACCTGCGCGGCTTCGACCTCGGCAAGGGCGCCTTCGACGCGGTGGTGTGCCTGGACAGCGCCCTGCTGTACTGCCACACCAACGACCAGCTCGACGGCTTCCTGACGTCGTGCCGGCACGCGCTGGTCCCCGGCGGGCTGCTCGTCGCGGAGATGCGCAACGGCGCGTTCTTCCTCGGCCGTACGGAGCTGCTCGACGCCCCGGCCGTGAGCGGCTTCGAGTGGCAGGGGGTCGGCTACCGCTCCACCACCCGCCTGTACGTCGACCGCACCGCGCAGCTGCTGCGCCGCACCCGCGTGTGGACCGCCGACGACGGCTCCCCGCCCGTCGAGCAGCGCTCCGCGTGGCGGCTGCTCTTCCCGCAGGAGCTGCGCCGGCTCCTCACCGCCCACGGCTTCGAGGTGCTCGCGCTGCACGACGGGCCGGGCCCGCGCACCGAGCCCGTGTGGCGCGAGGGCGACCCGCCCGGCGAGACGGCCGACGCCGACCGGCTGCACCTCGTCGCCCGCCTGGCACACCGCCCCTGAATCCCCCACGCCGACAACCGCTCGCACGGCACACCAAGGACACGTCATGAACTCCCCTCAGACACCGCTCGTCGATTCCCGCTTCCCCGGCCTGCGCCGCCGGGGCTTCCTCGCCGGGGCCGCGGCCATGGCCGGCCTCGGCGCGCTCGCCGTCACCGGTTGCGCCGGTTCCGGCACGGCCGGCACGGCCGGCGAGGGCGACGGCAAGCCCCGGCGCGGCGGACGGCTGCGTGCCGCGTTCGCCGGCGGCGGCGCCTCCGAGACCCTCGACCCGCACCTCGCCAACCTGTTCGCCGACGTGGCCCGCGCCAAGGCCCTCTTCGACAAGCTCGCGGACTACGGCGCCGACCTGTCCGCCCGGCCGCGCCTGGCCTCCGCGTGGGAACCGAACGCGGGCCTGGACCGCTGGAAGGTCACCCTGCGCGAGGCCGCCTTCCACGACGGCAGGCCCGTCACCGCCGAGGACGTCCTCTACAGCTACCGCCGCATCGCCGACCCGGGCAAGGCGTTCCGTGCCAAGGCGTCCCTGGAGCCCATCGACCTGGCCGCGAGCCGGGCCCTGGACCCGCGCACCGTCGAGTTCGTCCTGAAGCGGCCGACCGCCGAGTTCCCCAACGTGCTGGCCGCGTTCGGCGCGTACATCGTTCCGCGCGGCCACCAGGACTTCGACGGCGAGCCGGTCGGCAGCGGACCGTTCCGCTTCGTCTCCTTCGCGCCCGGCAGATCGGCCGTCCTGCGGCGCAACGAGGACTACTGGGACGGCGCCCCGTACCTGGACGAGGTGGAGTTCGTCGTCGCCAACGAGGAGTCGGCACGGATCAACGCGCTGCTCGGCGGCCAGGTCGAGTACGCCCACGAGCTGAACCCCGCGACCGCCCGCGCCCACGAGGGCAAGGGGCACATCGAGATCGTGCGGCTGCGCAACAGCGTCATGCAGTCCTTCGCGATGAAGACCGACCGGCCGCCGTTCGACGACAAGCGGGTGCGTGAGGCGTTCTTCCTGATCGCCGACCGCGAGGAACTGGTCGACGGTGCCCTGTCCGGCACGGGCGAGATCGGCAACGACTTGTTCGGCAAGGGCTACGAGTACTACGCCGCGCACCTCCCGCAGCGCGCGCAGGACCTGGACCGGGCCAAGGCGCTGCTGAGGCAGGCCGGCGCGGAGAGGCTGAAGGTCACCCTCGACACCTCGCCCGTCGCCGCCGGGTTCACCGAGGCCGCCGCGATCTTCCGGGACCAGGCCGCCAAGGCCGGTGTCACCGTGGAGATCAGGACCAGCAGCAAGGACAGCTACTGGAAGGACATCCTCGACTCCGGCACCCTCTGCTCCTACCGCTCCGGCGCCATGCCCATCGAGGCGCACATCTCCCAGCGGCTGCTGACCGGTTCCACCACGAACGCCACCAAGTGGCGCCACAAGGACTTCGACGCCCTGTACCAGCAGGCCCAGTCCACCAAGGACAAGCAGGAGCGGGCCGCCGTCTACGAGCGCATGCAGCGCCGCCTGTACGCCGAGGGCGGCTTCCTGGTGTGGGGGTTCGCCGACTGGATCATCGGCACCGCCCGCACCGTCCGGGGGGTCGCGGCCGAGGCGCCCGCCAACTCCCTGGACTGGGCGCGCTTCGACAAGGTGTGGCTCGCGTGAGGGGACTCCCGTCCTGGATCGCCCGGCGGCTGCTGCTCGGCGTCGCGCAGACGGCGGCCGTCGTGCTGCTGGTCTTCGCGCTCACCGAGGCGCTGCCGGGCGATGCCGCCGTGGCCCTCGCCGGCGACCAGCCGGACCCGGAGCGGATCGCGGCCATCCGGGAGGCCCTGCACCTCGACCGGCCGGCGCACGAACGGCTGCTGGAGTGGGCGGGCGGCCTGGCGCACGGCGACTTCGGCACGTCGCTGGCCTCGGGGCGGCCCGTCAGTACGTACATCACCGGCGGTTTCGGCCCGACGCTGCTGCTCGCCTCGCTCACGGTGGTGCTGCTGGTGCCGGCCGGTGTCGGTCTGGGCGTGCTCGCGGCCCGCCACGAGGGGCGGTTCGTGGACCGGTTCGTCAGCTCGGTGACGCTGGGCGTGTACGCGGTGCCGGAGTTCGCCTTCGGCGTGCTGCTGACCACGGTGTTCGCGCTGCGCCTGGGCTGGCTGCCGCCGACCGCCGTCGGGTACGGCACCGACCTGCCGGCCCACCCCGCCGCCCTGGTGCTGCCCGTGCTGGTGCTGCTGTCCCGGCCGGTGTGCTCCCTGGCCCGCCTCGTACGGGCCGGGATGATCGACGCGCTCGCCTCGCCGTACGTCGCGCAGGCCCGGCGCTACGGCGTCCCGGGCGCCCGGGTCCGGTACGGGCACGCCCTGCCGAACGCGATCACGCCCGCCGCCCAGCAGCTCGCCCGGACCATCGACTGGCTGCTGTGCGGGGTCATCGTCGTGGAGGCGCTGTACGTGATCCCCGGGCTCGGCACCGTCCTGATGAACGCCGTCGCCGAACGCGACGTCCCGGTGGTGCAGGGTCTCGCCGTCGTCTTCGGCGTGACGACCGTCGCCTTGAACCTGGGCGCCGACCTGGTCGCGCGCCGCTTCGCGCCGCGTTCGGAGGTGGCGGCATGAGGTCGCGTTTCGTCGCCGGGGGGCTCGTCGTCGCCGTACCGTTGCTCCTGGCCCTGCTCGGGCCGCTGGTCGCGGGGGATCCGGGGCCGCGCGCCGCGTCCTTCACGCTCGGGGGCGGGCACTGGCTGGGCACCGACTTCGTCGGGCGGGACGTGTGGCGGCAGGTGCTGCTCGGCGGCCGGTCCGTGGTGCTCGTGTCGCTCGCGGCGACCGCGCTGGCGTACCTGGTCGCCCTGCCGCTCGGGCTGACCGGCGCGCTCACCCACCGCACCTGGCTGGAAGAGGTGCTGATGCGGCCGCTGGACGTGCTGCTCGCCGTGCCGTCGCTGCTGATGATCCTGCTCGTCGCCTCCGTCGTCACCCCGGGGACGGCGGGGCTCGCGCTGCTGGTGGCCCTGGTCAACATCCCGGACGCCGCCCGGATCGTACGGGCCGCCGCGGCGGAGGTGGCGTCCCGTCCCGCGGTCGAGGCGCTGCGCATGCAGGGCGAGACCTGGTGGCGTACGGCCGTCGGCTACGTCGGCAGGTCGGTCGCGCGGACGCTCGCCGCCGACGCCGGCGTACGGCTCACCGGGGTGCTCTACCTCGTGGCCACCGCCGCGTTCCTCGGCGTGGGCGTCGAACCGGACGCCGCCGACTGGGCGGTGATGGTGGACCGCAACCGCACCGGGCTGTACATCCAGCCCTGGGCCGTGGTGGTGCCCGCCCTGCTGATCGTCGCCCTCACCATGGGCGGCAACCTGCTCGCCGACGCCGCACTCGGGAAGAGGAGACGCGCATGAACACGGTCGCCGAGATCAGGGACCTGCGCGTGGAGATCGACGGCCGGGCGATCGTCGACGGGGTGAGCCTGCGGGTCACGGCCGGAAAGGTCACCGCGCTGGTGGGCGCCTCCGGAAGCGGCAAGACGACCACGGGCCTGGCGCTGCTGGGCGAGTACCCGGCCGGTGCCCGCGTCACCGGCGCGGTACGGGTCCCGGACGGGCTGGTCGGCTATGTGCCCCAGCACCCGGGCGCCGTCCTCAACCCGGCGCGCCGCGTCGGCGCGCTGCTGCGGGACATCGCCCGTACGCGGGTCCGCGCACTGCCCCGGCGGGAGCGGGGGGCCGCCGCGCGCCGGCACGTCCTGCGGGCCCTGTCGCTGGCCCAGCTCCCGGACCCGGAGGCGGTGCTGCGGCGCTACCCCCATCAGCTGTCGGGCGGCCAGCAGCAGCGCGTCGTCCTGGCCCAGGCGCTGCTGCTCGGTGCCCGGGTGGTGGTGGCCGACGAGCCGACCACCGGCCAGGACGCGCTGACGAAGCGGCGCATCGTGGACCAGCTCGCGGCCGTCGCCCGCGAGGGCATCGCCGTCGTCCTGCTCAGTCACGACCTGGACGTGGTACGGGCGCTGGCCGACGAGGTCCTCGTGCTGCGCGACGGCCGCGTGGTGGAGTCGGGCGCGGCGGACCACCTGTGGCAGGCGCCCCGGCACGCCTGGACGGCCGAGCTGCTGGCGGCGGACGGCCCGGCGGGCCGCACCGGGCTCCCGGACGCCGGGGAGGAGGTGCTCCGGGTCCGCGGCCTGACCGCCCGGCACGGCCGGACCACGGTGCTCCGCACCCCCGCGCTGACCCTCCGCAGCGGCGAGTGCCTGGCCGTGGTCGGCCGCTCGGGCAGCGGGAAGACCACCCTGGCGCGCTGTCTGGCGGGCCTGCACCGGGGCCACGACGGGGAGCTGCTCCTCGACGGCGCGCCACTCCCGCGCAGCCTGCGGGACCGGTCGCGCGCCCAACTGGCCGCCGTCCAGTACGTCTTCCAGGACGCCAGGGCCGCCTTCGACGAGCACCGCCCGGTCCTGGCGCAGGTGGCGCGCACGGCGGTGCGGCTGCGGGGGGCGGCGGAGGCGGAGGCCCTGGCCGAGGCGGTGGCCACCGTCACCGGTCTCGGGCTCACCGAGCGGCAAGTACGGCGCGGGCCGGGGCGGTTGTCCGGTGGCGAACTCCAGCGGGCCGCCCTCGCCCGCGCCCTGCTCGCCCGGCCCCGGGTGCTGATCTGCGACGAGATCACCTCCGGGCTCGACACGGTGACCCGCCGGGGCATCCTCGACACGCTCGCCGGCCTGCTGCGCGACCGGCGGGAGCTGTCGCTGGTCCTGATCACCCACGACCTCGGCACGGCCGCCGCCCTGGCGGCCCGGATCGCCGTACTGGACGACGGAGAGGTCGTGGAGGAGGGACCCGCGCAGCGCATCCTCGCCTCACCGGGGCATCCGTTCACGGTGTCCTTGCTGGAGACGACGGCACGGATGACACCTGACGGCGGCCCGCCCTACCGTCGGGCCCGGCCGGGGTGAGCGTCTTCGGCCCGGTCCCTCTCCGCTCGCTCCGCCACGGGGCGAGTGATCGGCGTGACGGCCGCGGGTGCCCACGGTGGCGCGGCCGAACGGGCGCCGACGGCATGCGGGGCCCGCTGCACGCGCCGAAGATGCCGTACAGGGCGGGTACGGCACGGGCGCCGCCCCCGGACGTCGCGGAGGAGGCCGGCATGGCGTGGGTGGTGCTGTTCCTGTCCGGGATCATGGAGACGGTGTGGGCCGCCGCTCTCGACGCCTCCGAGAACCTCTCCCGGTTCCGGCCCGCCGCGCTGTTCGTCGTCGCGCTCGTGCTCAGCATGGCCGGCCTGTCCTATGCGATGCGGGCCATCCCGATCGGCACCTCCTACGCCATCTGGGTCGGCATCGGCGCCGTCGGCACCGCCCTGTACGGCATGGTCTTCCAGCACGATCCGGTCGGTGTCGCCCGGCTGCTCTGTCTCGCCCTGATCATCTGCGGGGTCGTCGGTCTGAAATTCCTGCACTGAGCCTCCGCCAACTTGAAGTCGCAGGTCAAAGGGCTGGTGTGGCCGATCCTCAGGGCGCTCATGCTGGTCGTGGGCGGGAGCCCACGGCGTAGATCATCCGTCAGCGGTTGACTTCGAGGTTCGTCAGAACAAGCAGGGCTCGCAGGAGCTGGGTGGCGCGGGCGGGGTCGGTGCGGAGCTTGGTGAGGATCCGCCAGTTCTTGAGGTGGGCGACGCCGGCACTCTGCTCCCCGCCCTGCCCCTGTCAGACCAGCCCGATAGTGTGACCGCCATGAGCGACGGCATCGCGTGGATAGGCGCACAGCAGACCACCCCCACCCCGCCCGGTACCCGTGGCATGTACGCCGGGATCTCCCTCACCCTCGCCCGAGGTGTCGATCAGGACGAGTTCCTCATCAACCTCGGCGCTGATCTCGACGAGCTGAGCGAGCGCGTTCCCCTGTTCGAGCTGCGCACCCGGCCCCTCCCCGACGCGCCGCCCACCGCACAGTTCAGCTACGCCATGTACGGCACGTGCGGGGATTGGACGTACGTGCTGGAGAACGACCACATGGCCACCTGGGCAGGCGGCTACCAAGGCAAGGTCAAGTCCATGACCCCCTGCCCGGGTGAAGAGATCCTGTGCCTGACCGTCAACCGGTACAGCCCGCCCGCCGCGCTCATTCACGCCCCCGGTGACGGGCGCGCCTACCGGGCCGAGTTCGGCACCGCCACCGGCCGGGGCGGCTTCCTCGACCTGGCGCTGACCGCCGAGGGCGCCGTGTTCCCCTCGATCCCCGATGCCAGTGAGGCCGAGGTGGTGGCCTACCACGAGGAGCACGGGCCGCGCCTGCCGGAGCTGGTGTTCACCGCCGTCGGCAAGTACACCGACGTCGTCATTGACCAGGCCGCTGTGATGGCCGGTGACCTGCCCGCCGTCCACCTCCTGATGCCCTGACCGCGCGCGCACAGAAGCGGCCCCCACCCAGAACCCGGGTGGGGGCCGCTCGCTGTTGTGCCGGGTGTTACTGCGCAGCGAGCTGGCAGATCACCGGCTGACCGCCGCCGACACCGTACGTGCAGGTGCCGCCGTCATCGATCCGCGTATCCAGCCAGTACGCATCCTTGTCCTTGATGCGCATCTGCTTCATGAAGTTCGCGAAGTGGCCGCCCATGGATTCCTGGTTGTGCATGCCCGAGATCGCCGCCCGGCCACACACCTCGTTGAACGTGGGGTCAGCCCCGTTCTGCGAGAACAGGTGGATCATGCTGCCGTGCTTCTTCGCGTACATCGAAATGCACGCATCCCCGCTGGGAGTGGTCTTCCCCGGCGGGATCGCCGGGTTGATGCCGCCCTCGGTGGACGACATGCCGCCGCTGTTGTACGACGAGGCAAACGCGAACTCGTCACAGTTCAGGGTGTCGCCCGCGTCGACCAGGGCGGAGGCGTCACCGTTGTTCGTGGCCCACCCGGTGGGGCAGATCCGCCCACGGGAACGGTTGTTCTGCGCCTCGTCGCCCATGTAGTACAGGGGCTTTTGATCCGTCATCGAACCCGGGTGCTTCGGCGTGGCCTTCTGGATCAGCCACGCGTGCGCGGCGGCCTGCGGGAACGCCTTCGCGTTGAACGTGTACGTCGGAGCGACATTCACGAACACGCAGCCCGGAACGGATCCGGCCGGAGCGTCCGCGGCAGGGGTGTCGCAGCGGATACGGTCGAGATCCTCGGTGCCGCCGTCGTAGTCAAGCGACCACTGGTAGCCGGTCTTGAACGGGCGGATCTTCCCATCGGCGGCGAGAATGTTCGCGTCGATCTGAATGTCCGGCTTGAACCGGTAGTCCGTACCGGCCAGCGACGTATCCCACGTGTACGGCGTCGTCAGCGTCGCCGAGTGCATCTCACCCGGCACCCACCACGGCTTACCCTTCCACGCCGTCACCGGCTGCTCCTGCGGAGTGCAGAAGTTCTCACACAGGTGGTTCCAGCCCACAAAGTTGATCTCACGGAACGCGGGCGGGATCTGCTGCGCGGGCTCGATCGTCAGGTGCTCGGTGAACGTGTTCTGTCCGTCAAGCTCGATCATCCGCAGGAACATGAACTTCGCCACAGCCTGCGGCACACCGTCCATGCTGATGATCACCGGCACCGACCGCACATCGCACTCGATGAACCGCGTCGCGAGGATCGATTCAAAGTCGGTGTTGCACCACTCCACCCCGGCCGTCGCCGCAGCCACACCCGCCTTCGCGGACGCGTGGGGCGCTTTGCCCTTGGGCGCGGGGGTCGACTTCCCGAAGCACACCTGACGGCCGGTCTCATCCGGCTCACTGCACTGCTCCACCGCATCCTTCGCCGCGGCCGTGGCCCGCGCCGACAGCGGCGTACCCGGCTGGCCGAGAGGCTTCGTCTGGTAGTAGTGCGGCTGCTGCGCGTCGAAGTGGTTCGGGTTCGGGCTCGCATAGTTCGGTGTCGGCAGGGTGAGATCCACGGGCAGCTCCACACGGAACTTTGCCCACGGAGACCACACCGTCTCGTACAGCGAGCCGTCGTAGGCGTTGGTGCGGAACACGTAGTTCGTGTTCAGCGCCAGCTTGCCCGCCGGAACATCAACCTTCGCCGTGCCCCCCGATGCCACATACGGGGAGACGATGACCCCATACGTGGAGTCGTTCAGCTTGACCTTGGTGACCGGCTTCCCGGCAGCATCCGCCGTCCACACCTCGAACGTGAGGTTGACCTGATCCCCGTCGGGGTCGGTCACCGTGTTCGTGAGCTGCACCTTTTGCGAGGTCACCCGCTGGAACCCGCCAGGCGCCGCGTTCCGCGACAGCGGCGCAGCCTTGGGAGTCTTGCCCGAGGCAGGACGCGCGCCCGCCGTGGCAGCCCGCGTCGTCTTCTCCGGCCCGTGCACCTTGGGCGGTGCCGCATTGGGGTCGGGCCTCGCCGCCGCGGCCGGGGCCTCAGCGGCCTCGGCCACCCCGCCGGCACTGAACAGCAGCATCGCCGCCGTGCCTATAGCCACCTGGGAAAGAACGTTTTTCCTTCTGGATCTGGACGTGCCGAACAAGACATGTCCCTTCTGGCCCCACCCCCGCACCCCGGAGGCAGGACATTGCTGGTGTGTCGCGCCGCCCTCTTTCCTACGCGGGTAGACGGCCCGTCAGCAACGCGCCCAACCTAGGCGGTTCGTCTCTATCCGCCGCTAACGGACGTGATCCACACCACGGTTGTACGCACATGCGTAAGAACCCTGCGGGGGAGTTGTGGAAAGCTGCGACCGTGGACCCCTTCGTCACCGACCCCGACCACCCCGCGTGCGGCATCCACCTCATCCGGGCAGACATTGCCGAGGACCTCGGCTACCCCGAAGAGCTGAAGCAACTGGTCTACTGCGCACACAACCTGGACGGCTGGGAGGAGAGCCGGGGCGTCTCCTTCGAGGAACTCAGCAGGGAAGCAGTCGAAGTAGCGAAGCAGTTCTTGAACAAGCGCTCGGCAGCACAAGCAGGGAGCTGAGCGTCCGGTTCTTCCCCGCTGAGGATCGTCGGCCCTCTACGATCCGGTGCATGCTGGGTCCCGAGCTGCTGGAACGGATCACCGCGCGGCGTGCGGAACTGGACGAACTCGAAGACCAGCCGGCCAAACAGCTGGCGGAAGTGCGGGCCGAACGGGACGAACTCGCTGTCGCCGAACGGGTCCTTGAACGGATGACCGAGCAGCTCGCCGAGGAACGTTCCTCAGCCCGTCCGGTGCCCGGGCAAGTGGGTGGCCGGGCGGTAGTGCTGATCCCGCACCGCGAACTGGGCGCGGAGGAGGATTCGCTCCCGCCGGACTACCAGCGCATCATCGCCGCCGTGCGGCAGGCCGCCGGACCGGTCATGGCCCGTGAGGTCGGCGAGGTGGTGGGGGTGGACGTCAGCGTGAAGTCCAAGCTGGAACCGCTACGCGGCAAGCTGGTCAGACTCGTCGACCGCGGCTGGCTGCGGAAGCTGCCTGACGGCCGGTTCACCACCCGCCTGTGACCAGCAACACCGCCACTCGGAGCGGCTCAGCACGCGCGTAACCAGGGTGCCCCCGGACGCCGTTGGAATTGTGTGACGAATACCGAAGAGCGCACCGAGGACACCTGCCAGCTTGTCTACCAGTGCCGTCTGCCGCTGTTCACTCGCACCGTCAACCACCTGGCCGTCCTGCGTCACGACCAGCGCTTGGCCGACATGGCCGGCGGCAACGACGTGTCCGAGTCCACGGTCCGCCGATGGCGCGACGAGCTGATCGGACTGCTCGCCACCCAGGCCCCGCGCCTGGACCGCGTCCTGAAGAAGGTCGTCAAGCAGGGCGCGGAGGTGGTCCTGATCGACGGCACTCTCATCCGCACCCAGCGCCGTACAGGCAAGGCCGACCGACGGAACTACTCCGGCAAGCACCGAACTCATGGCCTCCACTTCCTCGCCCTGACCGACGAGAACGGTCGCCTGATCTGGGTATCCGTCGCGCGGCCTGGCCGCACCCACGACACCGCCGCCCGCCACGACCGCATTCTTACCCACCTGCGCGCCGCCGGCCTCGGGGCGCTGGCCGACCCCGGCTTCCGCGGCCTGGACAACGACATCCTCGACCCCGTGATCGTCACCGGCTACACCGCCAGCCGCACCCACAAGCTCACCCCAGGCGAGAAGGAAGCCAACCGTGTCCTCGCCCTCGGACGTGCACCGGTCGAGCACGGCTTCGCCCACCTCAAGAACTGGCCGGTCCTCACCAAGCTCCGCACCGACCCCGCCCGCGCCACCCAGCTCCTGCGAGCCCTGCTTGTTCTGACGAACCTCGAAGTCAACCGCTGACGGATGATCTTCGCCGTGGGCTCCCGCCCACGACCAGCATGAGCGCTCTGAGGATCGGCCACACCAGCCCTTTGACCTGCGACTTCAAGTTGGCGGAGGCTCACTGACCGGGCGCTGGACGAGGTGCTGCGGGTGGCCCGCCCCGGCGCGTGCGCGTGCACACCGTCTCGCCGTCAGCCGAGCGCCTTCTCCTTCATCAGACCCTCCAGTTCCGCGTCCGAGAGCGGGTGCAGCGTGTCCAGGAGGCGGCGCAGGGCAGGTTCGTCCAAGGTCTGGCTGGTGACCTCGGCCTCCACGGCGCCGTACCGGCGGGTGAGGGTGACGTGGTGGCCGCCGCCGGGGAACGTCCGCACCATGCTCATGTCGCCGCGCTTGTTCACCGCGCAGGTCACGTCCTTCTCCCGGGGCGTGGGGCATGAGGGGCGCGGGTCGAGCGGCACCCGGACGCTGAGGCCGACGTAGCCGTCCCGGCGGATGGAGTGGTATTCGATACCGAAGGAGGCGGAGCCGGCCTCGGCGCGGACCACCCGCATACCGGGGGGCGTGTCGATCGTGTACAGGAGTTCCTGGTGCTCCCGGTACCGCGCGACCTCCGCCGTGTGCCGGCGTTGCCGCGCCTGGTCCGGGCCGATGAAACCTCCGTAGGCCACCGCGGCGGCGAGGGCCGCCGTCGCGCCGAGCCGTACCCATCGGTTCGGCACGAAGAACGCGGCGGCCACCGCGTACGGTGCTCCGGTCAGCGCGACCCGGGTGCCCGCGCTCCCCAGGTGGACGCCGTGGCCGTAGGCCACCAGTCCCGCCAGGACGCCGAGTGTGCCGAGGACGAAGACCAGGGTCGCCCAGCCGAGCCGCTTCGGGGCGGAGGCGCACAGCGGCACCACGGCCTTCGCTGGTGCGCCCATCATGGACAGCAGCGCCACCAGCAGCGGCACGCCCACCGCGAGTACCGGCACCAGCGCCCCGTACCCGCCGGCCCAGGCCGTCGCCATCAGCGCGAAGCCGACTACCGGTATCGCGACCGTCATGAGCGCCCAGACCAGGAGGAGATGCAGGGCCGTCTGCGCCCCTTCGTCACTCGTCATGGCGTGGAGCCTGCCAGGGTCCGCCGCGGCAGGCATGAGTCGTCGTACTCAGTGTCTCGCACGACTCGCCTGCCGCGGACAGGCGTTGGCATCGCGTCCGCGGGGCGGTGCACCGGTGCGTACGGGTCAGGCCGCTGCCGGGAGCGCGTAGTGCACGCCGGTCAGTCCCTCCGACAGTTCCCACAGGCGGGCGGCGGTCGCCGGGTCGGCGGCGCGCGGTGCCAGCTCCACCCGCTTCGGCGCGCCCCGCAGTCCGGCCACGCCGTCCGGCCCGTACAGCTCGCCGCCCCGCACGTCCCCGGCGGTGGCCGCGTACAGCTGGGGCAGGGCGCCCTGGTCCGGGGTCTGGGCAAGCGGCAGCAGCAGGCGGCCGAAGAGGAGTCTCACCATGGCGACGGGGGCGGCCGTCTGCAGATTGGTGGCCGCGTAGCCGGGGTGGGCGAGCACGCTGCGGACCGGGCTGCCGGCCGCGCTCAGCCGCCGGTGCAGCTCCCGGCCGAACACCGCGTTGGCGAGCTTGGACTGGTTGTAGTACGCCATCGGCGAGTACCTGCGCTCGCCGGTCGGATCGTCGAAGAAGATCCTGCCCTGGCGGTGGTTGGCGGAGGTCACCGTGACCACGCGGGGGTCGTCGCCCTGGGCCAGCAGGTCGAGCAGCAGGCCGGTGAGGGCGAAGTGACCGAGGTGGTTGACGGCGAACTGGACTTCCTGCCCCTGCGCCGTGAGCGTCCTGGGCGGCGCCATCACACCGGCGTTGTTGACGAGCACGTCGGGGCGCACGCCGTCGGAGCGCAGCCGGTCGGCGAACGCGCGGACCGAGTCCGGGTCGGACAGGTCCAGCCGCCGCACCTCCAGCCGGGCCCCGGATACGCCGGCCGTCGCCTGCGCGGCCGCTCGCCGCCCCTTGGCCTCGTCACGGACGGCAAGGATCACGTGGGCGCCCTTGCGCGCGAGTGCCCGGGTGGTCGCCAGACCGAGGCCGCTGTTCGCGCCCGTGACGACGCACACCCGCCCCTCCTGGTCCGGAATCCGGTCGGCGGTCCAGCTCTTCTGACTCGTCATACGGCTCACCGTGCCCTAGGTGTCACCAAGTGTCAAGCGTGACACAGCGAGCCAGTCAAGGCACGGCGGATACGATGGGGGGATGACGTCCCGTCCCGCAGAAACCCTGGCCCAGCGCAAGCGACAGCTCGTCGCCGACGAGTTGACCCAGGCGGCGCTGGGTCTGCTGGCGCGCGGCGGGTTCGACGCGGTCACGGTGGACGAGATCGCCGCCGCCGCGGGGGTGTCCAAGCGGACGTTCTTCCGGTACTTCGCCTCCAAGGAGGACGTGGTCGTCCAGTTCCTGACCGGGCTGGGCGCGGCCATGCTGGAGGAACTGGCGAGCCGCCCGGCGTCGGAAGCGCCGTCCGCCGCCCTGCGGCACACGGTGTGGCGGTCCATCGACGCCTGCGCGGGTCAGACCGAACGGACCCTGCGCGTGGTGCAGTTGATCCTCGGCACCCCCGCCCTGCTCGCCCGCTTCCTCGAACGCCAGGCCCAGTGGCGCGAGGAGCTGGCGGCCGTGGTGGCCGGGCGCCTCGGCCTCGATCCGGCGACACAGCTGTACCCGCGCCTGGCCGCCGGGATGGCGCTGACCGCCTTCCACACGGTGCTGCAACGGTGGAGCGAGAGCGACGGCACGGAGGATCCCGCCGCACTGACCGACGGGTGTTTCGCGGTCATCGCGCCGGCGCTGGACGCCGTGGCCGGCGAGTAGGTCCTCACGGCCGCGCTGCACGGGCAGGGCACCGAGCGCCCGTCGCGGGGCGGGGCGGGCGATGCGCGTGGGGTGCGGGTCAGGACTCAGGTGACGTACGCGCTCGGGCGAGGTGGGGCTGCGGGTACGGGAGAGGGGAGCGCGCTGAGGAAGCGTGCGCGTGTGAAGTCAGGCCCGGGTCGGTCGCTGCGTGCGGCGGTGCTCCGGGCCTGGCGCAGGTGCCCATCGGACGCTCAGGCCGACATGTCCGCCCCGGTGCCCGCCGCCCCGGCGCCCGCCGGCTCGGGGGCGGGGTCGGGCACCGCCTTCGCGGGGGCCCAGGCCGCGCCTCGTCCGGCGAGCCGGCAGCCGACGCAGCCCGCGTGGCCCTGCCGAGCGGATTGGTCCCGCACGCCCAGGGGATGCTGGTCGGCCGGCCGTACCCCGGGCGGCTTGCCCCAGCCGGCGAGGTGGAGGACCCACGTGACGACCACCGCCGCCGCCGTGAGGGCCAGCCCCAGCCAGATCCCCGGACGCCAGCCGCAGATGCCGACACCGATGACCGTAGTGCCTATGGTCGCCACGGCGCAGCCGGTCCACCCTGCCACCGTGTGGCCTTCGTCATGGAGTCCGCTCACGTGCCCCCTCCTCGCCCACCGCCGGAACCGGCCCGATGCGGTTCATGGCCGCCCCCGGCACCACTCGGCCCGAATGACTTGGCGAGCAGGGAATCTATCCGGGGGCCCGGGGAACCGCAATGGAGTCCCGCGCGGGTATTCCTCCGCGGCACCGCCGATCACGAGACACGAGCCCGGCAGGCGCGGCCGACGCGATCAGCCGCCCTGGAAACTCCGGGGCCGAGCCGGAGGGCGGGGATCAGCGTGCGGTCGTCCTCGCTGAGCGGCTTCGCCGAATTCCCGCGTGCCGGGCATATGTTGGGCGAGAATTCTGCGTTCCGTGGGTCTGTGGGGGCCGTTGCTCCCACTGTGGGCTCGAAGCCCGTGCCGACGGGCCGTGCCGGAAACAGCGAAGCACCGGGGAGCCGGATCATGTCCTACGCCGACTACCAGTACGAGATCTACCTCGACGGGCTGCGCGGAGCGCTGCCCAGCCTGCCGATGACCTACGCGGACCTCGAAGCACGGGCCCAGGCGGCCATGTCGCCGTCGGTGCGGTCGTACGTGGCCGGCGGTGCCGGTAACGAGTACACCCAGCGGGCGAACGTCACCGCGTTCGAGGGATGGGGACTCGTGCCGCGGATGATGGTGAGCCCCACCCGACGCGACCTGTCCGTGGACCTGTTCGGCATGCGGCTGGCCACGCCGCTGTTCATGGCGCCGGTCGGGGTGATCGGGCTGTGCGCCCAGGACGGCCACGGCGATCTCGCCGCCGCGCGGGCCGCCGCCCGCACCGGCGTGCCCATGGTCGCCTCCACCCTCACGGTCGACCCGCTGGAGGAGGTGGCCCCGGAGTTCGGCGGCACGCCCGGCTTCTTCCAGCTCTACACGCCGACCGACCGGGAGGTGGCCGAGAGCCTGGTGCACCGGGCGGAGGCCGCCGGGTTCCGGGGCATCGTGGTCACCCTCGACACCTGGATCCCCGGCTGGCGGCCGCGCGATCTGGCGACCGCCAACTTCCCCCAGCTTCGCGGTCACTGCCTGGCCAACTACTTCTCCGACCCGGTGTTCCGCTCCCGGCTCGCCAAGTCTCCCGAGGACGATCCGGCGGCCGCCGTGATGCACTGGGCGCAGCTCTTCGGCAACCCGCTCACCTGGAACGACCTGCCTTGGCTGCGGTCGATGACCGATCTGCCGCTGATCCTCAAGGGCATCTGCCATCCCGACGACGTCCGCCGCGCCAAGGACGGCGGTGTGGACGGGGTCTACTGTTCCAACCACGGCGGCCGACAGGCCAATGGCGGCCTGCCCGCGCTCGACGCCCTGCCCGCCGTGGTCGAGGCCGCCGACGGCCTGCCCGTGCTGTTCGACTCCGGGGTGCGTACCGGAGCCGATGTCGTCAAGGCCATCGCCCTGGGCGCCACGGCCGTGGGCATCGGCCGCCCCTACGCCTACGGCGCGGCCCTCGGCGGCACCGACGGCATCGTCCACGTCCTGCGCGCCTTGCTCGCCGAGACCGACCTCCTCATGGCCGTCGACGGCTATCCCACCCTCGCCGACCTCACCCCGGAGGCCCTGCGACGCGTCCGCTGACCGACGGCACGGGCCGCGGAAGCGAGGGCCGTTGCCGTATCCGGCCTCCGAGCCGACGGAACTCCAAGGAGAGGGAACCCCTTTGAGCATCCCCGAAGGCCACATCCCCCCGGGCGAAAATCATGTGCCGCGCGGAGCCGGGGCATCGATAATCCACGCGTGGCCACCATGAGCGTCGACCGGACGGAACCCGGCCCGTCCCCCCGTTCCCCCCTGACCGCGCTGGCCGGACGCGGCTTCGGCGCGATCCCGCCAACCGCCCTGGTCCTGCTCGGAGTTGTCAGCGTTCAGGTGGGATCGGCCCTGGCCAAGCACCTGTTCGACGCGGTGGGCAGCTTCGGGACGGTCGCGTTGCGCCTGTTCTTCGCGGCGGTGGTACTGATGCTGCTGTGGCGGCCGTCGCTGCGCGTGCCTCGCCGCACGTGGGCGGTGGTGGTCGGCTACGGCGTGACGCTGGGCCTGATGAACCTGTGCTTCTATCTGGCGCTGGCCCGCGTTCCGCTGGGGATCGCGGTCACCACCGAGTTCCTCGGACCGCTCGCGGTGGCCCTGGCCGGATCCAGGCGCTGGCTGGACGCTCTGTGGGCCCTGCTCGCGGCGGGCGGTGTGGTCCTGCTGATGGAGGGGGGCGGCGAACTCGACCTGGTCGGTCTGCTGTTCGCCCTCGCCGCGGGAACGTGCTGGGGCCTGTACATCCTGCTCGGCGCGGCACTGGGCCGCCACACCACGGAGGGCCACGGTCTGGCCCTGGGCATGGCCGTCGCGGCCCTGGTGGCCGTGCCGTTCGGCGTGGCCGACAGCGGAACGGCGCTGGCACGGCCCTGGATCCTGGTCGCGGGCCTCGGTGTGGCACTGCTGTCGTCGGTGATCCCGTACTCGCTCGACCTGGAGGCACTCCGCAAGGTCCCACCGCACGTGTTCGGGATCCTGATGAGCCTGGAGCCGGCGATGGCGGCCCTCATCGGCCTGGTCGTCCTCCAGGAGTCGCTGCACTGGACGCAGTGGATCGCGGTGCTGTGCGTGGTCGCCGCATCGGCGGGCGCCACCCGCGGCACCCGCCCCGGGGACGCCTAGTCGAGTTGCCGCGAGGAGTCCCGCCGCTTCCGCGAGCGCGAGCGTGCTGAGGGCGAACGGCACCGCCAGGCCGTGCCTGCCTCGGGCCGCCGGCGTGTCGACGTCCTGTGTGCCGTCATCGGGAGTCCTCGTGCACCGCGTCGGTCGAGACGTCGGCCGGAGCGTCGATCAGCTGCTGGAGGTGGTGCATGAAGTCCGGGTCGTCCAGGCGGGGGTCGGTGACACGGTCGCGCACATCGGTGAGGAGCCATTCCACCAGCTCCGGGGTGGCGTGATACTCGTCGTAGAACCCCAGTCTCAGGTCGCTGATCTGGTACTCGAACAGCACGTCGTCCAGCAGGTCCGTCAAGTGCGCGTCGGCGGCCGGCGTCCGCGTGGCGGTCCAGACGTCCAGCCAAGGGCGCAGTCTGCCGGTGGTGACGGTGATGAGGCTGAGGGTGTCACTGACGGACACCGGGCTGGGGTGAGTATGCAAGGTGGCCTGCCACCATGTGGTCCAGACGTTGCGAAGAGCGTCGGCCATGGGGGCGTCCCAGGTGCTCCAGCCCGCCTCGGCCAGCCGGGTGGCGATCAGTTGCTCGGAGACGTGGAACCGGCCGGCGACAAGGGGGCGGATGATGCGCGGGACGAGACGGCGGTAGAGACGCGGGTAGTCGTCCCAGTGACTGGGCACCTCTCCGGCGGCCGCGGACACCATGTCGTCGGATATGAGGTGCAGCGGTCCGGAGAGCTCGGCGAGTCCCTCCTCGCCGTAGCAGTACGTGCAACCTCCGACGGGAAACGGCTCTTCAGAGGCGAAGGCGCGGTCCAGTGCGTCGAGGGCGGTCATGAGCTGCTGAAGGTGTGACATGGCGACCCGCCAGGGGGACTCCGTCCGGGTGACCGGCGAAGATCGCAGATTATCAGGCTGTGCCGGAGTCGACGCCGCGGACCGAACCGTCAACTTCTCGGTTGCACATCGGACTTCTCAGGGACAGACCCTCCGGAAAGGAACGTCCGCCACATACACCCGCCACTGCGCGCGCGACAGCCCGCCCCCGGCGCGGCGGCACACCGCCTCGGCCACGCGGTCCGGGTCCAGGACGACGCGCTGGAGCGGCACGTGTTCGCCCGCGACGTGCAGGCCGCCGCCGTCGCCGGTGAAGGCGAGGGCGAGGACGCAGTCGCCGGCCGTGGGCAGGTCGGTGCCCAGTCGGCGGCGGGAGTCGACGTCCCACAGCCGCACGGTGCCCTGCGCTCCGGCCGCGGCCAGCACGCTGCCGTCCGGGGAGAACACCAGCGCGGTCGTCTCCTCCTGTTCACCCGTGGCTCCCCTGAAGTAGCCGCCGGGCAGCCGGCCCAGCGAGGTGGCCCGCTCGACGTCCCACACCGTGATGCCGCCGTCGATGTCCGCGAAGGCGGCGCGCTTGCCGTCGGGGCTCAGGACACTCACGCACGCGCAGTCCACCGTCCGCCGTCGTCTGCCGTGGCCGTCGGCCGTCAGCAGGGTTCCGTCGCTCATCAACAGGACACCGCCGTCGTAGGACATGGAGTTGACGGACTCCCCGGCGCCGGCACCGTCCTGCCCCCGCGCCGGGTCCTGGAAGCGGATGTCCCCGGTCTTCCGGCCGCTGCCGGCGTCCCACACGGTCACCGTCGCGTCGTCGACGCCGGTGGTCAGCAGCGACCGGCCGTCCGGGCTGAGCACCCACCCGGCCAGGGGCATGTCGTCGTCGTAGGGCTTGAGCTCGGTGAGCTTCCGGTTGCGGACGGTGTCCCACACGGTGACGCGCGTCGGCCCCATCGGGTCGGCCGGGCCCGAGCCGAAGGCGAGGCGGCGGCCGTCGGCACTGAGGAACATCACCGTCTCGCCGCCGCTCAGGGCGTCGGACTCCACGGGCACCCCGGGAGCGGTGATCGTGTACCGCGGCCGGCCGGTCCGCCCGTCGTGGATGCGCAGCCGGGCCGGGCCCTCGCCGCCGCCGTCCAGGACGGCCAGCACCGAGCCGTCGGCGCTCAGGGCCGCCGCGGCGGCGGCACGCGTGCTCCAGTGCGGCGACAGCGCGCTGCCGATGTCGACGCCGTGGACGACGGTCACTCCGTCCGAGCCGGCGGCGGTGTAGCGCAGGACGCGGGCGGTGGTGTCGATGCGGATGTCGTCCGGCTGGATGTCGGTCAGCGGGTACCGGACCACGGGCGCTTCGGGATGGTCAAGCCGCCACAGCAGGAGGTCGTCGCCGCCCACTCCGGCCACCAGCGTGCCGTCCGCGCTGAACACGTGGTTCAGGGGCGCCACTTGGGAGAGCTGGGCCAGTTGGGTTCCGGACCGGACCGTGACCCGCCGTATCCCCGTCGTGTCCGTCGTCGTCAGCGTGCGGCTGTCGGGCGAGAACTGAAGTCTGGCCTCCGGTCCGCAGGCGAACCGCTTGCTCCAGCCCGTGTCGACACGGCGTCGGGCCGGGATGTCCCAGACCCTGACGCCGCCCTGCACACACGTCGCGACCAGCCGGTTGTCGGGGCTGATGTCGCCGCCGCCGGCCGTTTCCAGCTCCTTGGCGGTGTGGCTGAACAGGCGGTGCCCGCTGCCGGTGTCCCACACCTCCAGGCGGCTGCCGGTGAGGAACAGGTAGGCGTGCCCGCTGGAGCTGAAGCCGAACTCCGCCCGCGTGCCGCTCTCGGCGGCGACCAGCGTGCCCCCCTCTCCGGCATTTTCCGGGTCGCCTTCGGGCAACGGCTCCGCCGGTGTGCCGGAACCGTCGTCGGCGGGCCCCAGGACCGGGCCGTGGTACCGGCCGGTGCGGGTGTCCCACACCCGGACGCGCAGGCCCTCCTCCTCGGCCGGCACGGACACATAGCGCCCGTCGGGGCTCATGTCGCCCATGGTGAGGTCGTCCATGCCGGCGGGCAGCCGTCTGCTGTCGATCACCCGGCGCGTCTCCAGGTCCCGGCGGACGAACCTGCCGCCGCCCAGCCCGAAGAGGGTCCGCCCGTCCGGGCTGAGCAGCTGGGTGTCCGTGGGGCCGGGCACGGTGAACGTGGGCAGGTCGCGCTGGGCGAGTGCGCCGATGAGGGCGGACCGGGTCTCCGGGGTCCGGCTGAGCCGCCAGGCCGCGACCCCGAGCCGCAGCGCCGTCCCCGGGTCGGTGGTGCGCAGACCGTCGGCGGCGGTGGCCGCGCGGCGGGCGGTGGCGGCCAGGTGCCGGCGTTCGTTCGTACGGTGCTGCTGCCAGGCCACGGCACCGGCCACCAGGGCGAGCACCAGCAGTACGGACACCGACCCGGTCAGCCCGCGCAGCCGCCTGCGTTCACGGGCGTGCGCGGCCGTGCTGGCGTGGAGGAATTCCCTTTCCACGGCGCTCAGTTCGCGGTCCGGGTCGGCCGGGTCGAACGCCTCGGCGGCCTCGGCCAGCCGGGTGCCCCGGTACAACGCGCCCGGGTCCCGGCCCAGTTCCCGCCATGATTCGGCGGCCTCGGTGAGCCGGCGCAGTACCCGCAGCCGGTGCCGGTCGTCCTCGATCCAACCCCACAGCCGGGGCCAGGCGGTGATGAGTGCCTCGTGCGCGAGGTGGACGGTCTCCCCGTCCAGGGTGATCAGCCGGGCGCGGGCCAGGCGTTCGAGCACGGTGTCCACGGTGCCGGCCGACTGCCGGCCGGTGGTGCGCAGTTCGGCGCGCCGCACCGGCCGGCAGGTGTCGGCGGTGCCCTCGCCGGGCGTGATCAGGCGCAGCAGCACCCGTCGTACGTGGTCGGCCTGACCGTCCGACAGCCCGGCGTACAGGTCCTCCGCCGTCTGGGCGATGGCGCCGCGCACTCCTCCGGCCGCCTCGTAGGCGCGCAGGGTCAGGGTGCGGCCGGAGCGGCGCCGCCAGGTCTCCAGCAGCGCGTGCGACAGCAGCGGCAGGCCACCCGGCTCGCCGGCCGCCTCCTCCACCAGCTGCGCGGTCAGGGCCCGTTCGACGGTGAGGCCGCGCGCCATGGCCGGCTTGACCACCGCCTCGCGCAGTTCCTCGCGGCCCATGGCCGGCACCGGCACCGCGGCGTCCCGCAACACGCCGGCCAGTTCGGCGTCTTCGAGGCAGCGGCCGTAGAAGTCGGCGCGTACGCCGAGGACCACCCGCAGCCGGCTGCCCGGCTCCCGGGCCGCGAGCAACGCCTCGATGAAGCGGGCGCGTTCCCGCGGGTCGGGGCACAGCGTGAAGACCTCTTCGAACTGGTCGACCACGACCAGGGTGTCGCCGGTTTCCCCGGCGGGCCGCAGCTTGTCCGCGTGGGAGCGCGCCGGGTGCGGGCCGGGGGTGAGGACGCGGATGGCGGCGAGTGGTGTGCCGGCGTCGGCCGTCCGGCGCAGCCGGGGTATCAGCCCGGCGCGCAGCAGGGAGGACTTGCCGCTGCCCGACGGCCCGAGCACCACCGCGCACCGGTGCCCGCGCACCAGTTCCGTCAGGTCCGCCACGAGCTGGTCGCGGCCGAAGAAGACGGCCGCGTCGCCCGGCTCGAACCGGGCCAGTCCCCGGTACGGGGAGTCCCGGGCGTCGTGCTCCTCGTGGGGCAGGGCGGCCAGTTCGTCGGCGACGGCCTGCCGGCGCTTCTCCCACTCGTCCGGGTTGCCGCCGCACGCCGTGACATACGACCGGGTCACCTCCGCCGACGGCAGCCGTTCGCCCGCCGCCGCCTGGGACAGCGCCGCCGCCGAGTACGGGGTGCGCTGGGCCATCGAGCGGTACGTCGGACCGCCGGCCTGCGCCCGCAGGGCCCGTAACTCCACCGCGAACCGCTGGACCGGCCCCGCCTCCGGATCGATCGGGTTCTCCGGACGTCCCATCCCCTGTCCCCCCTTGCCGCACCGGCGCCGTCCCCTCGCGCCGCGCCCCCACGGTAGGGCCCGGCCCCGGCGGCGGCCAGGCGGCGCGTCGGCGCGCGCACTTTGATTACCTGCGCGAACGGGGGCTGCTAACCAACTCCGCGGCGGCTGAACTCGGTGTCCGGCGGCACCGCTGCGGCACGCCGCACAGCGCCGGCCGGCCGTCTTCCGGACCGTCCGCGCCGCCATCGATCCGTACGACTCGCACACGAAGGAGCGCTCATGACCGAGCCCGTGGAGACGCCGCCCTATCCGGTGGGCGGTGCGGGGATCTTCGACGTCGACCCCGACCAGGCCGGCGTCAGCCAGGACCCCGATGACGCGGTGACCGGAGACGTCCAGTCCCTTCCCGAAGACGTGGAGTTCTGACATGGGAAACGTTCAGGGCATGCTCGCCGCCGCCCGCAAGCTGCTGGGCACCACCGAGCACCCGCCCGGTTCCAATCGCAACCTGATCACCAAGTGGTACGGATTCACCGGCCCGTGGTGCGACATGGCCGTCAGCTACGCCGCCGCCCACTCCGACAACCTCCAGGCGGTCGGCGGCAAGTTCGCCCTCACCACCGCCCACGCCCGCGCCTTCCAGAAGAAGGGCCGCTGGCACTACGGCATCGGGGGGATCCGCCCGGGCGACATCGTGTTCTTCGACTGGTCCGGCTCCCGTTCCATCGGTGCCATCGACCACGTCGGCATCGTCGAGGCGGTGCACTCCAACCGCACCATCACCACCTTGGAGGGCAACACCTCCAACGCCTTCCGCCGCAGGCGGCGCAGCTCCGCCTGCATAGTGGGCTACGGCCGTCCCGCCTACAAGGGCGGCAGCGCGCCGTTGCCGTCCGGGGACGGCATCCTGCGGCTGGGCTCGAAGGGGCAGGCCGTCAAGACCCTGCAGAAGAACCTCAACACGGTGCAGAAGGCCGGGCTCACCGTGGACGGCCAGTTCGGGCCGGCCACGCAGAAGGCGGTGAAGACCTTCCAGGCCAACCACCGTCTCAAGCCGGACGGCGAGTACGGTCCGCAGTCGGCGGCGATGATGAAGGCCGCGCTGGCCGGGAAGAAGGCGCCGATCCGCCCGAAGGCCCTCGTCGCCGCTCCCGCGGTGCTGGAGGTCGACGGGATCTTCGGCCCGGCGACCTGCGCGGCGCTCCAGCGCGCCCTCAACAGCCGGGACAAGGCGGGCCTGGAGGTCGACGGGGCGTTCGGCCCGCTCACCGTCACCGCGCTCCAGCGCTGTCTGAAGGTCACGGCGGACGGCATCGTGGGGCCCAAGACGGTCACCGCCCTGCAGAACCGCCTGGCCACGCCGGCGACCGGCGAGTGGGACGCGGCGACCACCCGCGCCCTGCAGAAGGCCCTGAACGCCGGCTCGTTCTGACCGGCCGGCACACGGGACCGGAGGACCGCCACGGGGGGCGGCCTTCCGGTCCCGCACGGTGGGGACGGGCATCGCCCGTCCCCACCCGTCTGCCCCCACCTCACCTCTTGCCTCACGGACCAGGAGAACCGCTGATGAGCACCTCCCAGGACACCTCCGGTACGGCCGCGGCGGCGGCCTACCGGGTGGCGATCACCGAACAGCGCACCGGCCGCATCCTCCTCTTCGACCGCGACGCCCAGTGGACCGACGCCCATGTCCGCTGGAGCTTCAGCACGGGCAACGCCCCCGGCTGGGACCATCCCTTCGAGATCCGGTTCCGGGACACCCGGCGCTACGGCATGATCGCGCTGATGACGTTCGGCCGCCCCGGCGAGGGCCGGGCCGCGATCGTCAACGTGACCTCGAAAGCGCATCTGACCCGGGCCGACCTGCTGTGGTCGGCGCGCATCACCAGCTATCCGCACTGCATCGAGCGCGTGCCGGACGCCGGCACGGTCGTGGTCGCCGGCTCACGGGACCGGCTGCACGTCTTCGGGCCGTCCAGCAGCGACCCGGCGACCCTGAAGGAGGTGCAGACCCTCGAGTTCACCAAGGCCCACGCCGTTCTGTGGGACGACCAGAACAAACTGCTGTGGGTGACCGGTGGCACCGTCGTGCGCAGCTACCGCGTGACCGGATCGATGCGCGACTCCCGGCTGGTCAAGCACGGACCGGACATCAGGATCGCCGGCAACGGCCACGACCTCCAGCCGGACTACAGCCGGCCCGGCACCCTGCTGGTCGCCGACAGCCGTCACGTCTACTCCCTCCACAAGGCGACCCGCGCCCTCACCACCGTCGCCTCGCTGCCCCACCCCAAGTCCTACGTGCGCCACGCGAACGGCCAGGCCATGTGGACCACGGACCCCGATGCGGAGGACTCCGTGTGGGGCGGGCCCACCGTCCACTTCTCCGCGGGCGGCGACCGCACCCGCCCCGGCGCCCAGATCTACAAGGCCCGGCTGTACACGACGCGGTTCCACTGAGACCAGCCCGGGGCCGGGAAGCCCACGTTCCGGTCGCCTGGGCCCGGAAGGTCCACGTCCCGGTCGCCGGGGGCCGTAAGGCCGGCTGACGGAGGGGGCGTCGGCAGCGCGGGCGGGCGGGTTGTGCGCGGGCGGTCGAGGCGGTACTCCGCGCCTCCACACGGTGGTTCACTCCGCGCGCGCCTTACGGCGAGACTCCGGGCAACCACCGTGTTCCGGGCCGCGACCAGGCAGCGACGCCGCCCCGACTCGCCCTCTCCCCCTGGGGGGCTGAAGTCCGTGCACATCTCCTCAAGACGACGCTCGTGCGTTCTGGCCGCGGCACTGGCCGCCCTGACGGTGCCCATGGTTCTGTCTCCCCACGCAGCCGCGCAGCCGTCCGCCACGGTCGGGTCCCGGCACCCGCCCCGGGCGGAGCGGCTGATCGTCGGCTTCGCGCCCGGCTCGCCGAAGGCACGCTCCGACCAAGCCGTGCGGGACGCCCTCAAGTCCCGGAAGACCGGCACCGCCCTGACCTTCGTACGGCGTCTGGCCACCGGTGCCGTCCTGCTCAAGGTGGCCCAGCGCACGACCGGTAACCAGCCGAAGCCCCTGGCCGCCGTGGCCGAGCAGGTGAAGTCCGAGCCCGACGTCGCCTACGCCGAACCCGACAGCCGCGTACGGCCCATGGCCGCGGTCACCCCCAACGCCCCCTACTACCGCTTCCAGTGGGACCTGTGGGACGAAGCCGCCGGCATGAACGTGCCGCCCGCCTGGGAACCGGCCACGGGAAAGGGCGTGCCCGTCGCCGTCCTCGACACCGGCTACGTCACCCACTCCGACCTCCAACCCGGGATCATCCCCGGCTACGACTTCATCACCGGCCCGGACCGGGCGCGGGACGGAAACGGCCGCGACCCCGACTACCACGACCCCGGCTCCTGGACCGAGCCCGGCCAGTGCGAGCGAACCCGGCTCGCCCGGCAGCGAGGCCTACTGGCACGGCACCCACGTGGCCGGAACCGTCGCCGCGCGCGCCGGCAACGGCCTGGGCGTCGCCAGTACCGCCCACGACGCGGGGGTGCAGCCCGTACGCGTCCTCGGGGCGTGCGGCGGCGGGAAGTCCGACACCATCGAGGCGATCGTCTGGGCAGCCGGCGGCACCGTCCCCGGGGTTCCGGCCAACAAGACCCCGGCGAAGGTCATCAACCTCGGCCTCGGCGAGAAGGCCCCCTACTCGGACGCGTACCAGCAGGCCATCGACTCCGCCGTGCGCCGCGGCACCACCGTCGTCGTGGCGGCCGGCAACGACGACGCCCATGCCGACGCCTACACGCCGGCCAACTGCGACCGCGTATCACCGTCGCCGCCGGGGCAACCGCGCCTCGTACTCCAAATCAAGGCGACCGCCCGCCCGATCACCGGCTGCGGTGACAACTGCGGCGCGGGCCTGGCCGACGCCGGCGCCGCCGTGCGGTCCCTGACCGCCGCGGCGGACCGCGACACGGTGGCCGCCGGACGCGGACTGCCCGCGCGGAGCTGAGGCAGTCCTGAGCGGCCGGGCCCGCCGGCCGCTCAGGCGGACGCCGAGCGCGCGGTCGCGTGGGACCGCGCGTGCTCGATGGTCGCGCCTCCCGGGTGCGGGACACACATTGACAATACATACGGTCGGCCGCACTCTTTTATTATGGCTACGACCTTCACCGAGGAGACCGATCCCTTCTGCCTCGCCACGCTCGACGCCGCGGCGATGCTGTTCGATGCCCCCTGGCAGCGCTACGCCGTGATCGGGGACAGCCTTTCGGCGGGGACGGGGGACAAGAGCGCCGGCTACGGCGACCAGGGCTGGTGCGATCGCGTCGCGCACGTCCTGCGACAGGTGCGACCCGGGCTGGCCTACCTGAACACGGCGGTGAGCGGCGCGACGACGGTCGACACCCTCGCCCATCAGACCGACGCGATGCGGGAGTTCGCCCCGGACCTCCTGCATCTCCCCTGCGGCGCCAACGACCTCCTGCGCCGCGCACCGGACTTCCGGGAGATCGAGCGCGACCTGCGCGCGATGTACGACTTGGCGGCGGCCACGGACGCGCTGCTGACGACCTTCACCCTGGGGCGCGCCTACGTCGTGCCGGTCTTCCCCGACTGGACGGAGCGCGTCCTCACCCTCAACGACCTCATCCGCACCCTGGCCGGCGAGTACGGCGCCGTGGTCGTCGACATGTGGGATCACCCCGTCAACTCCCGGGAGAACCTGCTGAGCGCGGACCGGGTCCACTTCTCCACCTCGGGCCAGGCCGTCATGGCCGGTGAGATGGTCCGGGCACTGGCCGCCGTCCTGGCGCACCGCACGCGCTGAAACCGGCCCGTACACGCCGCTCGCCCGGGCCCGAGTACGATCGACCGTATGGACACTGGAGCACGCACGTTCACCACGCGAGCGGACACGGTGCCGGTCACCGACAAACGCCTGCTCAAAGGGGCGCGGACGCGTGAGGCCGCGCTGCGTCGCGCGGTCGACATCGCCTCGGTCGACGGACTGGACGACGTGAGCTTCGGCCGTCTCGCGACCGATACGGGCATGAGCAAGGCGGGCATCCAGACCCTCTTCAGGTCCAAGGAGACGCTCCAGCTCGCGACCCTCGAGTACGCGCGCGAGATGTTCATCGACGCGGTCGTCCGCCCGGCACGGGACGCGGCGCCCGGAGCCGCCCGGCTGCGCTCGCTGATCGAGCACTGGATCGCGTACGCGAGGACACCGCTGTTCGAAGGCGGTTGTTTCGTCGTCGCGAACATGGCCCGTTTCGACAGCAGGCCCGGACCGGTCCGTGACGCCCTCCTGCGCCATCATCGGGAATGGCTCGACACGATCGGGAAGGAACTGCGGACCGCCGTCGGGTCCCAGGAGATCGCGGAACTCGACATCGACCTCGCGGTCTTCCAGATCGATTCCGTGCTCTGCGCGGCCAACACGGCCCTGCGGCTGGGCGACGAGGATGTCATCGCCAAGGTCCGCCGTACCGTGGAAGCTCTTCTGAAGACGGCCTGAGCGTTCCTCGCGCCCCGTACGCGGCAACGGGCCGGCGCCTTGCGGGGAGCGATCCCCGCAAGGCGCCGGCCCGCCCGCTCCGTGCCCTCACGCCTTCGTCGGCGGCGCCTTCGGCAGGAGGAACACCAGCAGGGCCGCGAGCGCCGCGATGGCGCAGGCCGTCAGGGACGTCAGCGCGAACGCATGTCCCGCCGCGTGCACCCGGTCGCCCGAGGCGGCACCCGTGCGGAAGGCGTGGAAGAACACCGCTCCGACGACCGCCACCCCCAGCGCCGCACCGACCTGCTGAGCGGTGGACAGCGATCCGGAGGCCATCCCCGCGGTCTGCGGATCGATCCGCGCCAGGACCGTGTTGAGCAACGGGGTGATCAGCAGTCCGCCTCCTACGCTCTGCAGCATCAGCGTCGGGATGACGAGCAGGGGCGTCAGACGCGGCCCGGACAGCAGGACCACGGCGGTCGTCAGATAGCCGGCCGAGAGGACGACCGCACCGGTCTCCAGTACGCGGCGGCCGTACTTGGGCACGAGCCGCCCGGCGACCAGACCGCAGACGAAGAAGGTCACCGCCGCCGGCGCGTAGACCAGCCCCGCGCCGAGGGCCGACATGCCCAGCCCTTCCTGCATCGAGACGGACAGCGCCAGGTAGTACGAGGTCAGCAGCGCGTACACGGTGAGGACCAGGACGATGCCGAGCGAGAACGAGCGCTGGGCGAAGAGTGACGGCTTGATGAGCGGCTCACCGCCGCGCCGGTCGACAGCTCGCTCCAGCACGGCGAAGAGCGCGAACGCCACGGCGCTCGCCGCGAAGCAGGCCCACGTCCACCAGGGCCAGCCGGCGTCCCGGCCCTGGATGAGCGGGTAGGTGAGCAGCAGCAGGGCCGCGCTGAGGACCAGGACACCGGGCACGTCGAGCTTGCGGGTCCGCTCCGCCCGCGACTCCGGTACGTGCGCGAGGGCCAGCAGGATGGTGGCGACGCCGATGGGGATGTTCACCCAGAACACCGAGCGCCAGCCGGAGCCGAAGAGGTCCGCGCCGATCAGGAGGCCGCCGACCACCTGACCGCTGACCGAGGCCATCCCCATGACGACCCCGAGGACGCCGAAGACACGGTGCCGGCTTTGCGCCGAGACGGTCAGCGTGATGACGGTGAAGACCTGCGGCACCATCAGGGCCGCGCCGAGGCCCTGGACGATGCGGGCGCCGATGAGCACGCCCGGGCCGCCGGCCACGGCACAGGCGAGGGACGAGAGCGTGAAGACCGCCGTCCCGATGACGAAGATGCGCCTGCGTCCGTAGAGGTCCGCGAGCCGCCCTCCGGTGATCAGGACGACGGCGTAGCTCAACTGGTAACCGGCGAGGACCCATTGCAGCTCGCTCGCGGTCGCCTTGAGCTCGGTCTGGATGGCCGGGCCGGCCACGACGACGATGAACGAGTCCAGGATCGCCATGAACATACCGATCATGACGGTCGACAGCGTGGCCCAGGGCACCGCGTCCCCTGGGCTCGGCCGCGCGCCGGGCGCGGCCTTGATGGTGGGGCTGGCATTCGACACGTGGGGCATCCCTTTCACGGCAAGGCGCAACTGGCTCAGCGGTTCCGAGCCCCACAAAGAATACGTACGACCGCATGTTTACTTCAATCGGCTTCTCCCCCGTTCCCGGTCGGCATCGTGGCGCAGGGGTCGCCCGCGGCCCGGCCGCAGTCCGCCGTCTCGGGTGTCCCTCCGTCAAGTGCCGCCGGGCCGAGGAGCGTCGCGATGACCGACCGGAGATACTTCTCCAGCTTGGCGTCCGGCGCCGACTGGAGCGCCGGGGGGCGGATTTCCGTGAGGACGAGACTGGTACCGAGCATCCAGGCCGCCAGGAGCTCCGCCCTCAGCTCCGCGTCCGGGCCGCCGAGGCGGGCCGCCAGGCGCGTGGAGAACACCTCGCTGAAATCCGCCCGCAGCCGCGCCACCGCCTCGCCCTTGCCGGAGGACCGCAGCACCGAGAGCACCGGGTGGGTGAACTCCCCGTCCTTCGGCGCCCCCAGGAGCATGGCGCAGAGCCAGTCGGGTATCGCCTCCACCGGCTCCTGGAGCAGGGGCTCGAAGATCTTGCCGGCACCCGTCACGTCGTTGAACAGTGCTTCCTTCGAGCCGAAGTAACGGTAGACGAGAGCCGCGTCCACGCCCACGTCACCCGCGATGTCGCGCACACTGGTGCCCTCGTATCCGTACTTGCCGAACCGGAAGGCCGCGGCGGTCCTGAGCGCCGCGCGCGTGGCCGTGGCCGAACGCCTCCGGGCGGGCCGGTCGACCACCGCTTCCGACGCCTCGCCGTTCTGTACTCCCGTCACGTCACCAAACCTCCATCGTCAGGCGGCCCGCCCGCCAACGGCCCATGTTCCAGCCTGTGGCGGCTGGCTCAAAGTCACCGATCGTTGTCATCAAACGTTGACGTGTCTTCGCTCCACATGCCATACCTGGAACGGGTCAACGATTGATGACTTCAGTTCCTCCCTGTCCCAGGGCCGTACGACGGAGTCGGCCCGTTCCAGGTCGCCCGCACGACGCTGCGGCGCGCGCCCTCCCGGCGCGCCACCGAGACCGTCCCACGGGCCCCATCGACCGGAAATGGTGATCTTCTGTGCCTGCTCAACGCGTCGCCGTGGTCGGTACCGGTTACGTCGGACTGACCACCGGTGCCTGTCTCGCCTCCCTCGGCCATGCCGTGGTGTGCGCGGACGCCGACCCCCGCAAGGTGGAACGGCTGCGCGCGGCCCGGGTGGACATCCTGGAGCCCGGCCTGCCCGAGACCGTCCGGGACGCCCTGGAGGCGGCCCGGCTGGAGTTCACCGAGGACACCGCGGCCGCCGTCGCTCAGGCCGAGGTGGTCTTCCTGTGCCTGCCCACGCCCATGGGCGCGGGCGGCGCCGCCGATCTCGCCGCCGTGGAGGCCGTCGCGGAGCAGATACGTGACGTACTGGCGCCCGGCTGCGTGGTCGTCAACAAGTCGACCGTGCCGGTGGGCACCAGCGAGCGCGTCGCCGCACTGCTCGGACGCGCTGACGTGTCCGTCGTGAGCAACCCCGAGTTCCTGCGCGAGGGCCGCGCCGTCCACGACTTCCTGCACCCCGACCGGATCGTGATCGGCGCCGCCCGCCGGGACGCCGCCCGGCGGGTGGCCGATCTGTACGCCGCGCTGGACGCGCCGCTGGTGCTCACCGACCCGGCGAGCGCCGAACTGACCAAGTACGCGGCGAACTTCTTCCTCGCGATGAAGCTCTCCTTCGCCAACAACCTCGCCACCGCCTGCGAGCGGTTCGGCGCCGACATCGGTGATGTCACGGAGGGCATCGGGCGGGACCCGCGCATCGGCTCCTCCTTCCTGCTGCCCGGGCCCGGCTGGGGCGGCTCCTGCCTGCCGAAGGACACCCACGCCCTGCTCACCGTGTGCGAGCAGGCCGGGGTCGACTTCCCGCTGCTGCGCGCCACGATCGACACCAACGTCGCCCATCAGCGCCGGCTCGTCGAGCGGATCGCCGCCGCGTGCGGGCGCGGCCCGGACGGCTCGCTGCACGGCGTACGACTCGCCCTGTATGGGCTGACGTTCAAGGCAGGCACCTCCGACCTGCGCGACTCGCCCGCGCTCGCCGTCGCCCGGCTGCTGCGCGAGCGGGGCGCCGAACTCACCGCGTACGACCCGGCCTTGTGCGACGAGCAGCCCGACCTGAGCGATCTGGCCGAGCTCGCCGACGACCCGGTGCGGGCGGCGGAGGGGGCCGCGGCCTGTGTCGTCCTCACCGAGTGGCCGCAGCTGCGCGACCTCGACTGGGCGGCGATCGCCGCGCGCATGACGGGCCGCGAGGTCCACGACTTCCGCAACCTGCTGGACCCGGACCGGCTCGCCCGGGCCGGACTGAGCTGGCAGGGCGTCGGACGCGCGAGCACACCGGCACGGGTGGCATGAGCCGGGTGCGGACGACCGGCGCCGCGGCCGTCCGCACCTGACGCGCCGATCGGTCGCACCGGCGTCCTGCGTCGTCCGTCCGGGTCTCCCGCGTGCTCCGGCCGACCCCATCCCCTTTCGCCCGCCACCGCCGACACTCCACGAGAGAAAGGCCAACCCCCCATGCGAGTCCTGTGCACCACGCTCGGCAGCCCCTCACACGGGCGTGCTCAACTGCCCCTGCTGCGCGCCCTCGCCAAAGCCGGGCATCAGGTCGTAGTGGTCACCACCGAGGCCCTGGCCCCCGTGTTCCACGACGACGACGTGGAAGTCCGCGCCGTCTTACCGCAGTTCGACCCGGCCGCCCTGATCGCCCCGCATCTCGGCGAGCTCCAGGAGAGCGACGACCTGTCCCTGTCCTCCCCGGTCCTGCTGCGCCTGCTGATGCGCGCCCTGGCCGGTCCGGGCCTCAAGCCGCACCTGGACATCCTCGCCCCCATCGCCCGGGACTTCCGGCCCGATCTGATC
This sequence comes from Streptomyces rubradiris, assembly GCF_016860525.1. Lineage (NCBI taxonomy): Bacteria > Bacillati > Actinomycetota > Actinomycetes > Kitasatosporales > Streptomycetaceae > Streptomyces > Streptomyces rubradiris. Next base: position 548,170 of record NZ_BNEA01000007.1, read on the forward strand.
CTGCGGGACGGCATGGACATGGCCGCGGTGCTCACCGCCGAGCGGCTGGGCGTGCCGCAACTGCCGACGCCCTCCGGGTTCTCCAACACCATCGAGCCCGAAGAGGTACTGCCCCGGCTCAACGAGCGGCGCCGGGAGCTGGGCCTGCCCGAGCGGGACGATCCGCTGTCCCTCGTGGCGCACGGCCGTGTCGACTACGTACCGCCCTCCCACTCCTTCTGCCGGCACCTGCCGCCGACGCTGTCCTACCGGCAGACGGTGGACGTCGAGCGGCACCAGGTGCTGCCCGGGTGGGTCGTCGAACTGCCCACGGACCGGCCCCTGGTGTACGCCGCGATCGGCACCGCCCTGCCGGTGGTGCGCGAGCAGATGGATGCCGGGGCCAACCCGTTGCCGGTGGAGATCCCCGACGTCGCCGAGAGCCTGAAGGCGATCCTGGGGGCCGCGGCCGAGCTGGACGACTGCACGGTGGTCGTGTCGACCTCCGGGATTCCGGTGGACACCGAAGGGCTGCCCGGGCACGTCCGCGTGACCGAGCGGGTGCCGCAGCCGCTGCTGCTGGAGTCGGTGGACCTGTTCCTCACCCACGGCGGCTTCAACAGCGTCCGCGAGGCCCTGCGCACCGGCACTCCGCTGGCGGTGCTGCCGCACTTCGGGGATCAGCACACCAACGCGGAGCGCGTGGCGGAGCTGGGACTGGGCGGACACATCACCGACCGCAGCGCGCGAGGCATCACCGACATGTGCCGGACGCTGCTCGCCGACCCGGCACCCAGGGCGCGGATGCGGGCGGCCCAGCTGGCGATGCTGACGCTGCCGGACATCGAGCAGGCGGTCGGCGACCTCGAGGGGATCGCCGGGTAGCTTCCCGGGTCACGGCACACGGGGGCCGCGCCCACGGCACGGGCGCGGCCCCCGTACATCTCCCCCCGAGGGGCGCAAGCCGCAGGTCCGTGAAGTACGCGAAAAGACCGCGCAGCCGGTTGACGGCGTAGTAGGCCGGGTCCTCGTCGAACGCGGAGATGCGCAGGGTGGCGGCGTCGGCCTCGGTGCACAGGACAGTGGCGGCGGTGTGTTCCGGGTCTTCGGGAGACGCGGTCGGGGTGCGGATGGCGAGGATGAACGGCGGTTGCAGGGCAGTGCGGCGCCGGCGGGTCCGCGGTAATACACGTGCGGGTCGTCGAGGTCGGCGCTTCGGGACAGGGGGCTGGGGCCGGGACGGGCGCGTTGCTGACCACGCACCACTTGCCGACGGGGCCGGGGTGGTTGAGCGAGGTCACGGTCTCGCCTTTGCGATGACGCGGCGCATGCGCTGCTGGGCCTCGCCGGCCGAGAAGGCGGCCCGGTGGGACCGCTTGCCCTCGTCGCGGACCCGGCTCAGGCCCTCCACGAAGCGGCCGTTGACTCCGGGCCCGGGTCGGCTGCACGGCGGTGGTGGTGTACGAGGCGATGCGCAGGGCGTGGCCGAGGGCGATCTGGAGACCGACGCCGATCGCGAAGCCGTCGATGCCGGCGATGGTGCCGTACACGTCGGTTATGTCGTCGATCCAGGCGTCGGCCTCGTCGCCGCCGGAGAACTCCACCAGGGCGACGCCCCCGGAACGTATCTCGCACGTCACGGTCGCTGTCGCGCTGTCGATCGCCGACACGGACCCTCCTTCATATCTCAGGGGTAGTTGGATAGTTATGCAGGAGGGCCTGATCGCGATTCGCCACTCAAACTCCGCGCTTCACATGGCATTTGTCGAGAATGCGTTGCCGGGACAGGTTGATTGAATGTACGGTGGATGGAATCTTCATTCACCCCCAGTCACCCGCTCGGGAAGGAACGCACACCATGCCGACGATGGGCCCGAAGGGCTTTCGCAGCGTGACCAGGAACATGGGGCTCAAGGACGTCGAGGACGACTTCGCGGCCGTCGTCTCCGAGGTGCCCGCCCGCTCCGCCGCCGTGTTCACCCGGTCGCGCTTCGCGGGACCGAGCGTCGTCCTCAGCCGTGAGGCGGCGCCCCGGCAGCAGAGCCGCGGCATGGTCGTGCTCTCCCGGAACGCCAACGTCGCGACCGGCAGCACGGGCGCGGCCAACGCGGCCGAGGTGCGCCGCAGGGTCGCCGAGATCGTCGGCATCGACCCCGAGGAACTGGTCATCGGCTCCACCGGGGTGATCGGCCGGCCCTACCCCATGGAGAGCATCCGGGCCGGAATCGACGCGCTGTCCTGGCCGTTCCCGGAGGCGGACTACGCGGCGGCGGCCGCGGCCATCATGACGACGGACACCCGGCCCAAGTACCTCAGCGTGCGGGTCGGTGACGCCGTGCTCGCCGGTATCGCCAAGGGCGTGGGCATGATCGAACCGAACATGGCCACCCTGCTGACCTTCTTCTTCACCGACGCGGACATCCCGGCCGCCGAACTCGACGCCCTGTTCCGCCGGGTGATGGACCGCACGTTCAACGCCCTGAGCATCGACACCGACACCTCCACCAGCGACACCGCCGCAATCTTCGCCAACGGCCTGGCCGGTCCCGTCGACCTCGCCGAGTTCGAGCAGGCGCTGTACACCGTCGCCCTGCACCTCGTCCGCGACATCGCCTCCGACGGCGAGGGCGCCAGCAAGCTCATCGAGGTCCAGGTCACCGGGGCCCGCGACGACGCCCAGGCCAAGCGGGTCGGCAAGAGCGTGGTCAACTCGCCCCTGGTGAAGACGGCCGTGCACGGGGCCGACCCCAACTGGGGCCGGGTCGTGATGGCCATCGGCAAGCTGGAGGACGAGACCGACATCGAACCGCCCCGGGTACGGGTCTGGTTCGACGACCTCCCCATGCACCCGGAGGAGCCGAGCGACGCGCTGCTGGAGCAGGCCGCACGGTATCTGACCGGCGAGGAGGTGGTCATCCGGGTGGACCTCGGCATCGGCGACGGCGCGTTCACCGTCTACGGCTGCGACCTCACCGAGGGCTACGTCAAGATCAACGCCGACTACACCACCTGAGCCGGCCGCGCTGCGGCGCGGTCCGCCCGGACCGTGCCGCAGCGGCACGCTCAGTACGCCGGGAGCCGGGGATCGATCTCGTTCACCCATCCGACGACGCCCCCTTCCAGGTGTACCGCGCCGACGAACCCGGCCGCCCGCGCCACGGCCAGGACCCGGAGCATGCGCACCCCGGTCCGGCAGCAGAAGACCGGGGTACGGTCCTGCCACAGCGCCGGCAGGGCGGCCCCGTCCAGCCACTCCCCCATCGGCACCAGGCGGGCGCCGGGGATGCGCACGATTTCCCACTCGCGGGGCTCCCGGATGTCGATGAGGTCGGATCGGGGCGACCTCGTCGAGCAGTCGCTTCAGGTACCGCGGTGCGACGGCAACGGCGTCGCTCACCACTCGCCCCGCGCCGGGTAGTCCTGCTCGCTGACCCAGCGAATCGTCTCCCCGACCTCGTCCGGATGCGGCCGCAGGAACGGCGTGCCTGTCTGCACGGCCGCGTAGAGGGTGCCGTCCGGGCCCCGAGGACGGCGAGCGCCACCGCGCGGAACGCCGGGGGCAGTGCCGGGGCGGTGCCGGTGCCGTCCGTCATGCGACCTCGTCCATGCTCTGTTGAAACGGCTCCCCCTGGCAAGGGGACGGTCGCTGAATGCGCGCCTCCCATTCGGGGCAGGGAACGCGCGGAATTCGATGCATCGATGAACGGATCTCGAATGGCGACCACCTGCCCGCAAAGCCCGTCCCACATTTCGAGATCGGCGTGATATCCCGTGGGCAAGTGGTCGGCCGAATGATGTTTTTCCGGCCTGCGACCGCTGGAAAGATATCCCGGTTGATCCCGTGGAGGCCCCCTGCGGGACTGGCCGCGTGCGGTCGTGACACCGGGCGGCCGGCCCCGGACGGGTCACGGCAGGGGCCGACTGCCGCCAGACTGGCCGGTAACGGAAACGCGCCGGGGAGACGGGGAGACAGAGGGCGAGGGGTGCGGAGGGTGTCCGGTCAGATGTCGAGCCAGCCGCGGGCCACGGCATGCGCGCCGGCCTGGAAACGGGAGTCCGCCCGCAGCTTGCGCATGAGGTCGGTCATGATGCGGCGCAGGGTGCGCGAGGAGATCCCGAGCGACCTGGCGATGGCATCGTCTTTCATGCCCTGGCCAAGCATGCGGACCAGCGACAGCTCCCTGCTGTCCAGTTCCTCCTCCCCGATGTCGGCGCTCGGCACGACACCGGACGAGTCAGTGGCGCCGTGCACCCAGCAGAACTCGAACACCGAGATGAACAGGCCCAGCAAGTCGGGGTCCCGCACCTCCAGCGCGGTCATGGCCTCCGGATCGGACTCGGTGGTGCGGGCCGGTACGTAGGCCACGGCCCGGTCGATCACGATGAGCCGGAAGGGCAGCACCGAGGCCACCCGCACCTCGGCGCCCGCCTCCTGGAGCTCCGCCAGGTGCGCCCTGCCGTGCGGCACCTTGAGCATCGTGCTCAGGTGGATGGAGCGCATGCTGACGCCGCGTTCGATGACCTGGCGGTTGCGCTGCATGCTGTCCTTCAGCATGGCGTGCGGCAGCGGCGAGCCCGGGTGCATGCTCAGCACCTCGGTACGGGCCTGCGTGGCCGCGCCCTCCAGCGCGACCGATATCTCACGCTGACCTACCAACCGGTCGGTCTGGGGCATGCATTCGCCCTCCATGCGCAGCCGCAGCAGAGAGGAACTGAGCACGGACAGGGTCTCCCGGAACCGCTCCAGCTCGGCGAGACGCTCGCGGGACTCCTCCTCCTGGAGGGCGACCAGGCGGGCGAGAATCGCGTCCGGGGTGAGGGCCACCGCCTCGCCCCGGACATCCAGCCGGCGCACCAGCCCGGCCCGGCTCAACCGACCGAGCACCCTCTCCAGTTCGTCCTCGTGCATACCGAGGGCCTCGCCAGCCGCACGCGGATCCGCCGAGGGATCGCCGAGCAGCAGCCGCAGCAGGCGATGTTCCTGGTCAGTCAACGTATGTCGCACAGGCAACCCTCCTCATAATCATGCTCACTATGGCATGATCAAACACTGAGATCACTCCCAGGTCGCGACCGCGGCCGCCACCGGGGCGGACCGCGGACCCGCCGACAGGCTGCGGACAGACCGGATTCCACGCCACGGCGGGCCCGGACATACCGAAGCGGGCCATCGCATCGCGCGATGGCCCGCTGCACGCCGACGTCGGCGTCGGCGTCGGCCGGCGGATCAGCCCCAGGCGAGATCACCCGGTTCGGCGCTCACCGTCACGGCGTGCGCCGCGGCCCGCTCCTCGCCCTCTCCGGCGGCACCGACCAGCACCGCGAGCATGGCGACCCCCATCAGAAGCACGGCGACTCGGCTTCGCGTGGCCTTGATGCTCTCGTTGCGCATTCCATCCCCTTTGTCAGCTCTTGCGGGCCGGCTTCCCTCCGGCCGCAATTCAATACTCCCCGCTCACGCGCGACAGGAAAAGGACGACGCTTCGACCGGGAAAGGCCATGGCACATTACGGCCACGTAACGGAAGGTAAGAAAACTCTTGGACGCCGGGTTATCTGGGAGATCATCCGAGAAAACTGCACCGTACACAGAAGTTATTGACTCAACCGCGCCGCCCGCAAGGAATCTTGCGGCCCGGCTCCGTGACCGCCCTTCCTGTCCGGAGCCGGACACGTCAGGTCACGGCCAGCGTCCGGCTGTGGACAGCCCGTCGCCGCCCCGCCGAGGATCGGGGCATCCGCCGGCAGAGACGCTTGCCACCGAGGAGACCCGGTGCGGGTCATTCCTCCTGCACTGCCTGAAACAGCCGGACTTCTGTACGCCTGTACGCAAAGGATCACGTGTGACTGACAAGTTGTGGGGCGGCCGGTTCGACGAGGACATCACCTCCGAGGTCCTCGACTACACGCTCACCACCGACATCGACGTCCGACTCATCTTCGCCGACCTGTGGCAGGACATCGCCCATGTGCTGATGCTCGGCAAGCGCGGGATCATCCCCGCCGACAACGCCCGGGCGATCCTCGGCGCTCTTCTGCGGCTGTGGGAGAAGCACGAGCGCGGTGAACTCGCCCTGCGGCCCGAGCTGGAGGACGTCCACTTCAACATCGAGCAGATGGTGATCGAGGACCTCGGCCGCGAGACCGGCGGGCACATGCACACCGCCCGCTCCCGCAACGACCAGGTCTCCACCGACACCCGGATGTACCTGCGCCGCGTCCAGCTCGACGCCGTCGCCGCGAACCTCGCGCTCGTCGACGTCCTGCTCTCCTTCCCGGAGGAGGAACTCCTCGCCATCCTCCCCGGTTACACCCACAGCCAGGCCGCCCAGCCGGTCTCCGTCGCCTTCTGGAAGACCGCCCACGCCAGCATGCTGCTGCGCGACGTACGGCGGCTGCGCGGTGCCTTCGACCGCACCGACGAGTCCGCCCTGGGCGCCTGCGCGCTGGCCGGCACCTCCTTCCCGCTGGACCGCGAACTCACCGCCCGGCTGCTCGGCTTCCGGGGTGTGCTCAGCCACGCACTCGACGCCACCAGCGCCCGTGACTACCTCATCGAGACGGCCTCGGCCTTCGCGATCGGCGGCAACAACCTCTCCCGCATGGCCGAGGAGATCGTCATGTGGAGCGGCCACGAGTACAGCCTCGTGGAGGTCTCCGACGCCTACGCCACCGGCAGCTCGATCATGCCCCAGAAGAAGAACCCGGTCGTCGCCGAACTCACCCGCGGCCGGGCCGGACGCACCGCCGGCACCCTGGTCCAGCTGCTCACCATGGCCAAGGGCGTCACCCTCGGCTACAGCTGCGACCTGCAGGACGACAAGCCGTACCTGTGGAACGCCATCGACACCTATCTGTCCACCTTGCGCATCGTCGCCGGGCAGACCAAGGAACTGCGCTTCGACAGCGCCCGCGGCGAACACCTGTGCTGGGACAACTTCTCCACGGCCACCGAACTCGCCAACTACCTGGTCGCCGAGCACGGCCTGCCGTTCCGCGAGACCCACCACATCACCGGCTCCCTCGTCGGCGCCCTGATCAAGCGCGGCGCGACACTGCGCGACACCAAGGCCGGCGCCGAGATCCTGGCCGAACTCGGCCACCCCGTCGAGGAGTCGGTGCTCGCCCGCATCTTCGCCCCGCGCACCGCGGTCACCAGCTACACCAGTCCCGGCGGCACCTCCCCGCAGAGTGTCGAGGCCGTCCGCGCCGAACTGCGGCAGACGGCCCAGGGGCACGCCGGGTGGCTGGAGCGCACCCGGGACAAGCTCGGCACCGCGCAGGCCGCGACGTTCCGGGCGGCCCGCGAGATCGCCGCCGGCGCCGACTTCGCCAAGGTCCTCGACACCGTCGCGGCCGACCTGCCCGCCCTCGAGCAGCGCTGACCCGCCCGCACCCCAGCCGACCCGACATCCCGGAGACCCCATGAAGATCGTGCTCGCCTATTCCGGAGGCCTGGACACCTCCGTGGCCTTGCACTGGCTCAAGGAGCGCTACGACGCCGAGGTCATCGCCTTCTGCGCGGACATCGGCCAGCTCGAGTCCCTCGACGCCGTCAAGGAGCGCGCCCTGGCCACCGGCGCCTCCAAGGTCTACATGGAGCCGCTCGCCGAGCGCTTCCTGGCCGACTTCGCGCTGCCCGCCCTTCAGGCGCACGCCCGCTACGAGAACAAGTACCTGGTCGCGGCCCCGCTGTCGCGTCCACTGATCGCCCAGCGCATGGTGGAGATCGCGCACGCCGAGGGCGCGGACGCCGTCGCACACGGGGCCACCGGCAAGGGCAACGACCAGGTCCGCTTCCATACCAGCGTCACCGCGCTGGACTCGGGCCTGAAGGTGCTCGCGCCGGTCATCGACTGGGAACTGACCACGCGGGACAGCGAGCTGGCGTACGCCCGCGAGCACGGCATCGCGGTGTCGGTCACCAAGGAGAACCCGTACAGCATCGACACCAACATCTGGGGCACCAGTATCGAGTGCGGTGAGCTGGACGACATCGAGCAGCCGCCGCCGGCCCACGCCTGGCAGCTCACCGCCGACCCCAAGTCGGCCCCGGACACCGCGGAGCAGGTCACGATCCGCTTCGAGGGCGGCGTCCCCGTGGCCCTCGACGGGGAGAAGCTGGAGCTGGTGGAGCTGGTGCGCCGGCTCAACTCCCTGGCCGCGCGGCACGGTGTGGGCCGTATCGACATCGTGGAAAGCCGGATCGTCGGCTTCAAGACGCGCGGCATCTACGAGGCGCCCGCCGCTACCGTGCTGATGGCCGCGCACGAGGAGCTGGAGGCGATCGTCCTCGACCGCGAGACCCTGCACCACAAGCAGGCCCTCGCCCTGCGCTACGCCGAACTCGCCTACTACGGCTACTGGTTCTCGGATCTGCGGCGCGCCCTGGACGGCCTCGTCGCCGCACTCCAGCCGCAGGTGACCGGCGAGATCACGATGGAGCTGTACAAGGGCTCGTGCACCGTGCTCGCCCGGCGCTCGGAGAACTCCCGCTACAGCGGCCGGCTGGCCACGTACGAGGCCGGTGACACCTTCGACCACAAGGCGGGCGCCGGCTTCGCCTACGTGTGGTCCCTGCCCCTCACGCGTCCGTGACCGAAAGGAAAGAGGCGACCCGCATGCGCATCGTTTTCATGGGCTACCAGACCTGGGGCCACCGCGTCCTGGAAGCCCTGCTGAGGTCGGAGCACGAGGTCCCGCTCGTGATCACCCACCCCACGAGCGACCACGTCTACGAGACCATCTGGAACGACTCCGTCGCCCAGCTCGCCGAGGAGCACGGCATCCCGGTCCTGGAGCGCAGGTACGCCAACGACGACGAAGTGGCGGAGCTGCTCAGGGAGTTGCAGCCCGACCTGCTGGTCTCCTCGGACTGGCGCAGCTGGGTCGCCCCGCACATCTACGGTCTGGCCAAGCACGGCGCGATCAACATCCACGACGCTCTGCTGCCCCGCTACGGCGGCTTCGCCCCGCTCAACTGGGCACTCGTCAACGGCGAGTCGGAGGTCGGCGTCACCGTCCACTTCATGAACGAGGACTTCGACCTCGGCGACATCGTGGTGCAGAAGCGGGTGCCCGTCGAGGACAAGGACACCGTCACCGACCTGTTCCACAAGACGCTGGAGCTGTTCGTGCCGGCCACCCTGGAGGCCATCGACCTCATCGGGTCCGGCCGTACCGACTGGATCAAGCAGGATCCGGCGCAGGCCACCTTCTTCCACAAGCGGTCTGTCGAAGACAGCCGGATCGACTGGACATGGCCCGCCCGGGACATCGTCAACCTGGTCCGGGCCCAGGTCGATCCGTATCCCAACGCCTTCGCCTACTACAAGGGCGAGCGCATCCGCATCCTGTCCGCCTCGGTCTCCCAGCTGCGCCTCGGCGGCACCATCGGCCGGGTGTTCCGCCCCGAGGGCGAGGGCGTGGCCGTGGTCTGCGGTCCCGACGCCCGCCGGGGCACCGAACACGGCCTCGTGGTCGAGCGGGTCCGCACCGACGACGGGCGGGAGCTGAGCGGCCGCGAGTTCTTCCGCACCATGGGCGGATATCTCACCAGCCGCCCGTAGCCGCTGCCCGTGCCCCACCGGGGTGGTCCCCGCCGGGGACCACCTCTTCCCGTTCCGAGGTACCGCCCTGGAGATCGCATGCCTGTCAGGGAACCGACAGCACTGCCCGCCGGCAGCCGGCGCCGGCTGCCGGCGACCGGCCACCCGCACCGCCGGGCCGGGCTCCCGGCCGGACCCGCGACCGCGCCTGCCGGCCCCTCGCGCCACCGGTACGCGGACGTCCGGTGCCCGCCGCGCGATCGTCGGGTGATCACCGAGGACGGAGGGCGCCGCCGCGGTGTCCGACGCTGAGACCTTCAGATGCGAGCGCAGCGGACCGGTGGCGACCGTGGTGTTCACGGGCCCGCACCACGCCAACGCCCTGAGCCGGCGGCGCATGCGCGAACTGCGTGCCCTGCTGGTGCGGCTGGCCGCCGACGCGACCGTGCACGCGGTCGTCCTGCGCGCCGACCGCGAGCACTCCTTCACGGTGGGCGGCGACTTCCACGAGATGCAGTTCTTCGTCGGCGGCGCCGAGGTCGACGCGTGGAGCGACGACATCGCCGACCTGTGCGTCGCCGCGCTGGAGGTCACCAAGCCGACTGTGGCCGCGCTGGACGGCCATGTCGCGGGTATCGGCGTGATGCTCGCCCTCACCTGCGACTACCGCGTCGGCTCCGAGAGCTGCTCGCTGAGCATGCCGCACCTCCAGCTGGGCATCGCCGGGGTCTACGCCGGATACGTCCTGGAGCAAGCCCTGGGGCGCTCGCTGATGCAGGAGATGCTGATGTCGGGCGAGCCCTGGTCGTCCGAGGACGCGTTGAGCGATGGACTGCTGCAACGGGTCGTCCCCGACAAGGACCTGGCCGCCACCGCCCTGAAGCTCGCCGAACGCTTCGCCGGATACGACGCCGAGGCGTTCCGCGCCACCAAACGCCAGCTGAACCTGCCGTTCGTGCGGGGACTGCGCAAGGTGGGGCACGCGGCCCGCGCCGCGCACCGGGCTGGCTTCGCCACCGGCCGGCCCCAGCGGCGCATGCGGCTGATCCTCGGCGAGGACTGACCCGGCTCCGCCGGCTCCTGCCCCCTGCCCCGGCGCCGCGGACGCGCGGCGCCCCCGCCCGTGACAAGGAGTGCGATCGTTGCGTTACCTGGAGGACTTCCGGACCGGCGACATCCATGACCTGGGCACGGTCACGGTCACGGCCGAGGAGATCGTCGAGTTCGCGAAACGGTACGACCCTCAGCCGTTCCACACCGATCCGGCCGCAGCCGAACTCTCGCCGTTCGGCGGGCTGGTGGCCAGCGGCTGGCTCACCGCGTCCCTGTTCATGCGGCGCTACGTCGACACCCTGCTCGCCGGCAGCGCCTGCTGCGGCTCCCCCGGCATCGACGAGCTGCGCTACCACCGCCCGGTGCGCCCCGGCGACGTGCTCCGCGCCCGGCTGACGGTGCTCGGCTCGCGGCCGTCCCTCTCCCAGCCCGACCGCGGCATCGTGCAGCCCCGCTGCGAGCTGCTCGACGCGGACGGAGCCCCGGTGTTCAGCATGATCCTGCACAGCATCTTCCTGCGCCGCCCGTCGGCCACCACCGCCTGAGCGGGCCCGACCGAAAGGACCGGCACCTTGGAAGCCGTCTCGTACACCGCGCAGTGGACCGCCGCCGCCCGCGCCCTGGAGACCGAGCGCCCGGACCGCATCTTCGCCGACCCCTACGCCCGGACCCTGGCCGGGCCCACCGGGTTCACCCTGCTGGAGCGCTACGCGGGCGCCGGCACCGTACCCTTCCTGGCCGTGCGCACCAAGTACCTCGACACCATGGCCTTGGAGGCGGTGGCGAAGCGGTCCGCCCGGCAGGTGGTCCTGGTGGCCGCGGGCATGGACACGCGGGCCTGGCGTCTGGCCTGGCCCGAGGGGACCGTCGTGTACGAACTCGACCGTCCGGCGCTGCTCGAGGCCAAGTCGGCGATGCTGGCGGACGCGGCGCTGCCGCCGGGCCGCGAGCGCCGCGCGGTCGCCGTGGACCTGGCCGGGGACTGGGCCGCCCAGTTGCCGGCGGCCGGGTTCCGCCCCGAGGAGCCCACCGTCTGGGTGATGGAGGGGCTGCTGTTCTTCCTGCCCGAGGAGGCGGTACGGGGCCTGCTCGCCACCCTGCTCCGGCTGTCCGGCCCGGACAGTCTGCTCGCCGGGGACATGGCCGGCCGGGCCGCCCTCACCAACCCGCTGGCCCGCGGGTTCCTGACCTCGCTGGCCGAGGACGGCACCCCGTGGCGGTTCGGCAGCGACGAGCCCGAGGAATTCCTCGCGGCCTGCGGCTGGCAACCGCTGGAGGTCCGCCAGCCCGGCGACGACGGCGCCGCCTTCGGCCGCTGGCCCTACCCGGTCGTCGCCCGCGACGTCCCCGGCGTCCCGCGGTCCTTCCTGTTCAGCGCCGCCCCCGCCACGGAGCGCCCCCGCCGTACCGCCGTCTGAGGAGGCTGGATGAGCACCACCCCGTTGGCCACCGATCTGCCGGACCGCTTCGTCGAACTGCTCGACAGGCTCGGCGCGAAGTCCGTGGAGGACTACTACAACCCCTACCGGATGTTCTCATGGGCCGACGAACTTCCGCAGGACACCTACTGGATGACGCCCGAGCTGATCTCGGCCCATGGCACCGAGGTCGAGGAAGAACTCGGGGAGGCGGGCATGAAACGCCTCTCCCGCTGGGAGAGCATCAACTTCTACAGCCTCAACGTGCACGGCATCCGCGAGCTGATCATCGAGGTGGTCAAACGGATCCACATGCCCGGGTTCGAGGTGCCGTCTGAGTTCTTCCACCACTTCATCGGCGAGGAGAACGAGCACATGTGGTTCTTCGCCGAGTTCTGCCGCCGCTACGGGAACGGCAAACTGTACTCCTCGCCCTCGCTCCAGACGCGCGCCGACGGTGACCCGGAGGTGGAGAACTTCCTCGTCTTCGCGCGCATCCTGCTCTTCGAGGAGATGGTCGACCACTACAACCTGCGCATGGCGAACGACGATTCCCTGCACGAGACGATCCGCCAGGTCAACCGCATCCACCACCACGACGAGTCCCGGCACATCGCTTTTGGCCGGGAACTCGTCTCCCTGCTGTGGGACCGGCTGCGCCGCACCGCGACCCGAGAGCAGCTCGCCGGGCTGGAATCCTATCTCAAGCGCTATCTCGTCTTCAGCCTGCAGTCCTTCTGCAATCCGCAGGTCTACCGCGACGCGGGGCTGGCCGACCCGCTCGGCGTCCGCAGCCGTGTCCTGGCCCACCCGCGCCGCAAGGAGGCCGAGCTGAAGGTCATCCGCAAGCCGCTGTCCTTCCTGCTCAAGTCCGGCATCTTCAGCGACGCCGAACTCCCGGCCGCCTGACCGGCCCCGTGTTCCGCCCCATCGAAGGAGGGACGCCATGAACCCCGTGACCACCCCGCCGCCCGGCGCCGCGGCCGGCACCGGCCTGACCGCGCTCGGTCCGCAGGCGACTACGCTGCTCAACCGGCTCGACCGCGTCTTCGAGTCCTGGGCGCTCGACGCCGCCGCCGAGCCGATGGTCACCGCGCCGCTGCTGCCCGTGGCCCGCCTGGCGGAGCTGGACTTCTACCGCAACTTCCCGCACCAGGCGATGGTCGCGGCGCCGCTGCGCCTGCACAAGACCGACGCCGGGCACGACCCCGGCGACGGCGCCTTCCCGGCCGACGCCATGGAACCGGCCCGTCTCGCCCTGCCCTCGGCGGCCTGCTACGGCGTCTACCTGCACCTGGCCGGACAGGACCTCCCCGAGCCCCGGCGCGTCACCGTCCTCGGCCGTTGCTTCCGCCGCGAGGACCACTACGAGGACCTGCGACGGCTGCTCGGCTTCCACATGCGGGAGATCGTCGCCCTCGGCCCGCTCCCGTACACCGACGAGCACCTGCGGCATTTCACCGGCCGGATCGAGGAGTTCGCGGCCCGCCTCGGCCTCCCGCTGCGCAAGGAGCCGGCCGCCGACCCCTTCTACGACCGCGGCGGCCCCCGGGCCCTGCTCCAGCGACTCGCCCCAGTCAAGTACGAGTTCCTGTACGAGGATCTCGCCATCGCCTCGGTCAACGTGCACCGGAACTTCTTCGGCGACCGCCTGGGCATCACGCTCGCCGGCACGGGCGAACCGGTCTTCACCAGCTGCGTGGCCTTCGGTCTGGAACGCTGGCTGTCCGTTCTGACCCGCCGCTTCGGCGACTGGGAGCGGGCGTCGGCCGCCGTGGAGCGGGCCCTTGCCGCCGAGTGATCTGCTGCCGGGCCCCGGCGCGGGCGGCATCGGCGAGGTCGGCATCGACATCGTCCTCACCGCGCGCGTGCGCGCCATGCTGGCGGAGCACGGCGAGCGGATCCTCGCCCGCATGCTCACACCGGCGGAACTCGCGGACCGTCCCGCGCAGGACGAGACCGACCCGCAGTGGATCGCGGGCCGGCTGGCGGCCAAGGAAGCGGCCTTCAAGGCGCTGGCCACCTCCGGGACGGCCCTGCCCTGGCTCGACCTGGAGGTGCGCAGCGCGCCGGGCGGCCGACCGGTGCTCCGCCTCGGCCCCGCGGCGCGCGCTGTGGCCGACCGCGCCGGCGTCGGCTCCGTGCGCATCAGCATCAGCCACGACGGGGAGTACGCGGTCGCCCTGGCCGTCGCCGTCGCCCACCCCGACTCACCCACTCAAGAGGAGTTGCCCCATGCACGCTTCGGTACAGCAGGTCAAGGATTGGATCCTCAAGCGTCACCCTCAGCGTGAGGACATACCCGCGGACCTCGACCTCATCGACAACCGGCTCATCGACTCGCTGTCCTTCGTGGAGTTCGTCTTCCTGATCGAACAACTCAGCGGCCGTTCCATCCCCATGGACGCCGTCAACGTGGACGACTTCCGCCGACTGGAGGTCATCGAGGAGCGGTTCTTCACGCCTGTCGGCTGAGAGGCGTCCGTGGCCGGCTGGCCGGGCCCGGTCGTGGCACCGGCAGGCCAGCCGCAATCAACGAAAGGACAAGAACATGCGGACTCGGAGCGAGGGCACGGCTGGTGTGCTCGCGATCGTGGAGACCGGTCTGCACCGCTTCGGTGCCGTGGCCTTCCACGCGGCCCGGGAACTGGACCTGGACACGGTCTTCCTCACCCGGGACATGGAGTTGTACGCACACGCCCCGGCCGTCCTGGAGGCCGTTCGGGACGCTCGCGCGATCGTGTTCACGGACACCTCCGACCCCGACCGGGTGGTGGAGGAGCTGCACCGCCTCCAGGAGGGCGCCGACCTGCGGGGGGTCTTCTCCTCGACCGACTACAGCGTGGCGGTCGCCGCGGCGGCGGCCCGCGCCCTCGGCCTGCCCGGACTCGATCCGCAGGCGGCGCTCAACGCCCGCAACAAGCGCCGTACCCGGGAGCTGTGCGCGAAGGCGGGCGTCCCGGTCCCCCGCTGGACCGTCGCCCTGACCGAGCGGGAGGTGCTGTCCGCCGCCCGGGAGTTCGGCCTGCCCTGCATCGTGAAGCCGATGACCGAGGCCGGCAGCCTGGGCGTCCGGCTGTGCCGTAGCGAGGCAGCGCTGCTGGCCGCCTTCCACGCCATCGCCGATGTGCCGACGGACTTCCGGGGCCAGCCCCGTGAGCCCGGTGCCCTGGTGGAGGAGTACCTGGTCGGCCCCGAGGTCAGCGTCGAGTCGCTCACCTGGGGCGGGGAGACGGTCGTCCTCGGGGTGACCGACAAGATGCTGGGCCCGCACCCGTACTTCGTCGAACTCGGCGAGACCTTCCCCTCGCTGCTGCCGCCCGCCCTGACCGAGCAGTGCGCGGCCGTCGCCCGGGCGGCCCTGGAGGCGCTGGGCCACGACTTCGGGGCGGCGCACGTCGAAGTGAAGCTCACCGCCGACGGGCCACGGCTGATCGAGGTCAACGCGCGGATGGGCGGGGCGCAGATCACCCGGCTGGTGGCGGAGAGCACGGGGTTGAACATGCCGCGCGAGATCATCCGGATGCACACCGGAGGCACCCCCGACCTCTCCTTCCGCACCAGCGCGGCCGCCGTGTCCCGCTACGTCACCGCGCCGGCCGCGGGACGGATCGAAGCGCTGCACGGGGTCGACCTGGCCCGCCGGGTCCCCGGAGTCATCGAGGTCGAGATCGACGCCGTCCCCGGCGACGAGGCCCGCGTCCCCACGGACAACGTCGACGTGGTGGGCCACCTCGTCGCCAAGGCCCCTACCCCGGGCGAAGCGGTGCGCCTGGCCGACACCGCCCTGGGCCAGATCACCATGGCCATCACGCCCCCTGGCGCGCCCTAGGTGTATGGACCTGAGGCCACTTGCGTTCCGGGCGCGGCCGGCACATCCGGGTCTCGAACTGCTGCCGTCGTGCGGTGTGGTGTCGTCCGGGGCCGGCGGGGCCGGTCGTGCGGCCGTTGCTCGCCGGAGTGGAGCTCGCGGTCGAAGGCCGGCGGTCCGCCGCCGGCCTTTCCGCGTCTTCGAAGCGGCCATGGACGGGCTGCGGGTGCCCCGGACCGGTGCCGGGCGGCCTCGTCGCAGACCTCGGTGGAGTCGTTGACGCTGCCGGGCGTGACGACGACGGCCAGGGGCAGCCCCTGGCCGTCACAGGCGAGATGGACCTCGGTCGTCAGCCCGTCGCAGGACCGGCCGAGCGCCTGGCGAGCCGCCGCACATGGGGTGTCGCGACGCCGGGACGATCCGGACCACACCCCCCAGGGCGGTTCCCGGCCTCAGTTGCGGGCAGTCGCCCGGCACCGTGTCACTTGGGCGTGAACCCCACCACCTCCCCCGCCCTCGCCGGCCCGGTCAGCTGGTCCGGCGTGCGGATGTACATGCGGTGCAGCCACCTGTCCCGCCCGTCCCAGCGCGGCGTGAACGCCGTCCGCGCATGTGTGCTGCGGAAGTTGTCCACAACGAGCAGCTCCCCGGGCCGCAGGTGCACCGCCTCGGTGACCTCGTCCAGCGCCCCCGACAGCGCGGCGAGCGCCTCCTTGGCCCGGGCGGTGTCCGGCACGAGCAGCTCGCGGTCGTACCCCAGGCAAGGGTCGTCCGGGTCGCCGTACAGCACCGGCACCCGAGCGAGCGGTCCCGGGTCGGCGGCGTCGCCACGGAAGGAGATGTCGACCTGGCAGGGGACAGGGTGGGCGAGGAGTTCGGCCCGGTCGGCATCCGTGAGCAGCGGGACCGCCCGCCGCACCGATCCGACGAGCGTGGCGGCGCGGTTCTCGTGGTCGGCGCGGGAGCAGGCGAGCAGCACATGGTGCGGCTGGTCGCGGTGGTAGGCCATCTCCGTGTGGAAGTCCAGCAGGACCTTCGAGCTTCCGGCGGACAGGGCGGGCGCCCCGGGCGTCGGATGCACATCGTGGTAGATGGCTCCCCCGCGCAGTTCCCGGTAGCCGGTGGGCAGGCCCAGCCGGCAGCCGATCAGCGCCAGCCAGGCTTCCATCGCGAGCAGTTCGCGGGTGGGCGACGGCCGACCGGTCGGGGTGTCGGGGAGTTCGTCCGCGTCGTACGGCAGTCCGCGCAGCAGCAGATACCCGTGCTCGTTGCCCTGCTCGCGGAAGGCGTCGAGCACGGCGCCGAGCGCGTCAGGAAGGTGCCCGGCGGCCTCGGTCGCGGCCGCGAGGAACGCGGGCAGATCGGTCCGCGGCACAGTCGGCAGCGTGCCGCGCAGCGCGGTCAGGGTGTCGGCCCAGTCGTCGCAGCGGACGACGGGGGCGGAGGCGGAGGCTGGGGCCGAGGCGGGCAGGGGATGTCCTTCCGTACGGGGCCGATCGCGGCCGGCCGCCTTCGCGGGGGTGGCGGCGGGGCGGGATCTGGCGTACTGGTGAAGCAGTTCGGCACCGATCTCGGTGGCGAGCAGGGAGGTGATGCCGCCGTGGTCGAAGGGCGGGCTCACCTCGACGATGTCGAAGCCGACGGGAGTGAGGTCGCCGACCGTTCGCAGCAGGGCGAGCACCTCGCGGGAGGTGGGCCCGCCGGGCGCCGGGGTGCCGGTGCCCGGTGCGAAGGCGGGGTCGACCACATCGATGTCCACGGACACGTACAGCGGCAGGCCGGCGGTGCGCTCCCGGACGAGCGCCGCGACGGCGGCCGGTCCCCGCTCGGCGAAGTCGTCGGCGGTGACGATCGTGACCCCGTGCCCGCGTGCGTACTCCAGCGCGTCAGGGGTCGGGTTGTGGCCGCGGATGCCGACCTGGACCAGGGCGGCCGGGTCGATGAGCCCCTCCTCGATGGCGTGCCGGAACGGGGTGCCGTGGTGGTAGGTGCCGCCGTAGACCGGGGGGAAGGTGTCGCTGTGCGCGTCGAGGTGGAGGACCGCCACCCGGCCGTGCCGGGCGTGCACCGCGCGCAGTGCCGCGAGGGACAGCGAGTGGTCGCCGCCCAGCATCAGGAACGCGCCGTTGTCCTGGAGGAGCCGGGTGAGCGCCTCCGTCGCGGTGTCCATCGCGAGGTCCATGGAGAACGGCGACAGATCGATGTCGCCGGCGTCGACCGCGTCGATCAGTTCGAAGGTGCCGGGGCCCCGGTCGATGCCGGTGCCGTGGATGAGCCCCGACTCGGCGCGGATCGCGCGCGGGCCGAAGCGGGCGCCGGGCCGGTAGCTGGTCCCGCCGTCGTACGGCGCGCCGACGACGACGACGTCCCGGCCGACCGGGTCCGGCACATGGGGCAGCCGCATGAAGGTGGCGAGCTGCGCGTACCGGGGCGAGCGGGTGGTCTGGACCCGCTCAGCGGGCCCGGACCGGGATCCGGAGGTGTGCGGACTGCTCATGTGCCTCGTGTTCCTCCTTCGATACCGGGTGCGTCCGGTCTGTGGAGCGCGGCCTTCGTCTCCTGGCCGAGGTCGATCTCGTCCGGGTGGGCGCCGCCGGCCACCAGCCGGTCGTACAGCCGGCGCACCACCGCGCCCTTGGCCGCGCCGATCCGCTCGTCCGGAACGCCGTGTTCACGCAGCAGCAGGGTGAACGAGCTGGTCGTCCCGGAGCCCTCGTGCACGCCGAGCTTGGGCCGCCTTACGGTCTCGGCGGGCAGCAGGTCGGCGACCGCCTCGCGCAGCACCCATTTGTCGCGGCCGTGCCGGCGTTTCAGGCCCGCCTCCAGGGTGAGGAGGCGTTCGAGCAGATCGCGGTCCCAGTAGGGGTGGGTGGTCCAGTGGCCGGCCGCCCCGGACAGCACCGGGGACATCTCGTTGAGCCCGTCGAAGGTCTCCATGTCGTGCGCCACCGCGTCGTCCAGCGCGGCCAGCCGGTCCGCGTCGCGGTGCATGCCGCCGAGCGGGATGTCCGCGCCGTAGCCGGTGAGGATGCGCAGCGGCCGGTCCGCCGGCAGCCGCCGGTACAGCGCGGCGAGCGGCAGCAGATACTCGACGACGTCCGGGTCGGTGCACTCGGACGCCCAGATGGTCCAGGGCAGTTCGGCCAGCAGGTCGGCGGTGTCGATACGGATCTCGGTGTGGCCGCCGGTGGCCGCCGGTCCGGGGTGGGCGCGGGCCAGGTGGTCCGCTACCAGCCGGGCCTCGCGGAACTCGTCCCGTAGGTCCGTGCCCATGGACACGGTGCGCAGTCCCGGACACGCCGACGCGGTCAGGGCGGCCACCGCGCTGGAGTCGATGCCGCCGGAGAGCACGGCGGTGGGCGCCGGGCCCGTGCGCAGCCTGCTGCGCACGGCCCGGTCCAGCGCCTCGCGTACCTCGCGCAGCGCCTCCTCCTCCGGCAGATGCCGACGGTGCAGCGGCGGGGTCCAGGTGCGCAGCAGCCGGGTCCGCGGGCGCCCCGCGGCGGCCTCGACCACGACCCCGCCGCCCGCCGGGACCTGATGCACCGCGCCGGTTCCGCGCAGGGGGCGCAGACCGGTGACGGCTTGCCCGTGCGGGCCGTCGGCCATGGTCGGCAGGGCCTTGGCCTCGGTGGCCACGGACACCGAGGCCGCGCCCACGGCCAGGTACAGGGGGACGCCGCCGCAGTGGTCGGTGGCCGCCACGAGGACGCCGCCGTCGGCGGCCAGCGCCGCGAACCGGCCGTTGACCAGCCGGAAGGCGTGCGGGCCGTAGCGCCGCAGGCAGGCCAGCAGGAGCCAGGCGTCGCCCGCGTCCGCGAGTTTCGGGTCGCCGACGGCCCGGACCAGCTCGTCCTGGTTGTACAGCTCTCCGGCGAGCAGGACGGTGGTGGGGCCGTCGGTGGCGACACCGGGGAGGGGGGTCGAGCCGGCCGGGGAGACGAGGAAGCCGGTCCAGAGCCAGTCGCCCGCGCGCAGGGTGACGGCCGTGGTCGGGCCCGCCGTCGCGAAGCAAGCGGTGCCGGGCTGCTCGGCGGCGCTGCCGGCCGGGGTCGCCGTCAGCGCGAAGCCCGTCGCGTCAGGAAGATGTCCGGGCATGATCAGATGCTCAGGGCGTCGAAGCCGCCGGGCTGGAAATCGTAGGCGATCCGGGTCTCGATGAGGAACGGCCGACCGAGCCCGGCTCCCTTGCGCAAGGCGGCCATCAGCGCGGCCCGGTCGTCGGCCCGTACCGCGTCGACGCCGTTGGCCTGCGCGAGCTGGACGAAGTCGACGGAGCCGAAGCGGATCGCCGGGTCGTGGGAGCGGCGGTGGCCCAGGTTCTGGTACAGCTCGATCAGGCCGTTGGTGTCGTTGTTGACGACCACGGTGACGATCGGCAGGTTCAGCCGGGCCATGGTCTCCAGGTCGGCGCTGTTGGAGTGGAAGCCGCCGTCGCCGGCGATCAGGAAGACCGGCTCGTCGGGCCGGGCCAGCTGGGCGCCCATCGCCGCGGGCAGCCCGTAGCCGAAACTGCTGCACCCGGCGGAGGTCAGGAAGCCGTACGGCTGGTCGGCGCGGGCGAACAGGACGCCGTAGTGGCGGAAGAAGCCGATGTCGCTGACGATCGTGCCGCGGCCGGCGCCCGCGGTCTCGGCCATGACCTTGTTCATGGAGTCGATGACCTGGTGGACGCGCATGCCGTCCTCGTACTCGCGCGGGTCGGCGAGGAACTCGGCGATGCGCGCGCGCAGTGCGGAGATGTCGTGCGGGGTCTTCGGCGCGAGACCGGCGGTGGCGGCGTCCAGGGCCTCGGTGAAGGCGAGAACGTCGGTGACCACGTCGATGTCGGGACGGAACACACGGGGCACGGGGTTGGTGGTCGGGGCGACCCGGACGACCTTCTTCTGCCGGCCGTGGGCCCACATGGAGGGACGCAGGTCCTCGGCGTAGTCGTAGCCGAGGCAGAGGATGAGGTCGCTCGGCCCGAACAGGGTCTCCAGCGCCGGGAAGTCCAGGATTCCGTCCATGTAGCCGGTGACCGCGCCGTAGGCGAGTGGGTGTCCGTGCGGCAGCACCCCCTTGGCGACGTAGGTGGTGATGACCGGGATGTTCAGCCGCTCCACCAGGGCGCGCAGGGCGGCCACGGCGCCGGAGCGGATCGCGGACGCGCCGACGACGAGCACGGGGTGCTCGGCGCTCGCCAGCAGGCCGGCGGCCTCGGTGAGGCGGTCACGCCAGTCGGCGTCCACGGCGGCCACCGGCTTGCGGGGCTGGCGGGCGGGCGGCGCCGGGGTCTCCTCGGCCCCGGGCACACCCGCGCCGAGGAGATCGACGGGAAGGCTGATGAAGCTCGGCCCGACCGGCTCGGCGGTGCTCGCGGTGACCGCGGAGTCGACCAGGTCCGTGATGTCGGCGGGCCGCGCCAGCTCGGTCGCGTACTTGGTCATGGGCCGCATGACCGATGCGCTGTCCAGGCACTGGTGGGTGTCCACCGGGAAGATGTCGTACGACTCCGACTGGGCGGCCAGCGCGATCACGGGGCTGCGGTCCAGGGCCGATGTCGCCACGCCGGTCGACAGGTTGGTCATGCCGGGGCCCAGGGTGGCGAAGCAGGCCTGCGGCCGGCCGGTGAGCCGGGCCAGGACGTCCGCCATCACGCCGGCGGTGAACTCGTGCCGGGTCAGCACGAAGTCGAGCCCGTCCACCTCGTCGAACAGCACCGACGCGGCTTCGCGGCCGACGACGCCGAAGACCTTCTCCACGCCGTGGGCGCGCAGCCGCTGAAGCAGCAGCGCGGCCGCGGTGGTGTGTTCCGACGGGCCGGTCGACACACGGGACATGAGAATCCCCTCTCCTCGAATCTCTTCGGATCTCTTCGGATCTCTTCGGCCTCCGGAGTTCGTGAACTCCCTTGCGTCCACTGGCGGAACGGGCCGGGACTTCGACTCAACCGGCCGCGGAGGGATCGCGTCCACCGCGCTCCGGTGGCCGGGTGGGGACGCGTCCCCACCCGGTCACCGGCGGCCCGCGCCCCGGCCCCGTGTCCGATGCCGGACACGGCAGGTGACGGCCACCGGAGGGCGGTGGACACCCCACGCGGAGCCCGTCGAGGATCGGTGCGGCGTCGGCGTAGGAAGTCCTGGGAGGACGTCGGACGACTGCACGGCGAGGATGAAGCGGAGTACTGTGTAATAGACTTCCAAGTACAGTCTCATAGACTTCCGTGCCGTTCGTCACCCGGAGTTCCTGATGCATCTCTTCCTGGCCCTCACCTCGGCGATGGTGCTGGGCTCCGCCGACTTCGTCGGTGGCCTGGCGACCAAGCGCGCCCGCGCCTTCGTGGTGGTCTGCTGGTCGAACACCGCCGGGCTGGTGACCGCGCTCGCGTTCGCCGGTTTCCTCTCGCGCGGCGGCACCGGTTGGTGGGAGGTGGCTTGGGGCGGACTGGCCGGACTGTGCGGCAGCCTCGGCGCCGTACTGCTGTACCACGCGCTGGCCAACGGCGTGATGAGCCTGGTCGCCCCCACCACGGCGGCCGCTGCGGCCGCGCTGCCGGTGATAGCCGGGGTGCTGCTGGGCGACCGGCTCACCGCCCTCGCCGTGGTCGGTGCGCTGTGCGCTCTGGGGTCGGTGCTGCTGGTGTCGCTGAACGGCGACGGCGGGGACGGCACCGGGGTCTCCGCCGACCGGCGCAAGGCGCTGCGCAGCCTCGGGATGGCACTGACGGCCGGTGCCGGGTTCGGCCTGTTCTTCGTCTTCCTCGCCCGCACGCCGAGCCACACCAGCCTGTGGCCGCTGGTGTGGGCCCGCTGCGCGTCCCTGACCCTGCTGCTGGGCCTGAACCTGGTCCGGCGCACCCCCCTGCGCATGTCCGGTCAGCCGCGGCGGCTCGCCCTGCTCTCCGGGGTGCTCGACATGGGATCGAGCATCCTCTACCTCGTCGCCGTCCGGGACGGCACCCTCGCCATCGTCGGACTGCTCGCCTCGCTCTACCCCATCAGCACGGTGCTGCTGGCCCGTTTCGTGCTCAAGGAACGCATCCGCGGCATCCAGCAGGTCGGGGTGGTTCTGGCGGTCGGCAGCGTCCTGCTGCTCGCCTGGGGCTGATCCCGGCCCGCCCGTTCTTCCACCGGCACACGGCGCCTGCACCGCACGGCAGACCCACTCGACTCGTGACCCTCGGGAGCTCGTATGCCCGCCACCGATCCGATAGCCCCTCAGACGAGCACGGTGTTCGCACCCTGCGCCACGTGTTGTCCGCGCACGACGGTGACCGGGGAGGGCACCCTGTCCCTGGACGCGCACGCGCGCCGGCACGCCCGCTCGCTGTCCCGTCCCTTGCGGTACGAGCTGAAGAACGTGACCTTCACCCTGCCGTCCCCGCGCTCGGTGCCCCTGGCCGTGTGGCAACGGCTGCACGACGGCACCGATCCGCTGACGGCCTTTCAGGCGCTGGTGGGCGAGGCGAAGACACGGGAGATGACGGCCGCCGGCTTCACCCTCGGCGACCTGGAGGTCATCGTCGAGGAATGGGAGCACCGCGGCGGGGTCCGCCGCCACGCCCCGGCCTCACCGGCACCGGCCGACTGACGGCACGGCCGCGCGGCCGTGCCGCACTCCGGTCGGCCCGGCCGACGCCGCACTACGGTCGGGACCGCCTGGCCGACCACTGGCACCAAGCCGGCCGGGCACGGCCAACCGCCTGACCGATCCGCCGCCCTCCCCTGAGCGGACCGCCCGCCGGTGAGCCGCCTGCCCCCGGCCGGCCGGCGCAACCGGACGACACCCCTTTCACGGCCACCGGCCGACAGGACCCGCCTGGCCGGACGACCGACGGACCGGACCGGGCGACGGGACCCGCCTGGCCGGACGACCGACGGACCGGACCGGACGACCGGACCCGGTCCTGCGACCGAACGGTCCGGCCGCCGGCTGACGGCCCGAGCGGTCCCCACCGCACTGCCCGCCCCGGCCGAACGCCGATCACATCTCCGAGGAGCCTTGATGCCCACCCGTCCGCAGGATCCTGCACAGGAGCGGGACCGGGGCCTGCCGCACGGCGTCCACGCGGCCGACCGCGCCGCGGACCTTCCCTGCGAGGGCTGGGACGCCCTGGCCGGCCCCGGCGACCTCTTCCTCACCTGCCGGTGGCTCCATGTCGCGGAGGCCACGGCGGGCGTCCCCATGACGTACCTGTGGACCGAGCGGGACGGCGCGCCCGTGGCGGCACTGGCCACGGCCCTGGCCACCCCGTCGGTCCCCTGGGCGCTGGGCCGCCCGGACGTCGTACTGGACAACAGCGCGCAGGCCGGTCTGCCAGGGGCGGCCGCGTTCCGCGCCGGGCTCGGCGCCGATGCGACGGCCGCGCTCCTGCCCACGCTACTGGCGGGCGGCCGCCACCTCGGCAACACCCGTCTGCTGTGCGGCCTTTCGGCCACCGAGGACGACATGGCCCGGCTGGTGGCGGCCGCCGAGACCCTGGCGCGCCGGGCGGGCGCGGCCAGTGTGTGCTTCCTGTACCTGGGCGACACGGCGGAATCCGACCGGTGCCTGGGGAAGCTGCTGACCGCCCGGGGCTATGAGAGCTTCACGTCCGGCCAGTACAGCACGCTGCGGGTGCCCGAGGACGGCTACGAGGGCTATCTCGCCGCGCTGCCGCGCAAGCGCCGGGTGTCCGTGGCCGCCGAGCGGCGCCGGATCCGGGCCGCGGGCGTGCGTACGACCCTGGAACCCCTCGCCGCCGCGGACCTCGCCCGGTTCGCCGCGCTGGAGGCCGAACTGCTGCGCAAGTACGGCATCGCCTGGGCGCCGGACCAGTCGCTGCCGCTGCTGCACCAGGTGCGCGACCTCTTCGGTGACGACGCCTTCGCCATGGTGGCCCGTGCGGACGGGGAGATCCGCGGCTTCACCCTGGTCCTGAGGCACGGCACCGACTGGTACGCGCGCCAGACCGGCTACGACTACGCCTACCAGCGGAGTTCGGGGCTGCCCCTGTACTTCGAGCTGGTGTATTACCGGCTCCTGGAGGAGGCCGCCGCGGCCGGGGTGTCGACCCTCCACTACGGCCTGGGGAGCACGGACACCAAGCGGTCCCGGGGGTGCGTGGCCGCCGACCAGCTCGCCCGGGTGCTGCGTCTGAGGGAGCGCGGATGACCGCGTCCGCCACCCCGGCCCGGGGCACCGGCACGCGCGCCGGCTTCTTGCCCCGCGGGCGCGGGGTCGTATGGTTCGGCGCGTCCGGGTTTGTCAACGCCCTCGGCACCGGCTTCTTCTATCCGTTCTCCCTGCTCTTCTTCGCCTCGCTGTCGCGGGAGTCGCTGGGCACCGTGGGCGTGACCCTGACCGTCACCACGCTCCTGGCGCTGCCGGGGCTGTTCCTGGTCGGCCGGCTCACCGACCGGTGTGGTCCCCGGGCGATGCTCGCCGCGGCCTCCGCCCTGCGGGCCGCGTCGTTCGTCTTCTTCGTCTCCGTACCGGGGCTGTGGCCCCTCATCGTCGGCGGTACGGCGCTCGCCTTGGGCAACCGCGCCGAGCAGGTCGCCGCTCCTCTGCTCGCGGCCCGGCTGGCCCCCGAGGGGCAGAGCAGCCGGTGGCTGGCCCTGACCCGGGTGACGTTCAACGCGGGCATGGGGCTCGGCGCCCTGCTCGCCGGGGTGTTCGTGGCCGACAGCCACTCGGGGTTCGTTGTGCTCGGGCTGGTGAACGCGGCGAGCTTCGTGCTGGCCGCCGTCCTGTGCCTCGGCCTGCCGGCCACGGCGCCCGGGGACCCGGCCGGCGGCACCCGGTCGCCGCGCGGCGCGCACCGGCCCTGGCGGCACCGGGCCTTCGTCCGGGTCGCCGCGGCGAACGCCCTGCTGTGGGCTGCCGCCCTCGCCGTGGAGAGCGGGCTGCCGGTGTTCGTGCTGCGGGAACTGACGCTGCCCTCCTGGACGGTGGGCACGCTGTTCGCCGTCAACACCGCGCTGCTCACCTTGTTGCAACTGCCGGTCGGCCGCGCGCTGGACCGGTTCCGGCCGGGCGCCGTCCTCGCCCTTGGCGGACTGGGCTACCTCGGGCTCTACGCCTGCGCCGTGTTGGCCCGGAGCGTGTCCTCCACGGTCGCCGTCGCCGTCCTCATGGCCGGCATGACGGTCTACACCATCGGGGAGCTGGCCGTGTCCCAGGCCTCGCTCATCCTGCTGACCGGTCTGCCGCCGGAACCGGAACGCGGCTCCTACCTGGCCGTCAACCAGCTCCTCGTCGGAGCCGCCACCGCCCTCGCCCCGCTGCTCGCGACCAGCCTCCCGGGCGCCCGGTCCCCCGCCCTGTGGTGGACCCTGGCGGCCCTGAGCCTCGTCGCCGCCGTGCTCACCCACCCGGTGGGCCGGCCAGCCGGGCCCGAGGCCCCCGGCGAGCCACGAGCATGACCGGCGGCACGGCTCGGTCCTCTGGGATTTCTCCGGGACTTCCGGCATCATCAACCGGCATGAGCGTGACACAACTGAAAGACCATGCGTGCAGGTCAGCGGTCAACTTACCCCCGTCGAGGCAGGTCACCGCGCTGACAGGTCTCTTGGACGACGTGTGACCTCCTCCGAAACCCAACGGCAGAACGCGGCCGGGGACGCGCCCGTGCGGCTCGGCCACCGGCAGATCACCACGGTGATGTCCGGACTGGTCCTGGGCATGTTCCTGGGGGCGCTGGACCAGACGGTGGTCGCGTCCGCGCTGCGGACCATCGCCGACGACCTGCACGGGCTGACGGCCCAGGCGTGGGCGACCACCGCGTACCTCATCACCGCCACCCTCGCGACCCCGCTGTACGGCAAGCTCTCCGACATCCACGGCCGACGGCCCGTGTACCTCGCCGCGATCGGCCTGTTCACGGCCGGCTCGCTGTTGTGCGGATGCGCCACGTCCATCTACCAGCTGGCGGCCTTCCGGGCCGTACAGGGGCTCGGCGGCGGCGGGCTGATGTCGCTCGCCATGACAATCGTCGCCGACATCACCACCCCGCGCGAACGGGGCCGCTACCAGGGCTACTTCATGGCGGTGTTCGGCGGCGCCAGCATCATCGGCCCGCTGGCGGGCGGGGCCCTCGCGGACCAGGAGACGCTGCTGGGCATCGACGGCTGGCGCTGGATCTTCCTGCTCAACGTGCCGCTCGCGGCCGTGGCCGCCGTGGCGATCTTCCGCGTCCTGCGGTTCCCGCAGCGGCGGGTGCGGCACCGGCTCGACTACCGCGGCGCCCTCGCGCTGGCCGTGGGGATCGTGCCGCTGCTGACCGTCGCCGAACAGGGCCGCACCTGGGGCTGGGGTTCGCCCCCGGCGCTGCTGATGTACGCCGTCGGCGCGCTGGGACTGGTCGCCTTCGTCGTGGTGGAGCGCCGGATGGGCGCGGCGGCGCTGCTGCCGCCGCGGCTGTTCCGCATCCGGGCCTTCCGCCTGGGTGTCGGGCTGCACTTCGTCGTCGGCATCGGCATGTTCGGCGCGATGACGACACTGCCGCTCTACCTCCAGCTCGTGCGCGGCATGAGCCCCATGGAGGCGGGGCTCGCCACCCTGCCCACGGTCGCCGCGAACCTCGCCGTGACGCTGCTGGTGGGCCGGCTGATCGCGCGCACCGGCCGCTTCAAGGTCCATCTCGTCGCCGGCATCGGCTCGTTCACCGCCGCGATGCTCGTGTTCGCGACCCTGCGCGTGGACAGCCCGCTGTGGCAGGCGGCCCTCGGCATGGCCCTGATGGGCGCGGGGCTCGGCGCGTCGATGCAGACGCTCACCACGCTCGCGCAGTCCGAGGTGCCCCGCACGGACATGGGCGCGGCGACGGCATCGGTCAACTTCTTCCGTTCCAACGGCGGCACGGTGGGCACCGCGGCCTTCCTGTCCATCCTGTTCTCCACGGCGGGCGGCCGCATCGCCGAGCGGCTGGCCGAGGCCCGCCACGACCCGGCGTACCGCCGTCTGCTGGCCGAGCCCGACAACGCCCACGCCCTGGCGGGTGTGCTGCGCCCGGGCGGCGGTGTCGACCTGGAGGACTCGGCCTTCCTGCGGTCTGTCGACCGGGGCGCGGCGCTGCCGTTCCTGGAGGGCTACATCACCTCGATGCGGCTCGTCTTCCTCACCGGTGCGGCGGTGGCCCTGGTCGCCTTCCTGATAGCGGCCTGGCGGGTGCCGAACCTGACGCTCGCCGACGAGTGACCCGCCGGCCGGGTGCGGCGCCCCGGTGGGTGCCGGGGCGTCGCACCCGGCCGGGCCGTGGCAGGCCGCGGCACTCAGCGGGGGCTGGTCCGGAACCGGCGCCGGTAGTCGGTGGGTGTGGTGTCGAGCCGCCGGCGGAAGGCCCTGACCAGGGTGTCGACGGTGCCGAACCCGCAGGCGGTCGCGACGCGTTCGAGGGTGGCGTCGGTGGCCTCCAGCTGGTTGCGGGCCCGTTCGACGCGTACCGATTCGATGTAGGCGTGCGGTGTCGTGCCCAGCTCGTTCTTGAAGATCCGGGTGAGCTGCCGCTCGCTGACGTGGGCGTGGTCGGCGAGCTGCGCGACGGTGAGCGGTTCGGCGATGTGGCGCAGGATGTAGTGGCGGAGCACCTCGATGCGCCGGGTCGCGGCGACCTGTTCCAACGGGACGCTGAACTGGCTCTGCCCGCCCGGCCGTTTCAGGTACATCACCAGTTGCCGGGCGACGCGCAGCGCGACGGCCTCGCCGAGGTCCTCGGCGATCAGCGCGAGGGACAGATCGAGGCAGGCGCTGATGCCCGCGCCGGTCCACACGTTGCCCTCGCGGATGAAGATCGGATCGGAGTCGACCTCGATCGCGGGATGGTCGGCGGCGAGCTGCTGGGCGGTCGACCAGTGGGTGGTGGCCCGCTTGCCGTCGAGGAGTCCGGACGCGGCGAGGATATGGGCCCCGACGCACACGGAGGTGACCCTCCGGGTCCGGGGAGCGAGCTGCTTGACCCGTTCCACCACGGCCGGATCGACCAGCGCGTGCACGCGCCGGTGCCCGTCGACCTCGACCGCGCCCGGCACGACGAGCGTGTCGATGCTCCCTGCCGTCAGCTCGTCGAAGGTGACATCGGGCAGGATCCGGACCCCGGCTGCGGTGACGGTCGGGGCCATGGTCTCGGCGGCGAGGACCACACGGTAGCCCGCCGCGTCCTCCGTCTCGCGCCGGGCGAGGGCGAACACCTCCGGTGGCCCTGTGACATCAAGCAGATCAACGCCTTCGAACAGGACGATGACGATCAGTCGTTCAACGGTGTGCACTAGCTCCCCCAGCCGGCAACGTCGATGTCTGTTTCTGCATGCTAGATGACATTGCCGACGCGTGTGCCGGGCCGTAGCGTCATAGGTGCAGGTCAACGCACCGAATGCGCTGCTTTTTCGACTCCCTTCCCTCAGGTGGTATCCCATGTCCGGAACGACGCCGCGTCGGCTCGACGACTACGACGAGACGTCCGCGAACTCGGCCGAACGGCCGTTGTCCTGACGGCCTGCCGGACCACCTGACCCCACTGGACCTTCCCCCTTATCGGACTTCCCCCCACGCCTTTCCCCCCGCCCTGAACTCCCCCCACGCCCCCCACCTGAACTCCCCCCACGCCTTTCCCCCCAACCCCACCACCGAACTCACAATGGAAAGACGGGGCATGGCAACTCGTAGAGGATTTCTGGGTACCGTTTCGGCAGCCGGGGCAGCCACCTTCCTCACCCAGACACAGGCAGCCACCAGCGCGTCGGCCGCACCGGCGGCGACCGACGAGAAGGCGGCACGGGACGCGATACGCAGCGTCAACGCCGGCATGCGCGCCAACTACGCGTCCCTGAAGGCCGAGCTGGTCAAGCACCTCAGCCCGGTCATCGTCGTCGAGAACAACGCGGTCGGCGGACGCTTCACTCTCATCAACAACGGAGTCCAGGTCGAGACCGTCAACCCGGTCCCGGAGTACTTCGAACTGGCCAAGTCCATCGCCCACGTTCCGCTGGGCATCTTCTCGGTGATCGCTTCCTATCTCAGCGACCAGGTGCCGAACATCCCCAACGCGGACCGCATCGACCCGCACGACCTGGACATGGTCGCGTTCAAGACCCCGGGCGACAAGGGCTGGATCACTCCGCTCAACAGCTTCCGGTCCACGCTGAACTCGGCGTACACGAAGCTGCCCACCGCCAACCTCCCGCTGGATCTGGAGAATTCCTGCACCAAGATCCTGTCGGAGGCCATGAAGTTCATCGACACCATCGTCAAGGCGCAGTCCTTCGACATGGTGGCGTACAACCGGTTCGCCGCGACCGTCTACCCGTCGATCCGCGTCAACATGACCTTCGCCGCGACCGCGCAGATCACCGGCATCGAGACCCTGATGAAGCGGTGGCGCACGCTGATCGGCGAGGCCGCGTGGAGCGACCTGTACGTCACGGTGCTCTCCATCTGGACGACCTCCGAGCTCAACCAGGCGTCCATCATCATCCGCCGCACCATGAACCAGGCGAAGGTGGACACCCACCTGATCGACCTGCCCACCGTGGAGACCCCCTCGGACCCGATCGCCGTGGCCCTGGACAACCTGGCGCGCATCGTCCAGGACAACGTCGCGGCCGAGATGGTGTTCAACACCGACCTCAAGGTCGCCGACGCCCTCAAGGGCAAGGAGGACCTGCTGTCGGACGAGATCCTCCAGCAGGTCGGCGGAACGGCTCCGGCCGCGAAGACCGCCGCCTTCGGCGCGGCGGCCGCCGCCGCGACCTGCCCCATCACCGGGCACACCGCGACGGTCTGACCCCGCACCGCCCCGCCGACCCTGACCGGCGGGGCCCCGGGACCAGCCGAACCGTGACCCACCCGTGCCGCCTCCCGCTCGAGCGACAGCGCTCCGGCCCCGGGAGGCGGCACGGCTCGTCGGTTCCCCTCCGGGCGCGCACATGCTGTGATGGGGTTTGCCGCCGTCCGACGAGAGCCGGACGGCAGGCGGCCGTTGAGCAGCGGGGTGCCGGACACGAGAGGACGATCGCCGATGTCTTCCCTTCATGTGACGGTGTGGGACGAAACTGCCGGGGAGGGCGTTCCCGCGGTCTTCGCGCACAGCATCTTCACCTGGGGCAGTGACGAGGCGTACGGGTTCGCGGCGCAGGCCCCGCTGGCCGACCGCTACCGCCTGCTGCTCGTGGACCGGCGCGGTTACGGCGGGAGCCCGGACACCGACCGCAGCGACTTCGACACCGACGCCGACGACCTGGTGGAACTGCTGGCGCGCCAGGAGAAAGGCGCTCACCTGGTGGGCCACGGCAACGGCGGTCTGGCCGCCATGCTCGCCGCCGGCCGCCGCCCCGACCTCGTGCGGTCCCTCACGCTGATCCAGCCGTCCGCGTTCTCGGCCGCCGCCGGTCACCCGGTGGTCGAGGCCATGCTGCGCAGGGTGCGGGACACCGCGGGCATCCCGGACTCGGTCACGCCGGAGCAGTACCTGCGCGCCTCCACGGAGGGTCTGGGCATGCCCCTGCCCGACCCCACCCCGCGGCGGCTGCGTGCCGTGGCCACGTCGATGCGCGAGCGTCCGGTGTGGGAGGCGGTGGTGCCGCTGGAACCGCTGCGGAGCGCCCCCTGGCCGACGCTGGTGATCCGCGGCACCTGGGACGACGCGCCGGAGCCGTACCGCACCTATGCCGGCGAACCGCTGATCGCCTGTGCCGAGGCGGTGGCCGACGCCGTCGGCGCCCGTGTGCTCCGGGTGCCCGGCTACTACCCGCACACCCAGCAACCCGCCGCCGTGAACGCCGCCCTGCGAGAGCTGTGGGGGTGACCGCTCCCGCTCCGCTCGGCATGTCCCCCGGCCGCGGGTGATCCGCTCCCCGACACGGTGCCCGGTCCGCGTGCGCCGGTGTGGTGGCCGGTGTCGTGTACGGTTCGGGGCGGCTGCCCTGCGGTGATCGGCGGATGACCACCGGCTGCGGCGGTGCGGTGCGGGCGTCCCGGTGCGAAGGAGGTGACGGCGGTGGACGAGGCGAAGCGGCGCGGAGACGACTCCGCCGGGGCTCCTGCGGAGCGGACGGCGCGGGTGCGCAACCCCCGCGGGCAGGGGGAACGGCTGCGTGAGGAGATCCTGCGCGCCGCCGGGGGGCTGCTGGAGCAGGTGGGCAGCGAGGACGCCCTCTCGCTGCGGGCGGTGGCCCGGGAGGTCGGCATCGCCACCCCGAGCATCTACCGGCACTTCGCCGACAAGACCGAGCTGGTGTGGGCGGTGCTGGCGGAGCACTACGAGCGGCTGGCCGCGCTGATGGCCGAGGCCGACGCCTGCGCGCCCGCGGCCGACCCGCTGGAACGGCTGCGGCACCAGTTGCGGGCGTACTGCGGTTTCGCGGTGGCCAACCCGGCCAAGTACCGCCTGATGTGCGAGACGTGGCAGTCCCCGGTGGACGAGGAGCGGCTGCACGGCCACCCGGCCGGGCTGCTCCTGCGCGGGCTGCACGAGGCGCTCACCCACTGCGAGGAGGCCGGCTGGCGGGTGCGCGGCACCCGTGCGGAAGCGCCGTACCTGCTGTGGTGCGCGCTGCACGGCCGGGTCACGCTGTGGCAGGTCATGCCGCGCCGCAAGGACACCGCCCGGCTGAACCGCTTCGTGGACGAACTGCTAGGCCTGCTGCTGGAGCGCTGACGCGACGTCAGCGTCCCTTCGTCACCTTCCTCCTGCTCCCCTTCCCGCGGTCCCCTGCCTCGCGGCTGCCGTCGGCATGCGTCCGGGACGCCCCTCCATCACATCACCCGATTTCCTTCACTTCTCCTGCGTCCCGGACCGCACTCCACCCTAAGGAAACGGTCGTAAGCTAACAGGTGTTAGTCGAAGGTCTTCCCCCACAAGGAGTGGCATGACCACCACCGCACCGCTTCCGCCGCTGCCCGCCCGGCCGCCGTCCGGGTGCCCCTTCGATCCGCCCGAGGGCCTCGCGCGACTGCGCCTGGAAGAGCCCCTGTCCAAGGTCGCCCTGGAGGACGGCGGCTGGGCCTGGCTCGCCACCCGGTACGCGGACGTCCGGGCGATCCTCGGCGACGCGCGCTTCAGCTCCGACACCTCCGCCCCCGGCTACCCGGTCAGCGGCATGACCGGCGGCAGCCCGCGTCCCGGCGCCACCCGGGGCTTCATCCGCATGGACCCGCCGGAGCACACCCGGCTGCGCCGCATGGTCACCCGGGACTTCATGGTCAAGCGGGTCGAGGCGCTGCGCCCCACCCTGCAGCGGCTCACCGACGAACTGTGCGACGCGATGGAGCGCGTCGACCGTTCCGAGCACCCCGTCGACCTGGTCCAGGCCCTGGCGCTGCCGCTGCCCTCGCTGGCCATCAGCCTGCTGCTGGGCGTGCCCTACGAGGACCATGACACCTTCCAGCGACTCACCGGTACCCTGCTCTCCCGTGACCTCACCGAAGAGCAGCGCGAGCCCGCCCGCGCCGAACTCCTCGCCTACATCGATCAGTTGGTGAACGCCAAGAAGGCCGAGCCGGGCGACGACATCATCAGCCGGCTCGCCACCGAGCAGTACGCGCGCGGCGAGCTGACCCACGAGGACCTCGTGGCGTTCGCCGTGCTGCTGCTGGTCGCCGGGCACGAGACGACGGCCAACATGATCGGCCTGAGCGCCCTGTCCCTCATGCTCGACCAGGAGACCGCCGGCCGGCTGCGCGAGGACCCGTCCCTGGTCCGCGGCGCCGTGGAGGAACTGCTGCGTTTCCACAGCATCATCCGCAACGGCCCCCGGCGCGCGGCCCTGGCGGACGTCGAGGTCGGCGGACAGCTCATCCGCGCGGGAGAGGGCGTCATCGTCGCCGTACCCGCCGCCAACCGCGACGAGGACACCTTCCCCGACGCCGACCGGCTCGACATCTGCCGCCCCAACGCCCAGCACCACGTGGCCTTCGGCTACGGCATCCACCAGTGCCTCGGCCAGGCGCTGGCCCGCGCCGAGCTCCAGGTGGTCATCACCACGCTGCTGCGCCGCTTCCCGGGCATGCGCCCCGCCGTACCGGTCGAGGAGATCCCCTTCCGCACGGACATGGTCATCTACGGCTGCCACGCCCTCCCGGTCACCTGGTGACCCGCCGTCCCCCGACCGACCCCATCCCACCCCTGGAGGAATCCTGATGCAGATCACCATCGACGAGGCGAAGTGCTGCGGCGCCGGCCAGTGCGTGCTGGTCGCCCCCGAGGTCTTCGACCAGCGTGACGAGGACGGCATCGTCGTCCTGCTGGACGCCGCCCCGGACGCCGGCCAGCACGCCGCCGTGCGCGAGGCCGCGACCATCTGCCCCGCCGCGGCCATCCAGGTGCGCGAATGAGCGCCGCCCGCACCCCCGCCCCCCGTATCGCCGTCGTCGGCGCGGCGGCGGCCGGGCTGGCCGCCGCCGAAGGGCTGCGCCGCCTGGGCTGGGACGGGGAGATAACCCTCGTCGGCGACGAGCCCCACCCGCCCTACGACCGGCCGCCGTTGTCCAAGCACGTCCTGTCCGGCGGCTGGGAGCCCGAGCGCACCGCACTGCGGGACGCCGGCCAGTTGTCGGAGCTCGGCCTGGACCTGCGGCTGGGCACCCGCGCCGTCGCCTACGACCCCGGGCGGCGCGCGCTCACGCTGGGCGACGCCGGGCAGACCGTGCTGCGCTGCGCCGGTGTCATCGCCGCCACCGGTGTGGCGCCCCGCACCCTGCCCGGCGGCGACGCGGTCGAGGGGGTGCACGTCCTGCGCACCCTGGACGACGCGCTCGCCCTGCACCGGCGCCTCGCCACGCCCGGCCGGCGGCTGGTCGTGGTCGGCAGTGGCGTGCTCGGCGCCGAGGCCGCCGCCGTGGCGCGTGCCCTCGGCCACCAGGTCACGCTCGTCGGCACCGAGGACACGGTGATGGGGCGGGTGCTGGGCCCAAAGGTCGGCCGGCTCCTCGCCGACGTCCACCGCGCCCACGGCGTCGCCCTGCGCTCGGGGCAGGCGGTCACCGGCATCCGCGCCGAGGCCGGCCGGGCGACCGGTGCCGTGCTCGCCGACGGCACCGTGCTGGAGGCCGATGACGTGCTGCTGGCCATCGGCTCCGTCCCGGCCGTCGACTGGCTGCGCGGCCCCGGCGCCGAGGCGGCGGGCCTGGACCTGTCGGACGGGCTGCGCTGCGACGAGTTCTGCGCCGCGGCCCCCGGGCTCTACGGCGCCGGTGACGTCGCCCGCTGGTACCACCCGGGCCTCGGGCGGGAACTGCGGATCGAGCACCGGATGAACGCCAGCGAGCAGGGCCTCGCCGCCGCCCGCAACCTCCTGGCCGAACTGGACCCGGAACGCTTCGGCGAGCGGCGCCCGTTCACCCCGGTGCCGTACTTCTGGTCCGACCAGTACGACCTGAAGCTCCAGGCCCACGGTGTACTGGCCGGCGCCGACCGGATCGAGGTCCGCACCCTGGGCGAGGACCCGCTCAAGCTGGCCGCGCTGTACGGCACCGCCGACCGGGCCACCGGAATCCTGACGATCGGCCTGACCCCGCGTCAGACCCGGTCCCTGCGCGCCCTGATCGCCACGCCCGCCCCCTGGCCGGAGGCGATCACCGGGCTGACGGAGACGGTGGCGGCCTGACCCGGGCCCGCCCGGAGCAGGCCGGCAGACCCTGCCCCGGGCGGGCCGGACCCTCAACCGCCGGAGCAGACCGCGCCGTTCAGGCGGAAGACCGTCGGGTCCGGGTTGGGGCCGTCGTTGGCGCCGACGAATCCGAAGGAGGCCGTCGACGCCCCGTCCGGGGCCAGCGGCCCGGCGCCCTCGGGGGCGGTCACCCGTACGTGGGAGCCGGTCTGGTGGAACGTGGCGTTCCAGCCGGAGGACACCGACTGCCCGACGGTCGGCCAGTCCCAGTCCACGGTCCAGCCGGTGATCGGGGTGTCCGACAGGTTGCGCACGGTGACGGTGGCGACGAAGCCGTTGCCCCAGCCGGTGTCACGGTGGTACGTCACCGCGCAGGTGGCGTTCGATGGGGTGCTGGTGGTGAACGTCAGCGGGGAGGACGGGGCGGACAGCCGTCCCGAGGCGTCGGCCGCGAGCACGTTGACCGTGTGGCTGCTGCCCGGGGGCAGGTTGCGCAGGGTCACGGAGGTCCCGTTGGTCTCGCCGACCAGGCGGGTGTACGTGCCGTCGCGTTCCTGGACCAGGTAGCGGGCGGCGCCCGTCGCCCCCGTCCAGGACAGGCGTGCGGTGGTGTCGGTCACCGCCTCCAGCCTCGGGGTGCCCGGGGTACCCGCGGCCGAGGCGCCGGGCCCGGTGCCGGTCCGCGGTTCGAGCGTGACCGTGAGCAGCGCGTACGGGGGCACGGTGACCTGGGACGCGGTCGCCGCCCCGGCGCCGGCCTCGGTGATGTCGCTGTCGCCGCGCGCGTAGCGGTGCACCACGGGCGCGCCGGCGGACGGGGTGAAGCCCGCGTAGTCCAGGTCCACGGTGTGTGCGGCGTCCGGGTCCTTGTTGACGAGCAGGACGCTCAGGCGGCCGTCGCGGCGGAGCACGGCGTGCGCCGAGACGTCCTGCGCGGAGGACTGGGCGGCGACCATGGTGTCGCCCGCGGTGCCCAGTTCGCTGGTCATCTTCATGCCGTAGTAGGGGTGGAACGGCGTGTTCGGCGCCGGCTCGCAGACGTCACCGGTGCAGGCGCCGCTGGAGAGCATCCCCATGTCGCCGTAGTCGGTCTCGCCGTCGACGGTGGTGATCTGGCCGGCGCCGTTGTGGGTGTCCCACCAGTCGACGTTGAACACGCCGTTCTCCAGCGCCGTCATGAAGGCGTCGGCGGCGAACAGGCCGTTGGGGCGGGCGGTGAGCCGGGCGCCGCCGGTGTTGGTGTTGATCTCGGTGAGGGCGATGCCGATGCGCGGCGAGTCCGCGCCCGCGTACCGGTCGAGCTGGGCGCGCACCTCCCGCAGTTCACCGGGCAGCCGGGCCAGCCGGGCCATGGCGTCCTGGGCGGTGGTGTCGGACCCGCCCGCGTACCAGTGCACGCTCACGAAGTCGATCACGTCGGTGACTTCGGCGAGCACGGTGTTGTTCCAGTCGCCGGGGTCGCCCTCGCCGACGACGCCGTCCGGCCACTCGCCCGGCGCGGTGAGGGCCGCGCCGATCTTGACCGTCGGGTCGACGGCCTTCATGGCCGCGGCGTACGCGCGGACCTGGCGGGCGTACTCCCGGGGGCTCTTGTCGGCGTGGTCGTCGTGCTCCCAGCCGCTGCCGTAATGGCCGTTGCCGTAGATCTCGTTGCCGATCTCCCAGTACTTCGCGCCGTAGTCCTTGGTGATGTTCGCGTACCTGACCCAGCCGGCCGCCTCCTCGGGTGTTCCCGAGCCGTAGTTGGCGATCAGGATGGGCTGCGCGCCGGTGGCGCGGACGGTGCCCATGAAGGCGTCGAAGCCGGTGCCGGGGGCGACGTACCCGCCGGGCGCCGTGTGCGTCTCCCAGTGGTAGATGTCCGCGTACGAGCCGCCGGGGTAGCGCATCATCCCGACGTCGGCCGCCTTCATCAGGCGGGAGACCTCGGGGTCGTTCATGTGCGAGTCCCAGATGGCGGCGTTGACGCCCCGGGCGGTGTCGGACAGCCGGCCCAGGGCCGCCTGGGCGTTGATCCGGACGTCCACGTCCCCGGCGGACTCCGTCCGCGGTGCGGCGGGTGCGACACCGGCCAGCGGGGTCAGCAGGGCGAGCGCGGCGGCCAGCACGAACGCGCCGCGCGCGAGGGCGCCAGGGCCCCCGGCTCCGGCCCTTCGGCCGGGTCTGTGCAGTGGTGGCATGGGGTCCTCCCTCAGGGGTCCGGCGGCACGGCGGATGCCTGACGGGACCGCCGGACGGACGAAGTGCCGGCGCGGCAGCAGGACGTTCCGCGCCGGTGACACGCAAAGCGGGGCGGGCAAGGCGGGGGCGGTGCGATCGTGCGCGTGCGGGGACGGTCGTGGGAGTGCGGGGCGGTACGGGACGACCGGACTCCGGGACCATGGGAGCGCTCCCATGATGGGAGGGGTGTGACGCCGTGTCAACGCCTGTAACAGGAGGGAGGATCGGGGCCCGTAGTACGCGGGGCCCGGCGCGCACCTGCCCTGCACCGGATCGACCGAGGCAGGGCAGGGCAGCTGAACCGGCGTCCGGTCCGGCTCAGTTCGAGTGCGGCCGGCCGTCCCGCACCCAGGTCGTCACCACGAGGGCCGCGGTGATGTACATCAGGATGCTGAAGGTGCTGACGGATTCGACGTACTGCTCGTAGCCCTGTGCGCGCAGTTCGAGCGCGAGGGAGCCGAGCGCGGTGCCGAGCGCCGCAGTGGCGACGGACATGGCGACGAACGGACCCTTCGTCATGGGTACTTCCTCCAAGCCGCGAGACTGTTGACCGGAATCGAGACTACCCGAACCACGAAGTCACCTCGCACTTCACGCGAGTTGGCGCCTGCGACACCCGCCCGCGAGCCCGTTAGGGTGGCCCCGTGACCGACGAGACCATGGACAGACCGAACCGCTTCCGAGCCGAAGCGGAATCCCGGGGCCTGCCGCCGGAGGAGGCGGAGGAGTGGATACGTGTCGCCCTGCCCGCGGTGTACCTGGCCGAGGGCGGTGACGGTCCCCTCGTGGCCCGGGCCGGCGGCGACCCTTTGCTGCCGCACGGTGTGCCGAAGCCGTCCGACCCCTTCGTGGCCTCCGTCGACCTCGCCGCCCTCCCGCCGGGCGCCACCGGCCTCCCCCTCCCCGCCGACGGCCACCTGCTCTTCTTCGCCGACACCGATGTCCGCTACGCCGAGGGGCCGGTGTCCGACGCGGTGCTGTACGTCCCCGCCGGGACCCCGACGACCCCGAGCCCCCTCGAACACAGCTGGCGCAAGCCGTACCGGCCGCGCGAACTCCGCACGGTGTGGCACCAGTTGAGCCCGCAGATGCCGGAGAGCTTCGCCCTCGACAGATGGGGCGACCTCGCCGACGACGAGCAGTTCGAACTCGCCGACGAACTCGACGGCGCATGGACACACGTGGGCGGCTACCGTCCGCCCTGGTCCTTGCAGATCGGCGGCCATCCGGTCTCGCCCCAGAACGACCCC
Organism: Streptomyces rubradiris; assembly: GCF_016860525.1. NCBI lineage: Bacteria > Bacillati > Actinomycetota > Actinomycetes > Kitasatosporales > Streptomycetaceae > Streptomyces > Streptomyces rubradiris. The sequence continues at coordinate 587,013 of NZ_BNEA01000007.1, forward strand.
GTCCACTACGCCCGTGATCCCGGGGAGGCCGGCTCCTCGGCCGACGGAGAGGGCGCCGGCGACTGGGCCCTCCTGGCCACCTGGAGGTACGGCGACGACGTCCCGGAACTGGACTCCGGCGTGGCCCACTGGGTGATCCGGCGCCGGGACCTGGCGGCCCGGCGCTTCGACCGGGCCCACCGCTACGTCGAGATGGGCTGACGGCACGGGCGAGGACGACCCGCTCCCCGAGGGGTCAGTCGTCCTCGCCGGCCCGGTCCGTACCGCCATCGGGACGGACGGCCCGCCCGGTACGGGTGCCGGACTCCCCCGTTCCCGCTCCCCCGGCCGGCTGCGGCACCCGGGCGACCCCGTCCGCGGGAGGGATGCCGCCGTCGGCCGAAGCGGGGCTCACCGGGCGCTCGTGGCCCGGTGCCGGCCGGCTCAGCGGAGCAGCAGGTCACGGAGCGCCCCCGCGATCTCGTCGGGTGCCTCCTCGGCCATGAAGTGCCCCGCGCCGGTCAGCCGGTGGTCCAGGTCGGGCGCCCACGCGCGCCAGACATCAGCGGCGTCGTAGCCCAGCTGCGCGCCCCAGTCCTGCTGGACGACCGTCACGGGCATGGCCAGCTGGGAACCGGCGTCCCGGTCCGCCTGGTCGTGTGTGACGTCGATGCCCGCCGAGGCCCGGTAGTCCGCGACGATCGACGGCACGGCCGCGGCGCTCGCCCGCAGGTACTCGGCCCGGACCGGTTCCGGCAGGGCGGCCGGGTCGGCGGCCCAGGTGTCGAGGAAGGAGCCGAAGTAGGCGTCCGCGCTGTTGGTGATCATCGTCTCCGGCAGACCCGGCGGCTGCGCCATGAGGAACAGGTGGTAGCCGACCGCCGCCCGGACACCGTGCAGCACGTCCCACATGTCCAGCGTCGGCACGACGTCGAGGATGGCCAGGTGGGTGAGGGTCTCGGGGTGGTCCAGCCCCGCCCGGAAGGCGACCAGGGCACCCCGGTCGTGGCCGGCCAGGGCGAAGCGCTCGTGGCCGAGCGCCGCCGCCAGGGCGACGACGTCCGCGGCCATGGTGCGCTTGGAGTACACCTCGGGGCCGGTGGCCGCCGGCTTGTCGCTGGCGCCGTAGCCGCGCAGGTCGGGGCAGATCACCGTGTGCTCGCCGGCGAGCCGCTCGGCGACGTGCCGCCACATCAGGTGGGTCTGGGGGAAGCCGTGCAGCAGGACGACCGGGCTGCCGCTGCCGCCGACGGCGGCGGCCAGCTCCACGCCGTCCGCACCGGGCAGCCGGACGTGGTCGAAACCGGGAATGGTGAGCGTCATGAAAGGCCCTTTCCTGAGGCCGGGGGACTGACCGGACCAGCGTGGGCGACGCCGATCAGCAGCCGATCAGTACGCTTCGGCACCTCGGACCCGCGGCACGGAAGATGGAGGGCATGCGAATCGACGTGCTCGGTGCCGTGCGGGCCCTCCGCGATGACGGCACCCCGGTTGACCTGGGCGGCCCCCGCCATCGCGAGGTGCTCGCCCGGCTCGTCGCCGCCGGGGGACGGATGGTCGCCACCGACACCCTCGTGGACGACCTGTGGGCCGAGCCACCGGTGCGCGCCGTGGGTGCGCTGCGCACGTTCGTCGCCGCGCTGCGCCGTGCCATCGAACCCGACCGGCCGCCCCGCACTCCGCCGCGCGTGATCGTCACGGAGGGCCCCGGCTACGCGCTGCGGTTGCCGCGCGCCCAGGTGGACGCCCACCGGTTCGAGGACGCCCTGGCCCGCGCCCGGCGGGCCCCCGAGGCGCTGCCCGACCTCGAAGCGGCCCTCGCGGCCTGGCGCGGCCCGGCCTACGCCGACGTGACCGACGCCGGGTGGGCGCGGCGCGAGCGGGCCCGGCTGGAGGAACTGAGGCTGGAGGCGCTGGAACTGCGCGCCCGCCTCCTCCTCGACTCCGGTTCGGGGGCCGAGCTCGTCGCCGAACTGGGCGCGCACGTCACCGAGCACCCCTGGCGCGAGCCGGCCTGGGGGCTGCTGGCCCGAGCGCTGCACCGGGCGGGCCGCCAGGCGGACGCGCTGGCCACGCTGCGCCGGGCCCGCACGATGCTCGTGGAGCAGCTCGGCCTGGACCCGGGTGCCGATCTCAAGCGCCTGGAGGCGGACATCCTCCAGGGCGCCACGACGCTCCAGCCCGCGCGTACCGTGTGGACCGCCGGCGTACGGCTCGGCCCGCGCACCACCGTGGAACTGGCGCGCACCCTGGCCCTGGCGGGTGGTGACGCCCTCGTCCACTCGCGGCGCGACCGGCTCGCCGCCGTCCAGGCGGCGGAGCGCACCGGGGACACCGCCCTGACCGCCCGGGTCATCGGCGCCTACGACGTGCCCGCCCTGTGGAGCCGGGCCGACGACCCCGGGCAGTCCCGCGCCGTCGTCGCGGCGGCCGAGCGTACGCTCGCCGCGCTCGGCGCCGACGGCCCCGCCGAACTGCGCGCCCGTCTGCTGGCCACCGTCGCGGTCGAGAGCCGCAGCGCCGGTCTGTCCGGCGGCGAACGGGAGCGTGCCGGGCGGGCGGCGCGTGCGGCCGAGGCGCTGGCCCGGGAGCTGGGCGATCCGGCCCTGCTGGTGTTCGCCCTCAACGGCGTGTTCCTCCAGTCCTTCACCCGCCCGGGGCTCGCGGCGGCGCGGGACGCGGTCGGCGCCGAGATCCTCGGCCTGGCCACCCGGCACGAGCTGCCGAACTTCGCCGTGCTGGGCCGGCTCATCCGCCTGCAGTCCGCCTCCGCCCTGGGCGACCTCGACGCCGCGACCGCACACGCCGGGGCCGCCGAGCGGATCGCCGTCAGCACCGAGGCCTCTCTCGTGCCGGTCCTGACCGGCTGGTTCCGGGCCCGGGCCACGGCCGCCCGCAGCGCGGAACCCGGCGGGCCGACCGCCGCCACGGCAGCGGCGCAGTACCGCGCCGCGGAGGACGCCCTCGCCGGGACGGCGAGCATGCCGGGGCTGCACCGGGGCCTGTTCGCCCTCGCCCTGCTGGGCCTGCGTCTCCTGCACGACCGTCCCGCGCCCACCGATCCCGCCCTCGACTGGGGTCCGTACCGTCCCTGGACGCAGCCCTTGGTGCTGCTCGCCCGGAACCGGGCCGGACAGGCCCGTGCCGCCCTGCTCGCGGCGCCCGAACCACCTCTCGATCACATGCAGGAGGCGCTCTGGTGCCTGACCGCGCACGCCGCCGCCCGCCTCGGCGAGCCCTCGGTCGCCGCCCGCGCCGCGACGGCCCTGCAGGCCGCCCGCACCGAGCACGCGGGCGGCGCGAGCGGCATGCTGACGCTGGGGCCGGTGGCGCGCTACCTGGCGGAGGCGGAGGCGTGCGCCGGCCAGGGGTGACCGGCAGCGCCCACGCGCCCGCTCCCCGCGCCGTGGGGCGCCGTGGTCACTCCGCGAGCTTCTCGCACACCTCGGTGGTCAGGCGGTCGGCGGCGTCGAGTGCGGTGGTGAGGGTGCGCGGAGTCGTGCCGAGGGCGGAGAACAGGTGGTGCGCCCGCTCGGTGAAGTCCTCGGGGGCGATGGCGAGTCGGCCGGCGGAGCGGACCGCTCCCTTCTCGTTGAGGACCCAGCGGCGGGCGTGGGCGTGGAGGGCGTGCACGAGGAGTCCGACCGCGCGGAAGAGACAGCCGGCGACGAAGAAGGCGTCACCTCGGGCCGCTCCCTTGCGGGCGCCCGCCAGGATGAACGGTGCCTCCCAGCGGGCGTTGCCGATGAGCGCCTCGCGCAGCGGCTCGGGGTAGTGCCGCGTCTGCTCCCGCAGGGTACGCAGCTCGCCGCCGGGGTCGGCGAGGACGCGGCCGAGGGCCAGCTCACCGGCGTAGGAGTGGGAGTACACACCCAAGGGGTGGCCGGGCTGGGCGCCGATCTCGAACCGCCCGGCGCGGCACTGCTGCCAGACGCGGTGCACCCGGTCCAGGTCCCGGTAGATCCAGTCGACGCGGTGGCCGTCGATGGTCAGCCAGGCGCCGCCGTCGACCCAGGGCCCCCAGCCGCCCGGCTCGGTCACCTCCACCGGCCCGCCGGTCAGCTCGGCCGCGAGCAGGCGCAGGGCGGCGGTGTCGAGCGGCGGCCGGTAGTAAAGGCCCAGGTCGAAGTCGGAGTCGGGGCCATGGGTTCCGCTCGCCCGGCTACCGCCCAGGCACACCCCGACGATGCCGTCGACACCGGCCAGCCGATCCGCGATCTCCGTCAAACGCTCCACGCTTCCCAGTCTGCTGGGGCGGATCACCCTCCGCGACCTGATTATCCGGCCCCGGGGGATTGGTCTCGCGGGGCCTTCTCACGGGCGAAGGCATGCGGCGACGACTCGCCGGGCTCGACGTGCCCGCCGACCATGCCCCGGGAACTCGGCGTCGCCCTCCAGGGTCACGCGGTGCCGGCCGTCCGGCACGCCCTCACCTCAGGGCCGCCTCAGGGTCCTGTCCGGCCGTCGGCCCGGCCGGCGGTGATGCCCGCGAGGATGAGGTCGATACCGGCGAGGAACTCCGCCCGGTCGTCGTGTGCGCGCAGTTGTCCGGCGACGTCGCGGGTGAACGCGTACTCGACGGGGTCCAGTTCCCGCCACGCGGTCGCCACGGCGTCGAGGAACGCGGTCCGGTCCGGGTTCGCCCGGGCCGCCCGGGTGTTGGCGGCGTTCTGGCCCGCCACTCCGAGGATGTAGCTCAACAGCGCGGAGGCCGCGGTGAACTGGGCGGCTTCGGGCACGTGGAGCGCCTGGACCTGGCGTCCGATGCGCTCGAAGACCCGCAGCATCGGCGACTTCCCCGGGGTGCGGGGGAGTTGGGCGAGCGTGGTGCCGACCCATGGGTGGGCGTCGATCGCGTCGAACACCCCGAGGGCGAGCGCGCGGATCGCCTCCTGCGGCGTCGCGCCGGTGTCGTCTCCGGCGAGGACGGGGGTGATGACGGCGTCTATGGCGGCGGCGAGGAGTTCGGTCTTGCCCGTGACGTGCCAGTAGATCGCTCCCGGGCCGGTCACGAGGCGCTCGGCCAGCGCGCGGAAGGTGAGACCGCCCTCGCCGACGGTGTCGAGGAGTTCGACGGCGGCGGCGACGATGCGCTCCCGGGAGAGTGGTTCCTGCCGTCGCTCCGGACGACTCTTCCTGCTTGCCATGTCCGCAGTCTAGGCGCCTGGAACACCATTCCATCTTGACAAGGCATGGAACGCCGTTCCAGTCTGGAGACTCTGGAACGACGTTCCAGGCGGCTGGCGGAAGATCGCCCCAGTCGCGCCGCCGGTCCGCCGGGTGCCCGCCCGACGGCCCGCGACCCGAAGGGACACACCCATGACCACCCCTGTCACGATCATCGGAGCGGGGCTGGGGGGCCTCACGCTCGCCCGCGTTCTCCACCTGCACGGCATCCCGGCGACGGTCTACGAAGCGGAGTCCTCGCCGACGGCCCGCACCCAGGGCGGCCTGCTCGACATCCACGAGCAGGACGGGCAGCTCGCGCTCAAGACCGCCGGGCTGTACGAGGAGTTCCTCGGCATCGTCCACAAGGGCGCGCAGGCCTCCCGGGTCCTCGACAAGGACGGAAAGGTCCTGCTGGACGAGCCGGACGACGGCACCGGCGGGCGGCCGGAGGTGCCCCGCGGCGAGCTGCGGCGGATTCTGCTCGACTCGCTGCCCGCCGGCACGGTCCGGTGGGGGCGCAAGGCCGCCTCGGTACGGGCCCTCGGCGGCGGCCGGCACGAGGTGACGTTCGCGGACGGGGCCACCGTGCCGGCCGGCCTGCTCGTCGGCGCGGACGGAGCGTGGTCACGGGTCCGTCCGCTGCTGTCCGAGGCCAGGCCCGAGTACGTCGGGACCTGCCTGATCGAGACCTGCCTGTACGACAGCGACACCCGCCATCCAGCCGCCGCCCGGGCGGTGGGCGACGGCTCGCTCTTCGCGCTCGCCCCCGGCAGAGGCATCTCCGCCCATCGCGAGCCGGACGGCGTCCTGCACGCCTACGTGACGCTGCGCAAGCCGCGGGAGTGGATGGACTCCCTCGACTTCGGCGACACCGCGGGCGTCACCGCCCGTATCGCCGCCGAGTTCCACGACTGGGCCCCGGAACTCACCTCCCTGATCACGGACGGAGAGACGCCGCCGGTCCCGCGCGCCATCCACGCCCTGCCGGTCGGACACCGCTGGGACCGCGTGCCCGGCGTCACGCTGCTCGGCGACGCCGCCCACCTGATGCACCCGTCCGGCGAGGGAGCCAACCTCGCCATGTACGACGGCGCCGAACTCGGCAGCGCCCTCGCCGCGCACCCGTACGACACCGAGGCCGCGCTCGCCTCGTACGAGGAGGCCCTCTTCACCCGCAGCGGCGCCGCCGCGGCCATGGCGTCCCGCGTCCAGGACCTGCTCCTCGGCGACGACGCCCCGTACAGCCTCGTCGACTTCTTCACCGGCCACGGGCAGCGGGCCGAGTGAACCACCCGCGCTCCACCCGGAGGGCCACGGGTGGCGGAACCGGTGCCGCGACGGCCCGTCGCCGACACCGGGACGCGTACGGCCGGCGCGCTTCCCCGTGCCCAGCGGGCCGACCTGCCGGACGCCCGGCTCCGGACCGGCGGAGGGACACCCGCGTCAGGGGCGGGGCACCCCGCTTCTCGACCAGCCGCGCGACTCCCCCACGTCGATGAGGCGCCGCCCGGCCCGCCACAGCGAGGAGGACGCCTCCCCGATCACGGCCTTGCGGGCACGGACATCGTCCGCGGTGATGCCCGGGGTACGCCATGTGCCGCCACGGGCCATCCAGTTGAGCAGGAGAGGCTGGAGCCGGTCCATCGCCTTGGCGAACTTCGCCTCGGGGGTGCGGCGTTCCTCGAATTCGTCCCACAGGGAGCGCATCCGCCGGGCCTGGTCCGGCGTCAGCAGACCGAACAGCTCGTCGGCCGCGGCGACTTCGCGCTCCCGCTGACCGGCGCCCGCGGCACTGTCGTACAGCGGGGTGTCACCGGCGTAGATCTCCACCAGGTCGTGCAGCAGGACGAGCTGGATGGTGTGCCCGATGTCGATGGGCCGGTCGGAGTGTTCGGCGAGGATCACCACCATCATCGCCAGGTGCCACGAATGCTCCGCGTCGTTCTCGCGACGGTCCGCGGCGGCCAGGGGCGATTGCCGGAGGATGGTCTTGAGCTGGTCCACCTCCACCAGGAAGGTGAGTTGGTCCCGCAGTCTTTCGTCGAGGTCGTCGGGGAAGGGAGTCTTCTCCGCGAGCAGGCTTCGCCGTTCATCGCTCATGCGCTCATCGTGGCAGCGGGGGCACGGCCCTGCCGGTCCCTCGCGCGCTCCGGCGTGAAAGGCCCGGCACAACCACGGCGAGGGGCGTGCGGCCCCTGTCAGAGGTGCGCGACGGACTCGGTCTCGGCGGTGTACAGGCGGGCCGGGTCGAAGCGCATGCCGGTGAACTGCCCGGCGAGTTCGAGGGACAGCACGCCGTGCAGCCGGGTCCAGAAGGCGAGGGCGCGCCGGAGGGCCGACGGGGGCGCCGGGTGCTGTCCGGCCCAGGCCCGGTGTGTGTGCAGGTGTTCCTCCAGGGGTGACGCCGGCTCGTCGGGGCCTTGTCCGGCGGCGCAGGCGTCGAGGATGACGGCCATGATCTCCGAGGCGATCCGGGTGGTGTCGTCGGGCGCCCGGTAGCCGGGCACCGGGGTGCCGTAGACGAGGAAGTAGCGCTGGGGGTCGGCCAGGGCCCACTCGCGCAGGGCGTGTGCGAGGTCGCGGAGATCGGCGCCGGCCTCGGCGCGGGCGCGGAAGGTGTCGGCCAGGCTGCGGTAGGCGTCCTTGACGAGGGCGGTGATCAGCTCGTCGCGGCTGGAGAAGTAGCGGTACAGGGCCGGTCCGCTCATGCCCATCCGCTTGGCGATGGCGTTGAGGGAGAGCGCGGAGGCCCCCGCGGTCGCGATCTGATCCCAGGCGTGCTTCTTGATCTCCTCCCGCACCTGGGCGCGGTAGCGCTCCCTGGGAGTGCTCGCCTCCGGCTTGCTCACGGCCGTCTCCCCGCTCTCTCGGCAACCGATGGTTAGAAGGTATCACCGACGCTATTGACCGTCACCAAGGAAAGGAGTTACAACCTATAACGAACACGAGAGCTTCTAGAGACAGGAGGGCGGTCGTGGACAGCGAACGCCTCGTCCAGGTGGTACTGCCCGGGGTCGTGGCCCCGGAGGGCCTGCGCATCCGGCACGCGCCGATACCCGACCCCGGCCCGGGACAGGTCGTGGTCGCCATGGAGGCCACCGGGGTCTCGTTCGCCGAGCAGCAGATGCGCCGCGGGCGGTACTTCGACCAGCCGCCGTTCCCGTTCGTGCCCGGCTACGACCTGGTGGGCCGGGTCCACACGACCGGCCCGGGAGTCGACCCGCGCCTCGCCGGCCGGCGGGTGGCCGCGCTGGTCAAGGTCGGCGGCTGGGCCAGCCATGTGCTGCTGGACGCGGACGACGCCGTGGAGGTCCCGGACGGCCTGACCCCGGCGCAGGCCGAGACCGTCGTGGTCAACGGCATCACCGCCTGGCAGATGCTGCACCGGACGGCCCGGGTGCGCGCCGGGCAGACCGTGCTGGTGCACGGCGCGGGCGGCGGCGTGGGCTCCGTCCTGGCCCAGCTCGCCCGCGCGGCCGGCGTACGGGTGATCGGCACGGCCTCGCCCCGGCACCACGAGGCGCTGCGAGAACTGGACGTCACCCCGGTCGACTACCGGTCGGAAGACGTGCCGGGCCGCGTCCGGGAGCTGGTCCCCGGTGGCGTGGACGCCGTCTTCGACCACGTCGGCGGTCGCAGCGTCGTCGACTCCTGGCGGCTGCTCGCACCAGGCGGCACCCTCGTCGCCTACGGCAGCGCCTCCACCCGCGACGACACCGGCTCCAAGCAGTGGCCCGTACTGAAGATCCTCGCCCGTACCTGGCTCTGGAACACCCTGCCCAACGGCCGCCGTGCCCGCTTCTACAACATCTGGGCCGGCCGGGCGCGGAACAAGGACCGCTTCCGCGCCCGCCTGCGCGGCGATCTCACCGAGGTCTTCGCCGCCGTCCGCCGCGGCGAGGTGAGCGCCCTCATCGCGGCCCAGTTGCCGCTCACCCGTGCCGCCGAGGCCCTGCGCCTCGCGGAGTCCGGCACCGTCACCGGCAAGGTCGTCCTGACCCCGTGAACGTGCGCCCCCGAACCCTGCGGTTCGACGCCTCCGTCGACGCGCCGTATCCGTGTCCCGCACACCGAACCCACCAAGGAGCGACCATGACCGCGACCCGCGGCACCGGCGTCCGCGCCGCCTTACGCGCCCTCCCGCTCGTCGCCGGCCTCCTCTCGGCCGCCGCCGCGCCGGCCGGAGCCGTCTCACCCGGCCCGGCCACGCCTCTCACCTGCGAGGGGAAGGGTGTCGATCCCCGCGCACAGGTCCGCTACCGGACCGAGACCCTGATCCACGCGCCGTTGCGCACGGTGTGGCGGCTGCAGACCGATGTGGAGCGCTGGCCCTCCTGGCAGCCCTCCGTCACTACCGCGGACCGCCTCGGCCACGGCCCCCTGCGGGCGGGCTCGGCGTTCCGCTGGACCACCCCGGTACCACCCGGCCCGGCCACGCCGGCCACCGAGTTGGAGATCACCTCCACGGTCGGGCAGCTGCGCCACCACTCCTGCGTCCGCTGGACGGGCCCCGCGATCGCCGAGGGGCTGCGCATCGACGGCGTCCACGTGTGGGACTTCACCGCGACCGAGGACGGTGTCCGGGTGCGCACCGAGGAGACGCATTCCGGTGCCCAGGTCGACGCGGACGTTCCCACCGCGAGCGAGCTGCTGCGCCGGAGTCTCGAAGCGTGGCTGCGCGATCTGAAGACCGCCGCCGAGGCCCGCGGCTGAACCCGCTGGGCGGGCCGGCCCGCTCAGCGGCCGACGGCGGTACCCGCCGCGCCCGGGGCCGGCCGGCGGCCCGGTGCGCCGTCGTCGTCCAGGTCCTCCAGGAAGCCGGCCAGGACGTCGGTCACCTCGTCCAGGGTGCGGGCGCTGAAGAGGACCGGCTGGTAGCCGCGGATGTCGTAGGGGGTGGCGAGCATGGCGCCGATGTCCAGCGGCCGGACGTCGGCCGCGTGCAGCCGGCCGATCTCGCCGTAGGAGGACAGCAGCGCCGCGCCGTACGCCTTGGGGGTCCCGCCCTCGTCGAGGACGCCGTACTCCAGGGTGAACCAGTACACGTCGCTGATCATCTGCAACACGTCCGCCCGCTGCACCCGCATCGCCGCCTTCCCGATCAGGCGGTAGATCCGGGCGAACGCGGGCGAGGCGAGGTGGATCCCGTGGCCGAAGACGTCATGGATGACGTCGGGCTCCGGGGTGAACAGCGGTACGGCGGGGTGCCGGACGAACTGCACCGCGTGGAAGTAGCCGTCCGCCATCGATCCCAGGAACCGTTTATTCTCGACCACTCCCCCGGCGAGGGTGAAGTCGAAGCCCGTCAGCCGCCGCAGGTGGGCGCCGACCTCGGCGTGCTGCGGGATGTGGTCCGCGGGGATCGGGGCGTGCTCCCTGGCGTCGAGGGCGGCACGGCACGCGTGCTCGCCCTGGGCCGACCACAGCGCCCGGTGGACGGTGCGCCAGGTTCTCTCCTCGTCCTCGGTGTAGTCCACGGGCGGGGACGGGTCACCCACCCGGTGGCCGCGGGCCCGCGCGGCGATCTCCCCGCGCCGGAGCAGATAGCCCGGATCGCTCAGGCCTGGATGCTCGCCGGCCTCGCCCAGCCGGCCGTCGGCCGCGACGGGCGTTCGCACCTGGATGCCGCTCATGAACCGATCATTCCTTCCCGGTCCTGGTCGGTCGGGCGGTACTCGTGGCAGCGGATGCGTGTCCCGGCAGGCACCATGCGGCCCTTGCCCAGCACGTCCCGGCAGCGGCGGGGCGGCCGGGGCACCGCACCGGCGGACGGCACGGCGCCGGGCCGACGGTACGGGTGCGGACCTGCGCGGTCACCCCGGGTGCCGCCTGAGGCGTCTCGGTGCGCGTGGCCGCCTCCCGCGACGGCCGGGGCCCGCGGGCCCGGGCCGGCCGGCGACGAGTCCCCCGGACCGACTGTTCAGCTAGCTCACTCGTTCGAGTGCATCGAGCGTGACGCACGCCTTCCGTGGACAGTCTCCTCTCAGCACGCCCGCTCGGCCACCGGCGCCGTCCGGCGGTACGGCGTGGTGGTACTGCCGTCACCGTGGGTGTACGCCGACGGGGACGGGGGTGCGCCCATGCGGGAGGGCCGCACCGGGGGCGGGCCGTTCAGTGCCTCCTGTCCGCGTAGGCCGCCACCCCCGGCTCGCCGCCGTATCCTCCCGGCCCGCACCGCTCCGGCGGACCGGGGCGCGGCCGGACCGGCCGGAGGCCCACTGCGTCGGCACAACGCGGTCCAAAGCCGCAGGCCGGGCGGCGGGCGGCGGGCGGCGGACGTCGGTACAGCGCGGTCCAAGGCCGCAGGCCGGACGGCCGGGCGTCGGGGGTCGGGCGTCGGTACAGCGCGGTCCAAGGCCGCAGGCCGGACGGCCGGAGCGCCGCTCGGGGTGGTCTTGCCTTTGACGTGCGGGTCAGGGTTTAGCGTGTGCGCGCTCGACCGGCCGGAGCCACCGCGTCCCGGCCACCGGACGCGTCGGCACGCCGCCACGCGACGTCCCACCCCTCTCTCCCGTCGGCCCACCCCTCCCCCGTCGGCCCGCCACTCCCCCAGGAGGTCACCCATGACATCGGTCCCCCAGCGGATCAGCCGCGAGGTACGGCTCGCCGCTCTGCCCGCGGGGCTGCCCACGCCCACCGACTTCGCCCTCGCCGAAGTCCCGGTGCAGGCTCCGGCACCCGGTCAGGTCCTCGTGCGCAACCGGCAGTTCCTGGTCTACGGCGGACTGCGCACCCTGCTCAGCGCGGCGGCGAAGGACACTCCGATGCCCACGCTGCGCCCCGGGGACACCCTGAGCGGGCCGGCCGTCGGCGAGGTGGTCCTCGCTCCGCCGGGCAGCCCGCTGCGCCCGGGTGACGTGGTGACGCACCTGCGCGGCTGGCGGGAGTACGCCCTCGTGCCCGAGGCGGAGTGCGCGAGGGCCGACCCGGCACTGCCCGACCCGGTCGCCCAGCTCGCCTCCGGCTCCACGGCGTACGGAGCCCTGACCCGGGTCGCCCGGGTACGCGAGGGAGATGTCGTCCTGGTCACCGGTGCCGCAGGCGGGGTGGGTTCGCTGGCGGGGCAGATCGCCCGGCTGCTGGGCGCCTCCCGGGTGATCGGCAGCACCGGCTCACCCGGGAAGGCCGGGCGTCTCGTCGCCGAGCTGGGCTACGACGCGGTACTGACCGCCGGGTCCTGGCGCGAGGGGCGCGGCTCGGGGATCTCCCGGGAGGCGTACCGGGCCTTCGCCGGTCAGCTCGCCGGGGCCGCGCCGGACGGCATCGACGTACTCCTCGACACCGTGGGCGGCCCGCAGCTCACCGCGGCGGTGGACGCCGCCCGGCAGGGCGCCCGGTTCGTCCTGGTCGGGGCGCTGTCCGGGCAGCTGGCGGCGGAGGGCTCCGGCGCCACCGCCCCGACCGAGATCGACACTTTCCGACTGATCGTCAAGGGTGTCTCGATGCGGGGGTACCTCGCCGCCGACCATCCCGGTGTGCGGGCGGAGTGGACCGCGCGGTTCGCCGACTGGCTGCGGTCCGGCCAAATCCGGCTCCCTTTCACGCGGGTCACGGGCATCGATCGCGCTCCATGGGCGTTGCAGGAGCTGATCGAGGGCAAGCGATTCGGCACGGTCGTCGTGGAGTTGCCGGACCATGGCTGACGGCCGCTGCCACGGACGGCGGGAGGTACGCATCGTGCGGATCGGCGACGCGGCGGCGGCTGTGGGGACGACGCCCAGGGCGCTGCGTTTCTACGAACAGCGCGGCCTGTTGCCGCCACCGCCGCGCACGAGGTCGGGGCAGCGGGACTACGGCCCCCGGGAACTCGCCGTGCTCCGCGTCATCCGGGAACTGCTCGCCCTCGGGCTCACCGTCGAGGATCTGCGGGGCGTGGCCGGCCGGCTCCCCCTGCTCGCCGTCCACCCGGCGCCGCGATGCGGGGCCGCGACGGCGGACAGGGGCGGGCCGGGAGTCGTGGGGGAGGCGGTGGTGGAGCGGCGGATCGCCGCGCTGGACACGGAGATCGAGCGGCTCACCCGGCTGCGGGACGGGCTGCGGGCGGGCCTGTCCGAACGGCGTGGTGGTGACCGGCCGCGGCGCTCGACGGCCGGGTGAGACGGGCGGTCGTCGAGATGCTGCGGCGGCCGGATCACGGCGTGCGGGTCGTCGCCCACAGCAGCAGGGCCGCGCAGCTGAAGGCCGCTCCCAGGGCGGTCACCCCGGTCCATCCCGCCGCCGCGTACGCCAGTGAGGAGCCGGTGGCGCCGAGGGCGCTGCCGGCCGAGTAGAAGATCATGTAGCCGCCGATGATCCTGCTTCCCGCGTCGGGGCGCACCGCGTGGATGAGGGTCTGGTTGGTGACGTGCACGGCCTGGACGGCGAAGTCCAGCAGGACCGTCCCGACGGCGAGCGCCCACAGCGACTGCCGGGTGAAGGCCAGCGGGAGCCACGACAGGGCGAGCAGGACCAGCGCGGTACCGGTGGTGCGCTGCGCGAGCCCGCGGTCGTTCCAGCGGCCGGCGATGCCCGCGGCCAGCGCGCCGGCCGCCCCGGCGAGCCCGAACGCGCCGATCGCGGTGTGCGACAGCGACCACGGGGGGCTGCTGAGGGGCTGGACGACGCTGCTCCACAGGGTGCTGAAGGCGGCGAAGACGAGGAGCGCCAGCGCGCCGCGCACCCGGAGCAGGCGGTTGCGGGCGAACAGGGTGACGGTGGACGCGAGCAGGCGCCGGTACGGAATCCGGTCCGCCGGCGGCGGACCGGCCGGCAGGGCGCGCCGCAGCAGCACGGCGAGGGTGGCGGTGACGGCGGCCGAGAAGAGGTAGACGGAGCGCCATCCGGCCAGGTCGGCCAGGACGCCCGCCACCGTGCGGGCCAGCAGGATGCCGGTGATCACCCCGCTGGTGACCGCTCCGACGACCCGTCCCCGGAAGGCCGGGGCGGCGAGGTGGGCCGCCGCGGCGACCATCGTCTGGGCGACGACGGCGAGTGCGCCGACCATCGCGAGGGCGGCGAGCAGCACGGCGGTCCCGGGTGCCAGGGCGACCGCCAGCAGAGCGGCGGCGAGCAGGCCGAGCTGGAGCGTGATCAGCTTGCGGCGGTCGGCCAGGTCACCGAGCGGGACGAGCAGGAACAGGCCCGCCGCGTAACCGACTTGGGTGACGGTGACGATGGCGCCGAGCAGGCCGGAGCCGAGCGAGAACCGCTCGCCGAGGGTGACCAGCAGGGGCTGGGCGAAGTAGACGTTGGCCACCGCGCTGCCGCAGGCGATGGCGAAGAGCAGGACCAGGCGCGCGGGCGGCGCTCCGGTCGGTGCGAGCGCGGTGTTGCGGGCCGTCCGTCCGCTCGTCGTGGAGCAGTCACTCGGCATACGGCACCCTCCCCAGGTGGTTGCAAGTTGCTACCTGCCGGACTCTAGGCCGCACTGGTAGCATGTTGCAACCAGGAAAGTGAAGGAGGGGAGCCCGATGGTCGCCCGCACCCGGCTCGACGCCGACCCCTGCCCCGTCGCCCGGTCGATCGACGCCATCGGCGACTGGTGGTCGCTGCTGATCGTGCGTGACGCCTTCGACGGCAGCCGCCGCTTCGGCCAGTTCCAGCGCAGCCTGGGCATCGCCAAGAACATCCTCACCACTCGGCTGCGCGCGCTGGAGCGGGCCGGGGTGATGGAGACCGTGCCGGCCTCCGACGGCGGCCCCTACCAGGAGTACGTGCTCACGGAGAAGGGCCGCGCCCTCTTCCCCGTGATCGTCGCGCTGCGCCAGTGGGGCGAGTCCCACTGCTTCGCCCCCGGGGAAGCGCACTCGCGGCTCCTCGACCGGCGCGACCGGCGCCCGCTGAGCCCACTGGAGATCCGCTCCGGCGACGGACGCCCGATCGGCCCGGAGGAGACGGTCGTCGAGAAGCTCGACCCCGCCGACGGCGCCCGTTAGCGGACCGGCCCCGCCCGCGAGGCGGGTTGCACCGGCCGGGTCGAGGGCGTTCCCTGAACGTACCGGCGATGCGGCGGAACCACGGCCGCGCGACCCGGCCGTCCCGAGGCCGCGCACGGCCTCGGGCGCGGACGAGCGAAGGGCGTGTGACGGCGGTGCGAGACGCGGAGGACACGGAGGCCGACCGGCCCGCGGCCCTCGAAGACACCGGGCCGCCGGACGTGCTCGCGGTGGCGTCGACGCCCCGCACGGCGGTGGCGTGGCTGCCGCCGCCGCGGCTCTGGCCGCCGGTCCAGGACATCCGCTGGGAGCACGATCCGCAGGTACGGCGGTGGCCGCCGCACGTGAACGTGCTGTTCGGGTTCGTGCCGGAGGAGGAGTTCGCGCGGGCCGTGCCGCTGCTCGGCGCCGCGGCGGCGCGCACCCCGGCGTTCACGGCACGGCTGTCCGGTGTGCGCTTCTTCCGGCATCGGCACTACGCCACGGTCTGGCTCGATCCGGCCGCCGCCGGTCCGGCACCGTGGGCGCGCCTGTACCGGGAGTTGGAACTGCGGTTCCCGCTGTGCCGCGGGCGTGGCGGGCGCTTCACCCCGCATCTGTCGCTCGGCCGCACCCGGGACCCCCGGCGCCTGGCCGCCGAGTGCGCCGTGCGGCTCGGTGCGCTGTCGGCGCCGGTGGAGGAGGTGGTCGTCCTGTCGCGGCGCGGCGAGGGTCCGATGCGGCCCCGGGCCGTGATCACGCTGGGCACGGGCGAGGTCCGGTGGCCGGCGGAGGATGCCAACTGCCCTAGGTACGACTGAGAGTGCGGGCGCGGACGGCGGGCGTGGGCGGACGGCCGGGTCAGGGCTTCCGGCCACGGCGCGGACGGCGGGCGTGGGCCGGTGGGCCCGCCGGTGGCCGGGCGCCGGGCGACGCGGGCGGTGGTGGCGGGGACGGCCGCCGTCGGCCCGGGGCGGCGATCCGGCACGGCGTTCACCTCGCGGACGCGGGCCACCGCACGATCGTCCCGCACGAGGCCGGCCGGTGCCGGCCGACGGCCGCACATCGGTGGATGCCTCGTTCCCCGGCACCGCCCGGTGCTGATCGGCCGCACCGGCTCCTCCCCCGCCTCCCGTGGGACTCCGTGGCCGGTCACGCGGCCGCGTGATGGAGGTGAGGAGGGAGGGCCGGTGCCGGCTCGGTCAGTTCAGCGGCGCGGGGGCCGGCGTGCCGTAGAAGGTGACCGCCGGCCAGCCCCGGGAAGCCAGGAGTCCGTTGATCGCGTCGGCGATCTCCTGCGGGGTGACGGAGTAGGCCGCCGGCGTCTCGGCGTTGGCGATGCTGAACTTGATCTCCAGCTCGGAGGGCATGTCGCTGCCGGTGTTCCGCTGCGACCGGCCGCCGAAGAGCGTCCCCTCGGGGAAGTCGGCCGCCGTGCTCGCCGACTCGGTCTGGGCGGCCTGGGCGGCCTGGGCCGGCGACGCCGACGCCGTACCGGCGATCACCGCGCCGGCGGCGGCCGTCCCCGAGTACCCGATCAAAGACCGCCTCGAAATGCTGCTCATAACTCCCCCTCATTGCCCGGCCGCCGGGTGTTTCCCGAGGCCACCGCTTGATCGTAAACGCATGTGAGGGCGGCGGGGGCAGAACGATGCCCTCCGTTTCACGGCGGTCCCGGGCCCGGGTACGACCGGTCGTCGCCGCCCACCCCGCACCGGCCGGGTGCACGCGTCCACCGCGGCCGGCGTTCAGGCGGAGGCGTCCCGTCGGGCCGTGCCCCACTCCCACATGCCGCGCAACACCGGTTCCAGTGCGCGGCCGAGGCCGGTCAGCTCGTAGCGGACCCGGGGCGGCCACCCGGGGACCCGGTGGCGTTCGATGACGCCCATCCTGGTCAGCTGGGCCAGCCGGTCGGAGAGGACCTTGTCCGAGAGGGCGGGCAGGGCGGCGGACAGCTCCGTGTAGGTGGCCTGGCCGCGGCGCAGGAACTCGCGGAGCACCAGCGGGGTCCACCGGCCACCCAGGGTGGCGAGGGTGATGTCGACGGGGCAGCGCGGCTCGTCACCGGGCGGCACGAGGGCGTCGTCCGGGCAGTCCGCCAGCGGGCCGTCCCGGTCCGGTGTCCGCTGGTGTCCAACCGTTTGGTGAGTCACGAGGGCGCCTCCTAGCGTCGGTCGTGGACAGCCCACCCGTACTCGCTGTAGGGGCATCATGCGTATCCACCATCTCAACTGCGGTTCCATGCGGGAGATTCCACCGCTGCACGAGGGGCCCTCCGGGGCGAGTGCCGTGGACCGGGCACGGCCCCTCGTCTGCCATTGCCTGCTCATCGAGACGGACGCGGACGGGCTGGTGCTGGTGGAGACCGGTCTCGGCACCGCGGATCTCCCGGCCCCACAACGGTCGTTGGGGGCGGACTGGGTCGCGTACGCGCGGCCCGCGCTCAACCCGGAGGAGACCGCGCTGCGCCAGGTCGTACGGCTCGGGTACGCGGCGGCGGACGTGCGGCACATCGTGCTCACGCACCTGCACCGCGACCACACGGGAGGGCTGCCGGACTTCCCGCACGCGCGCGTCCACGTGCACCCCGGCGAGTACCGGGCCGTCAGCGATCCCGCGGCGGCACACCACCGGCACAGTTTGGACCGCTTCATGCCGACGCACCGGGCGCACGGTCCGCTGCTGACACCCGCGCCGGTGACGGAGCACACGGAGTGGTTCGGCTTCCCGGGCGTGGCGCGACCGGAGGGGCTGTCGTGCGAGCTGCTGCTGGTGCCGCTGCCCGGTCACTCGGCGGGACACGCGGGCGTGGCCGTGCGCGACGGCGACGGACGGTGGCTGCTGCACGCGGGGGACGCGTACATGTACCACGGCGAACTCGACGCCGATCCGCCGTGCGCCCACCCCGTCCTCGAACCGGTCCAGCACGGCGCGCAGACCGATGCGGCGGCGCGCGTCGCGACCCGCGACCACCTCCGTTCCCTCAAGCGCGACCACGCCGACGAGGTCACGGTCTTCAGCGCGCACGATCCCTGGGAGTTCGCCCGCCTCGCCGCCCGATGAGGGCGCGCGGCCGGACCGGCGACCGGGACAAGGCGCCAGCGGGGCCGGAAGTCACTGCTTGAGACTGTAGAAGCCCATCGGCGAGTTCGGCCGGAAGCCGATCCTGGGGTACACCGGTGCCCCCGCCGCCGTCGCGTGCAGGGTGGCGCGGGTCAGGCCGGTGGCGCGGGCGCCCTCGTACAGGGCCTTGCGCGTCACCGTCTCGCCGTAGCCCCGGCGTTCCCACTCCGGCGCCGTGGCGACGAGCACGACGAACAGCCGCCCGTCGGCCTCCACCGTCGCGGCGCAGCTCACGGGGACGCCGTCACGCAGGCCGAGATAGGCGTGCACCTGGTTCTTCCACAGGGTGGACCCGAGGAGACCGTCGCGGCCGTCCTCCACCGGGAAGCCGTAGGCACGCGAGTTCAGGTCGGCGTACGCCCGGAGGTGGTCGTCGGTGGTCACCCGGACGAAGGTCAGCTCGGGGTGGGCGGGTTCGGGGAGGGGGAGGATGTCGCCGGCCATGCCGGTACCGTGGAAGGCGTACTCCAGCCCCGCCTTCTCCGCCTCCGCCCGGACCCGGGCGCGGGCTTCGTCGTCGAGGAGGTCCTCGAAGAGCCACAGGAACCCGGGACGGCGCTTGGCGCGCATGATGTCCGCCGCCTGGCGCAGACGTTCCCCGAGCAGCGCCGGGTCCACGTCGGTCTCGGTCAGCGTGACGCAGTTCCAGAAGGCGAACCGGGAGTCGGCCCAGCGCACGGCGATGCCCGGCAGGTCGCGCACGTCGGCGGCCGGATCACGGTCGAGCACGATGCCGCGCCAGACCAGGGCGAGTTGCTCCATCGATTCGATCGACTCCGTACGGTCCGTCATCCGGGCTCCTCCGGTGGTGGAGTTGAGGGGCGAGCCCACCCAGTAATACGCCACTTGGCCGTGTGCGTCGCGCACCCGGGCCACGGGTCGGTCATGCCGCGAGGACGCCTGCGGTGCCGGCGGCCTCGGTGTGCGCCCGCACGCGGCGGAGGGCCTGGCGGATGGACGTCGCCGGCAGGTCGATGCCGAGGCGTTCCCCGGCGTAGGCGCGGACCAGCGCGGACATGCGGAACCGGCCGGGTTCGGTTTCCGTCAGCAGGTGGGCCGCGCACAGCGCGTCGAGGTGACTCCGTACGGCCTGTTCGCACTCCCCGGCGAGTGCCACGGCCACGGTGGTGTCCGTGCGGTCCAGCGGGTGGAGGGCCAGGAGTCGTAGCAACTTGCGGGCGTCTGGGCCCGTTTGGGCGTCGGATGCCGCGATCGCTCTGCGAACGCCCTCCTCCAGTGCGAGCGGGACGACCGTCTGGCGGTGGTAGTCGGCGAGGGTCCATCCGGTGTGCTGTCGCATGTGCCGGCCGATGAGGGTCAGGGCCAACGGGAGGTGTCCCAGATCGGCGGCGATCCGCTGAAGGGCGGCGGTGTCCGTGGCGAGGGGATCGGCTCCCGCCGTCCACCGCAGGAGTGCCACCGAGTCGTCGGGGGCCAGGGGGTCGACGGTGAGGCGGGTGGCGCCGGGCAGCGCGCGCATCGTGCGGCGGCTGGTGACCAGGGTCCGGCAGGCCGGGTCCCCGGGGAGCAGCGGGCGTACCTGCTCGGTGTCCGCCGCGTCGTCGAGAACCACCAACGCGCCGGTTCCGGCGAGGAGTTGCCGGTAGAGGGCGGCGCGGGCGGTGACGCCGTAGGGGATGCGGTCTCCGGTGACGCCGAGCAGCCGCAGGAAGGTCTCCAGCACGGCGGCGGGGTCGGCGGCCGGGCCGGTCGGCGCGAATCCGCGCAGACGGGCGAAGAGCACGGGTGCGCCGGCGGAGCTCCCGGCGGCGACGCGGCGGGCCACGTGCAGGGCCAGCGAGGTCTTGCCGACCCCGGCGGCGCCTTCCAGCACCACCACGCCCGGCCGCCCCCCGACCATGAGGGCGGCCTCGGCGGCGGACGCCGCCCGGGTCCGGCCGAGCAGCGGGGACGGCCCGGCGGGCAGCCGGTCGCAGGCGCGGACGCGGGCAGCCGCCTCGGCTTGCCCGAGGACCGTGCGCAGCGCCTGCCGCCACAGGGCGACGGTCGCCTCGTCACCGCCGGCGAGGGCCCGTACGACGGCCAGCAGCAGGTCGGGATTCGGCCGGCGGCGGCCCGGCAGGAAGCAGTTGCCGATGGTCGAGCGGGCCGGCCACTCGGTGCGCGGGCGGCCCGCGCGGCGCCAGTCCTGGTGCACGCGGCGGGTGATCTCGGTGATCGAGGGGCCGCCCGCCCATGCCTTCAGCAGCCGCAGCTCGCCGATGAACTCGTCCATCGTGCGGGCCTTGCCCGGATCCAGTACCTGCGGCACGACCATCCTCCCCCTGGGACACCTGGCCACGAACAATAACTTGGAACGACCGTTTCAAGTTAGGGGCCGGGGGAAGCGAACTGTCAAGCGGTGTCCGCTGATTGACTGTCCATGACCGGGCCGGGCGACCGGCTCAGGCGGTGGGTGCCCGTCCGATCGAGTCCAGCGCGGAGGTCACGGTCGCGCGCAGGGCGCGGGCGTCGGTTCCGACGCGGGAGCGCAGATTCACGCCGTAGGCGAGCAGGGCCAGCACGTCGGCGGTGGGCCCGGGGTCGACGCCCGGCGCCAGTTGTCCGCGCTCCTCGGCCGCGACGAGCGCAGCGCGCAGCGCGTCCCGCAGGTCCTCGTGGTGCCGTTCGAGCAGGGCGCGCACCGCGCGGTCGCCGTACTCGGCGCCGGCCTGGGCGTTGACGGCCATGCAGCCCCAGCCGGCGTACTCGCCCGAACACCGGGCCGCTATCAGGCCCTCGAAGAAGTCGGCGACTGCGGGCAGTCCACGGCCGTCCTCCGCCAGCCGGCGGTACTTGGGCCGGGAGCGCAGTTCCACGTAGCGCTTCAGCGCGGCGAGGTACAGCTCCCGCTTGCCGCCGAAAGTGGCGTACAGACTGGAGCGGTTCAGGCCGGTGGCGGTGACGATGTCCTGGATCCCGGTCGTGGCCATGCCCTGGCGCCAGAACAGCCGCAGCGCGGTGTCCAGAGCCGCGTCCGGGTCGAAGTGCTTGATGTCCGGCATGCCCCACCCGCCATCCTGGAATCCTGGTTCCAGGATACTTCCGGGGGCCGGGTGCAGCGAACGGACCCGTACCCGGGGGGACTTGGCACCGTCCAGGATCGTCCACGATGTGCCGTGCCGGCGCGGCTCGGGACACATTCTGCGGGGCATGTACCGCATACCCGCACTGTGGCCGGCGGCCTACGGGCCCCGGGTCCGCCCGCTTCCCCGCCTGCTCGCTCGTACGGCCGTCCGGCTGACCGACTTCGTCCGCGCACTCGCCGTCGCGGACCACCGCCCGTTCACCACGCTGTGAACATCCGGTGCCGCCGGGGCCGTTCGGACCCCTTGCAGCGGCTGACGACTCCTGATGAGACAAGGTTCCCGGATCTGGCGACGACTGCGCACCGCACTTCGTGGAGAGCGCGGGCAGGCGATACGCCCCTGGGGCTGGCGTGCTCGATGCGTCGCATACGTGACCGTCGGGCCCGCGCGGCCTCACATCCGGGATCTCAGCACGTCGACCTCACAGCCCGGCGCGAAGGGGTCGAAGCCGTGCTCGATGAGCCAGCGAACCGCCAGCAGACTTCGCAGCGACCACCACCCGTGGATCACCTTGAGGTCGATGCCGGTGCCGTAGCCGGCGATGAGGTCGTCGAGGTGCTCCTCGTGTCCGAGCGTGAAGGTGGCGAGGTCGTACAAGGCATCACCCCGGCCCGCCTCGGACCAGTCGATGATGCCCGTGACCTCGTCGCCGTCGACGAAGACGTGCGCGATCTGCAGGTCGCCGTGCGTGAACGCCGGAGTCCACGGCCGCAGCGCGGCCTCGGCGACCTGGCGGTTGCGGGTGACCAGGTCCGCGGGCAGGACGCCGTTCCTCACGAGCGACTCGCACTCGTGATCGAGTTCCGCCGCCAGCGCGACGGTGCTCCGGCCGGCCCGGCCCTGCCAGGACGGCAGCGGCGCGTCGTGCAGCTTCCGGATGGCGGCGCCCGTCGCGGCCCACGCCGCAGGCGACCCGGTCGACGGCCCGCCGAGGCGCCCCAGCGTCGTCCCCGGAACCGCTGCGATCGCGAGCACGGGGGGCTTGCGCCACAGGACCTCCGGGGTCGGGACCGGCGCCAGGGACATCGCCTCGACTTCGACGTCGATACGCGCCTGATCGGCGTCCACCTTCAGGAACACATCACCGACGCGCAGCGTCGCACGCTCGGAATGGGCGACGACGACTTCGACCTCATCCATGGGCCACCAGTATCCCGGGGGTGATCGTCGGCGTCGCCTGGTTTGTCGTTCAGGGACCTCGAACAGCTGCCCGGCCCAGGCCACCCGGAGTTCCCGGACACATTCGACCACGCCGCCGGAAGGTTGCGGCGCTGTCCACGCTCGGCTGCACACTGGTCCCGCGGCACCCGCATCATCGGGGCCGCACCGGCGTCAGACGTACTCCGCCCGGTAGCGGGCCACGATGCTCTGGGCCTTTGCGACACCGGCCGCGTGCTGGGGCGCCACGGGGGCGGGCATGTCCTCCGCGGCCGGGACGCCCAGTTCGATGAAGAAGCGTTCGAAGCCGGCGGGCGTAGTGGTCGCCGAACACCCAGCCTGCCGGTCCTGCCTTCGGCGGGATGTGGACGATGCCCTCGAATTCCTCGAAGCTCAAGGTTTTCCCTTCTCCGCGGGTGTACGCGTGCTCCCTCAGGTCCGCAGGGCGGCGGGCCCCGTCGGCATCACGTGTTCACGGGGTCTCGCGGCGGCCTTTCCCGCCTTCCCGGCGACCGGCGAGGCGGCTGACCGGCAGGGCGACGGTTCGCGCGCGCCGGCTCCGCCAGGTGCGAGAACCAGGTGAACACGTGATGGCGCGGGCGGCGGTTGCGCCCATCGTGGTGCGTGCGCTGCGCGCGCGACGTGCGCGTGCACGCAGGTAGCGACGATGGGATCAGGGTGAACACGCTCAGCCCGTCCTCGATGGACACTCCCATGTCGCTGTTGGAGAACGAGACGCCGGAGGAGCGCGTGGAGCGCGCCAAGGACATGTTCCCGCTCGGCCGGATCGGTTCCCTGGAGGAGGGCGCGGCGGCGGTGCTGTACCTCGCCTCGCCGGAGTCGGCCTTCGCCCTCGGCCACGACCTGGTGATCGACGGCGGCGTCACGGCCTGACCGTCACAGGGAAATTCCGGGCATGACCGTGCCCCGGTCCGTCGGCGGGGAAGGCAACGGGCCGGAGTTCGGCGCTCTTCGGATACGCCCGCTGTCAGCTCACGTGGCGTGGAGGACACGGGGCGTTGGGCGAGGAAGGGGCAGCGGCTTCAGAGCCTGGGGCTCCGGTTGCCGCGGGTTCCGAGGACCGCGGGGCCGAGCAGGGCCGTGGCTTCCCTGGCAGGGCCGTGGCTTCCCTGGCAGGGGGCGCGAGGGCCTGGGCCTCGGGCGCGACGGCCGGTCTCGGGCGCGTGAGCCGGGGGCCTTGGGCCGAGCGCCGGGGCGGTCGGGAGCCGGGGCCGCCGTTCCGGGTCACACGGGGGTTTCGGTCCGCTCCTGGTCCTGGTCCTGGCGCCTGCCGCCGCCCGCGACCACACTGCCCTTGACCGGGCCGGAGCGGTACTGGAGGTGTCCCGCCCACAGGGTCCCGAGGAGACCGGCGGCGGCGAGCCCGGCTCCCACCCAGGCCACCGAGGCGAAGCCGAACCCGGCGTTGATGGTCATGCCGCCGAGGGCCGGCGCGAGCGTGTTGCCGACGTTGAACGCGGAGGTGTTGGTGGCGCCGACCAGGGTCGGTGCGCCGGGCGCGACGACGAAGACCCGGGACTGCAGGATCGGGTTGGTGACGTACCCCGCCATGCCGAGGACGAAGACCAGGACGACGGTGACGACGGTGTTCTCCGCCAGGACGGCGAGCAGTGCCGAGGTCACGGCGAGGACGCCGGTGCCGAGCGCGAGCGTGCGGATCGGGTACGCCTCCGCGGTCCTGCCGCCGACGACCATGCCGAGCAGGCCGCCGACGCCGAACAGCGCCAGCAGGACGGGCACCCAGCCGTCGGCCAGTCCGGTGACGTCGGTGAGCAGGGAGGCGAGGTAGCTGAAGGTGACGATGACGGCGCCGAAGGAGAACGCCGTCACCGCGTACGAGAGCCACAGCTGCGGCCGGGCCATCGCCCGCAGTTCGGCGCGGACGGTACGCGTCTCCTCCGCGGACCCCCGCCCGCCGGGAATGGCGAACACCGAGCAGGCGAGGCTGACGAGGGTGAGCAGGGCCACGCCCCAGAAGGCCGCGCGCCATCCGGCGAACTGGCTGAGCACCGTGCCCGCGGGGACGCCGATGATGGTGGCGAGGGTGAGTCCGCCGGCGACGACCGCGACCGCCTTGCCCTTGGCGTTCGCCGGGACGAGGGCGACGGCGGTGGCCACGGCGACGCCCCAGAAGCCCGCGTAGGCGAGGGCGCTGATGACGCGCGTGACGAACAGGACTCCGTAGCCCGGGGCGAGAGCGCCGACGACGTGCGCGGCGATGAAAGCGGCCTGCAGGGCGACCAGGGCCGTGCGGCGGGGCCACTTGAGCGTGGCGACCGCGAGGAGCGGCGCCCCGACGACCATGCCTATGGCGAACGCCGAGATCAGCAGCCCGGCATCGGGGATGGAGACATCCAGGTCATCGGCCAGATTGGGGAGCAGCCCGGAGAGCATGAACTCCGATGTGCCTTGGGTGAAGATTCCCAAGCCGAGGATGTAGACGGCAAGGGGCATGGAATGCCTCCAAATGCGGGGATGCGGACCGGTGTTGCGTCCGGTCATGAGCGGAAGGGCGTCCTCGGGAGCGACGCTAGCACATTTCGGAGCGACTGCTTCAAAACCCGGGAGCGATGAGACGCGCCCCGAAGTAGCGGCTCAGTTGCGCCAGTTGCCGGGAGCGTTCAGCCACCACAGCAGCAGTGCCGTGTAGGCCCGCTGCCGCTGCGCGGGGTCGCTCAGCGACGTGCCCAGGGCACGCTCGGCCCGCGCCACCCGGTGGGCGACGGAACTGTGGCGCAGACACAGGAGTTCGGCCGCCTCCCGCAGCGACCGGGTGCGGCAGACGGTCTCCGGGGTGGCCAGCAATTGCGCCCCGTCCGGCTCGCTTCGAGACGGGCGAGCGCCGCGACGTCCGGGTGCGCGAGCGCCACGGCCCGGGGGATGTCGGCCAGAAGAGCTTCGGCCCCGAGCTCCGCCGCGTCCGCCGGCCGCGGTACACTCCCAAGACGGCCGGTCCGCACGGCGGCCTGCTGCTGGATCCACGGCGGCGGCTTCGTGATGGGCAGCCTGGAGACCGAGCACAGCCAGTGCGTGTGGTTCGCCTCGCGCGCGAACGTCGTCGTGGTGAGCGTCGAGTACCGGCTGGCATCCGAGAACCCCTTCCCCGCGGGCCCCGAGGACTGCTACGCCGCCTTGCGGTGGCTCGCCGACCACAGCGACGAGCTGGGGGTCGACCCCGCACGCCTGGGTGTCGCGGGCTGCAGCGCGGGCGGTGCCCTCGCCGCCTCCGTCGCCCTGATGGCACGCGACCGCAAGGGCCCCGGGCTCGCCCTCCAGTTGCTCACCTGCCCGGTGATCGACGACCGCATGGACACTCCGTCCGCGCGGAGCTTCCACGGCACCCCCGTCTGGTCCACGCCCCAGTCCGAGTCGATGTGGCGCCACTGCCTCGGCGAAGGGCGCGAGCGGCGCGAGACCTCGCCGTACGCGGCGCCGAACCGCGCCGACGACCTCAGCGGTCTTCCCGCCGCGCGCATCGTGACGGCCCAGTACGACCCGCTGCGCGACGAGGGAATCCGTTACGGCCTGCGGCTGATGGAGGCGGACGTCCCGGTCACGCTCCACCAGTGGGCCGGCGCCTTCCCCATCTTCGACCCCTTCGGCACCGAGTCCGGTCAGCGGTGGATCGACGAGCAAGTACTCGCCGTCCGGGAGGCGTTGGGCGGCTGACCGATCCGCCTAGACTCACCTTCCGTCAGCCGCCCCGCTTTCCTCGCTCCAAGGAGGAGTCCCATGTCCGACGCATCCGGTGCCCCGCAGCGCGTCCGCGTCACCGCCGATCCCGACTGGTACGCCCCCGCCGGGATCGCGCTCGGCATCCGCGTCGGGGACCTCGTGTTCACCTCGGGGCAGGGGCCGATCGACGAGCACGGCGCGACGGTCGGCAAGGGCGACTTCGAGGCCCAGGCCCGGCAGGCGCTGGCCAACCTCGCCCTCGTCCTGAAGAACGCCGGTTCCGGTCTCGACCAGGTCGTCAAGGCGACCGTGTTCGTCACCGACATCGCCCGGGACCAGGAGGCCTTCGCGCGGCTCAGGGCCGAGTACTTCGTCCCGCACACGTTCGCCGAGTCCTTCGTCCAGGTCGCCTCCCTCGCCGATCCCGACTGGCTGATCGAGATCGAGGCCGTCGCGGTGGCGGGATGATCCGCCCCCGGGTTTCCGTGCGCGCGCTCCAAAATACGTAGAATGCGGGTATGGCCAGGCCAAGGAAGTTCGACGAGACGCACGCCCTCACCGCCGCCATGGAAACCTTCTGGCGGCGGGGCTACGAGGCCACCTCGACCCGGAACCTCTCCGACTCGACCGGCCTCGGCCAGTCGAGCCTGTACAACACCTTCGGCGACAAGCGGGAGTTGTACCTGCGGTCCCTGCGCCACTACTACGAGACGCACACCGGCGATCAGACCGCGCTCCTCGACCGGCCCGGCCCGGTCCGGGAGCGGCTGCGGGACCTGATGGTCCGTGCCATCGACACCGACCTGGCGGATCCCGAGGCATCCGGGTGCTTCACCATCAACGCGTCGGTGGAGAAGGCAGATTCGGACGACGAGGTCCGCGAGGAGGTACGCCGGCACTTCGCCACGGTGGAGCAGGCGCTGGCCGAGACCATCGCGCGGGGGCAGCGTTCCGGGGAGATCTCCTCGGAACGGAGCGCCGGGGCGCTCGCCCGCCAGATCCTGGCCACGTACTACGGACTGCGCGTGCTCGCCCGCATCCAGAAGGACAGGGACGCCCTGCTCGGCATCGTGGAAGGCACCGTCTCCGCCCTCTGACCGGCCGCCCGCACCGGACCGCCCTCCCGGCGGGGGCACGCGGGCGGGAACTCACGTCGGCGCTCGGGAGGGGCTCTCGACCGCACGAAGGCCGCGGCGTCCGTTCGCGGACGGCGCCGGCCGGCCGTCAGACGACCAGGACGCGGCGCCCGCGCGTGTGACCGGTCTGGCTGTCGGTGTGCGCCGCCGCGGCCTCGGCGAGCGGGTACGACTTCTCGACCGGGATGCGGAGCCTGCCGAGCGTGAGGAGACGGACGGTCTCGGCGAGCGCGTCCGGGACGCTGCCGGCCACACCGGAGAACCGGACACCGAACTCCCGCGCGCCCGGGTCGGCGATGGTGACCACCTTTCGCGGATCCCCGGTCAGCTCGACGAGTTCGCGGAGCACGCCGGAGCCGGCCAGATCGAGAGCCGCGTCGACGCGGCCGAGCCGTCGCACCCGCTCGACCCAGCCCGCGCCGTACGTCGTGGCGCGGGCGCCCAGGTCGCGCAGGTAGTCCTGGTTGGCGGCCCCGGCCGTGCCGATCACCGTGATGCCCCGGTCGCGGGCGATCTGCAGCACCGCCGATCCGACTCCCCCGGACGCGCCGCTGACCAGCAGCGTCTGGCCGGTCCGGACACCCGTTTCGCCGATGACGCGCAGCGCGGTCTCCATCACGGAGGGGTATCCGGCCGCCTCCTCGAACGTCAGGCCCTCGGGCATCCGGGCCCAGGCCGACAGCACGGCGAACTCGGCGTAGGTGCTGGAGCCTTCGCCGAACACGTGGTCCCCGATCCCGACCCCTTCGACGCCCTCGCCGACCTCGTCCACCACCCCGGCGGCGTCGATCCCGAGCCCGGAAGGCAAGTCGATCGGCCGGGTCCCCTGAAACTGGCCTTCGCGGAGCCGCCAGTCGAAGGGGTTCACGCCCGCCGCCCGCACGGCGACGCGTATCCGGCCGGGGCCCGCGTGGGGCTCCTCGGCGTCCAGGAGGTGCAGAACGTCGGGACCGCCGAACTCGGCGAAGCTCACTTTCCTCATGACGGCGACCGTAACACTAACGGTTAGCTTTTTGGAACGGTTACACCTTCGAATTTGCTAGCGTTGCGCCATGACCGCGCCGACCGGACGCCGTGAACGCAAGAAGGCCGCGACCCGTCAGAAGATCGCCGAGGCCGCCCTGCGGCTCTTCCTGGAGCGCGGGTACGAGGCGGTGGGCATCCGTGACGTGGCCGCCGAGGCCGACGTGGCCGTGACCACGCTCTTCGCCCACTTCCCCTCGAAAGAGGCCCTGGTGTTCGACCAGGACCAGGACTTCGAGCGGCGCCTCGGCCAGGCGGTCACCGACCGGGCCGCGGGCGAGCCGCTCATCCCCGCACTGCGCCGCGAGGTCCAGGCCCTGGTGCGCCACTGCACGGGAGACGGCGCGGCCCCGATCTGGCGCATGATCGACGGGTCACGGACCTTGCTGGACTACGAGCAGTCGATGCGACTGCGCCACGCGGAATCGCTCGCGGCGGCCATCGCCGCCGATCTGGGACTGCCGTCGGCCACGACGGCGTGCCGGACCGTCGCCAGGTTCGTGATCGACGCCTACTCGCTGGCCCGGGAGGCGGCCGACCCGGAGGCCGCGCTGGACGAGATCTTCCGGATGATCGAGGCGGCCTGGGCCGTCGCCCGCCCCACCGGGGACGCCCCCGCCGGCCCGGCAGGGGCGTGAGCCCGAGGCATCCGCCGTGCCGGCAGCACCTCGTGCCGAGTGCGGCGGTGCCGTCTTACGGCGCGACCCCCTCCGTGCTCACCCGGCGGACGCAGGTCGCGCGCCGTGGGCCGGGGCAGGGGCACACCAGAATGCGCACGTCGGCCGGCCACCGCCGGTACGCCGGCGTGCGCCCGCGGTACCGCAAGTGCCTCCCGTGACGCGGGCTCCTCGGTCAGGACCCGCAGGGCCATGTGCCCCAGCGGCGGGGTGAAGCCGTTGTCCTCCATGTCCCGGGGGGCCAGGGGCGCGACGTCGAACCCGGGGCTGTGCGGCAACTCGTGGAAGGCGCCGTTGAGTTCGTAGCGGCCGCCGCCGCGGTTGCGGCCGCTGGTCTTTTCCAGGACGGGGCCGCCGAGGCCGATGGGCGGGCTGGGCCTGCCGTACGCGAAGTCGATGTTCTCGAACGGGACGCTGAGCACATACCGCCCGTACAGATGGGCCAGGGCCGGCACATCGGCACGTTCGGGGCGCATTCCCGCGGACGCGGGCGGATTCCTCATCACGTGCCCGCGGGATGTCCGGCGATTTTTTAGATCAGGTGAATCAAAAACCGTGTATCGTCCACTCCGTGGCCAACGTCCGTGCCACCCGCCCGACTTGAAAGGCTCCGCAATGCAGTCAGCCATGTGCTACCGGAAGGCGGTCCGCTGATGCCCGTCGCCGTCTTCGTCCTCGGCTTCGCGATCTTCTGTCTCAACACGACGGAGGTCATGGTGGCCGGGCTGCTCCCGTCCCTCTCGGACGGACTCGACGTGTCGATCACCGCCGCGGGCAACCTGGTCACCGTCTTCGCCCTCGGCATGGTCTTCGGCGGCCCGCTGCTGACGCTCCTGCTCATGCGGGCCCCCCGCAAGACGGCGATGGTCCTGATGATGGTGCTGTTCCTGGCGGGACAGACCATCGGTGCCCTGGCCACCGCCTACTGGACCATGGTGATCGCCCGCGTCGTCACGGCCCTGGCCACCGCGGCCTTCTTCGGGCTCGCCGCCTCGGTGTGCGCCAACCTGGTCCCCCCGGACCGGACCGGCCGCGCGCTGGCCATCGTCTTCGGCGGCTTCATGGTGGCCAACGTCTTCGGCCTGCCTCTCGCGACCTTCATCGACCAGCTCATGGGGTGGCGGGCCGCCTTCTGGGCCGTGGACGTCCTCGTCGCCCTGTGCCTGATACTCGTGCTGTTCACCATCAAGCGCGCCCCCGCCCCGCGCGGCCTGGACGTCCGGTCGGAGCTGGCGGTCTTCCGCAGCGGCCGGCTCTGGGGCGCCTTCACCACCAACGCCCTGCTGATCGGCGGGGTGTTCGCCACCTTCGCCTACCTGTCCCCGGTGCTGACCAAGGTGGCGGGCTTCACCGAGGGCATCGTCCCGCTGCTGTTCGTGCTGTACGGCGTGGGCACCGTCATCGGCAACATCGTCCTCGGGCGGCTGGCCGACGCGCACACGCTGCGCATCCTCTGGCTGGGCGGTGCCGTCCTGGCGGTGCTCCTGGGTCTGTACGCGCTCGTGGCGAGCGACCAAGTCCTCAGTCTGGTCGCACTGTTCCTGCTGGGCTTCACGGGGCTGCCGCTCAACCCGGCCATGGCCTCGCGCGTCATGAGCCTGTCCAACAGCGGCGCCCTGATCAACACCATGAACACGGCGGCCGTCTGCGCGGGCATCACCCTCGGCACCTGGCTGGCCGGAATGGGCGTCGACGCCTTCGGGTACCGCGCCCCGATGTGGGTCGGCGCGCTGCTCGCGCTCGGCGCTCTGGCCACCCTCCTGCTCGCGCGGATCACCGACCGGCGTCACGCGGAGCGCGGCCGCCCCGCCCCGGCGGACCTGGAATCCGCGGCGAGTGCCTGATCACGTACCGCCCACGGCGGCGGAGGGACCGGGCGACGACCCCGCGGACCTCCGCCGCGCCGGCCGTCGCGCGGCGGCCTTCTCCCGCGAGTTTTTGCCCGATCGATCCAATACGGCTAGGTTGCTTTCATGGGGAGGCCCAGGAAGTTCGACGAGACGCGCGCCCTCACCGCGGTCATGCACACCTTCTGGCAGCGCGGTTACGAGGCGACCTCCACCCGTGACCTGGCCGAATCCACCGGCATGGGCCTGTCGAGCCTGTCCAACGCCTTCGGCGACAAGCGCCGGCTGTACCTGCGCGCTCTGCGCCGCTACTACGAGACGAACACCGCCGTGCAGACAGAGCTGCTGCGACAGCCCGGCCCGGTCAAGGACCGCGTGCGCGCCCTGATGACGCAGGCGATCGACATCGACCTCGCGGACCCGCCCTCCTCGGGCTGCCTCATCATGAACGCCTCGATGGAACGGGCCAACACCGACCCCGAGGTGGCCCAGGAGGTGCGGCGCCACTTCACCACCGTGGAACAAGCGGTGTGCTCCGCACTCGCCGAAGGACAGCGCGACGGAGAGATCACCCGCGACCAGGACGCCGTCGCGCTGACCCATCACGTCCTGTCCACCTACTACGGCCTGCGCGTGCTCGCGCGCGTACAGCCCGACCGTACGGCCCTGATGAACGTGGTGGAGACCTTGCTGGCCAAGCTGTGACCCGCCGTGCCCCGGAGCGCGCCGGTCCGGGTGCCTGAACCGGAACCTGACGGACTGACCGTCGCGGCGTCGCCGCCCCCGGATCCGCCGGAAAGAGTCTTCCGGTGGCCTACGTCCTGGCCCCGCCGGTCCAGGTCCGCCTTCAGCCGGGCGTACGGCGGCGCGTCGGGGCAGTAGCGGGTGACGGGTGAGCGCCCGCGCCAGGTCGGCGCAGAGCTCGGGCCGGCGCCCGAGCCTGAGTTCCGCGTCGATCCACCGGTCCACGGCACGCTGCCGGGAGCGGGTGAGCCGGGCCGCGTGGGCCTGGAGCTGGGGTCCGTGGGGGACGCCGGAGAGCGGGGCGCCGGACCACAGGGCGAGGGCCTCGCGCAGCCGCCGGCCGGCCAGGCGCGGATCGCCCGCCTCCATGGCCCGGTACCCGGCGCCGGTCAGCCGCTCGAACGTCCTGAGGTCGCCGCAGCCACCGCCGGTGCCCAGCCGGTAGCCGCCGGGCGCCGAGGCCAGCACCTGCTCGGCCGGCCGTTCACTGCCCGCCGCTTGCGAGGCCGCGCCGATGACCGCGCGCAGCCGACCGATGTGGTGCTCCAGCGCGTCGTGGGCGCGGTCCGGCAGGCCCTGGGGCCAGAGTTCGTCGGCGAGGGCGTACGCCGGTACGGCGCGGTCGGCCGCCGCCATGAAGGGGCGAGCACCTGCCTGGTCGGCGCCTCGGCCGAGTAGACGGGTAACGGCCCCTCCCCCCTTTTTCTTCGACGGTCGCTGGTGATCATGACGGTTCCGCCTACGAACGGTCCGAGCCCCGGGTCCACCCCATCGCCCCCTCCGGTAGGTTGCCCGGACGTTCCGGTTCCCGAACCGTAGCCGGACGACGAGGACGAGGCGTCACGTGCCGGCGGGACCACTGTCCTCCCGCTCTTCAGCCGCCGTCCTCCCGCCCCTCACAAGGACGCCGCTCTGACCCGCTCCTCGCCGAACCGCACCTTCTTGGCCGCGCTGGGCACGGCGAGGGCGGGCAGCAGGCACCGCCACATCTCCTCGACGCGCGCGGGCAGGTCCCGGTACGAGGTCTTCGGCCGGGACTGGATCTGGGCGCCGGTGCAGGAGCTGACGATCAGCCGGGCACAGGCCTCGGTGTCCACGCCGGCCCGCAGTTCGCGGCGGCGCCGGGCCTGTTCGAGGTCCTCCAGCAGGAGGCCCGTCCACCGCCGGTGGGAGTTCACGTGCGGCTCGGTGAACAGCCGCTGCTCCAGCACCAGGCGCGCCCCGGCCTGGAGCACCGGGTTGCCGGGCAGTTCGTAGGCCCAGGCCAGCGTCAGGTCGACGGCGTGCTGCAGCCCTCGCGAGTCCAGCGGCGGGACCACCGGTTCCGGCTGACTGGTGAGGATCAGACGCGCCAGCTCTTCCTTCGACTTGAAGTGGAAGTACATCGCGCCCAGGGTCAGCCCGGCCCGCTCGGCGATCCGCGAGACGGTCGTACCGGCGAAGCCGTATTCCGCGAACGTCTCGGCCGCCGCGCGAACGAGGACGGCACGGGTGCGCACCGCCCTCTCCTGTTTCACCACTCGACCTGTCATGTGCAATCGCCGTCCACCACAAGAAAAAAAGCGAATACCATTCTTTCGCTTCCAAGAGACACCATGCCGCCCCACCGGGGCCCGGGTCTGGGGAATTCCAGGGGGAACCCTCACAGGACGTCCACGACAGCCGCACAGGGCCCGTGTCAGG
This sequence comes from Streptomyces rubradiris, assembly GCF_016860525.1. Classification (NCBI taxonomy): domain Bacteria; kingdom Bacillati; phylum Actinomycetota; class Actinomycetes; order Kitasatosporales; family Streptomycetaceae; genus Streptomyces; species Streptomyces rubradiris. The sequence goes on from NZ_BNEA01000007.1 coordinate 620,230, forward strand.
GGCCGGCCGGGTCGCCGTCGGGGAGGCAGACCGCGAGCGCCGCGATGTCGTCCTGGAGGCGGTCGCCGCTGTAGGCCAGCAGGTCGTGGTGGAGCTGTTCCAGGAGCCGCTGGGGCGGGAGGGAACGCCAGGCGCGCAGGCGCTCCAGGAGCGGGTAGAAGGAGCCGTCCGGGTCGCGGGTCTCGGTGATGCCGTCCGTGTACAGCAGCAGCTGGTCGCCGGGGCGGAAGGAGTACTCCTCGACGTGGTACGGCTCCCCGGCCAGCACCCCGAGGTTGAGCGGCGGGGCCGACCGTCCGCGGTCCAGTTCGCGGACCTCACCGCAGCGGATGCGGACGGGCGGCGGATGGCCGCAGTTGACCACGCGCAGCACCGGCTCCCCGGCGGGGATCTCCACGAAGACGGCGGTCACGAACCGTTCGCCCACCTCGTTCCCGCCCAGCAGGGCCGCCCTGCGGTCCATGCTGGTCTCCACGCGGTCGGCCAGCGCGGGCAGCGCGGGCTCGTCGTGCGCCGCCTCGCGGAACGCGCCGAGCAGGGCCGCGGCGGTCTCCACCGCGAGCAGTCCCTTGCCCCGTACGTCGCCGATGAGCAGCCGGGTGCCGTACCGGGTGGGGACGGCCTCGTAGAGGTCCCCGCCGATGCGCGCCTCCGCCGCGGCGGACAGGTAGAGACTGTCCAGGAGGAGGTCGCCGATCCGGTGCGGAACCGGCCGGAGCAGCACCCGCTGGGCGATGTCGGCCACGAAGCGCACGTCGGCGAGGGTGCGCTCGCGGTGTGTGCGGTGCGCGGCCAGGATGGTGCCGAGGACGCCCACCAGGGTCGTGCAGACGTAGGAGGCCACGTAGTAGCGGTCCCACAGGTATCCGACGGGCCGGCCGGCGCAGCACGGGGTGCCGGCCAGGACGCCCTCCAGGAGGACGGCGAACACGGTGGCACCGGCGACGGCCACCGGACCGTAGGCGAACGCGGTCACCAGGGGCAGGGCGATCAGCACGAAGCTCACCGGCCACTCGACGGGGGTCGCGGGCTCCAGCAGCAGGACGGCGGCGACGTACAGGACCGGCAGCCAGCGCAGCCATCCGGGAGGCGCCGGCAACCGCGTCCGCGCACCGGCGCCGTCCTCCGGCTCCCGACCGGTATGTCCAGGCTTCGGCATACGTGGTCTTCGCACACGGACTCCTGTCACAGCAGCGCACGACAAGGTCCCCAGCCTGGTGGGCCCGTGCGCGGCACACCGGCGATTGCTCCGCTCAGCGGCATGTTTCCGCCCCGGCCGGCACGAAACCCCGCACGCCCGGGACCCGGCCCGCCCGCGGCGGGCGGGCGCCGGCCGCGAGCGGCCCGGGGCGGGCCCGGCCCCGCTGCCCCCTTCACCCGCCCGGCCGACGCCGCCGCGACGACATCCCGCCCGGCCGGCGCACAGCGGTCGCCGGTCACCGAGCCGCAGTGCTAGAAAAGGGAGATGAGCGGACGTTTCCGCCGTCCAAGGGCGAAAGCGGCGCCGCCGCCCGGCACCTGGTGGGCCTCCGATCCGCCCCGTCGACGACTGCCGTGGCCGTTTCGCGGGCGCCGGATCTCGCCGTCCCTGAGTGTCCGCACCCTCGCCGCGCAGGTCTTCCTGTTCCAGGCGCTGATCATGCTGCTGCTGGTCGCGGTCGGGGCCGCCGCCCTGGTGCTGCAGGGGCTGTACGACGCCGAGCGCAGCGCCAGGGACCGGTCGCTGGCGGTGGCCGAGGCCTTCGCCCACGCCCCCGGCACGGCACAGGCACTGCGCTCGCCGGATCCGACGGCCCGGCTCCAGCAGGAAGCGGAACAGGTGCGCAAGGGCTCCGGCGTCGACTTCGTCGCCGTACTGGACGAGCACGGCGTCCGGCTGACCGACCGGGACCCCGACCTGATCGGCACCAAGGCCCAGGGGGTCGGCCGGGCGCTCCTGGGCGAGACGTTCACCGAGACCTTCCACGGCCGGCCTGCCGACGCGGTGCGCGCCCTCGTCCCCGTGACCGACCCCAGCCGGCGCGTGGTCGGCGTCGTCACCGCGGGGATCGAGTACGCGAACGTCGGCGACGTCCTCGTCCGCCAGCTGCCGGTGCTGCTCGGCACGGCGGCCGGGGCACTGCTCCTCGCGACCGGTGGCGCCGCCCTGGTCAGCCGCCGGCTGCTGCGGCAGACCCATGGGCTCGGCCCGGCCGAGATGACCCGGATGTACGAGCACCACGACGCCGTACTGCACGCCGTGCGGGAGGGGGTGCTGATCCTCGGCGGGGACGGGCGGGTGCTGCTCGCCAACGACGAGGCGCGCCGGCTGCTGGACCTCCCCCGGGACGCCGACCGGCGGCAGGTGCGGGAGCTGGGGCTGGGGCCGGGGCCGACCCGGCTGCTGGAGGCGGGCGAGGCCGCGTCCGACGAGGTCGTCCAGGCCGGGGACCGGCTGCTGGCGGTGAACATCCGGCCCACCGCCCCGTACGGCGGCGCCCCGGGGCTCGTGGCCACCTTCCGGGACACCACGGAGCTGCTGGCCCTGTCCGGGCAGGCCGAGCTGGCGCGGGGCCGGCTGTCGTTCCTGTACGAGGCGGGCATGCGGATCGGCACCACGCTCGACGTGCGGCGCACGGCCGAGGAGCTGTCGGAGGTGGCGGTGCCGCGGATGGCCGACTTCGTCACCGTGGAGCTGCTGGACTCGGTGCTGCGCGGCGAGGAGCCCACGAGCGCGGTGCGGGAGATGCGCCGTACCGCGCTGCGCGGCACGCACACCGGGCACCCGTTGCAGCCGGTGGGCGAGGTGATCCGGTTCGTGATGGCCGACACCCCGATGGCGGCGGCGCTGCGCCGGGGCAAGGCCGTCCTGGTGCAGGACCTGCGCGCCGCCCAGGACTGGCGGGCGCGGGACGCCGGCGGGGCCGAGCGGGCGCTGGACTACGGCATCCACTCGCTGATCACGGTGCCGCTGCGGGCCCGCGGGGTGGTCCTCGGCATGGCCGACTTCTGGCGGGGCGCGGGTTCTCCCCGGTTCGAGGAGGAGGACGTCGCGGTGGCCGAGGAGCTGGTCGCCCGGGCCGCCGTGGCCATCGACAACGCCCGCCGGTACGCCCGGGAGCACGAGATGGCGGTGACGCTGCAACGCAGTCTGCTGCCGGTGGGGCTGCCGGAGCAGGACGTGCTGGAGATCGCGTCGCGGTATCTGCCGGCCCGCGCGGGGGTGGGCGGCGACTGGTTCGACGTCATCCCGCTGCCCGGGTTCCGGGTGGCGCTCGTGGTCGGGGACATCGTGGGGCACGGGATGCAGGCCGCGGTGACCATGGGGCGGCTGCGCACGGCCGTGCTGAACTTCTCGTCGCTCGACCTCACCCCGGACGAGCTGCTCGGGCACCTGGACGAGATGGTGAACCGGCTGGACTCGCAGACCGCGACCGCCGACGACGACCATGTGCCGCTCACCGGTGCCACCTGCCTCTACGCCGTCTACGACCCGGTCTGCGGGCGCTGCGCCGTCTCCCGCGCCGGGCATCTGGCGCCCGCCGTGGTGGATCCGGAGGGCCGGGTGACCTTCCCGGACCTTCCGCTGTCGCCGCCCCTGGGGGTGGGCGGGCACCCCTTCGAGACCGGTGAGCTGGAGCTGCCCGAGGGCAGCCGGCTCGTCCTGTTCACCGACGGTCTGATCGAGAGCCGGGGCCGGGACGTCGACGAGGGCCTGGCGCTGCTCTCCTCGACCGTCGCGCACGCGGACCGGACACCGGAGGAGACCTGCCGCGCCCTGGTGGAGCGGATGCTGCCGGAGCGCCCCAGTGACGACGTGGCCCTGCTGGTCGCCCGGACCCGGCGGCTCAACCCCTCCTGCGTGGCGACCTGGGACGTGCCGTTCGACGTGACGGCCGTGCCCCGGGTACGGGGCGAGGTGAGCCGGCGGCTGGCCGACTGGGGGCTGGAGGAGACGGCGTTCGCGACCGAACTCATCCTCAGCGAACTGCTCACCAACGCGATCCGCTACGGCGCCCCGCCCGTGCGGGTCAGGCTGCTGCTGGGCCGCACCCTGGTCTGCGAGGTGTCGGACGGCAGCAACACCTCGCCCCGGCTGCGGCGCGCGGCCAGCACGGACGAGGGGGGCCGGGGGCTGTTCCTCGTCTCCCAGTTCGCGGACCTGTGGGGGACCCGTTACGCGGCGCGGGGGAAGGTCATCTGGGCCGAACAGTCCCTGGACCGGGTGGCGGAGCCGGATCCGTCCCTCCTGTTCGACGTCATGGGCCTGTGACCGGGGCCCGGTACGGGGGGACCGGGTGCGCTGCGTAGTGCTGCTCCAGCAGCTTTGACCGGGTGCACTGGTTTTCCCGCGACGCCCGCTGGAGCCGCCAGTCGCCGGGCGGCGGACGGACCGGAGGACCACCCATGCCCCGACAGGCGCCCTGTCTCGCGATGGCCGATGTGCTGCGCGCGCGGGTTCTCGCGGGAGAGTGGGGGGTCGGGGAGCGGCTGCCGTCCCGGGCGCGGTTCGCGCGGGCGTACGGGGTCGGGCGCAAGGTCGTTCAGCGGGGTCGTTCAGCGGGCGGTGGACCGTCTGATCATCGAGGGTCTCCTCGAAGGGCGGGCCGGTTCGGGCACCTGTGTGCGGGTACCGCGCGAACGCCTGCGGCTGGTGCGTTCCGGGCACCGGGAGCGGCGGGATGCCGCCGGTACCGGGGAGCGGGGCCGGGCCGGCGCCTGGGACGCGCACAGCGTGGTGCGTGTGCCCGCGCCCGAGGAGATCGCCGAGCGGCCGGCCATCGGCGTGGGCGACCTCTGCGTCACCACCCATGACGAGTTCCTGGCCGGGGGACAGCCCGTGCAGCTCTCCGAGTCGTGGGAGCCGATGGCCCTGACGGGCGGCACACCGGTCGTGCTGCCCGAGACGGGCCCGCTGGCGGGCAAGGGCGTGGTCGCGCGCATGCGGTCCATCGGGGTGGGTGCTGGGCGGGGTCTCGGGGTCCGTGTTCGGTGCCACGGGCACCCTGTGGACCGGGGCCGCGGGCATGACGCTGAGCGCGCTGCCCGGCCTGCTGTCCCCGCTGCGGCGTCCGGTCGCCGGTGTGGCGCCCGTGCCGCGGACGCCCGCCTGAGTTCAGCCCCGGGTGAGGATCGCGTCGACGCCGAACTCGAAGCGGGCGTCGAAGGATTCGGCGCCCAGGTGGGCCAGGGTGCGGTACAGGGCGGGGTGGGTGTCCGCGGAGACCGCCCGGACCAGGCTCCCCTCCCGGGGCCGGGCGGCGGCGGCCGACTGCTCCTCCTGGGCCAGGCCGAGCGTGAAGTAGACCAGGGCCCACATGGTCCAGGCCGCCTCGCGTTCGGCCATGCCGCCGTCGAGCAGGGCGCCGACGAGCGCCTCGGCGAAGCGCAGGGTGTGCGGCTCGGCCGGGTAGGTGCCGGTCACCAGGGCGGCGCCGTCACGGCGGGCGAGCAGGGCGCGGCGGTAGCGGCGGACGAGTTCGCGTACCCGGTCGTCCCAGGCGGCGGGCAGGCGGTCGAGCGGGGCCTCCCCGACGACGGCGTCCGCCATCAGCTCCAGCAGCCGCGCCTTGGTCTTCACATGCCACAGCACCGTGTTCATCCGGACCCCGAGCCGGTCGGCGACCGCCCGGGTGGACAGGGCGTCGAGCCCGTTCTCGTCCAGTAGTTCCAGGGCCGTACGCACCACCGCGCCGGCGTCCAGCCGGGGGCCGCGCTCCGCATCCGCTTGCTTCTTGGTCACTGACCTAGTTTACTGCACCCACGACTATTGGTCACTGACCAAGAAGGAGGCAGGCGTGGAACAGCAGGTCGTCATCGCTGGAGGAGGCCCCGTCGGGCTCTGGCTCGCCGCCGAACTGCGGCTGGGCGGGGCCACGGTCACCGTCGTGGAGGAACGCCAGGAGCCCGACCGGCGGTCCAGGGCGCTCACCGTGCACCCGCGCACCCTGGAGATCCTGGCTTCCCGGGGCGCCCACGGCCCCTTCCTGGAGGCGGGGACCCCCATCCCGAGCGGCCATTTCGGCGGGCTCGACACCCGGCTGGACTTCGGGGCGCTGGACACCCCGTTCCCGTACACCCTGGCGCTCCCGCAGGCCAGGACGGAGGAGTTCCTCCAGGAGCGTGCGCTCGCGCTCGGTGCGCGCCTCCTGCGCGGACACCGCGTCACCGGCCTGGCGCAGGCGCCAAACGCGGTGACCGTCCGCATACAGGGCCCCGAGGGGCCGTACGACCTGCGGGCCGCGTACGTCGTCGGCTGCGACGGAGTGCGCAGCACCGTCCGCACGGCGGCCGGCATCGGCTTCCCCGGCACGCCCGCCACCGTCCTGGGCTTCCTCGGGGACGTACGGCTGGACAGCCCCCCGCCGCCCGGGTTCAGTGTCTGCGGCCCGTCCGGCGGGCTGATGGCCGTCCCGCTGCCCGGCGGGACGACCCGGCTGGTCGGCATCACCCCGGACGACCTGACCGCCACCTGGCCGGGCGATCTCACCCTGGACGAGCTGCGGACCAAGGTACGGGCGATCACCGGGCGGGACTTCGGGCTGCGCGACCCCGTCTGGCTCTCCCGCTTCGGCAACGCCACCCGGCAGGCCGAGCGCTACCGCGCCGGGCGGGTACTGCTCGCCGGGGACGCCGCCCACCAGCACTTCCCCACCGGCGGGGTGGGCATGAACGTGGGCATCCAGGACGCGCACAACCTCGGCTGGAAGCTCGCGGCCGTCCTCGCCGGCCGGGCCGGCGAGGCGCTGCTGGACTCCTACCACGACGAGCGCCACCCGGTGGGCGCCCGCCTGCTGGAGAGCAGCCGCGCCCAGACCGCCCTGATGACGGCCTTCTCACCGGAAGGGCTCGCGCTGCGCGCCGAGCTGGGCGCGCTGCTGGCCGTCCAGCCGGCCCTCAACGCGACGCTGGCCGAGCGGGTCTCCGGGCTCGCCGACGGCTACCCGCCCGAAGACCCGGCCGCCCATCCGCTCACCGGCACCCGCGCCCCGGACCTGGCCGTCGAGGGCTCCGAGGGGCTGTTCTCCCTGCTGCGCCCGGGCCGCCCGCTCCTGCTCGACCTCGCCGGGGAGACACCCGCCGGGCCCTCGGCGCCGGGCACCATCCGGCACACCGGCGCCCTCCTCCGGCCGCCGGCGGCCTGGGCCGGGGTGCGTGCCGCGCTGATCCGCCCGGACGGCCATGTCGCCTGGGCCGGGACGGAACGGGACCGCACGGCTGAACAGCACGGCCACTGAGGGAAGTCGACGGAAGCCGGGGAAACCCGGGGGAGAAAAGACAAAGGCAAGGAGGTCACCCGCTCCTTGCCACTCTCAACTTATAGCGCACAGGGGGCCTTGCGGCAAGGCCCCCGTCGTACCGCAGAATCGTCGGCCTGAGCCGGGAAGCCGCCGAAATGGGAGTTCTGCGAAGTGCGTGTGCTGTTGTCTACCTATGGGTCACGTGGGGACGTGGAACCGCTGGCCGGGCTCGCGGTCCGGTTGCGCGAACAGGGCGCGGAGGTACGGGTGTGCGCGCCGCCGGACGAGGACTTCGCCCGGCGGCTTGCCGACGCCGGCGTGCCGTTGGTGCCGGTCGGCCCCTCGGCCCGCGCGCTGACCCGGGCGGCGCCGGCCCCCGCCTCCCTGCCCGAGCGCGCGGCCCAGCTGATCGCCGGTCAGCTCGGGCCGGTCACCGAGGCGGCCGAGGGCTGCGACGTGCTGGTGGCGACCGGTGCGCTGCCCGCCGCCGCGGGCGCGCTGTCGGTGGCCGAGAAACTGGGCATCCCCTCGGTGTCCGTCACCTTCCAGCAGCTCACCCTGCCCGCGCCGCACCGCCGGCCGCTGGCGTATCCGGGCCGCCCGTTCCCGCCGGAGGTGACCGACCACAAGGCGCTGTGGGAACTGGACGCCCAGAACATCGACGCCCTGTTCCGCGAGGCGCTCAACACCAACCGGGCGTCCCTCGGCCTGCCGCCGGTGGACGACGTCCGCGCCTACGTCGTCGGCGAGCGGCCCTGGCTGGCGAGCGATCCCTTCCTGGACCCGTGGCATGAGACCGCGGACCTCGACGTCGTACAGACCGGCGCGTGGATCCTGCCCGACACGCGTCCGCTCCCCGCCGACCTGGTGGCGTTCCTCGACGCCGGCGCCCCGCCGGTCTACGTGGGCTTCGGCAGCATGCCCCTGCACGCGGCGGCGGACATGGCCCGGGTCGCCGTCGAGGCGGTCCGCGCGCAGGGCCGCCGCATGGTCCTGGCGCGCGGCTGGGCGGAGCTGTCCCCCGGCGGCGACCGGGACGACTGCTTCGAGGTCGGGGAGGTCAACCAGCAGGCGCTGTTCGCCCGGGTGGCCGCCGTCGTGCACCACGGCGGCGCGGGCACCACGACGACGGCCGCCCGGGCCGGAGCGGCCCAGGTGGTGGTGGCGCAGGCGGCGGACCAGCCGTACTGGGCGGGCCGGGTCGCCGAACTCGGCATCGGCGCAGCCCACGACGGCCCCGCCCCCACCGTCGCCTCGCTGTCGGCGGCGCTCCGCACGGCACTCGCCCCCGGGACCCGCGCGCGGGCGACCTCGGTGGCGGGCCGGGTCCGCGCGGACGGCGCGTCGGTGGCGGCGCGACTGCTGCTCGACGCGGCGACTACCAGCTGACAGCACCGGTCCAGCCGGGACGACTGCCCCTCCCTGCTGCCGAACCGTCGGCCCCGATGCCCCTCTACCCCTACCCGGCCAACTCGCGGCCTCATCGGAGACAACCACGTGACACCCCACCTGACCACCAGTGCCTTCGACCTCCCCGACCGGCTGTCCGCCAAGGCCGATCCGGCGCTGATCGCCGACGACGAGCGGCACTTCGCGGCGATCGCGGAGTGTCTCGAACAGTCCGTCGCCGAACTGTCCGGCCGTCTCGACGCCGAACGCAGGGCGCCCGGCGGCACCGGCCGGCAGGCGATGGACCGGGACGCGGAGATCCACCGGCTGACCGCCCGGCTGCGCACGCTGCGCCGCTTCGGCCTGGACCTGTGCCTGGGGCGCATGGTCACCGCGGACGACCCCGAGCCGGTGTACGTCGGACGGCTCGGCCTCACCGACAGCACGGGCCGGCGGCTGCTGGTCGACTGGCGCTCCCCCGCGGCCGAGCCGTTCTTCGGGGCCACCCACGCCAACCCGATGGGCCTGGCGAGCCGCCGCCGGTACCGCTGGACGAACGGCCGGATCGGCGACTACTGGGACGAGGTGTTCACCGCCGAGGGCCTGGTGGGGCACGCCGCGCTGGACGACCAGTCCGCGTTCATCGCCGGTCTCGGCGGCAGCCGTTCGGCGCGGATGCGGGATGTGCTCGGCACCATCCAGGCCGACCAGGACGCCGTCATCCGGGCGGACTCCCGGGGCGCGCTCGTCGTGGACGGCGGCCCGGGCACCGGCAAGACGGTCGTCGCCCTGCACCGTTCCGCCTACCTCCTGTACGCCGATCCCCGGCTCGGCCGCCGCCGGGGCAGGGTGCTGTTCGTCGGCCCGCACCGGCCGTACCTGTCCTACGTATCCGACGTGCTGCCCGGCCTCGGCGAGGAGGGCGTGCAGACCTGCACGCTGCGGGACCTCGTCGCCGAGGGAGCGGAAGCGGTGCCCGAGACCGACCCGGAGGTGGCCCGGCTGAAGTCGTCCGCGCGGATGGTGCGGGCCATCGAGACGGCCGTGAGGTTCTACGAGGAGCCGCCCGCCGAGGGGATGACGGTCACCACCCCGTGGTCCGACATCAGGCTGACCGCCGAGGACTGGGCGGCGGCGTTCGACGCGGCGGAACCGGGCACACCGCACAACGAGGCCCGCGAGCAGGTGCTGGAGGAGCTGCTGACGATCCTTCAGGACAAGCACGACGGCGATGTCCCGCCCGAGTTGCTGCGCAGGTCGCTGCGGGCGAACCGGGAGCTGCTGGCGGCCCTGGACCGGGCGTGGCCGCTGCTGGAGGCGGCCGACCTGGTCGGGGACCTGTGGACGGTGCCCGCCTATCTGCGGCTGTGCGCGCCCTGGCTCGACCGCGACGAGGTCCGCCGGTTGCGGCGCGCGGACGCCCGGGCCTGGACGGTGTCGGACCTGCCGCTGCTGGACGCGGCACGGCAGCGGCTCGGCGACCCGGACGCGGCGCGGCGCGAGCGCCGGCGCGCGACGGTCCTCGCGGCGCAGCGGGAGCGCATGACGCAGGTCGTCGACAACCTGATAGAGGCCGTGGCGTCCTCCGGGGCGGACGGGGACGACGGTGAGGGCCTGGTGCGGATGCTGCGCGGCGAGGACGCGCAGGTCAGCCTGGTGGACGAGGCCGAACTGCCCGCCGCCGACCCCGACCTGCTCGCCGGGCCGTTCGCGCACGTCGTGGTGGACGAGGCGCAGGAACTGACCGACGCCGAATGGCAGATGCTGCTCCAGCGGTGCCCGTCCAGGAGCTTCACCATCGTCGGGGACCGGGCGCAGGCCAGGCACGGGTTCACCGAGTCGTGGCGGGAGCGGCTGGAGCGGGTCGGGTTCGACCGGATCCGGCTGGCCTCGCTGAGCGTGAACTACCGGACTCCGCAGGAGGTCATGGCCGAGGCCGAGCCGGTCATCCGGGCCGCCCTGCCGGACGCCAACGTGCCCGTGTCCGTGCGTCGCAGCGGTGTGCCCGTGGTCCACGGGTCGGTCGCGGACCTGCGCCGGGTCCTGGACACCTGGCTCGCCGCACACGCGGACGGGATCGCCTGCGTCATCGGCGACCTCACGTTCCCGGCGACGCCCCGGGTCCGCTCGCTGCCCCCGGAGCTGACGAAGGGGCTCGAATTCGACCTGGTCGTCCTGGTCGACCCGGACCGCTTCGGCACGGGTGTCCAGGGAGCGGTGGACCGCTACGTCGCCATGACCCGGGCCACCGGCCAACTGGTCCTCCTCACCGGCCCGTGACGCCGTTCCGGCACCACCACCGGGCACGCGACGACCCTGACGCGACGGAGCAGGAGCTTGTGCGGTTGCGCGACGTGTCACCGGGTGATGTCGACGCCTGTGTCCGGATGCGGTGCGATCCCGTGATGACGGCCGGCCTCGGCGGGCCCCTGCCCCGCGAGGGGATGGCGGACAAGGTCGGGCGGGACGTCCGGCAGGTGGCGGCCGGTCTGGCGTGGATCACGATGATCGTCCCGGACCCGGACCGTCCCGGCGTGGTGGAGGGCACGGTGACGATCTGGTCCCACGACACCGGCGACGGGCCGCTCACGGAGATCGGGTGGATGGTGCTGCCGGAGTTCCAGGGGCGCGGGCTCGGCAGGCGTGCCGTGCGGGCGCTGCTGGAGCAGGCCAGGGACCAGGACCGGTGGGGCGTGGTGCACGCTTTCCCGGCGATCGGCAACGCGGCGTCGAACGGCGTCTGCCGGTCCGTCGGCTTCCGGTTCCGGGGGGAGACCGAGGTGGACTTCGCGGGCCGGGTGATCCGGACCCCTCACCGGGCCATCGATCCGCGGACGGACCTGGACCGATGACGCCGACGAGCCCGGTCACCCGCGGGGAACGGGACCGGCGGGTGTCCGGCCGGCCGGGGAATCCGCCGGCCCGGCGATGCCCGAGGTCCGGTGCCGTGGGCGGCGGGTTCAGCCTTCGAAGCGGTAGCCCATGCCCGGTTCGGTGATCAGATAGCGGGGGTGGGAGGGGTCGGTCTCCAGTTTGCGGCGCAGCTGGGCCATGTAGACGCGCAGGTAGTTGCTCTTGTCGCTGCGCGAGACCCCCCAGACCTCCTGGAGAAGCTGCTTCTGTGTGACGAGCCGGCCGGGGCGGGTGACGAGGATCTCCAGCAGATGCCATTCGGTGGGGGTGAGGCGGACCTCCCGGCCGTCGCGTACGGCCTTCTTCGCGGACAGGTCGATGGTGAACGCCTCCGTCTCCACCACGGTCTGCTCCGGAACCGGCGGTGCCTCGCCGGTGCGGCGGACGGCGGCCCGTAACCGGGCGAGCAGCTCGTCCATGCTGAACGGCTTGGTGACGTAGTCGTCGGCGCCGGCGTCCAGCGCGGCGACCTTCTCGTCCGATGCCTGCCGGGCGGACAGGACCAGGACGGGGACGCGGGTCCAGCCGCGCAGGGCCCTGAGCACGTCGACGCCGTCCATGTCGGGCAGGCCGAGGTCCAGCAGCACGATGTCGGGCCGCTGGGCGGCCGCGAGGCGGAGCGCGGTGACTCCGTCGGGGGCCGCGTCGACGCCGTACCGGCGGGCCTGGAGGTTGATCACGAGGGCCCGTACGAGCTGCGGGTCGTCCTCCACGACGAGGACCCGGGTCATGGGTGTGCACCTTTCCTGTCAGGGCCGCGGGAGCCGGCGGCACCGGGCCGCGCCGTGGTGCCGCCGGCTCCCGCGCGGTCGCGCGAGGCCGTCACCGCCTGGCCGCGAGGTCCTTGAGCGCGATGTTCAACTCCAGTACGTTCACGCGCGGTTCGCCGATGAATCCCAGCGTGCGCCCCTCGGTGTGGTCCGCGACCAGCTCGCGTACCGCGGCGACGGGCAGGTGGTTGCGCTCGGCGACCCGGCGCACCTGGAGTGCGGCGTAGGCCGGGGAGATGTCCGGGTCCAGGCCGGAGCCGGAGGAGGTGACGGCGTCGGCGGGGACGTCCGAGGGGCTGACCGGGTGACCGGGCACCGAGTTGTCCCGGACGACCTTGGCCTTGGCGTCCTCGACCTGCCGGAGCAGGTCCTTGTTGTCGGCGGCGAGGTTGGTCGCCCCGGACACCAGCAGCCGGTACTGGGTGTTGACCGAGTTCTCGGCCAGTCCCTGTGCCGGGCGGGGCTGGAAGTACCGGAGGCTGTAGCCCTGTTGTCCGATCACTGAGGAGCCGACGACCTTGCCGTCCGCCTTGATCTCGGAACCGTTCGCCGCGCTGTGGAAGAGCGCCTGGGCCACACCTGTGACGGCCAGCGGATACAGGACGCCTGTGAGCACGGTCAGCACCAGCAGTGCGCGCAGGCCCGCGCCGAGCAGACGGCCGGTGTTCACAACGGAGTTCTTCATGTCCTTCACGCGATCCCGGGGATCAGAGAGACGAGCAGGTCGATGAGCTTGATGCCGGCGAACGGCGCGATCAGGCCGCCGACGCCGTAGATCCCGAGGTTGCGGCGCAGCATCCGGTCCGCGCTCATCGGCCGGTACCGCACGCCCTTCAGGGACAGCGGCACCAGCGCGACGATGATCAGCGCGTTGAAGACGACCGCCGACAGGATCGCGGAGTCCGGGGAGGACAGGCGCATGATGTTCAGCTTGTCCAGGCCCGGGTAGACCGCCGCGAACAGCGCCGGGATGATCGCGAAGTACTTCGCCACGTCGTTGGCGATGGAGAACGTCGTCAACGCGCCCCTGGTGATGAGGAGTTGTTTGCCGATCTCCACGATCTCGATCAGCTTGGTCGGGTTGGAGTCGAGGTCGACCATGTTGCCGGCCTCCTTGGCGGCCGACGTGCCGGTGTTCATGGCCACGCCGACGTCCGCCTGCGCGAGGGCCGGCGCGTCGTTGGTGCCGTCGCCGGTCATCGCGACCAGCCTGCCGCCCGCCTGCTCCCGTTTGATGAGGGCCATCTTGTCCTCGGGGGTGGCCTCGGCGAGGAAGTCGTCCACGCCCGCCTCCTCGGCGATGGCCTTGGCGGTCAGCGGGTTGTCACCCGTGATCATGACCGTTCGGATGCCCATGCGGCGCAGTTCCTCGAACCGTTCCCGCATGCCCTCCTTGACGACGTCCTTGAGGTGGATGACGCCGAGCACCCGGGCACCGTCGGCGTCCTCCACCGCGACCAGCAGCGGGGTGCCGCCGGCCGCGGAGATCCGGTCGGCGATCCGGTCCGCGTCCCGCGCCACCTGGCCGCCCCGTTCCTCCACCCAGGCGATGACCGAGGCGGTGGCGCCCTTGCGGACCCTGCGGCCGTCGACGTCCACGCCCGACATGCGGGTCTGCGCGGTGAAGGCGACCCATTCGGCGCCGACGAGTTCACCCCGGTGCCGTTCCCGCAGCCCGTACTTCTCCTTCGCCAGGACGACGACGGAGCGGCCCTCGGGGGTCTCGTCGGCCAGCGACGACAGCTGGGCGGCGTCGGCGACCTCGGCCTCGGTCGTACCGCGCACCGGCACGAACTCGGCGGCCTGCCGGTTGCCGAGGGTGATGGTGCCGGTCTTGTCGAGCAGCAGCGTCGAGACGTCACCGGCGGCCTCGACCGCACGCCCCGACATGGCCAGCACGTTGCGCTGCACCAGGCGGTCCATGCCCGCAATGCCGATGGCGGAGAGCAGGGCGCCGATCGTGGTCGGGATCAGGCAGACCAGCAGGGCGACCAGCACCACCATCGTCAGATGGGTGCCGGCGTGGTCGGCGAACGGCGGCAGGGTGGCGCAGGCCAGCAGGAAGACGATGGTCAGCGAGGCCAGCAGGATGTTCAGCGCGATCTCGTTCGGGGTCTTCTGCCGGGCCGCACCCTCCACGAGGCCGATCATCCGGTCGATGAAGGTCTCCCCGGGCCGGGTGGTGATCCTGACGACGATCCGGTCCGACAGCACCTTCGTGCCGCCCGTGACGGCGCTGCGGTCGCCGCCGGACTCGCGGATGACCGGCGCGGACTCGCCGGTGATGGCCGACTCGTCCACGGACGCGACGCCCTCCACGACGTCCCCGTCACCGGGGATGACGTCCCCGGCCTCGCAGACCACCAGGTCGCCGACGGTCAGCCCGGTCCCGGGGACCCGCTCCTCGGAGCCGTCCGGCAGCAGCCGCCGGGCGACGGTGTCGGTCTTGGCCTTGCGCAGGGTGTCGGCCTGGGCCTTGCCCCGGCCCTCGGCGACCGCCTCCGCCAGATTGGCGAAGAGCACGGTCAGCCACAGCCAGGCGCTGATGGTCCAGCCGAACCAGTCGCCGGGGTCCTTGAGGGAGAAGACCGTGGTCAGCACCGAGCCGATCCACACCACGAACATCACGGGAGACTTGACCATCACCCGCGGGTCGAGCTTGCGGAAGGCGTCCGGCAGCGACTTGACGAGCTGCCGGGGGTCGAAGAGGCCCGCTCGGACGCGGCCTTCGGCCGTCTGGTGCCCCGTCGGTGTGTCGTGGTGGGGCGCGAGGGTGGGAGTGGACATCGAGTCCTCTTGCTTGTGTACGTCGGTGCTCATCACGCCAGGCCCTCCGCGAGCGGGCCCAGTGCCAGGGCCGGGAAGTAGGTGAGACCGGTGATGATCAGGATGGCGCCCACCAGCAGGCCGGTGAACAACGGCTTCTCGGTGCGCAGGGTGCCCGCCGTCACCGGGACGGGCCGCTGCCCGGCCAGCGAGCCGGCGAGTGCCAGCACGAACACCATCGGCAGGAAACGGCCGAGCAGCATGGCGAGTCCGGTCGTGGTGTTGAACCAGTCGGTGTTCGCGTTCAGGCCGGCGAAGGCCGAGCCGTTGTTGTTCGACGCCGAGGTGAACGCGTAGAGGACCTCGGAGAACCCGTGCGCGCCCGGGTTGAGCATCGAGTGCGGCGGGGTCGGCAGGGCGAGGGAGGCCGCGGTGAAGACCAGGACCAGCGCCGGGGTGACGAGGATGTAGCAGGCGGCCAGCTTCATCTCGCGGGCGCCGATCTTCTTGCCCAGGTACTCGGGTGTCCGGCCGACCATCAGGCCGGCGATGAACACCGCGATCACCGCCATGATCAGCATGCCGTACAGGCCGGAGCCGACACCGCCGGGCGCGATCTCGCCCAGCATCATGCCGAGCATCGTGATGCCGCCGCCCAGGCCGGTGAAGGAGGAGTGGAAGGAGTCCACCGCACCGGTCGACGTGAGTGTGGTCGTCACCGCGAAGAGCGAGGAGCCGCCGATGCCGAAGCGGACCTCCTTGCCCTCCATGGCCCCGCCGGCGGCCTGGAGCGCCGGGCCGTGGTGGGCGAACTCGGTCCACATCATCAGCGCCACGAAGCCCAGCCAGATGCCGGCCATGGTGCCGAGGATCGCGTAGCCCTGCCTGACGTTGCCGACCAGTACGCCGAAGGTGCGGGTCAGCGAGAAGGGGATCACCAGGATGAGGAAGATCTCCAGCAGGTTCGTGAACGGGGTCGGGTTCTCGAACGGGTGGGCGCTGTTGGCGTTGGCGACGCCGCCGCCGTTGGTGCCCAGTTCCTTGATGGCCTCCTGCGAGGCGTAGGCGCCGCCGCCCCACTGCTGCCGGCCGCCCATGAACTGCCCGACCTCGTGGACGCCGGAGAAGTTCTGCAGCGCTCCGCACGCCACCAGCACCACGGCGGCGAGCGCGGCGATGGGCAGCAGGATGCGCAGGGTGCCGCGCACCAGGTCGGCCCAGAAGTTGCCGAGTTCACCGGAGCGCGACCGGGAGAAGCCGCGCACGAGCGCCACCGCCACCGCCATGCCGACGGCGGCCGACACGAAGTTCTGCACGGCCAGGCCGGCGGTCTGCACGACGTGGCCCATGGTCTGCTCGCCGGCGTACGACTGCCAGTTGGTGTTGGTCACGAACGAGACGGCCGTGTTGAACGACTGCGCCGGGCTGACCGAGGCGAAGCCGAACGAGCCGGGCAGGACGCCCTGGAGCCGCTGGAGCAGATAGAGGAAGAGGACACCGGCGAGCGAGAAGGCCAGCACACCGCGCAGATACGCGGGCCAGGTCATCTGGGTGTCGGGGTCGGCGCCGATGCCCCGGTAGATCCACCTCTCCGCCCGCAGGTGCTTCTTCGAGGAGTAGACCCGGGCCATGTAGTTGCCGAAGGGAATGTGGACGAGCGCCAGCACGCCCACCAGGGCGAGCAGTTGCAGCACGCCTGCCAGTACGGGACCCATGTGCGCGCTCAGAACCTCTCCGGGAAGATCAGGGCGAGGACGAGGTAGCCCAGCAGGGCGACGGCCACGATCAGGCCGGCGATGTTCTCGGCGGTCACAGCTTCGTCACCCCCTTGGCGACGAGAGCCACCAGCGCGAAACCGGCGAGCATGGTGAGGACGAAGGCCAGATCGGCCATCGCGAACTCCTGGAGTGAGGTTCGGTGAAACGGACGAGTACGAGGAAAGCGCCTCTCTGGCCGGATACGGCCGCTCGTTGACGCCTCTCTTACGGCCTCGCCCGCGTCTTTGACGGTTCTCTTACGGCTACCGGTCGGTTCCGACGGCCGGACGCGTGCCTTCCCGGGCGGACGGGGGTTCCGTCAGACCGGCCGGAACCTCAGGCGGCAGATCACCGCGTCCGTCTCCCGGCGCACGGCGTGCGCGACGACCGCGCCCCGCTGGTTCTGCAGCAGCCGCTGCCACGGCCGCTCCGGCTCGGTCTCCGGGATCAGCACGGTGACCCGGGTGCCGGGCTCGGCGGCGGCCGTCTGACGGACGTAGGCGGCGATCGGCCGGCCGAGGCCGCGCCGGGCGCAGTTCAGCCGCACCAGCGGCACCCCGGGGTCCCACGCGGCCCAGGACCGCTCCAGGGCGTGCAGCGCGGCGCGGTCCTCCGGGTCGGGGTGGCAGACGGTCACGGCCCGGACCTCGTCGCCCAGGGAGGCGGCGGCCGTGAGCGCCTCGGAGGTCAGCCGGGACAGCGAGGACACCGGGACGATCACCAGCGAGCGCTCGCGGTGCGGGGGCTCCGGGACGCGGCCGAGACCGAGCCGCTCGCCGATGCGGTCGTAGGCCCGGCGCACGGCGACGAAGGCGGCGACCAGCAGGGGCAGCGCCACGACCACCAGCCAGGCGCCCGCGGTGAACTTGCTCGCGGTGACCACGGCGGCCGAGACGCCGGTGAGCAGCGCGCCCAGGCCGTTGAGCAGGGCCTTCCCGCGCCACCCGGGTCCCCGTTCCAGACGCCAGTGCCGGACCATGCCCACCTGGGCGACGGTGAAGCCGACGAAGACCCCGATCGCGAACAGCGGCACCAGGGTGTTGGTGTCACCGCCCGAGAAGACCAGCAGGCCCGCCGAGACCGCGGCGAGGGCGAGGACCCCGTGCCGGTGCACCTGCCGGTCGGCCTTGAGCGCGAAGACGTGCGGCAGGTAGTTGTCCCGGGCGAGCAGCTTCAGCAGCACCGGCAGGCCGCCGAAGGAGGTGTTCGCGGACAGCGCCAGCAGGATCATGGTGGCGAACTGGATGACGTAGAAAGCCCCGTTGTGGCCGAGGGAGGCGTCCGCGAGCTGGGCGAGGACCGTCACGCCCGCGACCGGCTGGAGGTGGAAGCGGCCGATCAGCACGGCCAGGCCGATCAGCATCAGGCCGAGGACGGCGCCGAGGGCGGCCTCCGCGCGCTGCGCGCGCCGCACTCGGGGGACGCGGAAGGCGGGCACGGCGTTGGCGATGGCCTCGACACCGGTCAGGGCGCTGCACCCGGAGGCGAAGGCCTTGAGCAGGAGCAGCGCCCCGACCCCGCCGGCGTTGTCCGCGACCACCGAGGCATGACCGGCCGCGGTCGCCGTACTGACCGGGGCGGACCGGAACAGCCCCACGGCGATCACCGCGAAGACGGCGCCCACGAAGACGACGGTCGGCACGATGAACGCCTTCGCCGACTCCGCGATCCCGCGCAGGTTGACGCCCGTGACCAGGGCGAGCACGGCGAGGCACAGCCACAGCCGGGCGCCGTACAGGGCGGGGAAGGCGGAGGTCAGCGCGGCCACGCCCGCCGTGACGGCGACGGCCACGTTCAGCACGTAGTCCAGGACCAGCGAGGCGGCGGCCACCAGGCTGGTGCGGGTGCCCAGGTGCGCCTTGGCCACGGCGTAGGAGCCGCCGCCGTCGGGGAAGGCCGCGATCACCTGCCGGTAGGAGGCGACGAGTACGGCGAGCAGCGCGGCGATGGCCAGGGTGACGGGCAGGGTGAACCCCAGGCCCCGGGCGCCCGCGGCGGCGAGCACCAGGGCGATGGCCTCCGGGCCGTACGCCACGGAGGCCATGGCGTCCAGCGACAGCGCGGCCAGGCCGGTGACGGCGGTCAGGCGGTGCCGTTCGCCGGTGTCGGGCGGCTCCTCGCCGGCGGGGGCGGCGCCGGGCCCGGTGGTCAGGACGGACATGGGTGCGTGCTCCTTCGTTCTTCGGTCACGTGTACGGACCGGGTGCGCGGTGCACCCAGGGTGTGTCCGGTACGGGCCGCCCCCGACCGGTTCCTTACGGGACCTTGGCGCACGGCTCCCCCGCGCTGACGGGATCTTGACGCCGGCCCGCGGATCGCGCGGGAAAAGCGGTCGGCCTCGCCATGTGCGCCTGCCGGGCACGGGCCGCGGTAGGCCGGCGGGCCCGGGGGAACTCGTGTCCTCATGCGCATCGATCTGACAGGACGTACCGCACTGGTCACCGGCTCGACGCAGGGCATCGGTGCCGCCATCGCCGTCGCGCTGGCCCGGGCCGGGGCCCGGGTGGGCGTCAACGGCCGGGACGAGCGGCGGGTGACCGAGAGCGTGGAGGCGCTGGCGCGGGAGGTGCCCGGTGCCGAGCCGGTACCGGTGGCCGCCGACGTCTCCACCGACGAGGGCGCGGCCCGGGTCGCGAAGCTGCTGCCGCGGGTGGACATCCTCGTCAACAACCTCGGTGTCTTCGGCGCCGCCGACCCGCTGGAGATCACCGACGCGGAGTGGCGGCGCTACTTCGAGGTGAACGTCCTCGCGGCCGTGCGACTGACCCGGCTGTATCTGCCGGGCATGGCCGAGCGCGGCTGGGGCCGCGTGCAGTACGTGGCGAGCGACTCGGCGGTGGTCATCCCCGCGGAGATGATCCACTACGGGATGTCGAAGACCGCCCTGCTCGCGGTGAGCCGGGGCTTCGCCAAGAAGGCCGCGGGCACGGGGGTGACGGTGAACTCGGTCATCGCGGGGCCCACCCACACCGGCGGGGTCGAGGACTTCGTATACGAGCTGGTCGACCGGGAGCTGCCCTGGCAGGAGGCGCAGCGCGAGTTCATGCGCCGGCACCGTCCGCAGTCCCTGCTCCAGCGGCTGATCGAGCCGGAGGAGATCGCCCACATGGTCGTCTACCTCGCCTCCGATCAGGCGTCGGCGACGACCGGCGGTGCGCTGCGGGTCGACGGCGGATACATCGACTCGATCCTCCCCTGACCCGGCTCCGGGCTCGGTGCCCGAACGGGCAGCGGAAATGCTGTCGCGTGACCGATCTCACCACGGCCCGTGCCCGGTTCCTTTCATTCATCAACCGGTAAATAAACGGTCTGTAAAACGATGCCTCGTCGGCCCATCCGGCCAGTAGGCAGGAGGTATAACGAGACCATAAGTGACCGATACATGACGACAGTTGACAACGTTGGCCTGGACGGATAGCGTCTCGATCTGCTATGTGTTTCTAAACTTTAATTCGGGGATCGACCAGCAAAGCCGCGGACACCCGCATGGATTCCGGCCAATTATTGGCCGGAATCCATGCGGGTTTCCACAGTACGCGGCGCAAACGGGAGACCAGAGGATGCAACGCCTCTCGCGATGCAGACAGGGAACACTCCGGCGCGCCGCCTTCGCGACGACGCTGCCGCCCGTGTGAACTCTCCACGCACCGTCGCGTGACACCCCGCCGCCACCCATCACGCGGAAAGCGGAGGCATGATCCGGTCCGGAATTGATAATCCATGGGGAGAGGCACGATGCACATCTTCGGCCGTTCGAGAGAACTCCAGTCCCTGGCCGAGGCATTCCACGACAGTGCACGGGGAAACGGCCGACTCGTGATCATCACGGGGGGTCCCGGATCCGGCAAGACCCAGTTGATGCACGAATTCCTCACCACACTGCACGGAGCCGACGCCCGGATACTGACCGGTACGGCCACCGCGGGGGAACGGAACCAGCCGATGAGTCTGGTCGGGCAATTACTCGGCACCGCCGAGGCGGAGACCGCCGTATCACCCCACGAACCCTTCGCCGTGAGCCCCCCGGAGCGGGACCGCCGCCCCCGGGACCCCTGGCCCCATCCCCTCCCCGCGTCCGCCGCGCCCCGGGCGGCCGAGGCACTGCTGCACCTGGTCCCCGCCGAACGGCCCCTGGTCATCGCCCTCGACGACGCCCACGCCATGGACCCGGACTCCCTGACGACCGTCGTCCACCTGCTGCGCCGCAGCCGCTGCCGGCGGGTGTTCGTGGTGTGCGCCACCTCCGGTCATCTCGGCGCGCTCCACACAGCCGCGCACACCGAGCTGCTGCGCCAGCCGCACCGGCGGGTCCGGCTGGCCCCGCTGTCGGAGGCGAGCGTCGGCGAACTGCTCGCCGCCCAGGCCGGACGCGCCCTGCCGGCACCCGTGTGCGACGCCTACCACCGGGCCACCGCCGGCAGCCCGCTGCTGGTGCACGCCCTGCTGGACGACAGCGCCGGCCTCGGCCCCGAGGTCGGCCCGCCCGTCCCCGGCGCCGCCTACCGCCAGGCCGTACTGTCCCTGCTGCACCGCGGCGAGGCGGGCCAGGTCCGGGTGGCCCGGGCCCTGGCCGCGCTCGGCACCCCGGCGCCGGGCGCCGCCGTCGCGGAGCTGGCCGGCACCACGCCCGCCGGCGCCCAGGAAGCCGTCGCCGCCCTCAACTCCTCCGGCCTGCTGGACGGGCACGCCTTCCGGCACCCCACCGCCGCCGCGGCCGTCCTGGAGGACATGGACGCCGCCGCCCGCACCGCGCTGCACGGCCGGATCGCCCATCTGCTGTATCGTTCCGGCGCCCCCGCCGTCGAGGTGGCCCGGCAGCTGCACGCCGCGGACCTGGTGCCCGCGCTCTGGGGGGCGGGGGTGCTGCGCGCCGCCGCCGAACAGGCGCTGGCCGCCGACGACGTGGAGCGCTGCACCGCCTATCTCGGCATGGTCCTGCGCGACTGCGCCGACCCACGCGAGGCCCACGCCCTGTCGGTGGCCCTGGCCCGCGCCCAGTGGCATACCAACCCGGCGGCGGCCGGCCCCCATCTGGAGCCGCTGCGCGAGGCCGCGCTGGCCGGCGAGCTGAGCATGCGGGACACCGCCACCGTCCTGCGCTATCTGCTCTGGCGGGGCGACACCGAGCTGGCCGCCAAGGCCGTGGCCACGCTCGTGCGCGTCCAGTCGCCCGCCGACGCGCAGATCGTCGCCGAGGTGGAGTTCGTACGGCAGTGGTTCTACGGCGTGGCGCTGCCCGGCAGGAGTGTCCCGGTCGCCGGCCTCGACGCGCGCCCCCGCCCGGTGCGCGCCGACGCCGGCGGGCTGGCCTCGCGGGTGGCGGCCCTGGTCGGCGGCGAGGCCACCGACGAGTCCGCCGCGGCCGTCGCCCAGGCCCTGCAAGGGCACCGGCTGGACCATCTCAACCTCGAACTCGTCGCGATGTCCCTGCTGGCCATCGCCCACGCCGACCGGCCGGCGCTGGCCGCCGACGCCTGCGACGGGCTGCTCGAGTGCGCCGTGGAGCGCCGGGCGACGACCTGGCGGGCGCTGCTCGGCTCCATCCGGGCCGAGATAGCCCTGCTCCAGGGGGACGTGACCACCGCGTCGCGAGGCGCGCTCGACGCGCTCGGCATCCTGGGCGCCCAGAGCTGGGGGGTGCTCATCGGCCTGCCGCTGTCGACGGCCGTCTCCGCGTACACCGCCCTGGGCTGCTACGCCGAGGCCGAGGAACTGCTCAAGCACGACATTCCGGAACCCATGTTCCGTACCGTGTTCGGCATCCAGTACCTGCGGGCCCGCGGCCACCACCACCTCGCCACCGACCGGCCGTTCGCGGCCCTCGGCGACTTCGAGACCTGCGGGCGGCTGCTGCGCGAGGGCAACCCGAACCTCCAGAAGGGCATCCCCTGGCGGTCCGACCTGGCCCTGGCCAACCTGCGGATCGGCAAGGCCCGCACGGCCCGCGAGTACGCGGAGGAGCAGCTTCGGCTGCCCGGCGGGCACAGCTCCCGGGCCCGGGCCATGGCCCTGAGGCTGCTGGCCGCGACCTGCCGGCCGCACCGCCGGGCCTCGCTGCTGCGGGAGGCGATCGACCTGCTCAAGACGTGCGGCGACCGCTACGCGCTGGCCCAGGCGTACGCCGACCTGTCCGCCGCGCACTACGAACTCGGCGAGTACGCCCGGGCCCGGCTGGTGGCCCGGCAGGCGGCCCGGGAGGCCGAGGCCTGCCGGATCGAGTCCCCGGTCGACGCGCACCTGCTGGAGGACCCGGTACGGCCCGACGCCGCCGAGTCCGAGGACGGCCCGGCCCTGCTCAGCGACGCCGAGTGCCGGGTCGCCGGGCTGGCCGCGCTCGGTTACACCAACCGCGAGATCAGCACCCGGCTGCATGTCACGATCAGCACGGTGGAGCAGCACCTCACCCGGGTCTACCGCAAGTTGCAGGTGGCCAGCCGTGCGGAGCTGCCGTCGAAAATGCTGGAGCATCGCATCCCCAAGCTGTCGGACCGCTGGGCCGGGACCCACTCGTCGGCGGGCTGAGCGGCACGGCGGTACCTCGTCGTCGTCCGGGTGGAAACCGGCGCGCGGGGAGAAGGGCACGCGGCCCCACCGGAAGGTCATCGGTGGGGCCGCGTGCCGCCCGCCGTACGGTCAGCTGAAGCTGCCCAGTTCGTCGTCGAGGATGCCGAACAGCTCATCGGCCGTGGCCGTCTCCAGCCCCGTCCCGCCGGTCTGCCCGGCGCCGCCGTTCTCTTGCCACTCCCCGGTGCCGTCCCAGCGGGCGCTGAGGCTGCGCAGCCGGGCGGCCACCCGGGCGCGCTGCTCCTCGTCCAGCGCGGACGACTCCAGCGCGCCGCCCAACAGCTTCTCCAGGCGCACCACTTCGGCCTCGACGTCGACCTGGCCGGCGGTGCCGTCGACGCCCAGCTCCGCGAAGAGGTGCCGGGCGAGGGCGTCGGAGGTCGGGTAGTCGAAGGTGAGGGTGGTGGACAGCCGCAGGCCGGTGTCCGCGCCGAGCCGGTTGCGCAGCTCCAACGCGGCCAGTGAGTCCACGCCCAGGTCGCCCAGGGGGCGCTGGGGGTCGACGGCGCCGGCGGAGCCGTGTCCGAGGACGTCGGCGACATGGCCGCGGACCGTCTCCACCAGCAGGTTGAGGGCGTCGGCGGCGCCGAGGCGGACCAGCCGGTCCGGCAGCGCCTCGACGGTGGCGGCGGCCACGAGGCCGGCCGCCGGCCGGGCGGTACGCCGCACGGCCGCGGGGGCGAGACCCCGTACCAGGGCGGGGGCGTCCTCGGTGACCTGCACGCGGACCGGCAGCAGCAGGGCCCGGTCGGCGGCCGGGGCACCGTCGGCGGCCTGGACCGCCCCGGTGGCAAGCGCGCGGCCGAACAGGGCCAGTGCCCGGTCGGCGGGCAGCGGGAGGATGCCGTCGCGGGCCAGGCGGCGCAGCTCGGTCGCGCCGAGCCCGGCCGCCATGCCCTCCCCCGTGTCCCACAGCCCCCAGCCCAGCGAGAGGGCGGGCAGCCCCTCGGCGCGCCGCCGCGCGGCCAGGGCGTCCAGGAAGGCGTTCGCGGCGGCGTAGTTGGCCTGGCCCGCCGCGCCCAGGGTGCCGGCGGCGGAGGAGAACAGCACGAACGCGTCGAGGCCGAGGTCGCGGGTCAGCTCGTGCAGGTGCCAGGCGGCGTCCGCCTTGGGCCGCATCACCCGCTCCAGCCGCTCGGGGGTGAGGTCGGTGACCAGGCCGTCGTCCAGGACGCCCGCGGCGTGCACCACGGCGGTCAGCGGGTGCTCGTCCGGCACGGACGCCAGCAGACCGGCGAGCGCGTCCCGGTCGGTCACGTCGCAGGCGGTCACGGTCACGGTCGCGCCCAGGGCGGCCAGGTCGTCCAGGAGGCCGGGCTCGGGCAGCCGCCCGCCGCGGCCGGCCAGCAGCAGCCGCCGCACCCCGTGCCGGATGACCAGGTGCCGGGCCAGCAGCCGCCCAAGGCTGCCGGTACCGCCGGTGACCAGGACGGTGCCCGCCGGGTCCACAACGGCCTCCCCGGCGGGTCCCGCCGGGGCCGCGGCGGGCACCGGAGCGGTGTCCGCCGGCTCCGGGTCCGTGACGCGGGCCAGCTCCGGCGCGTACACCGTGCCGGCGCGCAGGGCGAGTTCCGGGGCGCCGGTGGCCACGGCGGCCGCGAGGACGGCGGCCGAGGCGGGGTCGCCGTCGGTGTCGGCCAGCACGAACCGGCCGGGGTGCTCGACCGCCGCCGAGCGCACCATGCCCCAGATCACGGCCTGCGCCGGATCGGGCGCGTCGTCGGCGTGGACGGCGACGGCCGACCGGGTCAGCACCACCAGCGGCGCGTCCCCCGGCCCTTCGGCGAGGTGCCGGCGCAGCTCGGCGAGGGCGCGTACGGCACTCTCGCGGGCCGCGACGGGCGGTTCGGCGTCCGGGCCGGGGGGCGCGGGGACGGTGAGGGTGCGGGGCGCGGGCGCGAAGTCGCCGGTGGGGACCGGCAGTTCGGTCCACCGTACGCGGAACAGGTCGCCGGGCTCGGGCGTGGCCGCGTGCAGCCGGCCGGCGGTCACCTCGCGGATGCGCAGGGCGGCCACCTCGGCCACGGGCGCGCCCGTGCCGTCGTACAGGCGCAGGGTCATCTGGTCGGTGCCGTGCGGGGTCAGCCGCAGCCGCACCGCCGTGGCGCCGGTCGCGTACAGGGTGACGCCCTCCCAGGAGAAGGGCAGGGTGAGCACGGTCGGGTCCTGGCCGTCGAGCAGGTCGATGGCGTGCAGGGTGGAGTCGAGCAGCGCCGGGTGCAGGGCGAAGCCGTCGGCCGCTGTCGGGTCGGGCAGGGCGAGTTCGGCCCAGATCTCCGCGCCGACCCGCCACGCGCCGCGCAGGCAGCGGAACAGCGGGCCGTAGGCGTAGCCCTGCGCGGCCAGGTGGTCGTAGGTGCCGGTGACGTCCACGGGTACGGCGCCGGCGGGCGGCCAGTCGGTCACGGCGGCCGGTTCCGGTGCGGTGCGCGGGGCGAGGACGCCGGTGGCGTGCCGGGTCCACGCGCCGTCGGCGCTCTCGGGGCGGGCGTGCACGGTGAGCCGTCGGCGCCCGTCGGCGTCGGGGGCCGCCGCGGACACCTGGAGGTGGACGGCGCCGTGTCCGGGCAGGACCAGCGGGCGTTCCAGGGTGAGTTCGGCCAGGTGCGGGCAGCCGGTGCGGTCGCCGGCCTGGACGGCCAGTTCGACGAACGCGCTGCCCGGGACGAGGACCACGCCCGCCACGGCGTGGTCGCCCAGCCAGGGGTGGGTGGTCAGGGAGAGGCGGCCGGTCAGCGTGACCCGGTCGTCGTCGGCCAGGTCCAGGGCCGCGCCGAGCAGCGGGTGCCCGGCCGGGGCCTGGCCGAGGCCGCCCGCGTCGGTGACCGCGCCGGGCTCGTCGTCCAGCCACAGCCGCCGCCGCTGGAAGGCGTAGGTGGGCAGGTCGGTGCGGCGGGCGCCGGTGCCGGTGAAGACCCCCGGCCAGTCGACGGGGACCCCGCGGACGTGGGCGGTGCCGAGCAGGGCCGCGTAGGTCCGCTCCTCGTCCCGGTCGCGGCGCAGCGCCGGGACGAACGCGGCCCCGTCGGTGCCGGCGAGGGCGGGCGCGCCCAGGGCCGACAGCACGGCGTCCGGGCCGAGTTCGAGGAAGGTGCGCACCCCGTCGGCCGCCAGCGCGCGGACGGCGTCGCCGAAGCGGACCGTCTCGCGGACGTGCCGCGCCCAGTAGCCGGGGTCGCACAGCTCGTCCTCGCCCGCGCGGGCCCCGGTCAGGTTGGAGACGAGGGGGATCGCGGGCGGCGCGTACCGCAGTTCCCGGGCCGTCCTCTCGAACTCCGCGAGCATCGGTTCCATCAGCGGGGAGTGGAAGGCGTGGCTGACCCGCAGCCGCTTGGTACGGCGGCCGGGAAAGGCGGCGGCGACCGCGGCCACGGCGGCCTCGGTGCCGGAGACGACGACGGCGCGGGGTCCGTTGACGGCGGCGACGGACGCCTCGGGGCCGAGGTGGGGCAGCACCTCGTCCTCGGTGGCGTCGACGGCGAGCATCGCGCCCCCCGCGGGCAGCGCCTGCATCAGCCGGCCGCGCGCGGCGACCAGCCGGGCGGCGTCCGCCAGGTCCCAGACCCCGGCGACGTGCGCGGCCGTCAGTTCGCCGATGGAGTGGCCGGCCAGCAGGTCGGGGCGGACGCCGTGGGACTCCAGCAGCCGGTACAGCGCGGTCTCGACGGCGAACAGGGCGCTCTGCGTGTAGAGCGTGTGGTCGAGCAGGCCGGCGTCCTCGGTGCCGGGTTCGGCCCACATCACGTCGCGCAGCGGGCGGTCGAGGTGGGTGTCGAGCGCCCGGCAGACCTCGTCGAGCGCGTCCCGGAAGGCGGGGTGGGCGGCGTACAGGCCGCGGCCCATGCCGGGGCGCTGTGCGCCCTGGCCGGTGAAGAGGACGGCCGTCCTGCCGCCGGCGGGCCGGCCGCGGACCACGGCGTCGGAGGCGGTGCCGTCGGCCAGCGCGGTGAGCGCGGCGAGGAGTTCGTCCCCGTCGCGGGCGACGACGGCGGCCCGGTGGGTGAGGGCGGCGCGGTCCGTGGCGAGGGAGCGGGCGAGGTCGGGCAGCGGCCGGCCGGCGACCGCGCGCAGCCGGGCGGCCTGGGCGGCCAGCGCCTCGGGGGTGGCGCCGGAGACGACGAGCGGCAGCAGCGGGGCCGGGCCCGGCTCCGGTGCGGGCGCCTCGGCGGGTGCCTCCTCGATGATGGCGTGGGCGTTGGTGCCGCTGATCCCGAAGGAGGACACCCCGGCCCGGCGCGGCCGGCCGGGGGCGGGCCACTGCTGTTCCTCGGTGAGCAGCCGTACGTTCCCCGCGTCCCAGTCCACCTTCGTGGACGGCTTGTCCACGTGCAGCGTCCTGGGCAGCACCCCGTGCCGCATCGCCATCACCATCTTGATGACACCGGCGACGCCTGCCGCTGCCTGCGTGTGCCCGATGTTCGACTTCACCGACCCCAGCCACAACGGCCGCTCCCGCTCCTGCCCGTAGGTGGCCAGCAGCGCCTGCGCCTCGATCGGGTCACCCAGCGTCGTCCCCGTACCGTGCGCCTCCACCACGTCCACATCGGCCGTGGTCAGCCGGGCGGCGGCCAGCGCCTGCCGGATCACCCGCTGCTGCGACGGACCGTTCGGCGCCGTCAGCCCGTTGGAGGCACCGTCCTGGTTCACCGCCGAACCACGCAGGACGGCCAGTACCGGATGCCCGTGGCGCCGGGCGTCCGACAGCCGCTCCAGGACCAGCATGCCGGCGCCCTCGGACAGGGCGGTGCCGTCCGCCGCGTCGGCGAAGGACTTGGCGTGACCGTCGGCGGCCAGGTTGCGCTGCCTGCTGAAGTCCACGAACGTGTCGGCGGTCGACATCACGGACACCCCGCCGGCCAGCGCCAGCGCGCACTCGCCCTGCCGCAGCGCCTGCGCGGCCAGGTGCAGCGCCACCAGCGACGACGAGCACGCCGTGTCGACGGTGAGCGTCGGGCCCTCCAGGCCGAGGGCGTAGGCGACCCGGCCGGAGGCCACGCTGCCCAGGCTGCCGTTGCCGAGGTGGTCGCGCACGGCTTCGGGGACGCGGCGCAGCCGGCTGCCGTAGTCGTGGTACATGACGCCCGCGAACACGCCGGTGCGGCTGCCGCGCACGGAGTGCGGGTCGATGCCGGCCCGTTCCAGCGCCTCCCAGGACGTCTCCAGCAGCAGCCGCTGCTGCGGGTCCATGGCCAGGGCCTCGCGCGGGCCGATGCCGAAGAAGTCGGGGTCGAAGTCGGCGGCGTCGTACAGGAATCCGCCGAACCGGGTGGAGGAGTGGCCGGCCTTGCCGGGCTCCGGGTCGTACAGGCCGTCCAGGTCCCAGCCGCGGTCGGCGGGGAAGGCGCCGATGCCGTCGCCACCGTCGGCCAGCAGCCGCCACAGCTCCTCGGGGGTGGCGACGCCGCCGGGGTAGCGGCAGGCCATGGCGACGATGGCGACCGGCTCGTCCGCCTCCCGCACGGTGACGTCGGCGGCGGGCTCCGCCCGCTCGCCGAACAGTTCCGTCCTGAGGTGGGCGACGAGCGCGCCCGCGTCCGGGTGGTCGAAGACCAGGGTGGCGGGCAGGCGCAAGCCCACCGCGGCGCCCAGGCGGTTGCGCAGTTCCACCGCGGTCAGCGAGTCGAAGCCGGACTCGCGGAAGGAGCGGCGCGGGTCCAGTGTCATGTCGCTGTCGTGGCCGAGCACGGCGGCGACGTGGGTGCGGACCAGTTCCATCAGGGCCGCGTCGCGTTCGGCGGGGCCGAGGGCGGCGAGCCGGCCGGCGAGCGGGACGGAGTCGGCGTGGGTGGCGGCGGCGCGGCGGGCGCGGGCGGGCACCAGGCCGCGCAGCACGGCGGGAACCTCCGTGGCGCGGCGCAGCACGGCCAGGTCCAGGCCGACCGGGAGCAGCAGCGGCTCGGCGGCGCCCAGGGCGGCGTCGAGCAGGCGCAGGCCCTCCTCGGTGGCCAGCGGGCGGACCCCGGCGCGGGCCATGCGGACCACGTCGGCGTCGGTGAGGTGGGCGGTCAGGCCGGTGCGCTGCGCCCAGAAGCCCCAGGCCAGCGCGTGCGCGGGCAGTCCGTGGTGGCGGCGGTGGGCGGCCAGTGCGTCGAGGAAGGCGTTGGCGGCGGCGTAGCCGGACTGGCCGGCGCCGTCGAGGGTGCCGGCGGCGGAGGAGAACAGCACGAACGCGGCGAGGCCGAGGTCGCGGGTCAGCTCGTGCAGGTGCCAGGCGGCGTCCGCCTTGGGCCGCATCACCCGCTCCAGCCGCTCGGGGGTCTGGTCGGTCACCAGGCCGTCGTCCAGGACGCCGGCGAGGTGGACGACGGCGGTCAGCGGGTGGTGCGGTGGTATCCCGCCGATGAGCCGGGCCAGTTGCTCCCGGTCGGCGGCGTCGCAGCGGGCCACGGCGATCTCCGCGTCCAGGCCGGCGAAGTCGTCGGCGGCGGTGCCGCTGCGGCCGGCCAGCACCACGTGGCGGACGCCGTGCTCGGCGACCAGGTGCCGGGCGACCAGGGCGCCGAGCACACCGGTGCCGCCGGTGATCAGCACGGTGCCCTCCGGGTCGAGGGCCGGTGCCGGTCCGCGCGGGGTGGCGCGGGCCAGCCGGGGCACCCGCACGGTGTCGTCGCGCAGGGCGAGTTGGGGTTCTCCGGTGGCCGCGGCCACGGCCACCGCGGTGTCCGGGTCCGCGCCGTCGACGAGGACGAACCGCCCCGGGTGCTCCCCCTGGGCCGCCCGGACCAGCCCCCACACGGCGGCTCCGGCCAGGTCGGTGACGTCCTCCTCCCCCGCCGCCACGGCGCCCTCGGTGAGGACCAGCAGCCGGGCGGAGGCGGTGCGTTCGTCGGCCAGCCAGTCCTGTACGGCCCTCAGCACGCGCTCGGCCGCCCGGTGCGCGCCGGTGCCCGGGCCGTCGCCGCCGGCGGGCAGGACCGCCCAGGCGGGCACGGTCTCCAGCCCGGCCGGGCCCCGTTCGTCCAGGACGGCGTACTCGGGCGCGGGCGCCTCGGGGGCGGACAGGGCCGGCCAGTCCAGCCGGTACAGGGCGTCGGTGCGGGCGACGGCGGTGAGCGCGGCCGGGTCGACAGGCCGGGAGACCAGGGCCTCGACCTCGGCGACCGGGGCGCCCGTGGGGTCGGCCAGCCGGACCGACAGCGTCTCGTCGCCGTGCAGCCGGACCCGCAGGGCGGTGGCGCCGGCCGCGTACAGCGAGACCCCGGTCCAGGAGAACGGCAGCAGGGCGGTGTCCTGGCCGCAGGCGGTGAGTCCGCCGGCGTGCAGCGCGGCGTCGAACAGGGCCGGGTGCAGGGCGAACGCGCCGGCCTCCACGGGGAGTCCGACCTCGGCGAAGGTCTCGTCGCCGCGCCGCCACAGGGCGCGCAGGCCCTGGAAGGCGGGCCCGTAGTCGTAGCCGAGGGCGGCCAGGCGGTCGTAGGCGTCCTCGGCCGGTACGGGCTCGGCGCCCGGGGGCGGCCAGGCCGTGAGGTCGAAGGCGGGCGCACCGGCCTGGGGGGCGAGCAGACCGGTGGCGTGCCGAATCCAGGCGGTGTCGTCGGCGCCCTCGGGGCGGGAGTGGACGGTCAGCGCGCGGTGCCCGGTGTCGTCGGCGGCGGCCACGTGCAGCTGGAGCTGGACGGCGCCCCGCTCGGGCAGGGTCAGCGGTGCCTGGAGGGTGAGTTCGGCCAGGTGCGCGCAGCCGAGCCGGTGGCCCGCGCCGAGGGCGAGTTCGACCAGGGCGGTGCCGGGCAGCAGCGGGGTGCCGGAGACGGCGTGGTCGGCCAGCCAGGGCGTGGTCGCGGTGGTGAGCCGGCCGGTGAACACGGTGCCGCCCCCGGCGACCGGGACGGCGGCGCCCAGCAGGGGGTGGCCGGTGCTCTCCAGCCCGGCGGCGGTGACGTCACCGCCGCCGGCGGACCGGCCGAGCCAGTACCGCTCCCGCTGGAAGGCGTAGGTCGGCAGGTCGGCGGCGCGGACCGGCAGGCCGTCGAAGACGGGCGTCCAGTCCACCGGGACACCGGCGACGAAAGCCTCGCCGAGGGCGGTCAGCAGGCGCTCGGCGCCGCCGTCGTCGCGGTGCAGGGAGCCGAGGGCGGTGATGCCGGCGTCGGCGGTGTCGGCGGTCTCCTCGACGCTGTGCAGCAGCACGGGGTGCGGGCTGCACTCGACGAAGACCCCGTACCCGGCGTCGAGCAGGGTGCGGGTGGCGGGCTCGAACAGCACGGTCTGCCGGAGGTTGGTGTACCAGTAGCCGGCGTCCAGGCCGGTGGTGTCGAGGCGGGCACCGGTGACGGTGGAGTAGAACGGCACCTCGGCGGGGCGGGGCCGGATGTCCGCGAGGTCGGTGAGCAGCCGCTCCCGGACCGCCTCGACGTGCGCGGAGTGCGAGGCGTAGTCCACGGGGAGCCGCTTGGCGCGGTGGCCGTCGGCCACGATGGTCTCGCGGAGCGCGTCCAGGGCGTCGGCGTCGCCGGACAGCACCACGGAGGAGGCGCCGTTGACGGCGGCCACCGAGACCCGGCCGCCGTAGGGGGCGAGGAGGTCGCGCACCCGGGCCTCGGGCAGGGCCACCGACATCATGCCGCCGCGGCCGGAGAGTTCCCGGGCGATGGCCTGGCTGCGCAGGGCCACGACGCGGGCGCCGTCGGCCAGGGACAGCGCGCCGGCCACACAGGCGGCGGCGATCTCGCCCTGGGAGTGGCCGACGACGGCGGCGGGCCGGACCCCGTGGGCGCGCCAGACCTCCGCCAGGGACACCATGATCGCCCACAGGACGGGCTGGACGACGTCCACGCGGTCCAGTGCCCGCCGGGACCGTACGGTCTCGACGAGGTCCCAGTCGGTGACGGGGGCGAGGGCGGCGGCGCAGTCGGCCATGCGCGCGGCGAACACCGGTGAGGCGTCGAGGAGGTCGGCGGCCATGCCGGCCCACTGGGAGCCCTGGCCGGGGAAGACGAAGGCGACGCGGGACTCCCCCGCGGGCCGGCCGCGCACCACGTTCGGCGCGGTGTCGTCGCCTTCGGCGAGGGCGGTCAGCCCGGCGGTGAGGGCGGCGGGGCCGGCGGCGGTGACGACGGCCCGTTCGTCCAGCGCGGCGCGCCCGGTGGCGAGGGTGTACGCGATGTCGGGGACGGGGTCGGTGGCGGTGGCGAGGTGGTCGAGGAGGCGGCGGGCCTGGGCGGCCAGCCCCCGGGCGCCGTTGCCGGAGAGCACCAGCGGGAGCGGGCCGGCCCAGGAGGGGTCCGCGGCGCGCGGCTCGGTCCCGGGGGCGGCCTCGACGATGACGTGGGCGTTGGTGCCGCTGATGCCGAAGGAGGAGACGGCGGCACGGCGGGGCTCGCCGTCGGCGGGCCAGTCCCGGGCCTCGCGGAGCAGTTCGACGGCGCCCGCCTCCCAGTCGACCTGGGTGGTGGGGCGGTCGGCGTGCAGGGTCCTGGGGAGCCGGCCGTGCCGCATGGCCATCACCATCTTGATGACGCCGGCGACGCCGGCGGCGGCCTGGGTGTGCCCGATGTTGGACTTCACCGAGCCCAGCCAGAGCGGCTCGGCCCGGTCCTGGCCGTAGGTGGCGAGCAGCGCCTGGGCCTCGATGGGGTCGCCGAGCGGGGTGCCGGTGCCGTGCGCCTCGACGGCGTGCACCTGGTGGGGCTCCAGGCGGGCGTTGGCCAGGGCGGCGCGGATGACGCGCTGCTGGGAGGGGCCGTTGGGGGCGGTCAGGCCGTTGGAGGCGCCGTCCTGGTTGACGGCCGAGCCGCGGACCACGGCCAGCACGCGGTGGCCGTTGCGGCGGGCGTCGGAGAGCCGTTCCAGCAGGAGCAGTCCGGCGCCCTCGCCCCAGCCGGTGCCGTCGGCGCCGTCGGCGAAGGACTTGCAGCGGCCGTCGAGGGCGAGGCCGCGCTGGCGGGAGAAGTCGATGAAGGTGTCCGGGGTGGACATCACGGTCACGCCGCCGGCCAGGGCGAGGGTGCACTCGCCGGTGCGCAGGGCCTGTACGGCGAGGTGGAGGGCGACCAGGGAGGAGGAGCAGGCGGTGTCGACGGTGACGGCGGGCCCTTCCAGGCCGAGGAGGTAGGAGACGCGGCCGGAGGCGACACTGCCGAGGTTGCCGTTGCCGAGGTAGCCCTCGACGCCCTCGGGGACCTCGGTGAGCCAGCTGCCGTAGTCGTGGTACATGACGCCCGCGTAGATGCCGGTGCGGCTGCCCTTGAGGGTGTGCGGGTCGACGCCGGCACGTTCGAAGGCCTCCCAGGCGGTCTCCAGCAGCAGCCGCTGCTGCGGGTCCATGGCGAGGGCCTCGCGCGGACTGATGCCGAAGAAGCCGGGGTCGAACCGGGCCGCGTCGTACAGGAACCCGCCTTCGCGGACGTGGGTGCGGCCGGGGGCGTCCGGGTCGGGGTCGTAGATCGCCTCGACGTCCCAGCCCCGGTCGTCGGGGAAGTCGCCGACGGCGTCCGTGCCCGCGTCGACCAGCTGCCACAGCTGTTCGGGGCTCTGGACGCCGCCGGGGTAGCGGCAGCTCATGGCGACGATGGCCACGGGCTCGTGCGCCGCCTCGGTGATCCGGTCGTTCTGCCGGCGCAGCCGCTCGTTCTCTAGCAACGACTCGCGCAGCGCCTCGACGATCTGCTCGACGGATGTGTCCACGGTCGGTGTCGCTCCCTGCTGGCTCGGCGGCGCTGATGACGCGGTGCGGGTGCGCCGGTACGGGGGGCCCGGTGCCGGACGCGGCGCGTCGTCCGGCACCGGGGTGGTGTCACTGGGGGGTGGTGCGGTCGAGGGCGGCGCGCACCAGGTCGGCCACGGCCATGGTCCGGATGTCCCCGGCCGGTTCGGCGGGGGCGGGTTCCGCGGCGGGCTCGGACAGCTTCAGCAGGCTGTCGAGCAGACCGGCGGCGCGGAGGCGGTCGACGGGGATACGGGAGATCAGGGCACGCACCTCGTCGTCGTCGCCGGCGGGCGCGGCCGGTTCGGGCCGGGGCCGCAGCCGCTCCAGGAGGTGGCCGGCGAGGGCGGCCGGGGTGGGGTGGTCGAAGACGAGGGTGGAGGGCAGGCGCAGTCCGCAGGCCGCGCCCAGGCGGTTGCGCAGTTCCACGGCGGCGAGCGAGTCGAAGCCGAGTTCGGTGAAGGCGCGGCGGGGTTCGACGGCGGCGGGCCCGGGGTGGCCGAGGACGGCGGCCACCTCGGTGCGGACCGCTTCCAGCACGGTGTGTTCGTGGTCGGCGGCGGGCAGTTCGGCCAGGCGTTCGCCCAGGGTGCGGGCGTGCTCGGCGCGGTCCGGGCGGGCGGTGACGCCGGCCAGGGCGCGCAGCACGGCCGGGACGTCACCGGCGCGGCGGCGCAGGACGGCGGTGTCCAGCCGTACCGGGACCAGGGCGGGGGCGCCCGCGGCCACGGCGGCGTCGAACAGTTCCAGTCCCTCGTCCGGGTCGAGCGCGCCGATGCCGGTGCGTTCGATGCGCTGGACGTCGGCCCGGTCGAGGGCGGCGCCCATGCCGCCGCCGGACCACAGGCCCCAGGCGAGGGAGGTGGCGGGCAGGCCGAGGGCGGCGCGGTGGGCGGCGAGGGCGTCCAGGAAGGCGTTGGCGGCGGCGTAGTTGCCCTGTCCGGAGGCGTCGAGGGTGCCGGCGGCCGAGGAGAACAGCACGAAGTGGGCGAGTTCCCGCTCCCGGGTCAGTTCGTGCAGGTGCCAGGCGGCGTCCGCTTTGGGCCGCAGGACGGTGTCCAGCCGTGCCGGGGTCAGCGAGCCGATCAGGGCGTCGTCCAGGACGCCGGCGGTGTGCACGACGCTGTCGACGGGGTGCGCGGTGAGCAGGGCGGCGAGCGCGGTGCGGTCGGCCGCGTCGCAGGCGACGATGTCGGCTTCGGCGCCGAGCTCCGCGAGGCCGGCGCGTAGTGCGGCGGCGCCGGGTGCCCCGGGCCCGCGGCGGCTGGTCAGCACCAGGCGGGTGACGCCGTGCCGGGCGGCCAGGTGGCGGGCGACCAGGGCGCCGAGTCCGCCGGTGCCGCCGGTGACGAGGACGGTGCCCCACGGGCGGCCGGTGCCCTCGGTGTCGTCGGCGCGGACCAGCCGGGGCGCGTGCGCCGTGCCGCCGCGCCAGTGGACCTCGGGTTCCCCGGAGTCGAGGAGGGCGGCGAGCGCGGCCCGGTCGGGTACGGGGGCGTCGGGCGCGGCCCGGGTGACGAGCAGGATGCGGCCGGGGTCCTCGGCCTGCGCGGCCCGTACCAGCCCGTGCACGGCAGCGTCGGCGAGGGAGCCGCCGGTGAGGACCACGAGCACCGAACCGGCGTACCGGTCGTCGGCGGTCCACGCCTGGAGGACTTCCAGGGTGCGGCCGAGCACGCCGCGCACGGCGCCGGGCACGTCGTCGGCGCCGGGCAGGTCGTCGGTGCCGGGCAGGTCGTCGGCGCCGGGTGCGGTGACGGGCAGGATCACCACGTCGGGGACGGTGGCGCCGAGTGCGTGCAGGCCGGGGTGGACCGGGGCGCCGAGGCCGAGGTCGTCGTCGCCGAGGACCGCCCAGCTACGGCGGTCGGGGCGTCCGGCGGTCTCGGGCAGGGGGGTGCCGGTGACGGCGTAGAGGTGGCGGTGGCGCCGGGTGAGCCGGTCGGCGGCGTAGGGCCGGGTGACGTAGGAGGCGACGGTGGCCAGGGGCCGGCCGTCGGTGTCCGCCAGTTCGATGCGGGTGCCGTCGGGGCCGGGGGTGACCCGGACCCGGGCGGTGAGGGACGCCTGGGCGTGCGCGGTGACACCGGTCCAGGCGAAGGGCAGGGCGATGCCGTCGGCCGGCCCGTCGGGTGCCGGTTCGCCGCCGAGCAGGGAGGTGACGTGCAGGGCGGAGTCCAGCAGCGCGGGGTGCAGGACGTGCCGGGCGGCGTCCTGGGCCGCCTGGGCGGGCAGTTCGAGGTCGGCGAGCAGGGTGTCCCCGTCCCGCCAGGCGGCCCGCACGCCCCGGAAGACGGGGCCGTAGTCGTAGCCCTCGGTGTGCAGGCGCGGGTAGAGGCCGCCGACGTCGAGCGGGGTGGCCCCGGGCGGCGGCCAGGCGCCGGCCGCAGGCACGGGCGCGGCGCCGGAGTCGGTGAGGGTGCCGGTGGCGTGGTGGGTCCAGCCCTCGTCGGCGGGGGCCTGCTCGGCGCGGGAGTGGATGTCCACGGTGCCGTCGGCGCGGGCGGCGACCTGGAGGCGTACGGCGGTGTCGCCGGGCAGCGCCAGCGGGGCGTGCAGGGTGAGCTCCTCCAGGACGGGACGGCCGGTCAGGCGTCCGGCGTGCAGGGCGAGGTCGACCAGGGCGGCGCCGGGCACCAGGACCGTGCCCAGGACGGCGTGGTCGGCGAGGGCCGGGTGGGTGGCGGTGGAGATCCGGCCGGTGAGCAGCACCCCGGCGTCGCCGGGCAGGTCCAGGCGGGCGCTGACCAGCGGGTGCCCGGCGGCGGCGAGCCCGTGCCCGGCGGCGTCGCCGGCGGTGACGGCGGGCGTGGGCAGCCAGTACCGGCGGTGCTCGAAGGCGTACGTGGGCAGGTCGACCGGGCGGCCCGGGTAACTCTCGTACAGCACACCCCAGTCGACGTCGAAGCCCCGGGTGTGGACGGCGGCCGGG